>MPNA01000050.1 GCA_002238785.1 bacterium OM1 bin76 | reverse complement strand
AGACGGGATCACCACCATCCCGCACACCGGATCGGTGACCTCGGCATGCGGATCGGCGGCCTCCCCGCCACTCTCACCCGAAACACCCGATGAAGCGCCGGCCTCCACCGCAGCCGAACCACCGCCTGCCGAGACGGCCGCTTCCGAAACCCGAGTAGCAGAGCCACGCAACGCCACCAGTTCGGCCAGGATGCTCACGGCCATCTCCCGATGCCCCACCCGTCCCAGGTCCAGTCCGGCCGGCGCCCGCACCCGGGCCAGGGCGGCCTCGCCCACTCCCCGGTCGCGCAGGTAGGAGACCACCGCAGCCGACCGTTTCCGAGAGGCGACCAGGCCCACGTACCTGGCAGGCGTCACCAGTGCAGCCGCCAGGGCCTCCTCGTCGTAGTGACCCTGGGTGGCCACCACCACCATGGCCTGCCGGTCCACTCCCACCTCATCGAAATCCAGAGTCGTGAACACCCGGTTGGAAGGATCGTGATCATCGGCCCGCCCCCCGTCGTCCACCACCGAGGTCCTCCAGCCCAATGCCCGGGCCATGGCCGTCAAGGCCCCCACGGCTGGAGATCTGCCCACCACCACCAGGTGCGGCGAGGGGAACACCGGCTCTAGGTACACCTCCATGGTGCCCTCGGAGTCACACGCCATGGGCACCGTCTCCACTCCCTGGCGGTCCCCACCGGCCAGCCCGTGGTCGGGTCCCAGCACCACCAGCCGTGCCCGACCCTCGGCGAGCACCTCCCGGGACACCCGGGTCAAAGTGGGCGCCGCGCAGGCACCGCCCAGCCAGCCGTGCATGCGACCGTCCGAAGAGATGATCGCCCGGTATCCCTGCTTGCCCGACGACAGTCCGCGGCTCCATACCACGGTCGCCAGCACGAACCGCTCGCCCCGGGCCCGCAGCGCCACGGCTTGGTCCAGCAGCTCGTCCATCACAACCTGCGACGGACGAGCTGCTCACCAGTGGTCTCAGGCGTTGTGGATGGCCTTCCAGACACGGTCGGGGAGCACCGGCATGTCGATGTTGGTGACACCCAGGTGCGCCAACGCGTCGATCACCGCGTTCACGAAGGCGGCCGGCGAGCCGACCGTGGCCGACTCTCCCACGCCCTTGGCGCCGATCGGATGATGGGGAGAGGGGGTGACCGTCTCGCCCAACTCAAAGCGCGGCGTCTCCCAGGCGGTGGGCACCAGGTAGTCCATGAAGTTGGACCCGATGCAGTTGCCGTCCTCGTCGAAGGTGATCCACTGCATGTTGGCCTTGGCGAAGCCTTCGGTGAGGCCGCCGTGGATCTGCCCGTCCACGATCATGGGGTTGATCCGCACTCCGCAGTCGTCCACCGCCACCATGCGCCGCACCGTCCACACGCCGGTGTCGGGATCGAGGTCCACCACCACGATGTAGGTCCCGAACGGGTAGGTCATGTTGGGCGGGTTGTAGTAGTGCACGCCCTCCAATCCGGCTTCCTCGTCCTCGGGATGGTTGGTGTAGGCCGCGAAGGCGATGTCCTGGATGGAGACGCTCGAATCGGGCGATCCCTTCACCGAGAACTTGCCCGGCTCCCAGTCGAGGTCCTCGGGCGAGGCCTCCAGCAGGTGGGCGGCGATCTTGCGAGCCTTGTCGCGCAGCTTGCGGGCCACCATGGCCGTGGCGCCTCCGCCCACCGGAGTGGAACGCGAGGCGTAGGTGCCCAGACCGTAGGGGGTGTTGTCGGTGTCCCCGTGCATCACCGCGATGTCGGTGGCGGGGATGCCCAACTCCTCGGCCACGATCTGTGCGAAGGTGGTCTCATGCCCCTGTCCCTGGGTCTTCACGCCCAGTTTCAGGATGGCCTTGCCGGTGGGATGCACCCGCAATTCGGCCGAGTCGAACATCTTCAGACCGGCGATGTCGTAGGTGTGAGCCGGTCCGGCGCCCACCACTTCGGTGAAGCTGGCCATGCCGATCCCCATCAGCCGCCCTTCCTCGCGAGCCGCGGCCTGCTCGGCTCGCAACTCGTCGTAACCCACCATGTCCATCGCCATCTGCATGGCCGTCTCGTAGTCGCCGGAGTCGTAGACGAACCCGGTGGGGGAGGTGTAGGGGAACTGCTCGGGCTGGATGAAGTTCATCCGGCGGAATTCGGCCGGGTCCATCCCGATCTCGTTGGCGGCGTTCTGGATGAGCCGTTCGATCAGATAAGACGCCTCGGTCACCCGGAAGGAACACCGGTACGCCACGCCTCCCGGCGCCTTGTTGGTGAACGCTCCCTTGGCAGTGACATGGGCGGCGTCGAAGTCATAGGACCCCGTGACGATGTGGAACAGCCCGGCGCGGAACTTGGTGGGCTGCGCGTCCGAGTAGAAGGCGCCCTGGTCGGCCAGCAGGTCGGTCCGCAGGCCCAGGATGCGCCCGTTGTCGTCCAGCGCCAGTGATCCGGTCATGTAGTAGTCGCGCCCGAAACCCGTCGAGATCAGGTTCTCGGTGCGGCTCTCCACCCATTTCACCGGCAGGCCGATCAGAAGCGAGGCGGCGGTGGCCACCACGTAACCGGGGTAGATGGGCACCTTGTTGCCGAATCCGCCCCCGATGTCGGGGGAGATGATCCGGATGTTCTGCTCCGGCAGTCCCGCCACCAGAGCGAACAGCGTCCGGTGAGCATGGGGCGCCTGCGACGTCATGTAGATGGTGGCCTTCCCCGTGGCGGGGTGCACGTCGGCCACTATCCCGCACGTCTCCAGCGGAGAGGGGTGAGAGCGGGGATAGTGAGTCTCGATGCTCACCACCTTGGCAGCCTTGGCGAACGCCGCGTCGGTGGCGTCCTTGTCGCCCGCCTCCCAGGTGAACGACACGTTGTCGGTGACGTCCTCCTTGTCGGTGCGGATCAACGGTGCGTCGGCCTCCAGTGACCGCTGCGGGTTGGTGATGGGCTCCAGTTCCTCGTAGTCCACATCGATCAGCCGCAGGGCGTCCTCGGCGATGTAGCGGTCGGTGGCGATCACGCACGCCACTTCCTGCCCCTGGTAGCGAACCTTGTCGGTGGCCAGCACCGCCTGGGTGTCACCCGACAGCGTCGGCATCCACGCCAGGTTGTGTTGGGCCATCAGTTCACCGGTGACCACCGCCAGCACTCCGTCTAGCTCCATGGCGGCGGAGGAGTCGATGCTCACCAGCTTGGCATGGGCCACCGGGCTCCGCAGAATGGCCATGTGCAGCA
The DNA here is from genome assembly GCA_002238785.1 of bacterium OM1 bin76. Taxonomy (GTDB): domain Bacteria; phylum Actinomycetota; class Acidimicrobiia; order Spongiisociales; family ZC4RG35; genus Bin76. The sequence goes on along the minus strand of MPNA01000050.1, from coordinate 12,177 downwards.
TTCCCGGCAGGTTTACGTCATCGACGTAGTTGCCGGCGCCCTGCAGGAACCGGGCGTCCTCCACCCGGCGCAGGGAGTGTCCCACTCCTCCTATCTCGGGAGAGGTGCAGGGTTTGTGATGGGTCTGGGTCTGCATGATCAGCCTTCCTCCCCGCCGTTTTGGGCAGCCGCCCACTGAACGGCTTTGACGATGTTCACATATCCGGTGCAACGGCAGATGTTGCCCGAGATCGCCCAGCGGATGTCATCCTCGGACGGGTCGGGGTTCTCCTCCAGTAAGGCGGTGGATACCAGCATCATGCCGGGCGTGCAGAAGCCGCACTGCAGTCCGTGCTCCTGGGCGAAGCCCTTCTGCACGTTGCTCAACTCGGCGCCCTGCTTGAGTCCTTCCACGGTGGTGACCGAGGCGCCGTCGGCCTGCACCGCGAACATGGTGCATGACTTCATGGGCACTCCGTCCACCAGCACCGTGCAGGCGCCGCAACTGGTGGTGTCGCACCCGATGTGGGTTCCCCGAAGGCCGAAGTCCGAGCGGATGGCGTCCACCAGCAGCCGCCGAGGCTCCACATCGGCGGTGTGCTCGGTTCCGTTGACGTTGATGGTGATTTGCATAGTCGTCTCTCCTCAGCTTCCGGCCGACGCAAGGGCCTGTGCCAGTCCCCGGCGGGTGAACACGGCAACCACGTTGCGCTTCCAGTCGGCGTCACCGCGAACGTCGGTCTGCGGATCAGAAGCCGAAGCGGCCGCCGCGGCGGCTTCGGCGAACAACTCGTCCGACGGCATCTCGCCTGCCAGCATGTCCTCGGCCGCAGAGGCCCGGGTGTTCTGGTAGTTCACCGCGGTCAGCCCGATCCCGGCCTGGGCGATGCTTCCGTCGTCGGCCAACTCCAACTGGGTGGCCACTCCCACGGTGGCGTAGTCGCCGATCTTGCGCTCCAGCTTCATGTAAGAGCCGCCCGTGGCGCCCGAGGGAATCGGCACGCAGACTCCGGTGACCATCTCGCCCGTCTCCAAAGAGTTGGTGAAGTAGCTCACGATGAAGTCGTCGATCCCCACACGGCGACTTCCCGAAGAGCCTTGCACCATCACCTCGGCGCGGGCCGCCAGCATCACCGAGTTCCAGTCGCCCTCGGGATCGCAGTGCGCCACCGATCCGCACACCGTGCCGCGGTTGCGAACCAGCGGGTCGGAGATCCACGGAGCGGCAGAGGAGACCACGTCGGAGGCTTTGGCGTCATCAGACCGGACGACATCGTTGTGACGGGCCAGAGCGCCGATGCACAGCGACCCGTTGGATCTCCTTATATAGGAGAGTTCGGAGATCCGGTTGATGTCAACCAGGTGGGCGGGAGCGGCCAAGTGAAACTTCATCATCGGGATGAGACTCTGACCTCCCGCCAGAACTCGCCCCTCGTCTCCTAACTCCGCCAAGGCAGCCAGCGCCCCTTCCAGGGTGTCCGGCGCCTGGTATTCAAATGCAGGTGGATACATTCCTCGCTCTACCTCCTAGCTGCGGTAACAGGTTGATAGTCTTCCGCTTTTGCCTAGTTACCCTAGCCAACCATCAGGCCGTTTTCGGGCCAACCCGCACTTCTTTGTCACCAGGACGGTTTCCGGGTATAAGAAGTCGCCTGAACAGGCCAAAACCCTCGGCCAAGGGCGCCTGATCCAGCACCGTTGCCAGCCTGAGCACCAATCCGAGTCGCCAATCCGCGCCGTCGGAGGGTCCTCCTATCGCAGAGCCATTCCTCTCCTCTGCGCTAGGTCGGTGGCGGCTACCGAGGGCCGTGGCCCACTACTACCGCCACCGATCCTGACCCTTCCGGTTTCAAGAAGCGGAAGGGAGCCTCCAGGGAGCCTCCCTTTCTGGGTTAGTAGATGAACGGGTTTTAGCCGATGAAGAAGATGCTTGCTTCGTCAACGCTGTAGAACGCAACAGTCACCGTAGCCCCAGTCTTCTCTAACGCTTCTTCAGAGGCAGCCATGTCAGCCGTCTTGTTGTCGACAATGAACCTGTCCACCCTCTTCCCCGATGCCAAGACGTTAACGGGGGCTCCTCCAATGCGATTACACCTTTCCCCTGATACGCCAACCTTGGTTTTGAGAGAAGGGCAAACATGGGTTGAGCCAGGCCCTAAACGACATGACATAGAGGGTCCTCCGCCCCACGGCAATGGGGAGTGCTGGAGGCTTACCCAGTCTCCGCACCCGGGATTGGGCTTTTCCTGTATGTCTACCTACGGAATGGGATTTCGCTCACCCAGATGCCTCATTCACCCACCCAATACCCCCTGGGAAAGTCTCGTTTAAGCCCTGGGGTAACAGCGGGCATGCATCTGAGCATCGGCTCATCCTGGCGGAGTTACGGCTGGTGTCTGTTCAACAAACTGAGTTGTTGGTAGTACTGCGCCACCGCGCTGGTGGCCGCGGCCTGGTTCCTGGTGTATAGGGCGGGCATGGTCGGGTTGGTCCAGCGACCGGCGGTCATCAACTGCGCCAGGCTAGCGCCGTGGGCAGCAAGGTCCTGCGCCATACCTATCCTGCAACTGTGGCCGCTGTACCCAGGACCGAGACCGGCTCTCTCGGCAATGGTCTTGATCCTCATGGAGAGATAAGGACCACTGAGGCCGAAGACCTTTTCGTGAGGCTGGGCAGATGCGGGTCGGATACGCTCCAGCGCTTTCACGGTAGACGGCGCCAGATACATGACGGCACCTTTACCATCCGGGTCTGTTTTGCTGTGGCGAATGGTCAGCCGCCCCGACCCGTCCTCAACGCGGACAATATCACGCCAGATCAGGTTGGCGGCTTCGCCCCGGCGCAGCAAACCGTCACGCATCACCTGCACAAGCGCCAGGTCCCTGAGCACGATTGGGTGGGGAGGAGCGGCTCCCGGAGGATCGAAATGAGCCTGGATCTGCCGGAGGTCCCCGCCGGTGAGGCCCTTCACCTGTGAAGGACGACGGCCCTGCCTGGCGGCCTCGCGGGACAGACCCGAAAGCACCCTGCGCACCAATTCGGTGGACGTTGGATCTTCAAGACCAGCTTCTCGATGAGCGGCCGCGATAGCGGCTCTGGCCACCTGCATGGTGCTGATCGACTTGCCCTCGTCTGCCAGCCTGGTGAGCCATTCGGCCACTGCCGCCGGATGAGCCGGCTGCGCTGGGACTCCTCTCTTTTCCGCGTGCCTGGTCCACGCAGAAAGATAGGTCCGATAGGCGGCCTTTGTGTTGTGAGATCGGCTCTTGCGAGCTGCATCCAACACCCGCTCCCAGTCCTCGGCCGGCAGACGGATGTCGGATGGGGGAATGTTTGTGGGTACATGATCCGGCACAGTGCTACTCATGGTCTTCCTTTCCGCAGTCGATCTACAGATGGGCACTCCACCCGAACGCCAACTGGACAGGCTGAAGCCATCTAGCGGCGGTGACGGGTAAACCCGGTCTTAAAGAATGGCTGGCAGCTAAACCGAAGACACACCAGGCATCCCCTGGTGCCCGGTGCGGTCGCAAAACATAGGGGGATGCGGAACACCCCAAGAGGGGGAAGGAGTCGAAGAAACGGCAAGTTCGCTTACGGACCAAGCACCATAGGTCGTCGGGGAAACGCGAAGGTGCTTGCGCCACCTGCAGCAGGGCCGGGAAAGTCAAGCGCTCGAGACTCTGAAGCAACCGGTGGACCAACCTGAACTGATCCACCATGTGACTGACCCGGAGGAGGTTGCCAGGTAGTGAACCCCTCTCTGGTACTCCAGCAAGTAAGGCTCATGTCGGCCCTCAAGCCGCATGAATGAACCGCCGACTTGTATGTGGGTTACTGGTCGCTGTGGCTTTGGGGTCGTAGCGTCTGGTAGGTCGTTGGCTGGGTTGGCTCGTGAATCGCCTGCCACCCTCTTCTAGCTCCCATGGCCTCGACCGCGGAGGTGTACCAGGCACCAGCTTCGATGTCCTCAAACAAGCCCAGGTAGGGACTCTTGGTGTCGAGGCGGAGGGCACGGGAAAGGAAAGCGGCCATCTGTGCTCTGGTGACGGGTTGATCAGGACAGTACCGGGGTCCGGTTCGGTCACACCCTAACGGTTAGTCCTCGTCTGACGATGTATCGGATGTTCTCCTCGTGGATGTTTCCCTCAATGTCCACGAAGTCGCTCCCGTCTTGGGGAGACGCCTCCTGGGCCAGAATCCCCGGGCCGGTAACCGCCATGAGCACAACCGCCAGCGCGCCAAGCAAGACGTAAAGTCGCACGGCCCGGAGAGTCACCCTCGCAAATACTGTTGGGAATACTCACGTAGGACGGAATATTGCCAGGAGTTTTCGGAGGATCCCCGCCACTACCTGTCTACCTGGATAGGTAGTGGCAACCTGGTTTTCTCAGGTTGGTATCAGGCGGGAGGAGAGTGAATGTCGGCCGCGTTGAAGGTGTAGTTGAAGCGACGGCACCAGATGGCCACTGTCAGGTAGTCATCCAGATTCACGTCGGCAGGGACTTCGTAGTTCTGGTTGCCTTGGTTGCCTTTCAGATCACCCAGCGAAAGGTATTCGGTGGCTGAGTAGGCGCCCCGGTCATCCACTAGCGGCGACGCTGAGAGGATCACCAGCAGGTCGGGTCCGTTGGAAACGTCCAGGTCTTCGAACCGGATCACGTGGGAACCGTCTGGCTGCCGGTAGACCAGCACCGTTCCCGTTCCCGGATGCCCGAGGTCGATCCACTCCGATGACGACAGCAGCACCGGTCCCTCGGGAACTGTGGTAGTCGTAGTGGGGGGAGGCACGGTGGTTGTGGTGGTGGTTGTGCTTGTGGTGGTGACGGGAGCACTCTCCTGCTCCTCCTCGGTGGCCGGTTTGAAACCCGGTTCCGGGTCTTCACCGGTTGGTTCGGTGGTCGGCGCAGTGGTGGTCGGCGCAGTGGTGGTGGTTACCGGATCATCCGGCGCGATGGTTGTCGGAGGAACCGTGGTGGTGGCCACTGTGGTGGCCGGAGTGGCTTCAGCGGCAGTGGTGGTGGTGGCGATGGCCACCGGTGCGGGGAATTCCTCGTCCACGACCTCGTCGATGAACAGCTTGTGCGGCTCGAAGTATGCGGTCACGAAGACCCCCAAACCCACAACGATCACCGCGATGGTGATCTTGGTCCGGACGCTCAGTGCCAGGAGAAAGTGCAGGAATCGTTTCAACATCAACCTCCTAGATCACAACTAGGCGGCTCAACGGGATATGTCCGGGTCGTTTTGGATAACGCGGGTGCGGATAGTGAAGACCGAGTCACCCGAAAGCACACCACCCCTTCCGAACAGGCGGCCGCCCTCCCAGTTGGAGAGACCCAATTCTGGGCGGTTCAAGGCAAACTGGCCGTCCACCCATCGGGTGAATCCATTGCCCACGAAGGGTGCGTCGACCGTCTCGTAGAAACTGGTCTGGGCAACGGGATCGTCATCGATCAGGCTGGCCACCAGCTTGGGACTCTGGCTGTTGAACAACTCAACGGCTTCCGCCACGCTCTCCACCACGGTCAGGGTCACCTCCGGACTCTCCTCCCATTCCCATTCGGTGCCAAGGCCGTCATCTGAAATGACCTCGGTGATCGGCTCAGTGACTTCACCCTCGGCCCGGGTGACAGTGTCGGAGCGGAACCATTCGTCCGGCACCAGGCTCCTGTCCGCTCCGGTAACCCACAACTTGGGATTCACCCCCCGCCGTTCCGCCGCTTGGCGAAGAGCGTCGAGGAACACCGGCGCCAACTCGGCCGACCGCGAGCGCACGATGGCACAAACGTTGACAGTGTTGCAAACCTTGCGGTCGAGCGAGTTCCGCACCGCTTTGGCGAAACTCGAAGCATGGGCGCCTGGCCCGGCCACCATCCACCCTCCGCCGGTGCCGTGCAGGCTCACCGAGATACCGCTCTGGCGAGCCACCGCACCCAGTTGGCCGACCGCGTGCCCCGACCCGCGAGCAACCGCCAGCGAGAGTTTAGGCTGGGAGAACAACGCCCATCCGACCGCATGGGTGGGACTGTCCACCAGGCCGACCGCCCCTTCGGGAAGCCCGGTCTCGGCCAGCGCCGGATCCAGAGCGTGTTCCACGATCGCCCGGGCGGTGCCTAGCGCCGCCGATCCGATCCGGAACACGACAGTGTTGCCCGATCGCAACACTCCGGTGGCGTCGGCGAACACATTGGGACGTCCCTCGAACACGAACCCCACCACGCCCAGACCCGACCGCACCAACTGCGCCTCCCATCCTTTGTGGGGAACTGTTTCGATGATCTCTCCCCGTCCTGAACTAGCGTCCCTCCAGGTGCGCAATCCTTCCACCATGTTGGTCCGCATCTTGTCGGAAAGCACCAACCGAGTGGTGGTCCGCCCCCGAGCCTGGGCCGCCTCCACATCGGCTCGGTTGGCTTCGGCGATGGGAGCGAAAACCTCGTCGTCGGTCAAGCGCCGGGCGAAAGCCTCGTAGAAGTCGGTGATCTGCTGATCGCTACAGCCTCCCAACCGGGTAAACGCCCGGTGAGCCCGGCCCACGGCCGCCGAGGCGATCTCCCAGTCGGCCGAGGGGATGCGCAGCAGATCTCCGGTGGACTGCACCACCACCAACCGGTCCCCGGCCGTAAAAGCGGCGGCCAACTCTTCGCTCACCATGGTCACCCGGTCCCCCCCGAAGGGAATAGCCATACCGGGCGTCAGATTGGTCAACTGTCCAGCCATCAAGGCTCAAAGGATACCTAGGGGAAGGAAGCGTCCGACATTGGTTCTGGAGGAAACACCAGCCTCAAAACCTGTCAAGGAGAAACAACAGGACTTGCAATGCTCCCAACGCGCCAAAAGCCAACAGGATCGTCCGTTTAGTGCTTGTTTCGAACTCTTTGAGTGCTCGGTCCACGCCGACGAACTCCTCATCGTTCGGCTCCTCTGGGTCCGGCATCACCAATTTCAATTTTGCTTTCGTGGCGTGCCTTGGTTCGCCATCACCCGGGATAACAGCCAAAGACAGCGTTTTACCATCTCTAAGGATCGTTACATCCCTTGGACAATCCATTACCAATATCGTACCTTCCCCACCCTTGGGAGTCACGAGAATCCGGCCGCTTTCGAATCGGTATAATCCCCACCGGGTATGGAACTGGTCGACTATTTGCCGGTAGCGGTGATGCTGGTGCTGGCCACCGGGTTTGTGGCAGTGTCTTTGGTGGTCTCCCGTTTGATGTCGCCCCACCGCCCCACACCCGAGAAACTGGCGCCCTACGAGTGCGGGATCATCGCCGAGGGGGAACCCAGCACCCGCTTTCCCATCAAGTTCTACATGGTGGCCATGCTGTTCGTGGTCTTCGACGTCGAGATCATATTCCTGTTTGCCTGGGCTTCGCGCTTTAACAGCCTCGGATGGTTCGGGATCGGGGCGATGGCCATCTTCACCTTCTTCGTGATCGAGACGCTGATCTACGTTTGGAAACGGGGCGCCCTGGACTGGAACGTCCCCGGGCGCCGCCGTTACCTCCCCACCACGGAGACAAGCTGACCATGGCTCGGCGGTCTCAACCAGGCAACCTCGTTACCACCACCATCGATTGGGCGGCGCGCTGGGCGCAGACGCAGTCGATGTGGCCGGCCACTTTCGGGCTGGCCTGCTGCGCCATCGAGATGATGGCCACCGGCACCGCCCACCACGACCTGGCCCGTTTCGGGATGGAGGTGTTCCGGGCCTCGCCCCGCCAGGCCGACCTGATGATCGTGGCGGGGCGGGTGAGCCAGAAGATGGCGCCGGTTCTCCGCCAGGTCTACGACCAGATGCCCGAACCTAAGTGGGTGATCTCCATGGGCGCCTGTGCTTCAACTGGGGGAATGTTCAACAACTACGCGCTGGTCCAGGGAGTCGACCAGGTGGTGCCGGTCGACATGTACGTTCCCGGATGCCCTCCCGGACCCCAGAGCCTCATGCACGGGATCCTCACCCTGCAGCGGCAGATAATGAGCGGCGAGAAAGTTACCGTCTGATGCCGGAGAACCCGGTTCTCGAACCGGTGATGGAGCGCTTCCCCGACGCGAGGTGGGGGGTTTCCGACCGCGAGACACTGGTCGATGTGGACCGCTACCAACTGGCCGACCTGGCGACGGCATGCAGAGACGCCGGCTTCGAGATGTGTGTGGATATCACCGCCGTCGATTTCTACCGCAAACGGCGCACGCGGTTCCAAGTGGTGGTGAACCTGCTTTCCCACCAACATCGACAACGCCTTCGCATCACCACCGGCGTTCCCGCCAACGATCCGGTGGTTCCCTCACTTTCCTCCGTTTACCCGGGGGCCGGGTTTCCCGAGCGGGAGGTCTACGACCTGTTCGGGATCACCTTTGAAGGCCATCCCGACCTGACCCGGATCCTGATGCCCGACGATTGGGAAGGGCATCCCCTCCGCAAGGACTATTCGGTGGGTTCGGTTCCCGTCCGTTTCAAAGACTCTCCCCAGGTGGTCTGAGATGGCTGATCGGAGGCTTCTTGAGACCTGGGTGTCGGGCACCGAGGAACCCGACGCCATGCCTACCGACGAGGGCGCCCAGGAGATGGGTGTGCAGGAGAGCGGCTACCGGTTCCGCGAGCAACTGGGAGCGGTGGTCACCGACGATTACCTCTACGAGGAGGAGGTCTCCGAAGACGAGCGGATGATCATCAACATGGGACCCCAACATCCCTCCACCCACGGGGTCCTGCGCCTGCAACTGGAACTGGAGGGGGAGATGATCAAGCGGTGCCGGCCGGTGATCGGGTATCTGCATACGGGGATGGAGAAGACCGCCGAGACACTCACCTACATGCAGGGTCCCACCAACGTGACCCGCATGGACTACCTGGCGCCCCTTCACAACGAGTTGGTCTACTCGCTGGCGACAGAGCAACTCCTGGAAGTGGAGGTCCCTCCTCGAGCGGCAGCCATCCGGGTGTTGATGACCGAACTGAACAGGGTTTCCTCGCACCTGGTGGCGCTGGCCACCAACGGGATGGACATCGGAGCCATCTCGATGATGATGTACGGCTTCCGGGAACGGGAATTGATCCTGGCATTCTTCGAGAAGACCACCGGGCTTCGGATGAACCACAACTACATCCGCCCGGGTGGAGTGGCTGCCGACCTGCCACCGGGTTGGCGCAAGGACGTGAAGCAGATACTGAAGACCATCCCCAAGCGGTTGGTACAGTACGACGATCTCCTGAAAGAGAACCCCATCTGGCTTGCCCGAACCCAGGGCGTGGGGGTGATCACCGCCGAGGAGTGCCGGGCCTACAGCATCACCGGACCCATCCTGCGAGCAACGGGCGTTGATTGGGATCTGCGAAAAGTCTTCCCCTATTCGGGCATCGGCCAGTACGAGTTCGACGTGCCGGTTGGAGCCCACGGCGACGTGTACGACCGCTACCGGGTGCGGGTGGAGGAGATCATCCAGTCGCTTCGCATCATCGAACAGGTGGCCGACATGATGCCATCGGGCGACTTTCGAGTGAGCGACCGCAAGGTGACGCCGCCGCCGCGGGCGCGCATCGACGAGTCCATGGAGGCTCTGATCCATCACTTCAAGATCTTCACCGAGGGCTTCCGGGCGCCTCCGGGAGAGACCTATGCGGCCATAGAGTCGCCCCGGGGTGAACTTGGCTGCTACCTGGTGTCCGACGGCGGTGGAAAACCTTGGAGGTGTCACATCCGGGCACCGTCCTTTTACAACCTGCAGGCTTTGCCGGTGATGCTGGCCGAATCGATGGTGGCCGACACCATCGCCACCATTGCATCACTCGATCCGGTGATGGGAGACGTGGACCGCTAACCCGTGGAACGGCGGCGAATCTGGCTGGAGGGGTCGGCCGTTTCCGTTACCGTGGGCGGCCCGGAGTTGATCGCACACGACGGACGTCGGCTACCTGAGGCGGAGGCCGTCTATCTTTCCGCCGGTAGCTCCGCAGAAGATAATCTGCGTTCACCTGAACTACCGGAGCAGGGTGGCGGAGTACCAGATCAAGACGCCTTCAACACCTAACTACTTCCACAAACCGGTCAGTTCTCTCAACGTGCATCGGGGGCAGGTGGTCCGCCCGAAAGGATGCCAGTTTCTCAACTACGAGGGGGAGATCGCCATCGTTATAGGCCAAAAGTGCCGCAAAGTCAGCCGCGAGGATGCGGTTGGATACATCGGCGGCTACACCATCGCAAACGACTTCGGCATCCACGACTTTCGCGACACCGACGCCGGCTCGATGCTGAGGGTTAAGGGATCGGACACCCTTTGCCCGGTGGGACCGGGCGTGGTCTCCGACTGGGATCCCGAAGGAAAGTCCATCCGCACCTACGTGAACGGCGACCTACGTCAAGAGGGAAACACTGCAGAGATGATCTGGGACTTCTCCTACTTGGTTGCCGACCTGGCCCTCACCAACACAGTGGTTGAAGGCCCGAGAGTTGACGCAACCGTGGGAGCACAGCCGACCAGATCCGAAGAAGTAGTCTCTACGGCTCTGGGAGGTGATTGGGAGTTCCGAGGAATACGAAGAATTGTATGATGGCTTGGTGGGTGTCGAAGCGACATCCGACCCTTCCCATAGGCAACTCCAAGAGAATGGGAGCGGAGGGTGCTGTGGATCCGCCCCGAGCGTTGAGGCTTGGAACAGAGGGGAGTGGGGCCACCACCACGTCCTCATGCCGGAGGTAGTGGGCTTGCAGGCCACCACCTGGTTACTGCTCCCGGGTGGGCCTGGCACAGGATCTTGCCGCCGCTGGCACGACTCCCCCCCGGTTTGTTAGGCTGGTCGGTGGCATTGGCTGGCGACAGCGGCGCGTTACACCCGTTCCCACGCTGCCCCCCGTCGCACGGTGGCCCCGAACTACCGCCCACCGCTCCTGACCCTCTCCCCTCCTTAAAGAGGAAGGGATGCTCCCCGAGTGGGGGCATCCCTTCCAAAGGGTCAGTGCCTAATCGAGTTAGGCAGATTCGTTTCTTTAGCCAGCCGTCGGGGTTGTAGACGACTATATCGACTACTGCCCGTATATCGACTACTGCCCGCGTTCCACCAGTCGTGAAGTTATCGAGCATGTCCTCGAAGTCTTCCATGTCCAGCAGTTCCCCTTCGGACTCGCCGTTTTCGATGCCGTTCACGAAGGTGTCGTCCGAGTCGTAGCTGTAGGTCACCTGGGGCGGGGGGAACGTCTGGATCTAGGGAAGAATGCCGTGATCGCCGCAACGTTCCCAGATCACATGCCACATGCCTGTCATAACCGGATCGCCCCAAGAAAAGGTGGCTCGGCCGTCGGGCGCCCAGGTCATCTCAAACAGACTCGGCACGGCTTGAACCCCTTTTCACGCGCAGACCCGGGCGGAATCGGTCTGCATGGCCCGCTTCCATGGCTTTCAGGTCGGATACGAACCGCGACAGCGCCAAAAGGAACCGCTCTTGCTGTTCTGTGGTGAGACGATCAAAATCGCGAAGGAAAGCCTCGGTGTTTTCATATGTGGGCAATTCCGTACGCGGCTAGTCAGACTCGTGGAGTCGCGAAGCCAAGAACCTCAGGAAATCTTCGCCCGTCTCGTGGAAGACCGTCCGACCGGCCGCGTAATCACCCATGCGATCAACTATCACCCCTGAGTAGGCCTCGATGTCGGCTGGTGAGCATTCGTCTGTGTCCGTCGAGGAATCTGTCACCATGGCATCTCTCGTCATGTGGTTCGAAATTATACTATCCCGGGCACGCTTGTTCCCCCTTGGAAAGCAGGTCAGAGACCATGGCCCCTAGAGGTTCTTATCGTACGGGGTGTGGAGCAACCAAGGATGTCCAAACGTTGGGTAACGGCAGAAGAGACCCCTTCTCTCTATTTGCAGTATGTAAGAAGGCCGGATAATCACCATGAAGGCGTTCCGTAGCATGCTAAGGGACAGCACAACCAGTTCGGGTAACGAAGTGGAAGTGCTCACCTACGACGTCGACGGTACAAGTACCTTCGTCGTGAAGGCCAACGGCAGCGACTAACCCGTTCCTGTCCCTCTACCTACGAAACCCTCGGCCACCCGGCCCCAGATAGTGATCGGCTTGTTGTGCACCACCGACGGGATCCCCATAGCCCATCACGTGTTCACGGGGAACACCAACGACGCCGCCACCCTACCGGGTGTGTTGGACGACCTGACCAAGCGGTTCGCGGTGGGTC
>MPNA01000049.1 GCA_002238785.1 bacterium OM1 bin76 | reverse complement strand
TTGGCACCTCGATGTCGGCTCGTCGCATCCTGGGGCTGGAGCAGGTCCCAAGGGTCGGGCTGTTCGCCCGTTAAAGCGGCACGCGAGCTGGGTTTAGAACGTCGTGAGACAGTTCGGTCCCTATCCGCCGCAGGCGCAGGAGACTTGAGGGGAGCTGTCCCTAGTACGAGAGGACCGGGATGGACGTACCTCTGGTGTGCCAGTTGTTCTGCCAAGAGCACGGCTGGTTAGCTACGTACGGAAGGGATAAGCGCTGAAGGCATCTAAGTGCGAAGCCCACCCCAAGATGAGGTCTCCCACGGGTTTTAACCCGGTAAGGCCCCTGGCAGAACACCAGGTTGATAGGCCGGAGGTGTAAGCGCAGCAATGCGTTCAGCTGACCGGTACTAATAGGCCGAGGGCTTGGACAGGGAATCCCAGATGATTTGCTTGTTGTGAGTTTGGTTGTCCGGTGGCGATAGCGTTGGGGAACCACCCGTTCCCATTCCGAACACGGAAGTGAAACCCGACAGCGCCGATGGTACTTGGGTTGCAAAACCCCGGGAGAGTAGGTCACTGCCGGATAACCCTTTCAAGGTTGTATAGATCACAGGAGTTCATAAACTACGGTGAATGATCTCCCTAACCTCCTCCTTTGCCAAGCGGGTCTTGGTGTCCATCGTGGCTGTGGGTTTGCTACTTGCAGGCCCGGTTCTAGCCCAGGAAGTCCCATCCACATCCGAGGATGCTCCGCAGCCTGTCCTCATCTCTGTTGATGGCGCCGATCAGGTTCTGACCAACCGGGAGGCGGCGGTCTTGATGGCCGGAGCACTGGATCTTGCTGATGAGCCCTGGCAGGGTTTGTTCTCTGATGTGGCAGACGGCAGTGACGGCGCCGGCTTCATCGAGGCTCTGGCGTTGGCAGGGATTGTAAGGGGGGAGTTGGACGGGACCTTCGGGCCCGACGAACTGATTACCCGCGGGGAGTTCGCGGTGTGGGTCGACAATGCCTTCTATGCGGATGGCTTTGACCCGGAACCGGCCCCGTTCACCGATGTACCGGAGGGGGCGTTCTACGAGGATGCCGTGCAAAGAATGTACGCGGCGGGGATCACAGCCGGATGTTCCGCAGACCCGCTGATGTTCTGCGGTGAGGATGGTCTCACCTTGGGGGAGGTGGAGACCCTGCTGGCCAGGGCCGTGAGGCTTCCCTACCTGATTTCCGATTGCGAGGAACCCGGCGCCTGGTTGCTGCTCTGCGATGTCTACGGCTACATCGACACCGAGTATGTGCTGGAGTACACCGTGGACGACCTGGTGGCGCCGGTTGCCGAGGCACTGGCGGTGGTGGAGGAACAGGTTGAGGAAGGCGCCGAGCAACGGGCCCAGTTTGACTGTTCCATCCCGGACCCGAGCTTCGAGCCGGTGTGCGCCTGGGCGTTGATTTCACCACAGACCCCGGTTGGGGACCTGGCTGAAACCGTGGTCCGGGAGGTTGCCAAGGGGCTTGACCCCAACAGCGCCTATCACGATGCCGAAGAGTGGATGGAAATCGAAGAGTCGGGCAGGTATGTGGGCATCGGAGTGAGGGTGGTAACGGTGAATGATCAGTGGCAGGCGGGGTGCTCGCCACTATCTGCTACCTGTCGGATTCTCATCCTGACAGTGTTTGAGGGAGGGCCCGCTCACGATGCCGGCCTGCAGAGAGGCGACTGGATTGTTGCGGTGGATGGAGAGTCGCTGCATGGATTGACGATTCGTGAGGCTGCCGGTCTCATCCGAGGCGAGGTGGACACTTCAGTGGACATCACCATCGAGCGGCATGGGTCGGAGCACACGCTCACTCTCGTCCGCAAGGAAATAGTGGCACCGTACACCAGTGCCGCCTTCCACGATACCGAGTCCATTGCCTACATACAGTTTGCCACCTTCAGTCTGTTCCCCGGTGGGGCGGTGGAGGAGTTCCGGGAACGGCTTGCTGCGGCCGCCGACTCCGAACTGTTGGTCTTGGATCTGCGCAACAACCCTGGGGGCTCTGTGAGCGTGTTGCAGGGGATTGCCGGAGCGTTCCTCGGAGAAGTGCCGGTGGTGACCTTCCACACCCGCCGGGAGTCCTATGACCTGGACGGCATTGGAGAGCCCTTGGTGGGCGCCGACTCGCCTCGCCTCGCCATCTTGGTCAATGGTTTCTCCGCCTCGGCTTCGGAGGTGTTGGCGGGTGTGCTGCAGGAGACCGGAGGAGGGGTGGTGATAGGGGAGACCACCTACAAGAAGAACACCGGGCAGAGGTTGATCGACCTATTCAATGAGGGGGTCTTCAGGTTGACCACCCTTCGGTGGACCACCCCCGGTGGGATCGACATCGGGGACAATGGTGTTCCCCTCGACATCGAGACAGAGTTTCCCACCGGCACCCTTCAGGATTTGATGGAGTGGGTGAAGCAGATCCTGGACAACCCGCCCCAGGAGCCAACCGACGAAACCCCGGAGACACCGGGAGAGGACTCAGACGATTCCGGCGGATAGATGAAGCCTTGATCCTGCGTCGCCTGGGGTCCGGCCCTAAGGGCTCAGGCGGCGCAGGTCACCGATCTGTTTCCGGTTGAGAGTTCAACCCATGATGTCGCTTTGCGTAATCGGCGGAGATGTGACCGTCCGCCAGGTCCGCCAGAACAGCCTCGGGGTCCCGTTCCATCGGATCGCCGTATCCGCCGCCTCCACCGGTGTAACACCTCACGATGTCTCCCTCTCGAAGGGGCATCCGGTTGGTCTTGAGGCGGCGCACCTCCCCGGGGGTTCCCGGGTTGATGATCACCTCGGGCGGCGCACCTCCCTGGCCGCCGAACAGGCCCCAGGCCGGGTGGCCGGAACGCTCGAACCACAGGCTCAACTCGGTGTCGGTGGTCATCTGGTATTCTCGGATGATGCCGTTCCCGCCCCGCCAGCGGCCCGGACCGGCCGAATCCTGGCGGAATCCATAGTCGGTGATCCGGGCAGGGAACTTGGATTCGAACACTTCGATGGGCATGTCGTGGAAATTGCCGGACAGCGTCCAGATCATGCCGTCCTGGCCGTCTTGGCCCTGGGAGGCGCCCCACCCTCCCACATGCGGTTCGTTGTCCAAGAAGAGTTCGTCGGTGCGGGGATTGACTCCGGTGAACTGGAAGATCATCCCGTCCCCGTAGTGGGCGGCGGGAACGGTGCCCGGCAGGGCGGATGAGAGCGCCGAGCAGATCAGATCGATCATCAGACCCAGTGGAGTGAAATAGAACTGGCAGGCGGCAGGTGAGACGGCGTTGAGGATCGACCCCGGTTTGGTCCTGACCTCCAGCGGAAGGAAGGTTCCTCCGTTGACCGGTTGGTGGGAGTTGAAAAGGTACTTGAAAGCCAGACGGCAGGCCGACAGGGTCTGCACCGCTCCGCAGTTGATCGGGCCCCGGCCGGGGCCGTCCGTCTCGCTGAGGTCGAAGAGCAGGCGCTCTCCTTCCACCGTGATCGTCACTTTCATTTGGACGGGTTCGTCACCCACCCCGTCGGAATCCAGAAAGCCCGAGGCGGTGTAGACGCCATCGGGGATGGCTCTGATCGCTTCCCGGTCCAGCCGTTCACTCTGCCGGAAGATCTCCTCGGCGGCGGATTCCACCGCATCCCGCCCGTAACGGTCGAAGAGGGCGCCCAGGCGATGCTCGCCGATGGCCGCCACGGCGAACTGCGCGGTCATGTCGCCGATCGCAGACCTTGGAAACCGGACGTTGTGCTCGATGATCGACCAGATGTCCTCCACCGGTTTGCCGTCTCTCATCACCTGGGTGGGCGGCAGACGCACACCCTCCTGGAAGACCTCGGTCGAGTCCATCGGTACCCCTGGATCCTTGGCGCCGATGTCCAACCAGTGAGCCCGTGAAGCGGCGAAGCCCGCTAGGTCTCCGTGGTAGAAGATGGGGGCAAAGATGGTGACGTCGTGCATGTGGGTGCCGGTGAGGTAGGGGTCGTTCATGATCCAGATGTCGCCCTCATTCCATACCGATCTTCCGAACATTTCTTCAGTGGCCAGAGTGCAGGCTTCCAGGTTGCCCAAGAACAGGGGTACCCCCGAGGATTGGCCGAGCACCCGGTGCCGGCTGTCGATCAGCGCCACTGCGCAGTCTTTGGATTCGTAGATCACCGGGGTGTAGGCAGAGCGGATCAGTGCCGCGTTCATCTCCTCGGCCGCCATGATGAAGGCGTTCCGAAGGATTTCGATGGTGATGGGATCGGGTTTCATAGTGGTGGCGCCGCGATTGTGAGGCAGCCATACTGGTCGACAGTGGCAGACCCCCCAGGAGGGATGACGGTTGTGGCGGTCGCTTCTTCGACGATGGCGGGCCCCTGGATGGAACAACCAGGGGTCAGTGTCTCCCGATTGAATCGCGCCGTGGGATGGGAGCCGGTTGTAAACAGGACCGGTGTTGTCTTGGAAGGGTCGTTCGATGCCTGCTGCGGCTGATAGTCGGGCTGCAAGAGGGGGCGCCCCACATCTCCCAGGGCAGTGAGCCGCAGGTTGACAGTCTCCAGTGAGGCTTGCGGATTGGAGTGGCCGTACCGGGCGCTGTAGGTATCCTCGAAACGCTGGCGCAGGGTTGCAAACCGGTCGGTTTCACCAGGGGAGACACCGTTGGGCAGAGTGACGGTCAGCGTGTGTTCCTGTCCCTGGTACCGCATGTCCAGACGTTGGATCAGGGAGATGCCATCCGCAGTCACTCCCTCCTCGAGCAGACTGGACACGGCCCGATCACCAATACGGTCGAATCTGACCTGCAGGTCGCCGGTGTCCAAGTCGGCAAAGTCTCGGAAGAACGCTTCGCTGAAGTCCTGGCGCACCGCCGACTGCAACATTCCCCACGCCGAAAACCCTCCTGGATCGGGGGGAACGATCACCTCGGCAATGCCCAGTTCCTGGGCCAGGGCGACTGCGTGCATGGGACCGGCCCCTCCGAAGGCCACCAGGCTGAATTCTCGAGGTTCGATCCCGCGTTCCACGGTGAGGGTGCGGATCGCTTGTGACATCTTGGCGTTGATCACCTCGATGATTCCCAGGGCCAGCCTCTCCTCGTTCAGTTCGAGTTTGTCGCCCAGATCCCGCAGGGCCGCTTCCGCCGCCTCGGTGTCGAGGGTGAGGTTGCCGCCCAAGAAGTACTCGGGATCGATCCTTCCCAGGAACAGGTTGGCATCGGTGACGGTGGGCTGGGTCCCGCCACGCCCGTAGCAGGCCGGGCCGGGATGGGCCCCGGCGCTCTCGGGCCCCACCCGCAGCCCGCCGGCCTCCAGGTAGGCCAGAGAGCCACCCCCGGCCCCGATGGTGTGGATGTCCACCACCGGCATCAGCACCGGGAGTCCCTCCAGCAGGGCCGAAGGCGAACTGTCTGCTTGCCCGGCGGTGATCAGGCTGACGTCGAAACTGGTCCCTCCCAGGTCGATGCAGATCAGATTGGGTCGGTCGAGGACTTCGGCGAGCGCCACTCCTCCGGCCGCACCTCCCACCGGGCCGGACAGCAGGGTCTGCAGCGGCCTCTCCGAGGCGGCCTGCGCCGAGATCACGCCACCGTTGGACTGCATGACCCGCAATGGCGCCGCCATTCCCCGGTTGCCCAGACGGGTGGAGAGGTCGGCCATGTAACGGGAGACCGAGGGTGCGATGTAGGCATCCATCACCGTGGATGCGGTCCGCTCGTACTCCCGCCACTCGGTGGCCACCTGATGGGAGAGTGAGATGGAGACCCCCGGCGCCAGTTTCGCAATCACTTCCGCGGCAGCCAGTTCGTGGGCGGGGTTCTGGTAGGAGAACAGAAAGGCGATGGCGACCGAGCGGACGTCCTCCGACCGGATGCGCTGTGCCGCCCGTCGCAGGTCGGCATGATCGAGGGGCGTCAGTTCGTTTCCGTCGCAGTCGAGGCGCCCCCCGATGGGGATGATGTCCCGGCGGGGGAGAAGCGGGGTGGGTTTCCGGTAGCGGATGTTGTACATGTCCAGGCGGTTGCCGCGGGCGATGTGGTAGGTGTCGCTGGCTCCTGCGGTGGCCATCAGGATGACCCGTTCCCCTCGCCTTTGCAGGAAGGCATTGAGTCCTACTGTGGACCCGTGGACGAAGGACTCCACTACCGGTGGGTCCTCGACCACCAATCCCAGTGCGTCCATCACCCCGGAGGCCAGGTCGTCGCTGCGGCTGGGCGCCTTGGCGGTGGTGTACTTCCGCAAGCCGGGGTCATACACCACCACGTCTGTGAAGGTGCCGCCTATGTCGGTTGCGACTCGGAGCTTCAGGTTCTCTTCCAACAGGCTACGCGATGTCTAGCTTCTATTTCCACCAGTTGCTGCGGAGTGTCGGCGCACACGTCCTCAGCGATGGGGCAGCGGCCGTACAGGGGGCACCCCGCCGCCCGATCCAAGGCGGTGGGCTGCTCGCCCACCAGGTAAACATGGTCGGTCTTGTAGGAGGGGTCGGGACGCGGGGCGGCTTTGAGAAGCGCCTCGGTATAGGGGTGCCGCGGCGAGGCGAACACCTGGGAGGCAGGTCCCGATTCGACCACCTTTCCCAGATACATCACCGCCAGATCGTGGGCGATGTAGCGGACCACCGTCAGGTCATGGGAGATGAACAGGTATGAGATGTTCATCTCCTCTTGGAGAGATTGCAGCAACAGCAGAATCTGCGACTGAACCGACATATCCAGCGACGAGGTGGGCTCGTCCAGCACCACCAGGGCGGGGTTGGTGATCATCGACCGGGCGATGCCCACCCGCTGAGCCTGTCCGCCCGATAGCTCGTGTGGGTAACGCTTGGCGTGTTCGGGGCTGAGACCCACTCTCTCCAGCATCCTGGCCACCGGTTCGGAGGCTTGCTGCATGGAGAGGTTTTGATGCAATATCAATGGTTCGGCCACGGTCCGTCCCACCGTCTGCCAGGGTGACAGCGAATCGTAGGGATCCTGGAAGACGATTTGCATCCGGCCTCGCCTGGCTTCCAGTGCGGTGCCCTGCAAGGCGGTGATGTCGGTGTTCTCCAATAGCACGGTGCCCCCGGTGGGCTCTATCAGGCGCAGAATCAGGCGAGCCAGGGTGGTCTTGCCGGACCCCGACTCACCGACCACCGCCAGGGTTCTTCCGGGTGCGATGGAGATGTTGACCTCGTCCACCGCTTTGAGGTCGGCGTGGCGGAAGGCGCCGGTCTTGATCTTGAAGATCTTGGTGAGGTTTTGAAGTGCAAGGGTGTCGGTGGCGCTGTTCATAGCGGGAGCGCCTCCGTTGTGATGGCGTGATGGCAGAAGGCCTGTTGCCCGTTGATGTCAACCAGCGGCGGTTCCTGCTCGAAGCAGTCGGTCTCTGCCCGGAAGCACCGTGGGGCGAAGGCGCAGGCGGCCAACTCGTCGCCGGGGTTGGGGACCCGTCCCGGGATCTCTCTGGGGGTCCCCCCCGAGTCGAGGGAAGTGGCGATAGAGACCAGTTGGTTGGCGTAGGGGTGGAGCGCGGCGCGGTAGATCTCGTCGGTGGAACCAAGGTTCACCACCCGGCCGGCGTACATGACCGCCACCCGATCGCAGACATCGGCCACCACTCCCAGATCATGGGTGATCAGCATCCCGGCCGCATTGTGTTCGATTATCACGTCCCCCAGCAGTTTGAGCATCTCGGCCTGAATGGTGACGTCGAGGCCAGTGGTCGGCTCATCGGCGATGATCAGTTCGGGCTCGCCGGCCAATGCGATGGCTATGCACACCCGCTGGCACATCCCCCCCGAGAGTTCGTGAGGGTAGGACCGATAAACCCTTTTAGGGTCGGTGATGCGCACCGAGCGAAGCAGGTCCAGCGCCTCGCCCTTGGCTTCCCTGCGGCCCATGCCCCGCAGGCGCCGGAGGGTGTCGGAGAGTTGCGTTCCAACCCGGAACACCGGGTTGAGGCTCCCGCGAGGCCGCTGAGGGACGAATCCGATCCGATGACCGCGCGCCTGCTGTCGCTCTTTGGCCGGGATGAAATCTCGCCCGCCGAAGGTGCAGACCCGGAAGGACACGGTGGCGGCGCTGGGGAGAAGGTCCAGGATGGACCGGGCGGTCATGGACTTGCCCGCTCCGGTTTCTCCCACCACACCCAGGATCTCTCCCTGTCGGACTTCCATGTCCACGCCCCTGAGAATGGGAAGACCCTCGATCTCGACTTCCAGACCGTGTACCTTCAATAGGGGAGTCATCGGGACTTCCTTCTGGTGGGTTCCACAAGGTCGGCTATCGACTCTCCGATCAGGCTGAGGGAGAAGATCGTGAAAGCGATGGCCATTCCGGGGAAGACAGAGATCCACCACCGGCCTCCCACCACCATCTCATCGACGCCGTCTGCGATCATCGCTCCCCACTCCGGCTCGGGGAGGGGGACTCCCAGACCGATGAACCCCAGGGCAGCGGTCAGCAGGATGGCCCAACCGCAACTGATGGCAGCCTGGGTGACCACGGTGCCCACGGTTCCAGGCGCTATGTAGCGGAGGAGGATCTGCCACTTGGAGTTGCCGACCGCCCGGCCGGCTTCCACATAGGAGTGCTCCCGAAGGGAACGGACCTCTGCTCTGACCAGCCGGACGAAGGTGGGTATTCCCACAAAACCCACCACCAGGATCAAGTTCAAGACTCCTTCACCCAGCGCCGCCAGCACTCCCACTGCCAGAACGAACGCCGGGAAGGACTGGATGACGTCGAGGCCCCTCATCGTCAGTGAATCGATACGTCCCCCCATGTATCCGACGAACAGCCCGATGGGATGGCCAATCACGATAGAGAAGGCCACTGCCGACATGGCGATGACCAGGTCGTACCGAGCGGCGTAGACCACCCGGGCGAAGATATCAAAGCCCAACCTTCCGGTGCCGAACCAATGGTCCGCGGAAGGGGCGAGGAACTGGGTTCCGAAGTCGATCGCCAACGGGTCGTTGCGGGCAATCCATGGCGCCAATATCGCCACAGCCACCATGATCCCGAACATGATCAACCCGACCACAAGACGGCTGTCCAGTCTTCTCTTGCCGGTTTTGGCTGTCATTTCAACCTCACCCGCGGATCCACTATCGACTGCACCAGGTCCACCACCAGGAACACCAGCAGATAGGTGATGGCCGAAAGTAGGACAACACCCTGTATGCCGGCATGATCGGTCCTCTCCAGGGAGTTGTAGGCATACAGACCCACCCCGGGCCAGGAGAAGACTCTCTCGATCAGAACCGCTCCTCCGATCATGTAACCCGAGATCAGACCGGTCATGGTTATGGCGCCCGGGAGGGAGTTGCGAAGAACGTATTTGAGGTAAAGGGGAGCGCCGCGTAGACCGGAGGCCCTTCCGAAAGCGATGTAGTCAGACTGAAGCACCGACAGCGTGGCGTTGCGGGTGAGCCGCGTGATGGGCGCGATGGCCGGGAACCCCAGGGCCACCATGGGCAGGATGATGTGCGCCAGTGCGTTGCGGAAGGTTGCCCACTGTCCCCTCACCAAGGAATCGAATATGTAGAAGCCGGTTGGGCCGTCGGGAGACACAGCCCCCAGGTCCAGACGACCGACCGGCGGGGGGGCGATGTCCAAGAAAACAAAGAAGATCATCACCAATATGAGGGCCGCCCAGAAGTCGGGAACTGCCACCCCCAGGGTGGAGATGAACCTGCTGAATCTGTCGATCAGCTTACCCCTTCGCACTGCTGCCCACACCCCCAGCGGGAGCGCCACCGAAAGAGCGAAAATCAACGCAAAGATCACCATCTCCACGGTGGCCGGAAGGCGATTGCGGATGTCCTCGGCCACGGGGAAACCGGTTCGCGGCGAGAAGCCCAGATCACCCTGAACCAGTCCCTGCATGTAAACCCAGTACTGGTAATAGAGGGGTTTGTCCAGTCCCAAACTGGCCCGGATGGCTTGAACCTCAAGCTCAGATGCCTGCATTCCGGCGTAGAGCCGGGCGGGGTCTCCGGGGAGTCCCCGGGACACCAGGAAGGCAACCATGGTGACGCCAATGAGAATTGGGATCAGGGCTATAACACGTCGTGCTATATAGGTGAGCATCAGCGCCGTCCGGATCGAAAAAGGGCAAGCCGCCGTATCAGAAGATCTGACACGGCGGCTCGTCCAGTTGTTGTCAAAGTACTACTGGGGGACTTAGGGAGTCTTGGTCACGAAGTAGTAACGGTTGATTTGGTCGGGTCGCCAGATGAACCCCTGAATGGCTTGCGAAGAAGCCACGATCAGGTGGGGTTCGGCCAGCCACACGGCAGGAGCATCCTCAAGCATTAGCGCCTGAACATCCTTATAGAGCTGAATCCTCTCGGGCTCAGCGGGACTAAGGAGCTTGGCGGCTTCGAGCTTCTCGGTGACCAACGTGTTCGAGTAGTTGCTCCGCATGGCGTATGCATCCACTTCCCAGAAGAGTTCCATGTGGTACTGGGGCTCGTTCACCCAAGAACCGGAGCCGAAGTAGAACAGGAAGAAGTCCATCGGATTGATCCTGGCCTCCAAGGGGTCGGTCTTGGTGCCGTCCTCGGCGAACACGTTCTCCGAGAAGTCGCCGGCGCTGAGCCTGACGATCTCGACGTCGATCCCGATCTGGGCCAAAGAAGCCTGCACCACAATGGCCAACTCCGGAGCGAACTGCAAGGTTGCATCTATGTAGAGCTGGGTGGTGAATCCATCGGGATACGACGACTCGGCCAGCAACGCACGGGCCTTGTCGAGGTCGTAGGTGTAGAACGGTGCGTCCGGGTCGAAGGTCGGAGTCGTCGACGGGATCGGACCTCCGCCGCGGCTGGCGGCGCCGAAGTACACACCATCGAGCACATCGTCGTAGGGGTAGGCGTAAGAAATCGCCTGGCGTACCTTCACATCGTCAAACGGGGGCCTGGTCGGGTTCATGTACATGACCGCTTGGTTGTTGCCGCCCACCGTCGTGACCTTCACGCCCTGTGCCCGGAGTTCGGGAATGGCGGTGACCGGTACGGCTTCGGCGAAGTCAATCTCACCAGCGGACAACAATGCAGCCTGCTGGGCCTCGTCGGGGATGATCCTCAGGATGACCCGCTCCGCCTGGGCTGGCCCGAGGAAGTAGTCGTCGTTGCGCTTCAGGGTGACCTGAACGCCTGGATCGACGGACTCCAGGTAGAAGGGCCCGGTACCCGTGTCGGTGCTCTGCAGGAAATCCCTGGCCCACGGATCCGAGGTTGTGCCCTGCCTGCTCAGAACCGCGGAGTCATACACGGTGACACCGGCGTTGGAGAGCACATGCAAGGGGAACGGAGTGGGATAGAGGAAGTCGAAGCGGATGGTGTAGTCGTCAATGACGGTGATCACATCATCGATGGTCTCTTCGTCACCGTAGTCGTACAGGGCGATGACGGCGTGGTCGAACCAACCGCCCACCCGGTCCTGGTGCAAGGCCGCCCGCCGGAAACTCCACTTCACGTCGTTGGCGGTCATCTCGTTGCCGGTGTGATTGAACTTCACTCCCTGGCGGAGGGTGAAGGTCACCGAGGTGCAGTCAGCGTTGAACTCCCAACTCTCTGCCAGCAGTCCCTGGGGACGGGAGGAGTCGGCAATCAGCACCCCGTCCTCGTTCTCGTCGAGGTGGAAGGTGATGAGCTGGTCATACATGTTGGCTGCCAACTCCGACCCGCGAGCCTCGAAGTTGAGTCTCGGATCGATGTTGGGGACATCGCCGGAGTAGGCCTTGATGATCGTCAAACCATCGACCGGTTCCACGCCCCGCGGAGGAGCGGGTTCCGGCGGCGGAGCACAGCTGCCACCCATCAGTTCCTCGCCCGTCAGGACGGTGGTGGTAGTCACCTCTTCCTCTTCGATGGGCATGTCTTCTTCGTCGTCCATGTCTTCTTCATCCATGGCCTGTTCGTCGTCCATGTCTTCTTCATCCATGGCCTGTTCGTCGTCCATGTCTTCTTCGTCATCCATGGCGGCGGTGGTGTCCGGCGTCTCGGCCGTGGCCGCCGTGGTTTGCGGTGCGGGTGCTGGTTCGTCAGCTTCGTCCCCGCCGCAAGCGGCAGCGATGAGAGCCATTGCCAAGAGCATGGTTATCCATACACGAATCTTGGTCATCTTTCCCTTCCTTTTTCTTGGGTCTAGGTGGGTACGGCAATAGTTAGGGCGACCGTAGAGGGGCAACCCATTCAATAACCTTACCGGAGCTATCCTAACACAGCCCGATCCAGGGAGGGAGGGGCGGCCGGACTTTTAAAGACACCGTTTCCGGCGACTTGTCCTTATAATTCGTGGTTCCACACGGTTGACGGTGCCTGGGCGGGCCGGGCGCCTCGAGAGTATCGAAGGTGTTTATGGCAACTCACTTCACCGGGCGATTTAATCGCTCTGTCGGGCTTCTGGTCGGCTTGGCGCTTCTGGTCGGCCTGTTCGTTGCCGGCCCCGCCACAAGCCAAACCGCCGATCCGGCGCCCGACTATCTGGCCAGTTTCGAGGCGTGCCCCGAGGATGTGATCCCCGACGCCGACTTCGCCGACGTACCGGGCCGACATGAGAACGCCTCCGACATCAACTGCATCGCCTACTACGGCATCACCAAGGGCACCTCCGCCACCACCTATTCACCCGACCGGCCGGTCATCCGCGAGCACATGGCGCTCTTCCTGATCAGGCTGGCCGAATTGGTCGACATCTATGTTCCCCCGCCGAGCGCCACCCCTTTCACCGACATCGCCGACTTGTCGCAGGAGTCCCGCGACACCATCAGCCAGATATATGAACTGGGGATCACGATCGGCACCAGCGCCACCACTTACACGCCGGGTCGGAATGTGAGCCGCGGGGAGATGGCGCTGTTTCTCCGGCGCCTGATGGATCAGATGGACGTGGTGGCGGACGGCAGGGACCTGTACGGGTACCTCCCCGACGACGTTGACGACAACGATCTGGACGCCGACATCGAGGCTCCCTGGCGGGACATCGATGATGTGCCGTTCGCCGAGAACGAGGCGGTCACCGAACTGTACGAACTGGGGGTGGCGAGCGGCTTCGGTGGATCCTCTCGGCTGTACGGCCCGAACCGGGACATGTCCAGGGCGGACATGGCGGCATTCATGGCGGCGATCCTCGACCACTCCAACCTGCGCCCCAAGGGGGCCAACATCCAGGTGTCGCCCACCCGGGGCGCCGACGACTTCGACATCACCGTCATGATCTCGGTCCGAAGCGACACCTTCGCTCCCCAGGAGGACCAGGCGGTGGACTGGTTCTACACCGACGATCCCGACGGAGGCCTGGAGAGGAACGGGGAGTGCGACATCTCCACGATTCTGGGCAACGGAGACTGCCAGTGGGACGACGACGACGACGAGACCGATCGGGACGGGAACATTTTCGTGGAGATCAGGGCCACCGCGGGTGCCACCATGACCTTCTACGCCTGGGTCGGGCGCCGGAACGGAGATGATTTCGACGACGACAGCGTCGACCACTCGAAGGCGGCGGCCCAATCCGACAAGGGGCCGAGCAGCCTTCTGATTACCCACGATGTGCCTGCCGACGCCTGGCGGACCGATAACAGGGAGGGCGCCTGGATTGTGGACATGGACCGCCGCTCCTCGGTCGAGTTCACCATCCAACTGCAGGACGAGGCCGGTGCCAGGCTGGAGAGGGAAGGGGTGGTGATCGACATCGAGGTGGATAGCCGGGAGATTCTGGTGGACGCCGACAATGTGACCGGAAACAAGCCCGATCCCGACTACCGGACACTGGGGCGCGACTCTGTCGACACCAGCACGGTGGTGACCGACCGCAGAGGAGAGGCCACATTCGAACTGGACGGCCCGTCACGGAACGAACGCTTGGACGAAGTCACCATCGAAACCGACTGCTGCTCCGAAACCATCGACATCGCCTGGAGCCAGAGCGATCCGGTCTTGGTCTCCGCCAAGCCGTCGTTCGACCTCTATCAGACCCGCCCCAGTGACGGGATGGTCAGGTTCACCGTCGAATACAACCTGTACGACCAGTACGGAAACGCCCTCCGAGGCGACACCACCCGCTACACAGGCAGGGAGGAGGACGTGACAGCCGCTCCGGTGTGGCGACTCTACACTATGACGGGTGACCAATATAACCCGGGCGCCGGTACGCCTGGTCTAAAACCAGAGTCCACATTGAGCCGCGGGCGGCTTCGTTTCAACCTCGAAACGTCTGCTCCCAGTAAGGAATCTGAGTACTTCATCCTGGTCAAGCCGAACATCTGTAGCACAAGCCACGAGGCTGCGACAGAACGATGCACCGAAGGCGACAATGCAGCCGACAGAATAGATTACGCGGATGACCAGGTCGTATGGGTAGTGAAGCCCGCAGGACGCGACGATTTTGATCCACTCCAAAACGACTCTTTTATATCGTCCCTTGACTCATCTCTTGATGCTGTCACACTCGAGGAGGTGGAGTTGTACCCTGCCGACAACAAGTTCCGTACCTTCTTTACGCTGTGGGACTATGACAGCGGCGACCGCTTCCAAGCCGGCGGCGAGGATGTCAGCCTCCAGGAATTCGAAGAGCGATGGGAGAACGACGTAACGGCCATAGAGAACATCGACATCCTGCTTTACAGTACGTCCAGATCGGGCTTGAGTTTCTTCTTGATCAAGTGACGGTAGTTGACGGGGTCTGCCCCCTGATGACCGATCCCGACTCGTGGGACGGTTGGATCGAGGGCGGAGTGGACATCGCGGTTCCAACCGCGGCCAACTGGGAAGATCCTGCCGAGACCCAGGATCTGCTTGAGCAATGGGACCGGTGGTTGACCGAGGACGACCGCCTGATCGCGGTCAATGAACCCTCCGACTTCGACCGGTTTCCCGTACCAGGCAAGCTGGGGGTGATCATCCACTTCCAGAACACTCTGCCTCTGGGTGACGATCTGGCCAACTACGAACGGTTTCATCAACAGGGCCTGCGGATGGTGCAGATCTGCTACAACCGCACCAACCTGGTGGGCGACGGATGCCTGGAACCCGGCGACGGGCCTCTCACCTCCTTCGGCCGGGAGGTAATAAAGGAGATGAACCGGCTGGGCATGGTGGTCGATCTCTCCCACACCGGGCGCCGCACCACCTTCGACGCCATGCGAGCCTCCTCGACACCACCGGTGTTTTCACATTCCAACCCATTGGCGCTGTGCAAGAATCGGCGCAACATCGACGACGAGCAGATCCGGGCGGTGGCCGACCTGGGCGGTTTGGTGGGGATAAACGCCTACCCGGCTTTTCTAAAGCAAGGCGGAAAAGGTGCCACAGTGTCGGACCTGGTGGATCACATCGATTACCTGGTGGACCTGATCGGACCCGACCAAGTCGGGCTCGGACTGGACTTCTGCGAAACCAGTCCCGAGACTCACGCTGAGATGATCGCGTCCGGTGAGTGGAGCATCGAGGACTACCCGGATGACTCCGGCACCTATCCGATCGGACTGGAAACGCCCGCCCAGATCCCCAACATCACCAGAGAGTTAGTCAAGCGAGGCTACCCCTCCGACGCCATGGTGGGAATCCTCGGACAGAACTGGATCGATCTCTTCAAGAGAGTGTGGTCGGCCTGAAGACAACTCCGGTGGATTTGTCTTTTTCTGAACCTCCCGTTTTGAGAGTGCCTTAGCCTGGATCCACCGTTTTGACCGTCTGGGGTGGGGTGATGTGGGCTTTTTTGGTTCTTCGGGTGTGGGAGGGATGGTTTCGTGCCGGGTGTGTGAGG
>MPNA01000048.1 GCA_002238785.1 bacterium OM1 bin76 | reverse complement strand
ACCAATACCGTGCCAGCGGTCCGATTCTGCTGATGAACACCCAAGCAGCAACGGGGCGTTCCCAGGGCGGATGTGACCTGATAGGAGCTTGACCGAAGGTTTCCGCAGAACCGGGGAAGTTGCTTGCTCGGTCGAACCTCTCACCGATGCTGCACCTGTCGACGCGTTCTTGGCGACGGATTTGGTGATGCCCACGAACAATTCCCTTTCGACTGAAACCCAGTGGATATGTGAAGGTCTTGACATAGTGCCCGGTTTCCGTCACACCGTCGACGAGAGCATAAGCCCCGGAACTTGAAGGCACATCCGAAATTAGCGGGGAGTGATGGTGGCGAGGAGTTTCCAGTTGGGTTTCCCGGCGTATAGGAGTGCTAGGATTCGGTAGTTAGCGAAGTTCTGGAAACCAAACGCTGCTCGTTTGATCCCTTTGATGAGATTGTTCAAGCCCTCGGTGGGTCCGTTGGTCACTGCGCAGTGGTGCCAGTTCGTGATCTGGGTGGCCCAACAAGCGATGGTACGCCCGAGACGGTTCACCTCCGGCGGGAGTGACCTGTCTTGGATATCCCCCGACAGCCGGTGGGTGAACTCGCTCGCATCCATCTGACGGTTGACATCCCGACCCGGGTGATGCAAACCAGCGAACCGGACTGGGTTGGTCGTCTACGAAGGGTGCTGTTCCATGTAAGAGCAGTCAACTACTGGGAAGTCACTATCGACGCCGCGCATGTGATCGCTCCCGAGATCAGGGTGGCGTATGAACAACTAGACGCCATGTGGGAACACCTGCCCAAGGAACAGTGCCCCACCCAGATCGACTTTGACTGGTGGGGCAAAGAAGCAAGCGACGATGTGCTCGCCGCATACACCCACCCAACACCGGCCCGTTTGGCGCTGCCTACCGAGAGCGGCGGCCTGAGCGAAGGAAGGACCGACCTGGTATTCCTACAACTAATTGAATGGGAAACGAAGAGGACACCACGCCGCCCATCACATCGGTGTTGAACAGGCTTGGTGAGATGTTCAACCCATACCGCCGGTGATCCACCACCCAAAAGGTGACACACCCGAAGCCCCTTCACCTTCAGATGTCGAACCGCCTCCCCACAGCGGTGACC
This sequence comes from bacterium OM1 bin76, assembly GCA_002238785.1. Taxonomy (GTDB): domain Bacteria; phylum Actinomycetota; class Acidimicrobiia; order Spongiisociales; family ZC4RG35; genus Bin76. The sequence continues at coordinate 14,914 of MPNA01000048.1, read as the reverse complement.
GTGGAGCCTTACATCCAATTGTAAGAAGCCTTGTTTTGGTTTTTCAGGATGGTGCCGGAGGAAAGGCGCCAGCGAATAATGTTAATTCAGGTTCAACGAGTCTTGGAACATCAGTGATGTCACGTATGAGTGCCGACAGATTGTCGATGATCAGGGCGAGTTCGCCTTGGCCGGGCAATGTACACCCTTGCTTTTGCCCTTTCTGGGACTATGAGCGAGACTGTTTGGGCTGATCGGATTGTTCGAGCTTGTCTGGGACCGGAGGGACAGGGTCCACCATGGGCCGCGGAGCTGGGCATAAGGCCTAGGACGAGTCGAAGGGTTGCCCTCCCGGCAAGGTTTGCCTTGCTGCTTCGCGTTCGAGGTCTTGTTAATTGGCTGGCTCCCAGCGAAGCGGTTTTCTTAGCCTGGAGCGTCTATGGGAACCAGATTCGCGTTGGTGGGTGATGTCCACGGCCGTTTCGAGGTGCTGGCCGAGGCCCTTGACGCAGCCCGCTGTCGGTGGGGCCAGTTCGATTTTGTGTTAGCGGTGGGAGATGTGGAACCCAACCGGGGCCATGACGATCACCTCGGGGTGGGGGGACCGCCCCGCTAACGCATGGTGGGCAACTTCCCCCGAGTTGCTGATGGTGACATCAACCTCGGCGCGCCCCTGTACTTCATCGCGGGGAACCATGACCCGTACCCGGCGTTGGACTAGGCCGGAGCAGGTGAGTGGGCGTCGGGAGTCTGGTGGCTCGGCTGGTGGGGCATCACCAAAGTACAGAATATAAATGTCGGGTATCTACTCGCCCAAGTACAGGGACACCCCGGAACCGGAACACAACGACGTAATGCAACGAACCTACTAGCACCGGTGGGAGATCCGTACCTTCGGCAACTCAACATGAAGCTGCGGCCCCGTATCCACGCAACACTCCCAAACGCCTGCACGGCGTGGCCGTGGCCGAACGCGACCGTCAAGGATACCTATGTTTCCTCACCTAACACCCCGAACTACGCAGAAGTATTGGCATTTTGAGTGGGGTTGTCGCTGCTGGCACTGTCAAGGGTGCAGAAACGAAGTAGACGACCCTACCTGGATACGCGCAAGACAAGGAGCCCCGGTTTGAAACTGGGCGAACGCCGGTCAGTGAAGGGCTCCTTCTCGGCTAGATGAGCACTTTTTGTATCACGGGGAGGATCTTTGTTAGCTGTTGGGCGTGGCGGTGGTAGAGGGTTGTAGCTTCGATAGGTTGTTCGTCGTGTTCCTTTTTTACCAGCTGCGCGGCCAGTGCTTCCGCGACGACCTCGGCTAAGGCTGTGCGGAACTCGGGGGTGTGTTCTCCAGATCGGTCTTTCTTGATGAGGGGTAACAGGGACGGGTGTTTTATTGCTACCCATAGGGTCTGGCCGTCGGGTCCGGGTTCTGGCGGTTCGAAGTATGCACGGCGGGATCCTACGTCGTTGGGTGTGAGTCTGATTCTGAGGTCGGGTATACCTGTCTCTTTGCTTACAACGTTTACCTGGCTCCGAGCGGTGTGCTCTTCGAGGTTGGCATAGAGGGTTGCTTTCGCTCCTAACTGTGATCCGGCTATCCGGATCGTTGCGACATAGAAGCCTTGCTCTTCGTTCAGCAGCATGGTGGTTGTCCCGCCGTCAAGCACCGTTACTCCTTCGTTGTCCGATGTCACCTGGACTATCTTGCTGGTCGGTTTGGCCAGCGCGGCTGGTGCCCACAGTTCGATGGATTTGCGTTTGTTGATGCCGATGCTGTAGGTGGTGTTTTCGAACTTGAAGTCTTCCGGTGGGTTTATCGGTGGCGGTGGTGGAGGTTCCGAGATTCCGTCCAGGAGCGCAAGGTTGGTTCGTTCTCCTATGGAGGCTTCGAGGAGGGCTGATTCCGGTCTGAGGGCTTTGATCCGAGTCGGGGCGGTCAGGACATCAGACCTGCCGCTGCGATGCGGTCCTAAACGGACGGGTGTTTTGTTCACGATTTCGAAGACACCTTCGGGGTCGAGTTCCACGGTGACTTCGTCTCCTTCTCGGAGTCCTTTGGCGTCACAAACAACTGACAGGGTTTTGGTAGAGCCCACGACGATTTTGGCTTGCTTTGGGAGAATCACTAAGGTGTCGGGGATCTCCGGTAGCGGACCTGTCGGCGGGTTGTCGTCATCAAGTTCGCGCAGGCTTCGGTGGAATACTTTGGCGGCTGCTTGCCCGAGGTGATCCAGCCGACGGCGAGTTTCGGGGGATTCCTTGGGTTCGGTGCCGCTGCGTTCTTCCTCCTCCAGTCTTTCAATGAGGGGAGCGAGTTGATCCTCAACAGCCTTGCTTAGCGCCGTCCAGAAGGGGTGGTCTTTGGCGAGTCCTCGTCTCCTGCGGGAAACGATTGGAATGGGGTTGTTCTCGGGATGGGTGTCACCGGATTCGAAAGCGTCGTCGTATTGTTTTGCCAGCCGGTCTATATAGGTGCAGTCCAGGCGACCATGGAGCCACCCTGCGATAGGATGACCTTCGTACTTGAACAGCGTGTTGTCATAAATCGCTCTTGTGCCCGCGAGGAGAATGCCGGCCGAACGAGTGGGTACCCGTGGACCGTCGTCTGATCGCTCCCGTAGTTTGCCCACTGTAAGGGCGATCGTTCCGGTGTCTGGATGTCCTTTGACTGCGATTGTGGTGTTGAGCAGGGGTTCTAAGACGGGTTTGTTGTAACGGAGTGTGGTGCTTCTGGACCTTTGCCTGGTGCGACCAACCAAGATGACTTTTCGTTCTGCGTCTGCCATGATGTCGCGGAGTTGGAAATCAGAGGTTAGGGCATCGCTTAGTTTCTCGTGCCGCGGGCGGCGGACACCCCGTAAGTAGATCGTGACTACCGTCCCGTTTCCCCGCCGGATCCCCAAACGTGAACGATCCTCCGACCTGGGCTTGTCATCCTGCCGAGAGAAGGCAAACTCGCCCGTTGGGCGTAACCGAACGCTCGAGATGCGCCCGTCCTTGATCGATGTGAACTCTACCTCACCGAACGCAACCAGGTCCTTCGCTCCGCGGCCGCGGTTACCCCGGACGTCCTTCCCCTCCGTCAATCCCGACGCCCGCCCGCCAATCGGCAACAGCTTCTCGCGCATCTCCAGAAAGGACATTCCTTCGGCCCGATCACTTACCATCACCTCGTTCACATCCGCCTTGCGGGAGTGATCGACCTCCACGCGGATGGGTCCGGATGCGTTCTTTCTCGCGTAGCTGTCGTCGGCGTTGGTGATCAGCTCGATGAGCCCTCGGACTAGGTCGGTACCCATCGCTTCTTGCGCGTCTTGGAGGAATCCCCGCGCCGTATATGGTATGCGTCCGGTCGTTAGACCCTTTTTCCTACTCAACTGTGACCTCCTAATCAGGTACCTTGCGTACGGGCGGTTGTGTCGTCGTTACGCCCAGGGACGGTCTTCTTTTAGCGGGTGTCGGAAATCACCGATGTCGGCCGTTGGGGACTGATTCCGATTCTCCACATGATGTACAAGGCGGTGGCGCGGCGTGTTGGCATACGCGTCACCACTTCGTGCTCGGACATACAGATTCCCTGCCAGTCCGGGTTGGCCTTTTTCCAGTCGATCTTCTTCAACTCGTCCAGGTGGTCTGCCCAGGGCCCATCCGTTTCTCTTTTGGCAGCCAGGGTGGCCTTACCGGCGGCCCCAAGCGCCCACAGCGCCAGGGCGTATGATGAAATGAAGTTCTGGCGTGCCTCGGGAGGCTTGACATCCCCATCTCGGATCTCCCGCCATGGGTCTACTCGGTCCGTCAAGTGGTTCCAGTAGTCAATCGCCAAAGATGTCAGGTGCTTCTCAGTGGCGGCGTCGATACTTTCGTCCAGGTCTCCTAGCAGTTGCTTGTTGGCTTCCTGGAGTCCCGAGAGGGTGGCGAACTTAGCAGAGCGCACGGACAGGGACACCCTTTCCTTGTCGATACGGTTGCGGAACAGTTCAACCCGTTCCATGCATGCCATCGTGATCCGATTGATCGGGAGCCGGTGGTCATAGAGGATGTCGAGAGACTTCGAGGTCTTGTGAACTGTCCGGTTGAGATCGGAGAAAACCTGCTGACTACGTTCCAAGCCCCCATCGGGGAGCACCACCACAGAGATCGTGTCCCGAGCCAAGAGAGGATCGGTGCGAAGGGCCTCCTCGATCCCGGCGACGCGATGCTGCCCGTCGTTGATGACGTACTTGGCTTCCAGCGGCAGCACCAACACCCCTATGTCAACTCCTTCTTCGACCTCCTCGAACTCAACCGCGTCGGAATCCACAGACACCGTAATGGCAGAGAAGATGTAGTCGTCGTGATCGGTGATGTACCTTGCGATTTCCGGGATCCTTTTGGTTTTCAAGGCTCTCTGACTACGGTTCTCCGGGGTAAGTTCGAGCATCTTGTTCGGGTCGAACGTGAAAAGCTTCGTAACGGCCCCGAACGGGAGCGTTGCCGTGTAGTACTTGGTGTTACCCATCCGGCCCCGGGTCGCCGGAACTCGGAAGACCGGCTTCAACTTGGCGAACATGCTGCCTCCTAATCGTTGATGGCTTGGAAAGCGGAGCAACGAACGCAGGTGGCCATTTGCCCCCCTTTTCCCAAAGAGTACGTCCCTATTATAGGCATGTATGTCCCGAATAAACAAAGTGGTCGACAGCATCGCAACCATAGCGAGCATACTTCGCCTGACACAGGCGAACAGGGCAAACCTAAGTCTCTTCTTGGTCCTTGCTCTCAGAGAAACGGGGAACGAGACCCACTAGGGGGAAATCACGCCTCTGTTGAGCCAGACCGCAGCCAGCCGTCAACCGGGTGGCCCATCCCGAAAGAGCCAGCCTTGAAGAAGGTGGGCAGGCGTTTCATGAGCCAACCCAGCCGACGACCTACCAGACGCTACGCCCCCACAGCCACAGCGACCAGTAACCCACATACAAGTCGGCGATTCACAAGACGATCTCGTTTTTTAGGAGGCTCGGCAGTCTTCGAAGCGTCTCCGGCGGCTCGACCTCTGATGGAGACTGGCCAGTCACTTGGTGACCAGGCGACCAAAGACCGCTTGCGGGATCATCTCGCCAGTCAGTTGCTCGATTTGGGTGTAGTCAGTCCCGCTACCTATGGCAAGGCGGGGCAAACAGCATGGGAATTGTTGTTAGGTGGCCTGCTTAGGACTGTGGGATAGTGTTACAAGACTTCCGATCCGTGAGGCGCGGTGGACAGGATTTCAACCAGTTCCGCTTGAGGGTTCATTCCCAAGGAACCAGGCCGGAAAGAGCGTGGGTGATCGAGGGCACGGGTAGCTACGGCTCAGGTGCCGCTAGCTACCTCGCTGCCGAGAACGAGTGGGTGGTGGAGTTCGACCACCCCACCCCGAGTACTGGCGACGGCGCCAAAACCGACGAACTGGATGCTCTACGGGCTGCTCGCCAGGTGCTGGGACGTCCTCGGCCTTCTGTTCCCCGTGCCCGGGGACACCGAGAAGCTCTTCGAGTGTTGGTAACCACCCGCCGGGGCGCCCAAACCGCCCGCGTGGCGGCTATCAACGAACTCAAAGCCCTCCTAGTAACCGCGCCGGTTGATCTCAGAGACCAACTCAGGGGTCTGACCACCACCGCTCTGGTCACAAAATGCCGGGCGTTCCGGCTCGGATCGGCACCGATCAACGAACTCACCGCCACCAAAAGAGCCATGCGTTCTGTAGCCCGACGCATCAAAGTTCTCACCACCGAAACAAACGAACTGAGAGCATCCATCGCCGAACTGGTCATCTCTGTCGCTCCCCAAGTGTTGGACCAGCCAGGTGTAGGCCCGATCACCGCCGCGCAGGTGTACATCGCCTGGTCCCACCCAGGCCGATGCCGCAACGAAGCAGCTATTGTGGTCTGTCGTTGCTCCGCCGGGTGATCCGTCCAGATAGAAAGCCCGGCCCGACGACGGGAGGCCCCGGCCGCGATAAGCACTACAACGCAGCCTCAGAGCGAGCTTTCGTCTGTCTCAGGTCGCGGGCTGAGCGCTTCTACATCCTCTTGGGAGATCCTTTGGACCAGCCTGTACACCCTGCCTGCCTCCTCGGCGCGATCCACATAGTCTTGGTAGGCCTCCAGTGCGTTGTTGATCAGCTCGTCGTACATCACCACTCTCGCTCGGGACGCGGCAAGCATTTCCCGGAAACGTTTCTCGCTATCAGGGGTCTCGTCCCAATCGCTTAGGCGCCTGCCGACAACGACGACTATCTCCACTGGTTCGTTCGTTCGTCCGGCGGCGGTGAGGATCTTCTCAGCAGCGGTGTAATACTTCGACACCTGTTCGTTCAGGGCAGTGCTACTGATGCGCTTCCGTGCGCGTTTGAGTTCGATAATGACGTGTTTGTTCCCGGTGGTGCTGTACTTGACGTCCACCCGCGCTCGTCTCTGTGTTTCGGTCAGCTCATCGCACACCTCGGCGAGGGCGGTCGTCAGGCTTCTCTCCATGTGCTCGGTGTGAGTTGCTCGTTCCCACGAAGGGTCTAGTAGCCAGAGGTGTTTGTACAGGTGCTCCTGCATCGCCCGCTCTTTAGCGTCCTCGTTTACAAGTCCTGTCAGCTTCCGGATGATCAGTAGGCGTTTCTTCGCTATCTGGTAGTAGGCGCTGGCTTCAAGGTCGTCCAGTTGGATGAACACCTGCTGCAGGACGTCAAGGTTCTCGGTGGAGATCTCATCAAGTCTGTGAAGCATGTTCCTCAGTTTGAGGCTCTCAAAGGCGAGGACACTGCTCACGACGAGTTGTCGCCGGTTGGACTCGCCCTCAATCGGCAGTTCGTTGATGCGACCGAACAGCCGTCGCGCTGCGACCTTTTGGTCGGGGTCCAACTCTGTGAACCATTCTTGGATCTCCGGGTAAACAACGGCCTGTGCCGTTCCCTGCGATCTGCGCAGTTTTGTCCATCGGCTCTGGACATGCTTCAATTCCTCTCGGAGCTTGTTCTTGAGAGCCTGGTAGCGGGGGTCCTCTTCAATGAGCTTCTGCCGACTGGTGGTAGCGATGTCCTCAGCATCGTCCAGATCAAGGAAGTCAGCGTGGATTTCCCCGAGTACGTACTTGGTGTATAGGCCCCCCTCACCGAACTCTTCTAGGATGTCCTCTTGTGCCAGCTTGCCGCGCACAAGGACCACTAGCTTGTTGATGCTCTCGGATGTCTCCGCATCTTTGAGTTGTCCTGCCATTGATGCGGTGCCGATCCAACCGTCGATCACCCAGCCGGGATACCCTTCCAACTGTCCAGAGCGTTCCTCGTGCCTATCAAGGTTGCTGGCTGTGCTAGCAACGCGGTGGCCTAAGTCACCGAAGGTCCAAATGTACTGGACCTTGTCCTGATACTCACGGTCGGTCGCTGTGATCGGCTGGCCATCCAGAGTGATGGCGAACTGATACTCCTGGCCGATGATGCTGAAACGTCGAGCGAGGCGTCTCCTTAATGCTCTGCCAGTCCATTGCAGTTGGCGCTTCATGTTCGTGAGGGTTATACGAGTGCCGCTAGCAAGGTCAATCTCCGCGTTGGGAACCGGAAGAGGTTCATATCGTCCTTCACCGCCGTCACGGATCTTCTGTTCAATGTCCTCAGCGTCCATCACGAACCCGTGCCTCTGACCATCGGCAACGCTCTCGACGCGGACCGTTCGGGCTATTGAGAAGAGAGACAACTTCCCGATCCCCTTGCGTCCCATAACCGCTCTGCTGAACCGGGGTGTAAACGGCGCATCCTGACGTCGCTCGTACCCGACATGCAGGTACTTGTCGTTAGCGTCGTCAACCGTCATTCCGTGCCCGTCGTCCTCTATCACCACCCGACCCGCAGACGCATCAATGAAGATCTGGACACATTCCGCGTCAGCGTCCCATGAATTGGCAACCGCCTCCGAGAGCACCGCCGCCACATTTGAGTACAGCCCCAAGCCCAGATGCCGGAGCACGTTCAAGCTGACCGTCATCTGATACTTGGGTGTTCCGCTCATGTGTGCTCCTTCAAATGATCCACGATCGACTTGCCTATCGCCTCGGCAAGTTTGACTGGCACAGCGTTCCCGATGAGGCGAGCGACAGGGCCTATATTCACGATGGTATCTTCGGGAACGAACGAGTAATCTGCCGGGAAAGTCTGGAGCAGGGCTCCCTCCCGGATGGAAATAGCGCGATCTTGTTCGGGATGGCCAAATCGTCCGTTCCCAAAGCCATGGAATTGGGTGGTGATAGTCGGAGCGGGAAGGTCCCACTCCATCCGCCCATACACACTTGGGTATGTCCTGCCGCTGGGCCTGGTGTGGCAGGGGACCCGCAGGGTCCGATCCCAGTCTCGCCATGTTCCGCCAGCCTTCGCCGCACGTATCCGCCGAAGGTTCTTCTTGGAAAGTCCGCTTGCCTTGTGCAGAGGATCGGCCTCGGCGGCCCCACCGGCCGGTATCGACTCCAAATGCCCGATACTGTCCCTCACAGTTACCCATCCGTTATCCGGGTGAGTCGGAGGCGCCAGGTCAATGCCTCCCAGTAGCGAAGCCAGAAGCACGAGACGCGACCTGGTCTGTGGCACTCCATACGCCGCGCATCGAACAACCCTGTGCGTGCATTGGTAGCCCGCCTTCCGGAGAAGCGACAAGAACCCTTCAAATACCGACCGGCCAGTCAAACGGGGGACATTTTCCATCGTGACCACTTCCGGCTTGATCTCGGTAACAAGCGCGCCGAACCTGTCAAGCAGACCCCATTGCCTGACGCTGGCGGCCCTACCGCTGGTATAAGCCGAGAATGGTTGACACGGAGCGCAACCGGCGAGCACCCGTGGGCCAGTATCGGGGAACAGTGACGCCACAAAACCCGCTGATACATCAGCGATGTCCCGTTCGTGGAACGGAGCAGATACGTTTGCTTCGAAGGGATGCCGGCATGCTGGGTCAATGTCGATTCCAGCAACCACTTTCACGCCGGCTTTTTGCATCCCGTAGGACAGACCCCCCGCACCACAGAAAATGTCAACCGTTGCCGGACCGATGGGATCGGAGACGGCCTGCATAGTGCGTTACCCTAGTCATCCACCCTTCTGGGTCTGGATCTTCCTGATGCTTTTCCCCGTTTGGAGGGTCCATCAGATTAAGATGGCGGATCATTGATGTGACTAGTTACCGGCTTCATGATAAGGAGCAGACAGGACAGCATCTGCGCGCATCGGCGGACGCCTTGAACAAGAGACTGGAGAGCGAGTCGGATCGGAGCGGCCGGGCAGTCATGGGGCAGTTCACCACTCCTTCAGAAGCTGCCAGTTCAATTGTTGAGATCCTTGATCTGACGGACGCGTCGCAGTATCGGATCGTGGACGCGGGTGCTGGTGCTGGTGCTCTCATGCTGAGCCTTGTTGCCCAGGCGATTGAGACCGGAGTGACTGCAAGGCTTGTGATAGACATGGTCGAAAGGGACGACGCTGCTTTGCGTCTTCTCGATGAGGCTGTCGGTGTCGCACGTGCTGCGGGGGAGTTACACGGAGTCGAGTTGGATCTCAACATCATCGACGCTGACTTTCTTGATGTGGGCGCGTGGGTGCAGCGGCCTTATGACATTGCCGTTATGAATCCGCCCTACAGCAAACTAGGTCAGCATGCTGCTGCGAGGACAATGGTTCACCGTAACACCGGAGTTGAATGCCCGAATCTGTACGCGGCTTTCATGGCTACTGCGTTGATTGTTCTTGTGGACGGTGGACAGTTGGCTGCGATCACTCCCCGCTCCTTTGCCAACGGTCGATATTTTCTTCCCCTTAGGAGGTTCCTTGCCGGGGGGTCGGCGTTTAGGCATGTTGTCCTCTTTGATCGTCGAGACCGAATCTTTCGTTCGTCGTCGGTGCTGCAGGAGACGGTCATCTTCCGGTTGGACAAGTCCGCTACTCCAGATGCTCATGGGGTTGTGGTCGAGACTCGGGTGGATCATCAGACTCCTGCCCATGACATTCATGAGGTGCCGCAATCGATGATCGTTTCGCTGGAGGATCCCGACCGGTTTATCAACCTTCCGGGCAACACCGAGGTGATGGCGGTGGCCGCACGGGTGCGTTCCTATAACGAAACGCTGGGGTCGCTTGGACTGTCGGTCTCCACCGGCCCGGTTGTTGGGTTCCGGGCGACCGAGTATCTAACTACTGCGGAAGACCCTGCCGCTGTTCCTCTCATCTACCCGAATAACGTGCAACCCGAAGGGGTGTGTTGGCCGGTCAAACGAGCGAAGGCGCAAGGGTATGTTCGTACAGCCGAGTCCGCTCGGCGGCTGTTTCCCAATGGACATTACGTTGTAGTCAAAAGGTTCACGTCCAAGGAAGAGAGGAGACGTGTTGTTGCTGCTGTGTACGAACCTATTGACGGGTTCGAGGAGGTGGCCTTCGAAAACCATGTCAATGTGATCCACTGCAATAGGGAACCGATCCCACGGGGCGTGGCGGAGGAGATCGCCGACTATCTGAACAGCGACGACGTGGATGTCTACTTTCGTATGTTCAGCGGCAACACCCAAGTGAACGCCACCGACCTGCGACGGTTGCACGTCCCGTTGACCGCGCCGCTGTCGCGGGAACCGGTTCCAGGCCACAACGAGGGGAATGGTTCGTTGTTTGGACATGAGGTGGCCGGTTGGTAGCCAAGGAAGACGCAAGTGGGTTTCTCCATGATCTGCGCTTCGACCAGGAACGTCAGAACGACCGGTCGGCTCTAGTGCTGCTCGCTCTGCTGAACCTGTCCCCGGATGATGAATGGGAAGCCGCGTCGAACCCGTCAATGCGAACAGTTGACATCATGGCGTGGATCAGAGACAAACACGACGTGAACTACAAACCGAACACCCGTGAAACCATCCGCCGGCAGACGCTGCACCAGTTCATACAGGCCCATTTGGTGATCGAAAACCCCGACGAGCCTGACCGTCCGATCAACTCGCCGAAATGGTGCTATCAAGTCACAGACGAGGCTCTGCAACTGGCGAGGCGCATCGGGACAGCCGACTTTGATGAAGCGTTGGCCGGTTATCTCCAGTTACGACCGGGCCTAGAGGAAATGTATCGGCGTGAGCGAGAGATGCACCAGATACCTGTCTGCCTCCCAGACGGTGCCGATCTCACCCTGTCAGCCGGTGGCCAGAACGATCTCATGAAAGCGATGATTGAGGGATTCTGTCCACGGTTCCTACCGGGAGGGAACGTGATGTACGTCGGTGATGCCGGTTCCAAGTGGCTGATCTTCGACGAACAGGGTCTCGCAACTTTGGGTGTGACGGTTGACAGCCACGGGAAAATGCCTGACCTGGTCGTCTACTTGCAGGATCGCAACTGGCTCGTGTTGATGGAGGCCGCTTCGTCCCATGGGCCGGTAGACCACAAACGCCACATCGAACTGTCCGATCTGTTCGCCAACAGCAACGCCGGTCTCGTCTTCGTGTCCTGCTTTCCCGATCTGCCGACCATGCGCAAATACCTGACCAGCATCTCCTGGGAAACCGAAGTCTGGACCGCGGACAACCCGACACACATGATCCACTTCGACGGGGAGAAGTTTCTAGGACCCTACTCGGACTGCTAACCCTCTCAGAGAAAGGCGGAGCGATATTGGGGACTAGAGCAACCGGATAGGCGGACGATGTTCGTCGGCACACCCGCAGGTCGGCACCTCCCTAACCGCCGACCTAGCCGACCACGGCGGCGAGTTGCGCCCCTCACTACCCAACATACCCTAAATCATCCCACAACCCACCCCCCAACACCAGCATTTCACCAACCCCACCCACCCCAATAAATCAGCAGCCTCCTAGGCCGGGGGTCTGACTCGCTGTTGGCGAGCGTTGAGGATGCGCACTTCCCCCACCGGGTAATAGCCGGTGATGCTCGCCTCCGTCGGGTACTCTGCCCACCGCAGGTCATAGCGAATCGGATGGTAGATAGTGTTACCAGGCTCTATCTTGGAACGGACAATGTTCAGCGCCCCTTCCAACGCCCCTATCTCCTCGTCGGTGTCACCTCTGGGATCGTGAAACCAATAGAACGAGTAGTGCCTCTCTCCATACCTCCTCCCAACTTTCCTGGTCCACTTGTCCGCACCCACCGACTCAGGATCCAAGAGATCCAATGCATCTTCATCAAGGCCATGCCTCCAATATTCCGCCACCACCGGGAAAACCACTCTTGGACCGTCACATCCGATCTCGGATCTTCGGCGGTCACGCCTGTTTCGTCTGAGACTTCAGGTTCCTCCGCCACCTCGGTTTCGACTTAAGGTTCCTCCGCCACATTGACAAATTCTGGAACCCTGGGATCTCTGCCCCAACAGGCGATGTCGCCGTCGGCTCTGATACCGCAGGTTCGGGCATCGCCCACGCTTATCGTGGTGAAAACACCTTGGGGTGGAGTCGCTTCACCATATTCATTGTTTCCCCAGCAGACAACGGTTCCATCGGAAGCCAACGCGCATGCATGATCCCAACCGGTCCCGACATAGACGAATTCGCCGGGGGGAGAGAACGACTTTCCGTTATGGATATCGCCCCAACAGACAACGCTTTTGTCCGGTCGCAGGCCACAGGAGAAGAATCCCCCGGCACTAACCGATACGAGTTCTCCCTGCGGCGGAAAGGTCTCACCGTAAAAACTGGTACCCCAACACTCGGTCCTGCTGTCAGGGCGAATCCCGCAGGCATGAGCCCACCCGGCACTAACCGAGACGAACACCCCCTCTGGCGCCTGAGGCATAGGTTCCAACCAAGGATCAGACCCCCAACATCTCACCGAGCCGTCTACCAGATGACCGCAGGCATGGTAACCGTTCACGTCGACGGCAGTGAACTGTCCCTCGGGCGGAAGGGTTCCGTCGTTGTCGATTCCCCAACACTCCACACTGCTTTCGGACCGTACACCACAAGCCGAATGACCCACCCCCACAGACACGAACGAACCACCGGTGGAGATTCCCCCCCCTGTCCGGTCCCAACAAAACACCGACCCCAAAACCCGCATAACACAGATGTCGGTCCGTCCCACCCCCACAGCCACAAACCTAACCGATCCCGAATCGATAGCTTCCACCGTTTCCAACTCGACCTGCTCCTCCGCAGGCACAACCTCCTCAACTGCCGGCTGGAGGGGCTCCTCGACAGGCACAACCTCCTCAACTGCCGGCTGGAGGGGCTCCTCCGCAGGCACAACCTCCTCAACTGCCGGCTGGAGGGGCTCCTCGACAGGCACAACCTCCTCCTCCTCGGTTTGAGGAGGTGCTTTCTTGGTGTCCTCCACCGCCTCCGAGTCGCCACCGGGAAGCTCTTCCACCACCCCGCCGTTCCGAACAGTCTCAACAGTGGTAGGCACTGGCTCGGACACAGGAGCCGAAGTTTGGGAAGGACCAGCCGGTGAAGATTCCCCACCGCACCCCCCAGCCACCATTACCACCACCAACAACCCCAACAGCCACCAAACCCACCCGGCCGTATCCCTACCCACACCACACCACCTACCAGAACACATCCACCAAACCATAAGATATCACCGAAGAATCATAAGTGGATTGCTCCATCTGGTGTGAGTTAACTGCTCCAACATGTGTTATAACCGTACCATCGGACAAGCACCCCCACCCAAATAGGGAACCCCCTTTTCCTAACCCTCCGGGAAAAGCGGGGCGATTCAGACTCTTGGCTCTCCCGAGATAGACAAAGAGCAATCGCGCCGCCTCTACCTGGTCCCGGGAAATGGGCACATCACACCAAATGCAAACGGCTGATATTTATGGAGTATCAGTCGTAAGACACGGCCAATGTGTTGATCTACCTGGTGGTTTGGCCCTAGGATCCATGCACGAACCATGTTGAATATCTTTCGTAACAGGAGATCCGTGCCGTGAACGGCCGTGTAGTGGCCTTAGCCGACTACCGGGGAACCCCACGACTGCGGTCGGCAGTGGAGGCGTACTTCTCCGACAAGCAACTCTCGCCCAACACGCGCAGGGCATACTCGCAGGCACTCTCGGCCATCACCGAGGAGTTGGGGTGGGACCTTCCTCTCGACCAATTGGACTCTCGTAGGCTCCTGGACGTCTTTCAGAAGTGCTGGGGGGCGGGGAAGCCTGCCACTTGGAACACCCGGTTCACCGCCGTCCGATCATTCGTCTCCTATTGCCAACGAAACGCCTGGTTGCAGAACGATCCCATGGTTCTAATAGATCGTCGGCGGATACCCCGGGATCAGACCAAAGCTATCCCCTATCAAGACCTGGAAGCACTCTGGTCACGCCGAGGCATCCACCTGCGGGAGAAAACCCTGTGGAGGATGCTGTACGAAACCGCCGCCCGGGCCGGGGAGATCCTTGCGCTCAATGTGGAGAATTTGGACTTGCCTCGGAAACGAGCAGTCATCATTGGCAAAGGTGGCCACAAAGAATGTGTCTTCTGGGCATCCGGCACGGCGCGGCTGCTATCAAGGTGCCTAGCCGGGCGACGGCGAGGGCCGGTGTTCCTTACCCACCGACGACCAAATGTAATTCCCGCCCGGGGCGACGAATGTCCCCACACTGGCCGGGGAAGACTGTCCTACGAACGCGCCTCCATGTTATTCAAGGAAGCAAGTGGCGGGTGGACACTCCACCAACTCCGTCACTCCTCGCTCACCCACCTCGGCGAACAAGGAGCATCCACCATCCTCCTCCAAGCCAAAAGCCGACACCAAGACCCACGCACACTCGCCATCTACACCAAACCAGGAACCGAAGCAATCGCGCAACTCACGTCCGCCTTTGATAAACAGGTTCTTCGGAAATCTCGGGGGAGTCGGGAATCCATCGAATGTGAGGGAGGGTCCTCCATAATCGGGTGCTGAAACATTCGCATCCGAAAAGGAGGACCCTGTGGAGACTGATGGTAGGCGTATGTG
>MPNA01000013.1 GCA_002238785.1 bacterium OM1 bin76 | reverse complement strand
CTTTTCACAAGAAGTGCCTCCTCTGTCTGGGTCCTAGCGGTCTTTGATAACAGCTATTCTCCCAGGTCAGAGAGGCACTTCACAGCATTTCACCCCCACACACCCCCCAACCACCGGTGGATCTAGGATTAGAGGTTGGCTACCTGCGGGGAGCGGACCTGTGGCATCTTGCCACTGCCCTCTATATCACCGAGGATCCTGCCCAGATCACGTTCATGACCCTCGATAAATCCCAACAGGCGGTAGCCTCAAAGCTCGGTTTCCGCTCCTAGACGATGGCCTCAGAGGGGGGCGGTTAGGCGGTTTCGGCAAGAAAGTGGCAAGCGCCTTCTTGTCCCCCGCCCAGTGTTACCAGTTCTGGGGTCTGGGTGCGGCAAGGTTCCCGTCCTCCCGAGAGAGCACAACGAGTATGAAAGGCGCATCCCGCCGGTCTGGCAGCCAGAGTAGGTGGCGCCCCTGAAATGGGAGTCAATTGTTCTAGTTGCCCGTCAAGTCTGGGGAGACTGGTGAAGAGACCCATGGTGTAGGGGTGGCGAGGTCTGTGGAAGATGTCCTCCACCGTTCCGGTCTCGACAATGCGACCGGCATACATAACAGCAACCCGGTCCGCTACTTCGGCGATAACTCCCAGGTCATGGGTTACCAGGATCATCGAGGCGCCGGCCGCTCCGCATCCGGCTGCCAGCACTTCAAGCACCTGGGCTTGGATCGTGACGTCCAGGGCGGTGGTGGGTTCGTCGGCGATCAGTACCGAAGGCTGGTTGGCGATGGCCATCGCGATCACCACCCGCTGCCTCATTCCGCCCGACAGTTCGTGGGGGAACTGGCGGTAACGCTGGCGTGGATTAGGGATGCCCACCAGATCCAGCAACTCCCAGGCTCTCTCCCGCGCTCCGGAACGGGATGCTCCGTGAATCCTCAACGCTTCGGTGATCTGGCGTCCCACCCGCATCACCGGATTCAAAGACGTCATGGGGTCCTGAAAGACCATGGCGATCTCCTTGCCTCGGACTCCTTCCAGTTCTCCATCGGAAAGTTCCAGCAAGTCCCTGCCTCCGTAGATGATCTGGCCTCTGTTCACTCGGGCGTTGTCGGGCAGGAGTCCCACCAAAGAAGAAACCGTGACGGTTTTTCCGGATCCGGATTCCCCTACCAACCCCAGGATGTCTCCGGGACGCAGCAAAAAGCTGACGTCCTCTATGGCGGGGAGGGTTCCGGCCTGCGTCTCGAAGGAGATCGAGAGGTTGCGCACCTCCAAGAGAGGGGCCGTGTCGTGAGAGGAGCCTGACGGTTCGGGCATCTACCGCTCTCGATTGCCGTTTTCTGCCAGATCGGCGAGGAGCAAACCGGCTTCTCTCTCCAGAGTGGATGCCGCCTCGGAGGTGTAGGCTGTCGCCCACTGCGGTTCATAGCCGCCTCTTTGGAATTCCTCGGCGGTGGGAACGTAGCCGGTGACGCCATTCGAATACCCTGCCATGTGTGTGTATGGGAAGGGAGATGCTTCTCGCACCCGCACACCGATTTCCGCGAACGGCTCTCCTGGGAAACCGATCAGCGCCATCGACCCGACCCTGATTCCGTGCAGGGTGGTGGGAAGATGGGTCCTTCCCTTGGCCAGCTTCGCCCATGCGGCGCTGATGAGAGCCCGCCTGGCCCGGTAACGGGCATTGAGCACTCGACTTTCCGGTGCACCGGACTTCTCCAATTCCAGGAAGCGGCGGGACAGGCTCTCGGCATGCGCAACTGCCTGTTCTGCAGGTTGGGTGGGCCGAAGGGGCATCTCTATGCGGCGTTCCATGACCCTTATCAGGGGCTCACGGTCGGGGAGAGGCTCCTCCGTCCAGATTCCCAACGGGGCGCCGGATTCGACTATCCCGCCAAACTTTTTCTTGGTTGGGCGGGTGCGGAGGCCGGTGAATACCTTGGCGGCTTCGGCGCCCAGCATGGTCCCCATCCGTTCGGCGGCGCCCAGGTCTGCGGTCAGTGCCTCGATGGTCATGATGTTTCCCGCGCACCCCTGCAGGTAGAGGCAGGCGGCGCCGGTCAACTCTTCAACCACCCGCTTGGCCACCCCGGGAAAGTCGGGACTGAGCAGGCGGTTCTGGTAGGCGAGGATGATCGGATGAGCGGCGTAGCACACCAGGGCCGCCAAAGGGTTTTCTTCCAGGTCGTCGATGCGAACCACCAAAACCTGGTGATCGGCAAATCCTTCTACGTTCTGGCCTACCACCAGTTCGCCGGTGGGAGCGCGGAGTCGGCGGTTGACGGCGATGGTGCTCTCTCCCCATCCTGCCGACAATCGGGCGGGACGGAGGGCGGCCTTGGCCTGGTGGGTGGCGCCGAGGGTCTGCGACCAGATCGTCTCCCGGTATCCGGGGACCAACTCCGCTCCTGCCCGTCCCGAGCGGGATCCCAGAAAGTCCGACCACACCGGACCGGCATGAGTGTGGGTGAAAGACACCCGGACGTTGCAGGGGTCGATACCCAGAACGGCGGCGACATCCTTTCGAATGCGGTAGGAGTCCTCCACTGTGACAATCATCAGGTCGTAGTCCAGGATGGCGAAGGTCTCGGTCTCTCCCTCCACCACCAGCACCGTGACCCACAGGTCCAGATGCACGCCCTCGGCCCGATGATGAACCTGGGCTCCCCATCCGGCGTGTTCAATCCCGATCGGCGGAGTGATAACCGCCCGGCCTACTCCTGCTCTCATAAACACTCTCTCATTCGATTGGAGCTAATACCCAACGGGTCTTGGAATCCTTGTAGTCGGGGTGGGAGAGAGAATACTGAAGTTGGTCCTGTTATTCCGGAGGAGGCCATTCGAGTTTCTTGGCGGACAGGCCACCGTCCACCTTAAGGGTCTCTCCGGTTATGAAACTTGCCCCGGCAGAGAGCAGGAAGACAATGGCAGATGCCAGTTCGCTGGTGGCGCCGAAACGCAGTTGAGCATGGAGGGCGTCTGCATCGGGCTTGGACAGCCTCCCGCTTTCAATCGCCTCCCTGGCCAAAGGAGTGTCAATGAATCCGGGCGCCACCGCATTGACCCGGATCCCCAAGTGGGCCCATTCGGTGGCGAGAGTCCTGGTCAAGGCGCTGACTGCGGCTTTGGTGGCGGCGTAAGGCGCCCGCAGCGGCCACCCGAAGAACTCCGACACCGAAGAGAGATTGACGATGGCGCCACCCTGGTTGGCGCTCATGTGCTTGCCGGCGGCCTGGCACCAGTAGAAGGTCCCCGATAGATTGATGTCGATTACCTTCTGCCATCCTTCGGGAGAGAAGTCAACGCTGGACCCGGCCATTTGGATCCCGGCGCAATTCACCAGACTTCGCACCGGTGTGTTCCATCTCTCGATCTCCTCCATAGCCCGTCGAACGCTTTCGGGGCGGGACACGTCGCACAGCACCTCCAACACCCGATGCGAACCGTACTGCTGGATTAGCGCTGAAGCGTGCCCGGGTCTGAGGTCCACCGCCGCGCAATGGGTTTCGGGGTTCTCTTCCAGCAGCGCAGTGGCCACAGCCGAGCCGATACCCCCGGCAGATCCGGTGACAATGGCGACTCCAGATGACGAGTTGCTCCCCACTATTGGGTGCTTTCGCCTGCCAACCAGCGCACCTCCGACCCGGGAGGGGCGTAGAACCAGAGCACGGTCAAGCCGTGGGGTCCCGAATGGGTCTGGTGGGGACTGTTGGATGGTGTGAACAGGACGGTTCCCTCTTCCATCGGGTGAGATACTCCGTCGATGTCCACCCAACCCGATCCCGAGAGTATTACCGCCACCTCCTCCGCCTCGTGGGAATGGGGAACGGTCGCAAAGTCCGGGGGCAGCGAAGAGGTCCCCATCACGATCTTGGTGGAATTGCCCAGTTCGGGGGATGCCTTGACCGCCATGGCCCGGCCCTCTATCAACCGGCCGTCACCCCCGGCGGCGCCGGCCCGGGTCTTCTCTATCTGCCGCATCAATCCCGACAGCGTCCACTTGGGTATTTCGGTCATCTGGTCCTCACAGCCTGGTGGTGCAACATCTGCTGGTGAGGCTAGTTGGCAGCGACGGCCTTGCGCCGGGGAGGGAAGGTTCTTTGTGAGTCGCATTCGATGGACCCTCGGCGGGGATTCTGGTTGGGTGAATTCAATTGACCCGGGATGCAAGTAGTCTTGGGGACGTGTTGGCGACCATCGCCTATCCCCCGATCCCGGTTTGGGATGTCGGACCCCTGAAGTTCTCGCTTCACGGTGTCTTCGCTGCGGTGGGTTTCTTCGTGGGTTTCTGGGTGGTGGCCCGCATGCTGGAGAAGAGGGGCTTTGACTCGGCGGGCTTCCAATCCCTGGCAGTTTGGATTCTGTTGGGTGGCTTGCTTGGAGCCCGACTCTTGACTGCTCCGGCCGCGTTGTTGGACGGCGCAGGTTGGGCTGCACTGAATCCGGTGGTTGGAAACTATTCCATCATGGGAGGATTCGTGGGGGGAATCGTGGTGGGTGTGTGGAGGATGAGGCGTCTGGGATTGCCTCTTCTACCCATTCTGGATGTGGCTTCATTCGGATTGGCGTGGGGTACGGTGGTAGGAAGAATCGGGGACCTCGCCATAGTGGAGCACCTTGGTCGGGCTACGGATGCCGCATGGGGATACGAAGTCCGGCCCGGTTATGACTTGGCGCCTCAGCACAACGGATTGGAATGCACTGTGGCTGAGGCGGGCGCGGACGGGGTCTGCGGGATCTATCACCATGTCGCGCTGTACGACATGCTGGGCGCCGGGGTGCTCCTGCTGGTGCTGTGGCTGGTGTATCGAAGAACGCCGCTGCGTTACGGGCAGATGTTCTCTTTGTGGGTGGTGTGGTATGGACTGCAACGTTTGTTGTTGGACTCCCTGCGTTTCGGAATGGGTGATGCCGAGTTGGGCGGATTCACCTGGAATCAGGTGAGCGCGCTCGCCGGCGCGGCAATTGGAGTGGCCCTGTGGGCGTGGTTCCGCAGTCGCCAGCCGAAGGTCTCATCCCAGGAGGACGAGGAAAGGGGGGCGTTCTCCATGGCCACTTCCGAAGAGGACTCAGCAGAAGACCATTTGCGCTATCCCCCCGATGCGCAGTAGCATTTTCCTTGAATGTTGGCACAAGGGTTTGATCGCTATTTCGTCTTTACCGGGCTCCGGCTCCGGAGGGCATAGCGCGGACTAGTTACCGGCAAGCGCCTGACCCGGAGCCTGGCTCCGGGTTTTTCTTTGCCCGGGGCTGTTTTCCGAACCGCAGCAACAACAACGAGGTATGGCAGTGGAGAGACAAGCAACAAGGGCAAGCCGATCAAAGCGCACCGTCGTAAAGGTGGGAGAGACCAGGTTTGGACGTGATCCGTTTCCGGTTATCGCCGGGCCTTGCGCGGTGGAGAGCGAAGAGCAGATCAACACGGTGGCCGAGGTGGTGGCCGATAGCGGCGCTTCGATTCTGCGGGCAGCAACGTACCGACAAGGCAACTCTCCCTATTTCTTCCGCGGTTTGAGGCTGGAGGGAGCCAAGCTTTTGGCCGAGGCGGGAAAGCGGGTTGACCTGCCGGTGGCTATGGCGATCATGGAAGAACGCGAATTGGAGGAAGCAGGCGATCTGGTGGACCTGCTGGAGATTCACCACGGTTCGATGCAGAACTTCGAGTTGCTGAGGGTTGCAGGTCGATCCCAGAAGCCGGTAATGCTCCGCCGTGGCTCCTCAGCCACCCTGGATGAGTTCCTGTGGGCAGTGGAATACCTCATGGCTGAAGGCAACGACCAGGTCATCCTGGTGGAACGAGGCATTCGCACCTTCGGAGCGGGCCATCGCGACACCCTCGACATCACCGCGGTTCCCCAGTTGAAGGAAGCCTCCCATCTCCCGGTGCTGGTAGATCCAAGTCACGCTTCCGGTGGTGCTGAGCGGGTACCACCGTTGGCGCTGGCGGCCCAGGGCGTAGGTTCGGACGGATTGATCGTTGAAGTCCACCCCGAGCCGGCCAAGGCCAAGACCGAGGGTCCTCGACAGTTGAATCTGGGAGAATTTGCCGAGTTGATGGTGCAATTGGGTATCAGCCGGCTCCGTTCCCGTATCGATCTGGTAGACCGTGAGATCGTGCGACTGCTGGCCCGCAGGCGGCGGCTCTCCTTGGAGATCGGCCGAGCCAAGGCCGAACGGGGTTGGCCGGTCCAGAGTTCTCGGCGAGAGGCGGAGTTGTTGGAGGCGGTGCGTGAGGAAGCCATTCTGAACGAACTCGACCCCGACCAGATGGAAGAACTGTTCAGCGTGGTGCTGGAAGAGTCTCGCCAGGCCCAACAGGAGATGCGCTGGGACGGGTGAGGCTGGCGCAAGCCCTTCACGCTTACTGCCCAGGTTGGCTAGCATCTTGACCGGAGTCGGCCTCGATCGTGGTCGGCCAAACCAGGGGCCCCGTCGTCCAGCGGCCTAGGACGCCGGCCTTTCAAGCCGGTAACGCGGGTTCGAATCCCGTCGGGGCTACGACAGGTATTACAGAAGGGCTAATGGGGAGACCCCAAGAACGGGGGCAGCAGGTCCAGGGTGTTGGTATAGCGCAATGGGGGCACTAGATTCCTCATTGGTATATAGATGCCTGTACAGCTTTACAATCGCTTCTTGGCCCTGCTGGTCTTGATGGCCTTGGCGGCTGTCCTGGCGTTGTTGATACGGCCGGTCCGGCGGGCCGCCATAGAGATGGGATTGAGCGAGTGGTGGAGATGGCTGGCGTTTGGAGTGGCTGCCCTGGCCACGGCAGGTAGCTTGATCTTTTCGGAAGTAATCGGCTACGAACCGTGCGAATTGTGTTGGTATCAACGGATCACCATGTATCCGATGGTGGTGATCTTCGGAGTGGATCTAGTGGGGGAGGGTTCAAGAACCAGACGTTACGCTCTGCCGCTGGCGGTGGTCGGGCTCGGCATCAGCACCTATCACTACCTGTTGCAGGTCTTTCCCGATGCCGGGACCGGTGTTTGCGGAACGGGTGTGTCCTGCACCGCCCGATATGTGGAGGAGTTCGGGTTCGTTTCCATCCCGTTTATGGCCGGGGCCTCGTTTGCGCTGATCATCGCTATTCTTCTGGCCTTGGGTCGACCGGTTGCGACAGGAGAGAAGACCGATGACGGCTAGAGCTCAGAAGGCTAAGAACCAAAGGAAGTGGCTGGCCATTGGAGGGGGTGGGGTGGCGGTGCTGATCGCCGCTCTTGTGGCATTCTTCACGGTAACCGGCACTGAACCGGAGCCGGTGCAGGTAACTGTGACCGGAGATCCCATTCCCATCCTGGCCGGAAATGCCCCAGTGGGACAGGATATTGCCTTCGGCTGGGAAGCTCCTACCCTGGCCGGGTCGGACTGGAAGGGCAATCCGGTGACCATCGACCCCGGCGATGGGCGACCCAAAGTGATCGTGTTCCTAGCGCACTGGTGTCCCCACTGCCAAGCCGAGGTGCCCCAAGTGCAGGCATGGCTCAACGAGACCGGTGGCAATCCCAACGTTGACATCTACGGCGTTGCCACTTCTATCAACCGGTCCCGTCCCAACTGGCCACCGGGGGACTGGTTGGAGAGAGAAGGCTGGACGCCTCCCACCGTGGTCGACAGGAACAACAAGGCCGCCACCGCCTTCGGACTGTCCGCCTTTCCCTACTGGGTGGCGGTGAACTCCGAAGGCAAGGTTGTTTATCGCATAGCCGCAGGTATCGGTGTCGAAGGGTTGCTCAGCTTGGAGCAACTGGCGTTGCAGAGCATGGAGGAACTGGAGGTCTTCATCTCGCAAAACCAGAGTTAATCTGGCTGTCGTCAGCGCTGGTCGTCGAGGGTCTTGATCTTGGCCAGGCGCCGCAAGTAGGAATTCTTGCGAATCAACCGTGCGTCGAGAAAGGTCTTGACCAGTTCCTCGGCAAGAGAGGGGCCTATCACGCGGCTTCCAAGGCAGAGGACGTTCAGGTCGTCATGTTGCACAGCCTGCCGGGCAGAGTAGGTGTCGTGGGCGATGGATGCCCTGATTCCCTTTACCTTGTTGGCGGCCACGGATGCCCCCACCCCGGAACCGCAGATCATGATGCCTCGATCAGCCCTCCCGTCGGTGACGGCCACGGCCACCGCCACCGTGTAATCGGGGTAGTCCACCGAGTCAGAGTCATGGGTGCCCAGGTCGAAAACGGTATGACCTTGGCTGGTGAGGAATTCGGTGAGTTGTTGTTTCAGAGGGAATCCTGCATGGTCGGCGCCGATGGCCACCCTCATAAGTTTCTCCTGTCGGGATGGATTTCTAACAGAGGCTAACGGGGAAGTCGCGGATTCCTGGGCAACTGGACCTTGCCAGCCGAGGGTGTTCCGAATCCGGCTGTCCACTTCGTACAATCAGGATCGTGGCCAGCGAGATAGTAGTGGAGGGTGGGGTTCCCTTGCGGGGATCGGTTGGGGTGGTGGGCGCCAAGAACGCCGTTCTCCAGCAGATAATCAGCACCCTCCTGTGCGCGGGATGGCACCGTCTCTCCAATGTGCCGGACATTGCCGATGTCCGGGCCTTGACAATGGTGCTGGAGCACCTGGGCGTGAAGTGCGAACTTGCAGGGAGAGAACTCGCCATGGTTGTGCCCGAGCAGATCAGTGTGGAGGCGCCCTTGGAGTTGGTGCGCACGATGAGAGCCTCCATCCTGCTCCTCGGACCCCTTCTTACCCGGTTCGGAGAGGCACAAATCCCCATGCCGGGCGGCGATGACCTCGGCGCCCGGCCAGTGGACATGCATTTGAACGGCCTACGGCAGATGGGGGCCGAATTGGAGTTGGTGCACGGGGTGCTGGTGGGAAAGGCGCCGAAGGGTCTCATCGGGCGGGAGATGGAATTGCCCTTCCCCAGTGTGGGCGCCACCCAGAACCTGATGATGGCGGCAGTCATGGCCAGAGGGGACTCAGCCATTGTCAATGCCGCCCGGGAACCCGAAATTGTGGACCTGGGTAACCAGTTGAAAAAGATGGGCGCGCGCCTTTCAGGTGTGGGAAGCCCGATAATTCGTATCAAGGGCACCAGAAAGTTGCGGCCGGCGGCGCATCGGGTGTTGCCTGATCGGATTGCCGCGGGGACTTACGCCATGGCTGGGGCCGTCACCGGTGGGGAAGTCACCATCACCGGATGCGAACCATCCCATCTGCGCATGGAATTGGCAAAGCTGGAGGCGGCAGGCTGTGAGGTTGAGAGGGGCGAGGGGTGGCTGCACGTGTCCGGTTCGTCACGGCCCAGGGCGGTGGACTTTGCCACCCTTCCCTATCCCGGTTTCCACACCGACCTTCATCCCCAGATGGTGGCGGTTCTTTCGGTGGCTGAAGGGACCTCAGTTGTGACCGAGAACCTCTATGACGGACGTTTCCGCTATGTGGGGGAACTGGCCCGAATGGGCGCCGACATCTACACCGAATGGCAGCATGCGGTGGTGCGGGGAGTGGACAGACTATCGGGATGTCCGGTAGTGGCCACCGACATCCGGGCAGGTGCGGCCCTGGTGATCGCCGGACTGGCAGCCTACGGGGTGACTACCGTGGCGGGTGTCGAGCACATTGACCGCGGCTATGCCGATCTGGTGGCTGATATGACCGGTTTGGGAGCATCGATGGAGAGAAGGGATTCCGACAGGGGCGGACTCCGGCTATTTGGCTGGTAACTTCGGAATGAACCGTTTACGATGCGGGTTGTAGGTATTGAGAGGCTGCAATGACCGAGACAATCCTGGAACTACCCAAGCGGGTTGCCGACTCCGAAAAGGCGTCCCTTCCCGAGGTTGATCTCAATCTGCTGCAATCGGCACTTGACTACATCCGCCCGGCAGTGCAGATGGACGGGGGAGACCTTGTTCTCCTAGGTGTCGAGGAGGGCGTGGTCAACCTGCAGATGGTGGGGGCCTGCGGAGGGTGCCCGCTGTCAATGATGACTCTCAAGGCGGGGATCGAGCGGATCCTCAAGGCCAAGGTGCCGGGAGTTGTCTCGGTCGAAGCCGACGCCTAAGCGTCGATTGCTTCAAGTGGGCAGTCACCGCCCGGAACTATCCCTACTGGTCGACCGTCTCTGCCTGGGTGACCGCCGCGCCTTGGCGCGGGCGATAACGCTGGTGGAGAACCACCTTCCCGCCGACCCCGGGTTGACTGAGATCTGGGCTCCCGCCCTGGCGGGGAGCAGCATGTCGGCTCGGTTGGTAGGCATCACCGGACCACCGGGGGCAGGCAAGAGCACCCTGGTGTCCACGCTGGTGGGTTGTATTCGGGAAGAGAGCCTTACGGTGGGGGTGGTGGCCGTGGACCCGGCCAGTCCTCTGACCGGCGGGGCGATGCTGGGTGACCGGATTCGCATGCAATCCCACTTCACCGATCCGGGCGTGTTCATCCGCTCGATGTCCACCCGCGGTCATCTCGGGGGAGTTGCCAGGGCCACCCGAGCGGTCACCGAGTTATTGGCCTTGGCCGACTTTCAGGTGGTGTTGGTGGAGACAGTGGGGGTGGGGCAGTCCGAAGTGGAGGTGATGAGGGTGACCCCGACGGTGGTGGTGGTCGTCAATCCCGGTATGGGAGATTCGGTGCAGGCCGACAAGGCTGGTCTGTTCGAGATAGGTGGGGTGTTTTGCGTGAACAAGGCCGACCAGGACGGCGCTGATCGGGCGGTGAGGGTCCTTAGGCAAATGCTCTCCCTGGGGTACCGCCCCGGTCCCACTCCGCAGGTGCTCACCACCGTAGCCACCGAAGGCGAAGGCATTCCCCGACTTTGGGAAGCCATAGTCGCCCACGGCGACCACCTCTCAGCCATCCGGCAATAGCAACACGGTGGGGGGTCAGGTCCAGATGGCGGCGGTGACTGCCAGTATCAGGGCTACTCCCATCTGCAACCGGGAGGTGGCTTTCAGAACGCCGATCAGCGCCGCGCCCTTGGCGCCCCTCAAGACGGCTCGTAACGGGACGATGGCGAAAGGGACCAGTGCCAGCGTTGCAGAGGTTGCCAGGGGGGTTGCCCCAAGGAAAGCGGCGCCGGCTATCACCGCAAAGGACAATCCCACCAAGACGGCATAGAAGATCCTGGATCGAGCCGCCCCCATCATCACTGCCAAGGTGCGCTTCCCCACCCTGGCGTCGGTCCCAATGTCTCTGAGATTGTTGGCCACCAGGATGGCGGAGGCCAGCATTCCCATAGGGATGGCCAGCGTCCAGGCTTCCACGGGAGCGGTCATGTCGTGGACGAACCGGGTGCCCACCGTGGCAACCAGTCCGAAGAACACGAATACGGATACTTCACCGAGTCCCCGATACCCGTAAGGCAAGGGGCCTCCCACATAGGTGAGCATCGCCAACACCGACAGCAGGCCCACCCACACCAGCATCAACCCCGCAATCAGGACCAGGTACAACCCCGCCAGAAGCGCCACTGCCACTGCTATCCACGCCGCAATCCACATGTTCCGAGGCGAGATTACCCCCTCGGCCACCATCCGGCGCGGCCCGATCCGGTCCGGGGTGTCGGCGCTGCGGGCCGCGTCCGAGACGTCGTTGGCAAAATTCGCAGCCACCTGGATGGACACTCCCACGGTCAACGTCATCCAGAAGGCGTCCCATCGGAATACTCCGGCCCCGACGGCCAACCCGGTGCCCACCGTGACCGGCGCCACCGAGGCCCACAGGGTGTGAGTCCGGGCGGCAGTTTTCCAGGCTTGGAAACGGGTTATTCGGGAAGAGGAGTTACTAATAGTGCCAGGGGAATTCATCGAAGCGGGGCCGCCGCTTCTCCAAGAAGGCGTCTCTTCCCTCCGCCGCCTCGTCGGTGCCGTAGGCCAGGCGGGTGGCTTCTCCGGCAAAAATCTGTTGCCCGATCAGGCCGTCGTCAATCAGATTGAAGGCATATTTGAGCATTCTTTGGGCAGTAGGACTCTTGGAGGTGATGATCCGAGCCCACTCCAGGGCGACCTCCTCCAACTGCGGGTGGGGGATGACCTTGTTGACCATCCCCATTTGCTTGGCTTCCTCGGCCCGATAGTCCATGCCCAAGAAGAAGAGTTCCCGCGCCCGTTTCTGCCCGATCATCCTGGTCAGGTACGCCGATCCGAACCCGGCATCGTAACTGGCGACATCCGGATCGGTCTGCTTGAAGATGGCGTGCTCCGAGCAGGCCAGAGTCAGATCGCACACCACATGGAGACTATGACCTCCGCCCACCGCCCAGCCCGGCACCACTGCTATCACCACCTTCGGCATGAACCTGATAATGCGCTGGGCTTCCAAGATGTGAAGCCTTCCCAGGCGGGCGGGATCGATGGATGGTCCGTCTTCCCCGCCGGCGTACTTGTACCCATCCCGCCCCCTGATGCGCTGGTCTCCCCCCGAGCAGAACGCCCATCCCCCGTCTCGAGCAGAGGGGCCGTTGCCGGTGAGCAGCACGCAACCGATCCGGCTCCATTGCCGGGCATGCTCCAATGCAGTGATCAACTCGTCGACGGTATGAGGCCGGAAAGCGTTCCGCACTTCGGGACGGTCAAAGGCAATTCGCACGGCTCCAACATCTACGGCCCGGTGATAGGTGATGTCGGTGAACGAAAAACCCGGTACAATGTCCCAGGCTGCGGGGTCATAATGTTCCGATACCACGTCTTGTACGAGGTTACTTTGGAGACCGGCCGACTATCAATTAGAGAGACGACCCCCGCCGAGGAGGGCCGATGAAAATCCTAATGGCAGACAGGTTTCCTGAACAGTTCCTGCCGGAAGTCGAGAAGCTCGGTTATCAGTGGCATCTCCGCCCCGATCTCAATGGAGCAACGTTGCGGGAGGCTCTGGGGGGCATGAACATTCTGCTGGTGCGCTCCACCCGGATAACCGACAGCACTTTGGAGTGCGCTAGTGATCTGGGGTGGATCATCCGCGCAGGGGCCGGTTACAACACCATCGATTGCGACGCGGCTGCCCGCCGGGCGATTTGGGTCTCCAATGTCCCTGGTCGCAACTCGATCGCGGTGGCCGAGTTGACCATGGGATTGATTCTGGCTGTCGACCGACGCATACCGGACAACGTGATCGCCATCCGGCAGAAGCAGTGGCAGAAGAAGCAATTCGCCAAGTCTCGAGGTTTGTTGGGCAAGACCCTGGGCATCGTGGGAATGGGCCGGATCGGTATCGAAGTGGCCAGACGGGCCCACGGGTTCGGCTTGAAACTGCTGGCGGTGGAAAAGACCCGCTCGTTGGAGATGAGGGAGCAGATGGACGAGTTGGGAGTGACCTCCGTCTCCCGGCTGGAGGACCTGTTCGCTGCATCCGACATAGTTACCCTTCATGTGCCGGCCAATCCGGCCACTGCTGGCATGGTGTCGGAAGACTTGTTGTCCCGCTTGAAGCCCGGCAGCTTTCTGATCAACACCTCCCGCGCCCCCATCGTTGACGAAGCAGCGTTGCTCCGGGCACTTGATCGACAACAATTGTGGGCAGGAGTGGATGTGTTCGCCGACGAACCCGCCACGGCGTCGGAGCCTTGGGACTCCCGGCTTGTCAATCATCCCCGGGTCTATACGACCCACCACATCGGGGCATCCACTCTCCAAGCGCAGTATTCCATCGCTTCTGAAGTGGTGAACATGCTGCGGGACTATGCCCGGGGACAGGTACGCAATGTCGTCAACCTCGGAGTGCGCCCTCCGAGGGGAACCTTTCTCACCATCAGGCACATTGATCGAGTGGGGGTGCTGTCCGCGGTCTTGACGGCCATCAGGTCACTGGGTCTGAATGTGCAGAACATGAGCAACCAGGTCTTCAGTGGCGCCGGGAGTGCCGTAGCGGTGATACAGGTGGAGGGAGATGCTCTGGACCACCTGGTCTCCGAGTTGGAGAGCCTTCCCCACATCATGGGGGTGGCGGCCCACCACAGCGGAGACTCGGGTTGAAGGGCTGGTTGAGGCCGGCCCAGGCGCGGCTGGTCTCCCCCGAATATGCGTGGAGGGTGGTTTCCCCCGACTATGACGCTCTAACGCCTTACGAGCGATACCGATGGGCTTCGGAAAACCCCGATTCGTTCTTCAACGCATTCACCCCTTCGGTCAGTTGGCCCAACCGATCCTTCCGCCAATTGGTTAGACAAGCGGCCGACTACCTGGATGGGCAGCTTCGGAAGGGCGCCTTCGGTCCTTTGCTCGAGGGGTTGTTCATCTATCGCATCACGGACAAGGAACATCAACAGACCGGCGTGGTGGGAGACGCACCGGTGGCCGCCATGCCCCGGAAGTTGATTCCACACGAGACAACCCGGACCGATCGGGAGGAAGAACTGTACAACTACATGGCGGAAGTGCCTTACAGTTCAAACCCGATGAAGTTGGGTTACCAGCCCCGGGAGGGCATCAACCGGACAGTGGAGAAGATCTGTCGAGAGACACCCGATGTGTCGGTCACGCTCGAGGACGGCGCTCAACACCAGATCTGGGTGGTTCCCGCAGGCGCAGCAGCCACACTGCTGGGGGAGTTCGCCCAGGTTCCCAAGGCTTACATTGTGGACGGCCACCACCGGGCCGCCGCCTCGGTTCGTCATGCAGACCGGTGCGGCGCCGATGAGAGGCATCCGGCCGGAAGGATGCTGGTCGTGGCAATTCCGACCGACCAGCTTCGGATTGACCCCTTTCACCGTTGGATGTCCGAGGAGGTGTCGGCGGAGCGTTTGGAGCGCAAACTCGGCGCGGTGAGGACGAAGGCACGGGCAGGGCACCGCGGGGGGGCAGTGGCTGTCACCGCTCAAGGGTGCTGGTCGATCTCATTGTCTCCCCAGCGTGGCGAGATGGATGCCGCGGCGCTCTACCGAACGGTGTTGGCGCCGGTGATGGGAATAGCCGATGAGCGAACCGATCCCAGGATGGACTTCATTGCCGACCGGGAGGGCCTCAAGAAGGTGATCGACCGGGTGGCGGAACACGGAGGTGTCGGATTCATGCTGGCGCCTGCCTCGATCCGTCAGGTTATCCACGCTGCTGACAATCAGATGCCGCTTCCTCCCAAGGCAACCTTTTTTGTTCCCAAACCCCGCTCCGGGTTTTTCCTATCTCCCCGGCACGGAGACCTGCTTCCTGATTAGCTGAACAAACCAGGGATCAGATCAATTCAAAGCTGGTCCCACAGGTCCTTGGCGGCCACGTCGATTACGGTCCACGCCATCCCCACCGCGCCGTCAAAGATGGCTCGATGACCTTCTGCGGTGATGGTCTGCCGGGTGAAGCCCGGTTGGTGATTGCCGACCGGGGCGCAGTTGAGGGAGAGCATGGGGTGAATGGACGGTACTTGCAGGGAGACGTTGCCCATGTCGGTGGAGCCGGCTTCCGAAGGGGAGAGGTCGGCGCCGCGCCCCAGGGGTCTGCCCAGGGACTCGGAGTTAGCGGCGTACAGTTCTGTGAGCAGGGGATTGCTGATCAACTGGGTGTAGCCATGGCCCAGCGTCTCGATCTCCACCCGGCACCCGGTGGCGAGTGCCGCCGCTTCGAAGCAGGACACGACCCGTCCCTTCAATGCCTCCAGCCGTTCGAACTCCAGGGACCGCACATACCACTTCGAGCGGGTCAGGGCCGGAACAATGTTGGGGGCTTGGCCGCCTTCGGTGATGATGCCATGGATCTTGTCGGTGGAGAGGATGTGTTGACGGAGAGTGGAGATGTTGACGTAGGCCTGCACGAAAGCGTCGAGGGCGTTGAGACCGCGATGGGGATACGCGGATGCATGGGCTTCCTTGCCGTGATAGGTGACGTCTAACTGTGTAATGGCCAGAAAGGGGGCATCTACCACATCCCGCGGCGAGGGATGGATCATCATGGCCGCCGACGCTCCTGAAAAGGCCTGGGCGTTAATCAGGTCCACTTTCCCACCATAGGCTTCTTCGGCGGGTGTCCCCAGCACGGTGAGCCGGAAACCGAGGGACTCGACCAGGGGCCGAAGCGCCAATCCGGCGCCGACGGCCGCCGAGGCGATGATGTTGTGACCGCAAGCATGGCCGACGTCGGGGAGGGCGTCGTATTCACAGCAGATGATCAATTCGGGGCCTTCAGTCCCGGCCCGGGCGGCAAAGGCGGTTTCCAGGCCATAGGCCGGATATTCCACCGAGAACCCGTATCCCTCCAGGACCTGGGCAATCCGTTGGGAGGATCGGTGCTCCTGATAGGCCAGTTCGGGATTTTCGTACATCCATCGGTTCAATTCCTCCAAACGAGTTTGCTCATCGGCGACTCGTTGCTTGGCTTGCTCCTTCAGGACGGCAAGGGCCTGCTCGCTCATGGGTGCGGTTTCCTCTCTGGATTCGAAGAATGCGGCGGCGGTGTACTGTCGCTGCCCAGCCAGATTACCAAGGGGCCTGGCGGCACTTGATCCCACTGTTGCGGGGTGGGCTAACCTCGGTTGAGTGGGAGCTATTTGATGGATTTGTCGGAGATGGGGCTTTCCGGGCTGAAGCCCTCGGTCGAATTCGCCTTCCTGGCCGATGCCGTGCAAGTGGTGGGAGGGAAGCTGTTTGCCCTGGGAGGAGGGTGGGATCAGTTGTTGGTCAGCCGTTTTCCCACCAGGCACTCGTCCATGGGCATCGGCATGAGGATCACCTTCCCCTGGGGCTGGGACAAGTCTCCGGTGAGTATGGGGGTGGATCTCCAGGACGAGGACGGAAGGAGCATCCTGGGAAAGCGAATGCCGCACCGAAAACTTCCGGTGAAGTCACCTCCGGGATTCTCGCCCGGTTCCGTGTTCGGATATCCGATGGCATTCACTTTCAATTCCCTGCCGTTTGAGGCAGCCGGTGACTATTCATTTGTGATCTATCTGGACGAGGAGCCCGTACACCGGCTGCGGTTCACGGTGCGGGAGCGCAAGAGACGTTCACCCCGCCAATGACCGGCGGGGGATTGGCCCGCATCAAGGCGGTGTTGTTCGATTTGGGAGGGGTGGTCTTTGATTCCCCGCTGCACAGAATCGCCGCCTTCGAGGAGGATCACGGTTTACCAGCAGGTGCGGTGGGACAGATCGTGATGGGTGCGGGCCGCAACGGGGCTTGGGCCCGGCACGAACGGGGAGAGATTGATTACGAGGACTTCATGGAGTGCTTGCGAGAAGAAGCGCGGGAGTGGGGAGTGGACTTGGATGTTGCGGAAATGATGAGACGAATCGAATCTGACATCGGGATCCGGCCTCGAATGTTGGAAGCGGTCCGCCGTCTGCGGCGCAATGGCATCGCGGTAGCTGCCATCACCAACAATTGGAAGGATTTGATGGCCCCGACGGTTAACGGGCACTTCGATGTGGTTGTTGAGTCGTACCTGGAGGGGGTGCGCAAACCCGAACCGGAGATCTACCGGCGAACTCTCGACCGGCTGGGAGTGGAACCGGGCGAAGCAGTGATGCTGGATGACATCGGCGCCAATCTCAAGACCGCCCGGAGTATGGGCATGTCAACCATCAAGGTGACCGATCCCGATGTGGCCTTGGAGGAACTGGGAGCAATCGTGGGCATCTCGCTTCTCTAATGGGGATGGTTATCCAATGACTCATCCTCAACTGCCCCTCGCGTACCGGGAACAGTTCAGGGAACCGCCGGGCTTCATGAATTCGGCGGCCATCTCCACCGTTTCCCAACTGGTGCAGAGTCGGGTAGCAGAGTATGAGACGGACTTTTGTGCCGGCACAAAGAACTTGAGTCTTCTCCTGATGGGAGCGATGCAGCAGGGCAGGCAGGCTATTGCCGACCTCCTGGGGGTGGAGGTAGCCAAGGTGGGATTAACCCATACCACCGGCGCCGCGCTGTTCCATGTCGCATTCGGCTTGAGGGGAGGCAACGTGGTGGTGCCCGAGGCGGAGTTTCCTACCAACATCTACCCGTGGATCCGCGCTCGGGATGCGGGTTTGATAGACGAGGTGCGGAGGGTCCCCCTACCCGATCATCGCCTCACGGTGGATCTCCTGCGGCCATTTGTCGACTCCTCCACCCGAGTGGTAGCGGTAAGTCACGTTGACTTCGCCACCGGTTTCCGCGCCGACCTAGAGGAGTTGCGGGAAGCCTTCCCGGCGCCCCTGCTGGTGGTGGACGCCATCCAGTCTCTGGGAGCTTTCGTGGTGAACGCTGCCGCGGTGGATGTGGTGGCCGCCGGAAGCCATAAGTGGTTGAGGGCCGGGTTCGGCGGGGCGGCCATGATGGCGTCGGATCGCGCTATGGAGCGTTTGGAGACGACCCTAACCGGATGGCTGGGCGTGGCGGATCCCTTGGACTTCGAGTCCCGCCCTCCCCATGTTCCCTCTCCAACCGCTTCTCGCTATCAGATGAGCAGTGAACCGGTGGTGGGCGCGGTGGCGCTGCGGGCGGCCTGTGAGGTTATAGCGATGGCAGGGGTGGAGGCGATCAGTGGGCACATCTCGGCAAGAATGGACCAATTGGAGGAGGGGTTGGACAGGTCAGGATGCCAGTTGCGGCGACCGTGGAAGAACCGGAGCGAAAGGGCTGGGATTCTCACCTTCCGGGTACCGGGCCGTTCGTCGGCACAACTGGTGGAGTCCCTTCGGGAACGAGGGGTAATCCTGGCTGACCGAGCCGGATGGCTGAGGGCTTCCCCCCATGCCACCAGCACGGAAGAGTCCGTGGCAATGCTCCTGGAGGCAATAGCCCTTCTTTAGAGACGCCCGGCTCTGGTTGGATCGGTTGCAGCACGGTGGTGAGTTTGTCATAGGGTGCCTGATTGGCCGCAGGTATCGCCTCATCTTTTAGGGTTTGTTTTCACAGGTTGGTGTTGTGTGGGGGTGTTTTGTCACAGGGTCTGTGCATACTGGTTGATATGAATACAGAGTCTGCGAACCCCGCGGTGGTGAACAGGGCGCGTTTGTTGAGGCCTACGCTGCCGGTGGCGGAGGCGTCGGTGGAGCAGTTGAGACAGCGGATTAGGTCCACGATCCGCTGTCAGAATCAGGCTGCTGCGGACCGTGCCGAGGCGGTGGCGGAACTGGATCGACGGCAGGGAGCTGAACTGGTGGAATCGGTTTTGCGGGAGGACGGTTTGTTGGGCAGACGGCGAGCTCGTTCGGAGGTGGAAACCGCCAAAGAGTTGGAAGAACTGCCCAAGACCCGGGAGGGTTTCTGGAAGGGGGACATTTCTGCGGACAATGCCCGGATTCTGGCGGGTGCCAGCAAGCGGGGAACCATCAAAGAGGACGAGTTGTTGGATGATGCCCGTTCTCAGTCTCCTGACAAGTTCGCCCGGTCAGTCCGAAAGCACGAACAACGACGGTCTCGTGATGATGGTGTTTCGAGGTTGGAGCATCAGCGTTCCCGCCGGTTCGCGAAGATCACCACCGACTCAGATGATGGGATGACCGTGCTATATGGCAGGTTCGACCCTGTTACGGGCGCTCGGATCGAAACGGCGGTGTCGGCGATGATGAACCAGTTGTGGCACAAGGAGGACCCCACCGACCGGGCCACGGGTCCACAGCGGATGGCCGACGCCCTAGCAAAACTGGTCACCCGCCAAAGTAACGGGAAGGGTGGGGAGGGTCGTTCTCAGGATGTGCGCCTGTTGCTGATCGCCGATTACGACGCGGTCAGCGGACGGTTGGGCAACCCCCGCTTGGAGAACGGCACCCCCGTACCGGCGGGAACCCTTCGCCGTTTGGGGTGCGACGCCCAGGTGCTGCCTGCCATCTTCTCGGGTGGTTCGATACCACTGGACCTGGGACGGGCCCGGCGTACCGCCAGTGGGTCCCAACGCGCTGCTTTGGTGGCCCGCGACAAACACTGTGTCGGTTGTGGCGCCAAAGCGTCGTGGTGTCAGGCTCATCATATTGTTCATTGGCAGGACGGAGGCCCCACCAGTTTGGAGAACATGTGCCTGCTGTGCAGCCGATGTCACCACAAGGTCCATGACCAAGACTGGACCGTGCACCAAACCCCAACCGGGAAGTACACGCTCCGCCGGCCGCCCATCACCGACTGGCGACGACCCACCCGCCAAACCAACCACCACCCCCGCCACCGACGCCGACGCACCCGCAAACGCCCCATCAAACAAAGAAAATGACATGTAAGCCGTGACCTTGCCTCCCGTCCGGACATCCCAATCACCCAGATGAAACTTCCCCCCGGGCAAACCCAACAACTAACCCGCGAAAAACGCTGGCCAATTCTTCCCCGTTGGGCCCCTCCCCCGCCGCCACCTCCAACCGATTTGAGCACGCTTCGCCAGACCCTCAGAGAGGGTGTTGTGGGCATGATCCCCAAACCAATCCGGATGACGCCAGGTCGGACTGGTAGGTGTATTCGACTAAGAGTCAGTATTGAACGAACCTCAGACACAATTCAACCCTCTGGCCGGGGTGTTTTTCCCAAGCCTGCGGGTTTTCTTGGCAGGAAACCAATAGAAGCCAGCGCCTCTTCCGGTCTTTGATGAGGTCGCAGGGATGGACGGGTTAGGCCTGGTGGGTGTTGGATTGGAGGGATGCGGCGTCGTCCAGGGCGGCTACCTGATCCGCGATCTGTTTTTGGGGGAGGCTGCTGTCCACAATGGCTTGTTCCGGCACGGTGGCGGTGGGGACCGGGTGGTCGGCAACCCAGATCACTCTGCGCACTCCTGCTTCGGCCACGGCCTGCACCCAGCAGGTGAAGACTTCCAAGACGTTGCTGGCAAAAGAGATCTCCCGTCCATCTTGGGAAGCTTCGCAGATCAAGACCGCGGTGTGGCACCGAAGACAGGCGCCCGACACATGGGAGGTGTCGGACAGGTCACCAAGGGCTACTTTGACTCCTTGGTCCTTAAGCCGCGCTCCCGCGTGAGGGTCAGAGACAAATGCCCTTACCTCTCGGTCGGGACCGATCACCTGTCCAATGATCTTCTCCCCGATGGCAGTATCGGCTCCAACGACTATTACCGGCATCTTGGCGTCCCGCGGCAAGGAGTCCGTTGGCGGTTCGATCCGGTATTCGGGTTTTCCAAATAGGTGATTTTCGTTAGGTTAATGTCTCTGGCATCGGGGGGTTTCTTGGAGACTTCGGACTTAATCAACAAACCTGGAACCCGATTCCATCACGATGCCTGCGGGGTGGGGTTGATAGCGGCGCGCGATCGGATACCCACCTTCCGAATGACCAGGCTGGCGGTGGAGTGCCTGGTGCGGTTGGACCATCGCGGCGCCAAGACCGCCGATGGCACAGGAGACGGCGCCGGTCTCCTGACCCAGATTCCCCGCCGGTTGCTGGATAGGTACCTGAACGGCATCGGAATCTCCCCTCCCGAGCGCTTGGGGGTGGTCATGGCCTTCCTCCCCGCCCAGGACCCCGGCGCCGGCCAAGGGGTGGTGACCGACGCTCTGGCACAAGAGGACATCCCCTTCCTGGCATGGCGTTCCGTTCCCACCGACCCGGAGGCGCTCAGTCCTCGTGCTCAGAGGTTGATGCCCATCATCCGGCAGGCCTTGGTGGAGGTCCCCCGAGGTCTTGACGCAGAGGAATTCGAGAGGCGCCTGCTTCTGGCCA
Source organism: bacterium OM1 bin76 (assembly GCA_002238785.1). GTDB lineage: Bacteria > Actinomycetota > Acidimicrobiia > Spongiisociales > ZC4RG35 > Bin76. The sequence goes on along the minus strand of MPNA01000013.1, from coordinate 67,159 downwards.
GAAAACGCATGGAAAGGGAGGGCAAGGGCCTTCTGTCTTTCTCGATTCCCAGCGCCTCGGCCCGCACCGTGGTGTACAAGGGACTCTTCACCGCCAAGCGGATCGGCGACTTCTATTGGGATCTGAGGGATCCCGATTACGAGACCTCTTTCGCCATCTTCCATCAGCGTTACTCCACCAACACCTCTCCCGCCTGGGAGATCGCCCAGCCCTTCAGGTCCCTGGCTCACAACGGTGAGATCAACACCATTTCGGCCAACCGCAGTTGGATAAAGGGAGTGGAACGCAACGCCAAGTCGGAGATCTGGGGACCGCGGCTGGCAGACCTGCGGCCCTTCGTGCAACCCGGCCTCTCGGATTCCGCCAGTCTGGACAACGTCTTCGAGATCCTGCTGCGCTCCGGTCGGTCGTTGGCTCACGTCAAGGAGATGCTCATTCCACCCGCCCTGGATCACTCCTTCACCCTCGAATCCGAGATACAGGAGTTCTACGAGTACCATGCCTCTCTGACCGAACCATGGGACGGCCCGGCCGCAGTGGCGGTCACCGACGGTGTCTCCCTTTTGGCCGGGATGGACAGGAACGGGTTGCGTCCGGCACGTTGGACGATCACTCCCCACACCTTGATAGTCGCTTCGGAAGCGGGTGTGTGCCCTTCCGAAGAGGCCAAGGCGGAACGGACCGGGCAACTGGGACCGGGAGAGGCACTGTTGTTCGATGGCCGCAACGGCGGCATTCGATTCAGTGATGAGTTGCGTCCCGAATTGGCTCGGCTCAATCCCTACGGAGAGTGGACCCAGCATCAAACTCTCTACGTCCAGAAGCCATTCTCCGCCCAGGTCCGCTTTGAGTTGGAACATGAGCGGCTGTGCCGGGTGTTCGGATACACCGCCGAAGAGCGCCGCTTGATCCTCGCCGAGATGGCGTTTGGGAAGAGTCCACTGGGTTCGATGGGCAACGACACTCCCCTGGCTGCCTTCTCCAGACGCCCGCGCCGGCTCAGTCACTACTTCCACCAACTCTTTGCCCAGGTGACCAATCCTCCCATGGACCCCATCCGGGAGAAGGCAGTGATGTCTCAACGTACCTATCTGGGAGGACGGGGGTCCTATTTGGAAGACAATTACCGGCCATTTTCTCGGATAGAACTCATGTCCCCGGTGCTGTCTCTGGCCGAGTTGGAGACGGTGGTCAGATCAGGTGATTCCCGTCTCTTCTCCCACTGGATTCCATGTGTATGGCCGGTGTCGGAAGGAAGGGAGGGGATGAAACGAAGGCTGGATCAAATCTGTGAGGAGGCGGTGGAGGCAACCGAGCAGGGTGCCAGCATCATCGTCCTCTCCGATCGGGAGGTCGACGCCGACCATGCTCCCACGCCCATGATGCTGGCGGTGGGGGCCGTTCACAAACGGCTAATAGAGACCGGTCTCCGACTGCAGGTCTCCATCGTGGCGGTCTCGGGGGAGACGCGTGACAGCCATGATCTGGCTTGCCTGGTGGGGTATGGAGCTTCAGCGGTCAACCCCTACCTGGCGATTCGTGAGGTGATGCAGATGGCCCGCGAGGGGATTCTGCGAGTGAATCCCGTGGAAGCCCAGGAGAACTACCGCAACGCCTTGCAGAACGGTCTGCTGAAGGTGATGTCCAAGATGGGGATCTGCACGGTTTCCGCCTACCGGGGAAGCGAGTTGTTCGAAGCCTTGGGTCTGAATTCCGAGGTGCTGGAATACGCATTCCCCAACACCCCCAGCAGGCTCTCGGGCCGAAGTTTCGACCACCTGGCCTGGAATGTTCTCCGATTGCACGCCCAATTTGGGTCGGGTGTGGAGGATCCGGGCGGCTTCTACAAGCAGCGCGGCCGAGGAGAGTTTCACGTAACCAGCCCCAGTGTGGTGCTGGCCCTGCAAAGGGCGGCCCGCGCCGGGGATCACGAGAATTGGGACCGCTATCTGAAAACGATCCAACAGCGGCCCGTCACCCACATCCGCGACCTCCTCACCTTCGTGGACCGGACGCCGGTGCTGCTCTCCGAAGTGGAACCGGCCGAGGCAATCATGCGCCGTTTCGTCACATCGGCGATGTCTCACGGAGCCTTATCCAAGGAGGCACACGAAGCCCTGGCGCAAGCCATGACTCTGATCGGAGGGAATTCCAATTCCGGCGAAGGGGGGGAGGGCAACGAGCGGTACGGCACGCCCCGCAACTCCTCCATCAAGCAAGTGGCCAGCGGTCGTTTCGGGGTGACTCCGGGCTATCTCCACTCCGCCAGCGAACTGCAGATCAAAATGGCGCAGGGCTCCAAACCCGGAGAAGGTGGTCAGTTGCCCGGCCACAAGGTCTCGCCGGAGATCGCCCGCCTGCGCCACACCAAACCGGGGGTGACTCTCATCTCACCGCCCCCGCATCACGACATCTATTCCATCGAGGACCTGGCACAACTCATTTACGATCTGAAGACCTTCAAGCCGTCCGTGAGGGTCTCGGTAAAGCTGGTGTCGGAGCCGGGTGTGGGAACTATCGCCGCGGGAGTGGTCAAGGCCCAGGCCGATGTGGTTCTCATCTCCGGCGCTGAAGGAGGGACCGGGGCCTCCCCCCTCGAATCCATAAAGCACGCCGGTTCTCCCTGGGAACTGGGACTGGCCGAAGCTCACCAGACCTTGATGGCCAACGGACTGCGGGGAGAGGTGCGGCTGGAGACCGATGGCGGGTTGCGCACCGGACGAGACATATTGATCGCCGCCTTGCTGGGTGCTGATCGGTTTGGCTTCGGGACCTTGCCCCTGTTGGCGTTGGGATGCAAGATGGTGCGGCAGTGCCATCTCAACACCTGCCCGGTGGGCATAGCTACTCAAAGGGAGGACTTGCGAGCCAAGTACACCGGGAAAGTAGAGCAAGTCGTGGCGGTATTCGAGCTTCTGGCCGAAGAGGCCAGGCGTTACCTGGCGTTGCTGGGAGCCCGCCGCTTAGAGGAGGTGATCGGGCGCGCCGACCTGCTGGCGCCGGTGGATCACTCCCTGGCTTCCAGCCTGGCTCCCCTGCTGGTGCGATCCGACTCCCAGCGACAGCATCCGGGATTCCGGGTATTCAAAGCCTCCAATCTATCGCGGCGGCTGGCTGAGGAGGCAAGGGAAGCAATCGAGACGGCCACCCCCATCCGCCTGGCATACCCCATCTCCAATACCGATCGGACGGTCGGAGCCCGACTCTCGGGGATGGTGACAGCCCGGTGGGGTGAGGAGGGACTGGAGGAGGACTGTGTGTCCGTGTCGCTGTCTGGGACGGCGGGACAGAGTTTCGGCGCCTGGCTGGCGCCGGGCATCTCTCTTCGGTTGGACGGGGTTGCCAACGACTACGTGGGCAAGGGCATGGGGGGAGGAAGAATCGTTGTGGTGCCGCGCCGTAGCCCCATTCACCCCGATACCCCCGTTCACAGCGCCGGGAATGCCGTGATGTACGGGGCCACCGGCGGAATGCTGTTCATGTCCGGGTCGGTGGGACAGCGGTTTGCAGTGCGCAATTCGGGGGGAACGGCCGTGGTGGAAGGGTGCTCGGACCACGGGTGCGAATACATGACCGGCGGAAGGGTGGTGATTCTGGGTCCGGTGGGTGGCAACTTCGCAGCAGGGATGACGGGGGGCGTGAGTTATGTCTGGGATCCGCAGTTCCAGCTTCATGGTTTCCTCGCGGACACCTCTCCGTCGGTGCGCCGACCCACCAAAGAAGACCAAGAAGACATTCGCGACTTGGTATCACTCCACTTCCAGTACACCAACAGTTCCCTTGCAGGGCGGATTCTGGATGGTTGGTCCCGGGAGTCGGTCCGATTTTGGGTGCTGGAAGCGGCGCGACGGGTCCCCTTGGGCCCGACCCAGCCATTGGCGGCGGTGGTCCGCCCCTGAACGACCGAATCGGGGATGCGATGTCTCCTGCCGGGTGGTACCATGGAAAAGACCAACGGCCATTGGTGAAAGAGGTGAACGGTGGCAACCGTCGATATTGATTTGGGCGCCTACAAGCTGGGGTGGCACGACTCCGAGGACGATTATGTCTTCAAGCCTCAGAAGGGACTGTCGGAAGAGATCATCAGGCAAATGTCGGCTATGAAGGAAGAGCCGGAGTGGATGCTCAAATTCCGGCTTCGGGCCTACAAGCGATTCCTGGCCAGGCCCATTCCCACCTGGGGTGGGGGAGGGCAACTCGATGAGATTGACTTTGACAACATCTACTACTACGTCAAACCCACCGAGGAGCAGGCCGACACCTGGGACATGGTTCCCGAGGAGATCAAGGACACCTACGAGAAGTTGGGAATCCCAGAGGCTGAACGCAAATTCCTGGCTGGGGTGACCGCCCAGTACGAGTCGGAAGTCGTATACCACCGCAACCGGGAGGACCTGGAGGAATTGGGCGTGCTGTTCTGCGACATGGACACCGCGGTGCGTGAATACCCCGATCTGGTGCGGAAGTACTTCGGGACGATCATCCCCCCCAACGACAACAAGTTCGCCGCCCTCAATTCGGCGGTGTGGTCGGGCGGTTCGTTTATCTATGTGCCCCCCGGTGTGCATGTCGAGCAACCGCTCCAAGCCTATTTCCGGATTAACTCCGAGAACATGGGCCAATTCGAGCGGACTTTGATCATTGTTGACGAGGGTGCCTACTGCCACTATGTGGAGGGCTGCTCCGCGCCGCTCTACACCACGGATTCGCTCCACTCGGCAGTCGTAGAGATCGTGGTGCTCCGCGGTGGCCGGTGTCGCTATACCACCATCCAGAACTGGTCGAACAACGTCTTCAACCTGGTTACCAAGCGGGCGGCCGCCTACGCCGACGCCACCATGGAATGGGTGGACGGAAACTTGGGGTCGCGCCTGACCATGAAGTACCCGGCAGTGTGGTTGATGGAGCCCGGGGCCCATGGGGAAGTGCTGTCGATTGCATTCGCCAATTCCGGCCAGCATCAGGACGCCGGCGCCAAGATGGTCCATGTGGCGCCCGATACCACTTCCACTATTGTCTCCAAGTCCATTTCCCGGGCGGGCGGCCGGGCGGGATACCGCGGCCTGGTCAGAGTGGAATCCGGGGCGGAACGGTCGAAGAGTTTCGTCCGCTGCGATGCCCTGATCCTCGACGAGGAGTCTCGCTCCGACACTTATCCCTACATGGAAATCGAAGAGAACGATGCCGAAATCGGCCACGAGGCCACCGTCTCCAAAGTGGGAGAGGAGCAGTTGTTCTATTTGATGAGCCGGGGACTGACCGAAGATCAGGCCACGTCGATGGTGGTGGCCGGGTTCATCGAGCCTATCGTGAAGGAACTCCCTATGGAGTACGCGGTGGAGATGAACCGGCTCATCGAGTTGAACATGACGGAGGCGGGCGCCATCGGCTGAGTCGGAGCGGGACTGCGGTCCCCCGATTCAGTTCGGCCGACGCCGCCCGTCGCGGCGTCCGCTTATCAGGTTGAGCACGGCCACGAACAAGGCCGCGCCGATAACGGCCCAAATCACCGGGAACCCCTCTATTTCCCAGAAGGTCGGCCACCCTAGTAGGTTGGCCAACCAGGAACCCAATAGGGAACCAATCCAACCCAACGCCATTGAGGCCCAGCAACCAGTTGACTGCCGACCGGCCAGGCGAGCACCGGTTGCTCCAGCCAACGCCGCGATCACCACCGATAGCAGAAAACCGAACATGACATATACCTTATTCCGTATGTCCCCTAATCTGGGCGGTTAGGGATGTCTTGGCGCAGGCTCTGGACCCGCAGGTTGCTTACCTTGTTGACCCTCGGGTGGGTTCTTTGGATGCTTTGGCTGATCTTCGACGACGACCAGCCCTTTACTCTCTTCGTGCTGGACGAGAACGGGTTGGGCATCGGGGACGTCACCGTGCTCTACGATGGGGAGGTGGAGAAGGTCACCGACCTGGATGGGTCGGCGGTACTGCAGTGGGCTCCGGACGGGCGCCGCTACGTGCTGATATCTCCCGGTCATCTCCAGAAGACGGTGACAGTGGCCGGACCTCCCCAGGACTCCATGTTCGTCCATCTCAGGCCGAGGACGCTTCGGGGAAGGGTCACCGACGTGAACCAGGTGCCCGTGGAAGGTGCCCTGGTCAGTGCGGGACAGGTCAGCACTTACACCGACTCGGACGGCCAATTCCTCTTGGAGAGAGTGGAGGAGGGCGAAGTTGCAGTCTCCCGTCCGGCCTGGATCCCCACCTCCTACCAGTGGGACGGTGGTCCCGGAGACGCGGAACTGACCATCCAACCCTTGGTGGTACGAGCCGCCCATGTCTCCGGAGACGTGGCGGGAGATCGTCTGAAGTGGGACGCCATGATCAGGTTGGTTCAGGACTCGGAATTGAACGGGGTGATGTTGGACATCAAAGACGAAACAGGACAGGTCTTCTACGACTCCCAGGTGGAGATGGTCCGGCAGGTGCGAGCCGTGAATCCTCAATACGACCTGGCGGGTCTGGCCGACCAACTGGAACGGCTGGATATCTATCTGATCGGCAGGATCGTTGCTTTCCAGGACCCCATCGCCAGCGTCAGAGTGCCCACCATCGCGGTGTGGGACTCCTACCTGGGGCAGCCTTACCGTCAGGGACACCAGTACTTTCTTGACCCCACCGATTCCCAGGCTCGCGCCTACGCCCTGGAACTGGCGGTGGAGGCCTGCGGAATGGGCGTAGATGAAATCCAGTTCGATTACATTCGCTTCCCCGATTCCCGGAGGCCGTCTGCTACATTTGACGGCCCGATCGACCCGGACTCCCGGGTGGCGACCATCAATTCTTTCTTGGAGGAGGCCCGCGCCCTCCTGTGGCCGATGGGATGCGCGGTCGCAGCTGACATCTTCGGGTTTCTCACCACGGTCGCCGATGACGGGGGGATCGGGCAGCAGTGGGAGAAGATCACCGAGGTGCTGGATGTCGTCTCGCCCATGCTGTATCCCAGCCACTACGACAACGGCTGGTATGGCTTTGACCGTCCCAATGATCATCCCGGAGGGGTGGTGAAGTCCGCCCTCGAGGATGCGGTTGCCAGGATGCACATCGGGGTGGTCATCCGCCCTTGGCTTCAGGATTTCGGTCATCGGGACGACCAGGTGCGGTCGTCGATCAACGCCGCCGAGGAATTCAATCTGGGTTGGATGCTGTGGAATCCGGTCAGCGAGGTGTCGGTAGGCGCCTTAAAGTCCCCCGCTGATCCCTCCGGCGGTTGACCACAGATGCTTGCTGGAGCCGGGTTCGGTCCTGAAGTCGAACCGGTGAAACACCAGGTCTCAATCGCCGAACTCGGAGATTACCCATTCGGCCAGCCATTCCAACTGTTGCATGTAGTGGCTGTACCCGAGCCGAACATCAAGGATCACCAATTCGAGGCGCAGGCGGGCGAACGTCTCGATCGACCGCAAACAGTCGGATCGGTCTCCCGCCACCAGCAGGCCTTCCAGATCGTCAACGGTATTGAATCCTCCCGAGGCGGGAGTCACCCAATGTCGGGCGCCGGCTGAACTGACCCCCAGGGCTTGGATGTCTATGGACTCACGGGCCCGCCGCCGATCCGGATCTGCCAACACCAGGGGAATCGTGCCCAACAGAATCTCTTTCTGTTGCTCCCGGCACAATCGTTGTATGTAGGTGAGCCGGTCTTTGAGAGTGTCGATGGGAATCCGACCCGGTATCCAGCCTTCCGTGAGGGTCACGGCCCTCCGTGCGGCCGCCCTGGTACTTCCCCCGTACAGGAAGGGAATTGGCGCGGCCGGCTTGGGTCTCAGCGTAAAGTCCTCGAACTCGAAGATCTCTCCCTGGTAGGAGACGCTGTCTTCTTGCCAGACCCGCCGGCAGATCTCCAGCGTCTCTTCAAGGATGGGGATGCGGCGGTCCTTGTCAAGCCCGGCGGCCGCGAATTCGGCCTCGTTGCTCCCCAGCCCCATTCCGGCCATCACTCGGCCTTCGGAGAGATAGCTGAGGGTGGCAAGATTCTGGGCGAGTTTCAGTGGCCAGCGAATCGGGATCAAAACAGCGGTGCCCAGCATCATCTTTTTGGTAACCGCGGAAAGGGCCGCCAGGGTCAAAAGCGGTTCCAGGAAGGTGCGGTCCTGTCCTTCCATTTCGTGGGGCTTCCACACCAGATGGTCCCGTACCCATAGGGAATGAAATCCCATCTGCTCGATTACCGGGGCGTTGTCGATCAGGGTTTCCCTGGATGTCCATTGTCCGAAGTGCGGAACAAGCACACCGAATTTCATTGTTGCTCGCCTGGAGGTTCCTGCATTTTCAGCAGAGAGGTTCCTACCTGGATGAGCTAGGACCGGGGACGCAGATGAAGGCCCGGGTGCATGTCGGAGGGCCGCCCTGGAGCAGGCTCCTGCGGCACCCCGGCGATATAACGACCGTAGCCGGGCTCCGCGGTTATCTCCCCGTCACTGAAGATGACCTTTCCCCGCAACATGGTGAGTATCGGCTTACCGACAAAGTCACGGCCGTGGTACGGAGTCCAATTGCTCTTGCACTCCATCTGCCCGTCCAGGGGTTGGTAGGCCAGATCAGGATCGACTATCACCACATCGGCGTCCGACCCGGGCTGCAGCGCCCCTTTCCGTGGATACAGGCCCAGGATCCGGGCGGGCGCCTCGGTCAGGGCATGGACCAACCGATTCAGACGAAGGTTTCCGGCCTGCACGTCCGACAGCATCAACGACAGCAGATGCTCGTAGTGCGGCGATCCGAACGGTCCTATGAGCGGATCCTCTTCCATCAGGGTCAGGTCTTCCAACAGGTGCGGAGCGTGATCCGAATCGATGATGTCGATCACGCCACTGTCCAGTCCTTCCCAGATGGCGGCCATCCGATCGGGGTTGGTGGTGACCGCTCCCCCCGGAATTGCCCGGGCGCCTTGGCTTCTGATGTCTTCTTCTCTCAGGTGGAAGTACTTGGGGTCGGTTGCCACTGTTACTGGCACTCCATCAGCCTTGGCCTGGGCAAGCAGGCGCAGGCTACCGGGAGCATGGGTGTGGACTACCTGCATCCGCATGCCGGTCTCCCTCTGGACTTCCAGCAGGATTGCCACCGCCAGCCGCCACACGATGTCCCGGGTGTAGACGTCGCTGAAAGTGAAGATGTCTCCCGGCCTACCCTTGGCGACTTCTCGGTGATACAGGCTTTCGAACAGCGTCTGGGCAAAGGGATGAACCACGCAAAGCAACCCTGTCTCGGCGATGGCCTCAAAAGTCTCCAGAAGCCGGGCTGGGTCCGCTATGGCAAGCCGAGGATCGTGAGGGTATCCACCGGTGACCTGGAAGAACTTGAAGCCGGTCGCCCCCGCCTTGGCCAGTTTGGGGATCTCTTCCAACTGAGTCGGCCCCACGAAGTGCCCCCAGTCGACTATGCACAACTCATTGGCCACCGCTCGCTTCTCTTCGAACAACTCCACGGTGACTGTGGGAGGTTCAACATTGGGCATGTCCACGAAGGTGGTGTACCCTCCTGCCGCCGCGGCTCGGGATGCGGTCAGGAAGTCCTCCTTTTGCTCGTATCCGGGAGAACGCGTGTGGGCGTGTAGATCGATGAGTCCGGGCAGAACCCACTTTCCTTGAGCGTCAATCTCCCGGTCTGCCGAAACCGGATTGGCAGGATCCAACAAAGCGGCGACCTTCTCACCGGAAATCAGCAGGTCGGCATTCAATTCCCCCGAAGAAGTGTGGATCGTCCCGCCCCGGATCCTCGTGGTTGTTTCGGTCATCTTGCTTTGCTGTCCTTTCGTATGTGACAACGATCAACGGGCATAGGTGCCCGCAGGTGTTTCACGACAAGCTCTGCCTGGTCAAACCTTTCGAAGGGTAACTATTCCTGTCATTCTTTGTCAATAGGCTCGCAGGACCTCGGCGGGGCGCCGGCTGTCAGGCCGGCGGCTACCGCACCCTGGCTCCGTGCCCGTGTCACTGCGAGCGGGGCGGCGGGGACTGGGTGGTTATTCCCCCGAGGAGGGGGGGGCGCGCGGCGGGGCGCCGGCTGTCAGGCCGGCGGCTACCGCACCCTGGCTCCGTGCCCGTGTCACTGCGAGCGGGCTGGCGGCAACTGGCTGATGATCCCCGCTAGGAGGGCGGCTCGCGAGACGAGGCTGTCGACCTGGACATGTTCATTGCGGGTCATCAGGTCGCCGCCCACTGGTCCTAGGCCGTCCAAGGTGGCGGTTGACGGGCTGCGAAAGGAGACACTGCCCGCTGCCGCCGATTCGAACGCATCGATCTTGATGGACAAGTCCTCTCCGACCTTTTCGGCGATGGAGAGCAGTATTTCGGTCCGCTCGTTTGGCTGAACCCCGGGTCGATGGTTGTGAGTCAGCAGTTCCACCGTAACTCCGCAATCCTCTTCCACATTTGGGACCAGAGAGTGCATGCGGCGGACCACGGCATCCCAATAGTCAGGGCCGCGGGTCCGGATATCCACCACTGCCGAAGCGTGGGCAGGGGTTACGCTGCGCCGTCGGCCTGCCTGAGCCATGGTGACCGTGATGTAGGTTCCTTGTTCTTCATTGGTGAGGCGATTGAATCCAACAATCAGGCGTGCCAGGCCGTCGAGGGCGTTGCGGCCTTGGGCATGGGCTGATCCGGTGTGCGACTCCCTTCCCCTCACGGTTAGCCTGCCCACTCCGATATGTCCCCGTCCGGACATGAGCTTGCCCCCCTGGCGGGCACATTCCAGACCCAGGCACCAGTCCGCTCCCATTCCCGCCCGTTCCACAGTTGGCCGGGACCCCAGACTCCCGGCTTGTTCGTCCCCGGACAGGACCACGGCGATATCGGGCAGACCCGCCCCCAGATGGCACAAGGCTCCCAGGGCGGCGACCATCACCACCAGCCCTCCCTTCATGTCCGCCACCCCCGGGCCGAACGCTTTTGCTCCCTCGATCCGAAAACCGCCGGTTGGGCTACCGGGCGGGAAGGCGGTGTCAAGATCTCCCACCAACAGAAGCCGCCCGGGCCTCTCGCCCCTCCGAAATCCCGAATAAGTGGCTCCCAGATTGCTGTAGGGAACACCGGGCGACATCAAGTCCTCCAGCCAATGCAGCGCTTGAGGAAGAGGGGACTGGGGGATCTCCGTGAAGGAAAAACCGAGGGAGGATAACTGCTCGATGACCAGGGAAGCGGCCTCTGCCACCCCGGCCGGCTGGGCAGCGTGACTCTCGGTCAGGACCAACTGTTCAAGCATTGCCACCAAAGCGGGCCGGCGCTCCGCCAACCAGCGCTGGGATAACGGTCCGATCTTCATTCCTGCCCAGGTTACGTCAGGCGCCCGAATGTAGAATCCGCTCGGACATCACAAACAGGAGTGGCTTAATGGCTAAGGCGACAGAGTTCGGCGTGCGGCTTCCGGTGGCAGGACCGTTGGCGAATACCGAGGATATCCGGCGGTCGGCCGTCCGCTCAGAAGAACTTGGCTTCGACGCCGTGTGGGTGCACGACTTCCTGGCTTGGACAACTTTCCAGGATCGCCACCATGTGTCCTGCGGTTCCCGGGAGGCGGTGGAAGCGGCCGACTCACCCCCCGTCTTTTTCGAGTCCTTGACGAACATGGCCTTCTTGGCGGGCATCACCAACCGGATCCGCATCGGGGTGGCGGTCCTGTGCCTTCCCTATCGCAATCCGCTGGTAGCGGCCAAGCAAGTCGCCAATATTGATGTGTTGAGCAATGGCCGCGTGATCTTCGGGATCGGCACCGGAGCTCCCAAGAGCACCCACAATGTGGATTTCGAGGTGTTGGGAATCCCCCGAAAGACCAAGTACCACGTGACGCGGGATTACCTGCGTGCCATGAAGACCATATGGACCGAGGACTTTCCCTCCTATGAGGGTGAGTACTTCAGCTTCCCAGAGACGGAGATCTGGCCCAAGCCGGTGCAAAAGCCGTACCCGCCGATCTGGACCGGTGGCCACGGCCCTACCGCCATGGACATCACGGCGGAGTTCTCAACGGGGTGGATCCCGCCCGATGAGTACCCAGGACGCATCAGCAATCTCGATCGACTTGCTGCCGAGAAGGGCAGGGGGGGAACCGAATTTGATATTGCGACCGAGGTATATGTCTCCTTGGCCGAAACTCGAGAGGAAGCCATCTCCAGTGCCCAGAAAACGCTTGGCGTGCTGACGGAAGGCTTCGACCACACCGCCACCCAAGATGCGATCGCCGCGGCGGGCTTGATCGGCGACGCCGATGATGTCGGTGAGAAGATCGGTAGATATGTGGAAGCCGGCGTCAACCACTACGAGATGAAGTTCATATACCACACCGTTGACCATCTCCTCGAGCAACTCGAGCACTTTGCCTCGGCGGTAGCGCCCGCCTTCAACGGCCAGGAGGCCTGACAAGCCGAGTCACCTTAAGGAAAGAGGCTCTGTTCGTGGAAACCGTGGGCTTTCCTTCCCCTGCCGGTGTCGTATTGGCGGCGGACCTGTACCTCCCCATCGGCGATTCCCCGCCGGGTGGTCACCCGGTAGTGGTGGTGTGCCTGGGGTGGGGAAGCGTGAAGGAGCTTATGCCTCAATGGGGTGCCGCACTCACCTCAATGGGCTATGCGGCACTGGTTCCCGATTACCGGGGATTCGGGGCAAGCGGAGGCGAACGGGGACGCTGCTTTCCCGAGGAGCACGTGGAGGACATCCGGGCGGCGATGGGCTTCGTGGCGGAGAGATCCGAGTTGGATGCGGGTCGAATCTCCCTGCTGGGAGTGAGCTATGGTGGGGCGGTGGCGGTGGCCGCCGGAGTGGATCGGCGGTGCCGGCTGGTCATCTCGGTGGTGGGCTACGGGAGTGGCGAGCGTCACCTGTCTGCGATTCGCAACGCCGAGCAGTGGAGGGAATTCCGCCACCGGGTGGCCGAAGATGGACGTCGCAGACGGGAGGGCGAGCCCAGCGAGACGGTGGACCCAGATGAGATACTGCTCCGCGACGATGAAGCCAGGGCATGGCGGCGACGGGTGGAGCGCCAGTATCCGCACATGGCGTTCCGGACTACCTTGGAGTCGGCCGAGCAGATCTTGGCCTTCCGACCCGAGCGTCACCTGCCTTATTCGCCATCCAAGCCCGCCATGTTCATCCACGCCGGAGGAGATACCATGATTCCGGTGGATGAATCTCAGAGAATGTGGCGTCGGGCTGCAGGACCCAAACGATTGGAGGTGATCGTCGGCATCGGTCACCATGAGGTGCATCATGGGGAAGGATTCGAACAAGTAATGGATCACGTGAACGACTGGTTGAGTCAACATCTGGCCCCCGATTCCGATGCCGGATAGGGCGGCGCCTCGCTTCGGTCTGGTGCTACCGCACTTCGGCCGGGACCCCCAAGTGTCGGAGATGCTCGAGGTGGCGCGGTTGGCAGACAATGCCGGTTTCGACTCTCTGTGGGTGCGAGATCGCCTGGCAGCGGGGGCTCCCCATGGGTTGTTGCTGGAAGCGGGTGGCACGACCTTCTTCGAACCGCTCTTGAGCCTGGCGGCAGTGGCGGCGGTCACGGAACGCATCACCTTGGGAACCGCGGTTCTGCTGCCCAACCGGCATCCCCTGCGCCTTGTGCAGGAGGTGGGGACCCTCTGGAGCTTGGCGGAGGGCCGGCTTGCCATCGGGCTGGGTTTGGGGGTGGGAAGCAAGAACTTCGAGTCCCTCGGATTGAACTACCGCAGCCGGATCGAGTTGTTCGAGGAGACGGTTAAGGCTCTGCGGGGGGCTACCTCCCCAGACACCGGCGTGGAGATCGATCCGGCGCCTGGTGAGGGCTTGATGCTGTACTACGGAGGCGTCAGCCGCGCCGCGGTGCGTAGGGCCTTCGAGCATACCGATGGCTGGATAGCTGGGAGGCTTCCCCGCGACACCTTCCGGGCGCGGATGGAATTGGCAGGACGCTTCAGCGTCGATACCGGACGGCGACTGGACATCGCCAGCATGCCCATCACCCTGGTTGATGCCGGAGACGGCCGACACCTGGACACTGCCCGGGAGGCGGTGGGAATCCTGGCGCGCAGCGCTGAAGGCGCCTCAGATTGGATTAAACCCCCGTCGGGCCGATTCGAAACTGTCGAGGATCTCGCCGGTCTGCTGATCACAGGTTCCCCTCCTGAGTGCGCCGAGCAGGCCATGGCGATGGTGGAGTCAGGTGTCGATCATCTGATCTTCGACCTTCGACTGGTGTTCGACGATTGCCGTCGGCAGGTAACTATGTTGGCGGAGGAAGTGCTCCCGGCACTCCGTTGACAACACTCACAACTGCAAGAATTGACTCCCTCTTTTTGATGCCTGCTGCCAGACGAGGTGTTAGCGTTGCCAAAAGACGCCGGGGAATTGCGGAAGCTGGAACCGGCCGTACTTATTGCATGACGGAAAGGTTCTTTTTTATGAATCGTCTAAGGAAACTACTTGCGGCGTTGGCAGTCTTAGCACTGATCGCGGCCGCTTGTGCTGATTCTTCCACTGACGAAACGGCGGATGAAGGAGGGGTGGACCAGGTCTTCTTCATCCTTGACTGGGTACCCAAGGGCCAGACATCTCCCTTCTATGTGGCCCTGGACAAGGGTTTTTGGGCCGAGCGGAACATAGCAGTCCAGATCACACGGGGTTACGGCTCCGGTGACACGTCTGCTCGCATCGGTCTGGGGGAAGGCGACTTCGGATTCGCCGGGGTTGGCGCGGTGATGCGCACAATCAGTGAAGGGTTGCCGTTGGTTGAAATCGCAGCCATCGCTTCCACTGCTCCCACCGCGGTGTACGCGGGCCCTGATGCCGGAGTCAGTGGTGACGACCCCTCCACCTTGGTGGGTCTGCGGGGCGCGGTTGACGCTGGTGATGAGAATGACCAACTCTTCAAGGCCTTCGCCGGTTCGGTGGGGATCAGTTACGACGCCATAGACTGGCAGTATGTAGACGGCGCCGGAATCGGCTCCATAGCCACCGGACAGGCCGATTTCGTAATGGACTGGATCACCAACCTGCCCGAGTGGTGGCTGGCCGATCCGCCGATCGAGCCTGACACCTACTGGGTGGGCCGCGCCGTTGACATCTACGGCAACGGTCTCATCACCCGTCCCGAGATGCTGGAAAACAACCGTGATCTTGTGAGGCGGTTCATTGAAGGCGCCCTCGCCGGATACGAATATGTCATTGAGGGCGGCGTGAGCGCCCACAACGAGTCCATCGACGCTCTCTTCAAGTACAACCCCGAGTTGGAAGAGCAGCCCAATGCCCGTGAATTCCACCTCGGCAACCTGCAGTTGTTCCTGACGCTGATGCTTACCGAGGATGTGCGGGACGACGGAATCGGTTACTTCGATCCTGACAAGAAGCAGCGGAGCCTTGATTTCATCAACGACTTCCTGCTCGATGCGCCTTTGACACTTGACCAAGCGTTCATCTCTGATCTGATCATTGACAGCGGCGATGTCCCCATCGACGACTTCGATGCCGCCCGGGATGCACTTGCCACGGTGCTGGGCAGGTCGAATCCGCTCACACCCTTCTTGGGCTGATCCGATTTCAATAGCAATAGTTTGTCCGGGACCCGCCGTCTTGACGGGTTCCGGACAAACACCCTTGGAAACTATTAGCTAATGGGTATCGAACTGCAGGGTCTGGGCAAGACCTTCCAGACCAGTGACCTCACGGTCGAAGCCCTGAGGGATATCTCGGTAAACGTCTCCGACAGCGAGTTCGTAAGCATTATCGGACCCAGCGGTTGCGGAAAGAGCACCTTGCTGCGACTGGTTTCCGGCCTGATTCCCCCCACCCAGGGTGGGGTGTCGATCGACGGTGTCCCTGTGCATGGGCCGGCGGGGAATATCGGCTTCGTCTTCCAAGCTCCCACCTTGCTGAAGTGGCGTACCGTCTTCAAGAACGTGATGTTCCCCTACGAGGTGTTGGCTTCCCAGAAGCGGACTGTCATGTCCCGCCAGGAGTACGAGAACCGGGCGGAACTCCTGCTCGAAATGGTGGGGATCGAGGACTTCCGCGATGCCTATCCCAAACAACTCTCCGGCGGGATGCAGCAGCGGGTCTCCATCTGTCGGGCGCTACTCCATGATCCGACTCTGCTTCTGATGGACGAACCGTTCGGTGCCCTTGACGAGTTCACCAGGGAGCGCATGAACGAAGAGTTGATGCGGATTTGGAGAGAGACCCAAAAGACGGTGCTGTTCGTGACCCACCACATTCCAGAGGCGGTGTTCCTGTCAGACCGGATCCTGGTACTGTCGGCGCGGCCGGGCAGGATTCTTGGGGAGATAGTGGTGGACCTACCCCGCCCGCGCACCGCCGAAATGCGCGACAGCGTGGCATTCTTGGAACAGGTGGTCATTACCCGCCGAATGATCGGGAAGGCCGACGGAGGTGGAAACTCCAAGGAGTCCCCGTGACGGCCAGAGTCGGTGAGTCGGCGACGGAATCCGTAGCCCCTGTTCTGGGCAGTAAGGCCGGGCGAATACGGCGGTTCGTCGACCCCATTGTCTTTGCCCTCCTGTTCGTTGCGGCGTGGCAGGCGTTCATCTGGATAACCGGGTTCCATTCGGTGGTGCTGCCACCGCCTTCGAAAGTATGGGGAGTGCTGTGGAACCAGGGAGATTTCCTGGTTGGCAACATGCTCACCACCGCGGTAACAATCGGCTGGGGGTTCTTTCTCGGGGGTGTGATGGGGTTTGTGGCAGGGGTGCTGAGCAACCACTTCGAGCGGGTCAAACGCGCCATCCACCCGATCCTGGTAGCTCTGTATGTGGTGCCCAAGGCGGTGTTCATCCCCCTGTTCATCCTCTGGTGGGGAGTGGGGTTCGAGTACAAACTTGTGGTGACGGTCCTTCTGGCGTTCTTTCCGGTGACCGAGAACACCATCACCGGATTGACCGGCGTGGAGCGGGAGATGGTTGAACTCACTCGGTCGCTACAGGGCAACCGATGGTTCGGGTTCAGGAAGGTCTCGTTGCCGTTCGCGTTGCCCTTCGTGCTGGCAGGACTGCGTATTGCTCTCACCGAATCTTTCATCGGAGGGGTGCTTAGCGAGATACTGGTGCCGGGCAGCACAGGAATAGGGTCCCGCATCGTGGAGGCTGCCGCCTTTTCCAACACCGAGTTCATCATCGCTTCCATCATGGTTATCGCCGCGTTCGGGATCGTCAGCTACTTCTTGTTCCTGTGGCTGGAGAGGCGGTTGACGTTTTGGGTGTAGGCAACACAACCACCTCGGTTCGATCACGCTCGCTGGGGGAGAGAGCGTGGACACGGCTGTGGAACTCCCGAGAACTACTGCTGGTGTTGGTGGGCATCCTGTTGTTCTGGATTGTGATGATCGAATGGCGGGATTTTCATCCCATCGTGTTGCCCCCGCCGTTGTCGGTGGTCGAAGCGCTGCTCGAGAACGGGGATACCTATGTGCGGGCGGGATTCGTCACCTTCTATGAGATGATTCTCGGTTTCATGGCTGGCGGCACCCTGGGGTTTTTGTCGGCGATCGGAATCTACTACTCACCTTTCTTGCGGCGCTCTCTTTACCCGTTGCTGCTTGGGTTCCGGATCGTTCCCAAGGTGGCTTTTGTCCCCCTGTTCCTGGTCTGGTTCGGCATAGGAGTGGGGGTGAAGGTGGCCCTGGCTAGTTTTGCCATCTTCTTTTTGATCCTCATCCAGACCGGCCTGGGTCTGGCCGGCGTGGATCCCGCCCTCATTGAGTTGGGCCGGTCCCTGCGAATGAGCGAGGTCTCCCTATTGCGTCGGATCCGTCTCCCTGCAGCCCTTCCGGCGATCATGGTGGGAGTGAAACTTGGCATAACCTACGCGCTCACCAACGTCGTGGTGGCCGAGATGGTGGTGGCCACGGAGGGGCTCGGTTTTCTGGTAGTGGAAGCCCGGTCCTTCATCAAGACCCACGAGATGATCGCTGCCATATTCGTGGTTGCTGTCATAGGCCTACTGGTGTTCGCGGTAGGACTCTGGGTGGAGCGTAAGACAGTGTTTTGGTATATGGAGGGTGACCAGTAGCCGGGAGCATTGGGAACATTCGTGTGAATCGGGTGGTTCCTCCCGGGTCATCCCGGCGCTGCGGCGGCAAACTATGATCCGTCTCATGGAGACCGGGGAGAGCCAATTCCCCACGTTTGAGAACGCACGACATGTGGCCAGGGCTCCATCGGAGACGATGAATCGTTGGCAAGAGATGTCTAGCTGATCGTGGCGCCTGTAGATGAGCCCTTGCGGTGGGGCTTGCTCGGCACGGCCCGTATCAATGACCGTCTCGTGGAAGCAGTGGCCATGTCGGAGCGGTCGCAGGTAACAGCAGTGTCAAGCAGGGATGGTGACAAGGCTCGTTCCTATGCGGAGCCACACGGGATTCCCCTTTCCTTCGGTAGCTATGAACGGATGCTCGCCTCCGAGAAGGTGGATGTCGTTTATGTCTCCTTGCCGAACTGGCTGCATGTTCCGTGGGGCGTACAGGTGGCCAGATCGGGCAAGCACGCATTGGTAGAAAAGCCCATAGCCATCTATCCCGGTGAGACCGAGCGGCTCGAGCAGGCAGCAGAAGAAAATGGGGTGACCATCCAGGAGGCATCGATGATGCGCTTCCATCCCCAGACACAACTTCTCCGTCAGTTGATATCGGAGCGGGCCATTGGTGTCCCTCGCTGGGCGCAGGCGACGTTCAGTTTCACCCTCCTATACGCCGATGACATCCGTCTGGATCCTCGGGGAGGAGGGTCGGTGTGGGATCTGGGGTGTTATCCGGTCACCTTGTTCCAAGCCGTGCTGCAAAAACGGCCCATCGAGGTTGAAGGGTTCATCCGCAGGGCCGGCCAACCGGCGGACATGACCTTCGCAGCCCAGATCCACTATGAGGGAGGGTTGATGGGCCAGTTCGTCACCAGCATGGAAGCGTTGCCCTCCTGGTCGGCGGAGTTCGTCGGCTCGCGAGGGCGCATTCGAGTTTCCTACCCGTGGCTGAGCCAGGTGGAGTTGGCATCAACGTTGGAGATCGTTGCCCACGACCCTGGCATACCCGCGCTTTCCAAGTCCGGGGATAACAATCGGGCATTTGGCGACGAGGTGGATGGCCTAACCAGCATCACCCGTACATTCGAGGGCACGAACGCCTACTTTGAAGAGGTCAAAGCCATGGAAGGGATGATCCTTGACGGCAAGCCAAGCATTTTCCCGCTTCAGGAGAGTGCTGTGAACATGGCTACCATCCGCGCTCTGATCGAGTCAGCGGACCGTCGAAAGGTGGTATCAGTAGATGAGTGACAGCGGTCTTTTCGGACATCTCACCCGGTTGCAACATGTGAACATTCCTTCCACCGATCTGGCCAGGTCAAGAGAGTTCTACGTGGAGAAACTGGGCCTACCCGTACTTCCGAGACCCGCCTTCGAGTCGCCGGGAGTCTGGGTTGGCGCCGGGCCGGAAAACGCAATTCACATCAGCGGGGTTGCCAATCTGGGCCCCAACCCCAACAACCACTTTGCATTGGAGGTTGAGGATCTCGACGGTCTTCTGGATGCCCTTGACGCTCAGGGCGTGGCATTTCAAAGATCCGCATACGTACCTGCTGCAGGTCGCCAGGCGTTTCTCAGCGACCCGGATGGGAATGTCATCGAATTGAACCAACCGCCCACCTAAAAGCAGTCGGAGGTCAGGGAAGGTTCGAAGAGTTGTGACTCAATACGGCCCGGGGAAGGCCCATGTCGACGTCCCGACCGAGACACCTGCCGAGGTGCTGGCTTTCAACAAGGCTTTGGGCTTGGCCTCCCTGCATTTACCCAAGATCTATGAGGTGGGCCCGGAGGCTGCCCGGCAAGCTCGGGAGCAGGGGAAGTCGGTGTTCGGTGCGTTGGTTTACTCGGATCGGGCCTTTGAGAAGGCAGTGGAAACATCATCGGGGACGCTCCGCTTCCGAGTCATACCAACCGCTGGCCCGCCCCGGGGGGTATTCCTCCACATTCACGGAGGGGGCTGGGTGCTGGGAGGCGCTCATCATCATGATCCGATGTTGGAACGGCTGGCAGACGCCACCGGGTTGGTGGTGGTCTCAACCTATTACCGGTTGGCGCCGGAGAACCCCTACCCGGCGGGACCGGATGACTGCGAGGCGGCGGCTCTGTGGTTGCAGCAGAACGCCCGCCAGGCCTTTGGCGCTGAGTTGGTGGCGATCGGGGGCGAGTCGGCCGGCGCCCACCTTGCTGCAGTTACCTGTCTTCGACTCCGTGACCGCCATGGGCTCAACCCATTCGGGGCCGCTCTGCTCACTTATGGCGCCTACGACCTGCGGGGCACTCCCTCGGTACTTGAAGCGGGGGAGGAGACGCTAATCCTCACCACCGCAGTCATCCGCTGGTTCACCGAGCAGTTCGCTGGCTCCCACGACTTGCAGGACCCCGACATCTCTCCAATCTTTGCCGACCTGGAAGGGCTGCCTCCCGTCCTGTTCACTGTCGGAACCATCGATCCGCTATACGATGACTCACTGTTCATGTTCAACCGTTGGCGGAAGGCGGGAAATCGGGCGGAACTGGTCCTTTGGCCGGGGGGAATCCACGCCTTCGACTATTTCGACAACCAATACGGGCGCGCCGCCCGTGACTGGATGCACGGCTACTTGAACAGGACTCTCAGCTGATTCATCTCTCTAGTATCCGGTGGCGTCGGCGAGATTAGGAGGACGGCATGGATCTGTTGAGTGGAGTGCGAGCAGGTACGGTTAGCACTGATCGTCTCGAGACCTTTGTTTACGAATCAGGTCCACAGGACGGCATCCCGGTGGTGATGCTTCATGGCAATCTGTCCACCGGTCGCTTTTACGAGCATCTGTGGCCGGAGGCGCCGCAGCGGTACCGCTTCATCGCACCGGACATGAGGTCCTTCGGCCGCTCACAACCCAAGCCGATCGACGCAACCCGGGGGTTGAGGGACTGGGCCGACGACACCCATGCACTGGTCCAGACCCTTGGCATTGATCGACCTGTCCATCTGGTGGGATGGTCGACAGGCGGCTCGGCTATTGCTGCTTATGCGATGGACCGGGAAGTGGCTTCCCTGACGATGATCGATCCGGTGTCCCCATTCGGGTTCGGAGGTTGTAACCCCGACGGCACTCCATGCTTTGCGGACTGGGCGGGCTCCGGTGGGGGAACCGGAAACCCGGATTTCACCGCTCGCCTTGCTGCTGGAGATAGATCGACGGAGGATGTGGTGTCGCCTCGCAACATCATTAATTCATCCTATTGGGCGGCCACTCATCGCGAACCGGCCGACCGAGAAGAGATATTGCTGGACGAGGTGCTGCTGTCGGTCACCGGCGACGACGGGTATCCAGGAGACTTCACTGCCTCTGAGAACTGGCCGGGAGTGGCGCCGGGGACCCGAGGGATACTCAATGCCTTGTCCGGCAAATACAGCGACTGGTCCGGCATTGTTGACATCGACCGCAAGCCTCCCGTACTGTGGACTCACGGGTCAGCCGACATCGTGGTCGCCGATGGTTCGGCCTGGGAGATGGGAACTTTGGGCCAAGCGGGCCTCGTTCCCGGCTGGCCCGGCGCTGAGTCCTTCCCGCCTCAGTTGATGGTATCTCAGATCCGCGACGTTCTTGAGCAGTATCAACAGGCCGGGGGCCGCGTGGTCATGGAGATGTTCGAAGGTTCAGGCCACGGTCCCCATTTCGACGCCGCACAGGCTTGGTCGGAAGTGTTCTTCGACTTCCTGGCATCGGTGGAGTAGCGGGCAGGACATCCGTCCGATGGCGCCGCGGGTTTGCCGCCTCACATAACGGACGGCCACCAAACCAACGCTGCGGTGGCCAGAAGAGTCGGGGTGGCTTCCCGGCTGACAGTTAGGTTCTGACCGACTCCAAGTAAACCCGGGATGAGGCGAGGTGTTCCTCAATCGCCGCCCGGGCTCCCTCTACATCTCGGTTGGTTACGGTCTTCATGATTTGCTCGTACTCAGGCAGACGGCGCATGATTCGGTGGCGGGGGGGGGACAAGGGGCGCATGGCAGCCTGAATGGCCCTCCTTAGAGGCTCCAGCATCTTGCCGAGCACTGAGTTCCCAGCTGCATTGAGTATCGCCGAATGGAAAGCGGCATCGGTTTTGAGATAGTCTGGTTCGCTCAAGGGGTTGACTATCGCAGCCTTGGCGGCCTCTTCCACCCGGTCAAAGGCCTCCCTGATATTGTGAAGTTGCTCTTCCGACCCTCGTTCGGCTGCCAGAGCAACGGCTTCCACTTCCAGTATTCGGCGGGTCTCCAGGAAATCGCCCAGCACTTGGTCGCTGCGGTCGGTGGCCAGCGTGATGTCCAGCACGTCGGCATCCAGAATGTTCCAGTGCTCCGATGGTTGCACCACCGCTCCCACTCCATGGGTGACTTTGACCAACCCCCGCTCCTCCAGCGCCCGCACCGACTCGCGGATGGTTCCCCTGCTGGCCCCGAAACGCTCAGTCAAGGCATTCTCTTTGGGAAGCTTCTCACCTTGTGAATAGCGGCCTGAGATGATGTCACCCATCAGGACGCGCGTTGCTTCCCTGCTCAGTCTGGACATGTGGTTCCTCTCATTTGGCTCCCTTGACCGAAGCCAAATGTTAGAAGGGTGGCCTCGTAGCCGCCAAAGCCACCGCCTCCTGTGGGTACCCCTGTCTCAAGGTCGACGTCTCCTACGAAGGGAACACTTGTCAACCGGGTTGATGACGCGCATAGCAGCCGGCAGATCACGGCGGTTGCGCGGCAGCGACCTGGTTTATAGTTGGTCTCGGCCTATCAGCAGGAGTGTGGCTTCTTGGGTGTTGCCTGCGACGCCACGCCGACGAATGGGGACCGAGACTTGTCTTTGAAGGAACTCTCAGTGGCGTTGACGGAGTGCCGCAGGTGCGAACGGCTGGTGGCATGGCGGGAGCGAGTGGCTGGGGAAAAGAGGGCCGCGTATCGGGACGAGACCTATTGGGGTCGGCCGGTACCCGGTTTCGGGGATCCGCGGGCGCGACTGGTGCTGGTGGGTCTGGCTCCGGCCGCCCATGGCGCTAATCGCACCGGTCGCATGTTCACTGGTGACCGGTCCGGGGATTGGCTCTACCGCGCGCTGCACAAGGCGGGGTTTGCCAATCAAGCCCACTCGACGGGGCTCGATGACGGGTTACGTCTCCAGGACTGTTGGGTGACCGCCTCGGTGCGATGCGCCCCTCCGCAAAACCGTCCCCTGGCCGCGGAGACCGGCAACTGCTCCGACTGGTTGATCGAAGAGTTGAAACGGTTGCATCGGATGGAAGTGATGGTGGCCTTGGGGGGATTCTCTCACGTCAATCTGCTGCGCCAAGGGCCCCGGCTGGGTTGGTCAGTCCCCCGACCGCGGCCGGCTTTCGGCCATGGGGTGGTGACGGCATTGGAGGGTGGGCCCACCCTGATCTCCTCCTATCACCCCAGCCAGCAGAACACCTTCACGGGGCGTTTGACGGAGCAAATGTTTGACAGGGTGTTTGCGGTTGCGAGCAGGCTTATACGGAGATGACCCGGTGAAATCACCGCTTCTGGGACCGAAGCAATCCTGGAGGGATTAGCAATACCCGTTTCTTGTAATTAGCGGACGCCCGATAGCATTCGTGCTCGGAACTTCGGGAAAGATCCTTTACTCATGCTGAGTCTCGACAACCAAACTCTTGAGCGGTTGAACTCTGGAGCACCCTCCGCCTTGGCCTCCCGGCGCCGGAGGGCACTGGAGGAGTACCGTCGTCTGGAGATGCCCACTCCGAAAGAGGAGAACTGGAAATATGTGAACCTGGGATTCGACCTGGACGAGATGGGCCTCCCCACTGCCCCGGGCGATCGCCTTCCGGACGATGGTTTCGCGGCATCGCTGAGCAACCGGGCGGGATCGGCGTTCATGGTGGATGGGAGACTCTTGGTGGTTGACAATGATTCGGAGGCCCGGCTTGGTTCCGCCGACGAAGCTGGAGGGTCTGGCTCCGGTATGGATCTTCTGGCCGCCGACACCGACAAGTTCGCTGCCGCGGCTCTGGCGTTCTCGGTGGATGACATCACCTTGCGCATTCCCCGGAACCGGGCCGTGGAGGCGCCTTTTGTGATTGACGTTCAATCTACCTGCTCGAATACGGTTACATTCCCGAGCCTGACCATCCGCGCCGAAGAGAACTCCGAGGCCACCGTGGTGGTGTTATTCCGGTCGCCGGAGGGAGTGCCAAGTGTCCTGGTGCCCAACCTGCAGACCACGGTGGGATATGGGGCCCGGCTTTCTGTGACCACTGTAGGTCTCATGGGATCCGAGGGAGCAAATGTCATGCATCATCGGTCGAAGATAGGTCGGGACGCCACTTTGCGGATCGGGGAGATCGGTTTGGGAGGTCGGCTGTCCCGGATGGATTTGCGCACCACGCTGGAGGGAAGGGGGGGCAGTGTTGAGGTGGTGGGTCTTTACTACGGGGAGATGCAACAGGTGCTGGATTACCGACTGGTAGTCAACCATGTGGGCCCTTCCACCAGTTCGGAGGTGTTCTTGAAGGGGGGAGTGCAGGATCATGCCCAGTCGATCTTCACCGGACTGTTGAGAATCGAGGAAGATGCGGCGGGGACTTCGGCTTTCGAGACCAACCGCAACCTGGTGCTTTCCGATGGGGCAAAGGCCAATTCAGTGCCCAACCTGGAGATCCTGTGTAACGACGTAATCTGCGGACATGGGTCGAGCGTGGGGCCACTGGAGACCGAACCGCTTTATTACCTGATGAGTCGCGGCATAAGCAAGGCCCGGGCCGAGAGAATTCTGGTGCGTGGGTTCTTCGAGGAGGCGATCGGCCGCCTGCCTCTCGACGACTTGGACGAACCGGCCCGGCAGGCCGTCAACCGGCGTTTCGCCCTGGCGCAGGAAGGCGGAAGAGTCTGATGGCGTGGGTCCACGTAGCCGGACTGGCGGACATGAAGGAAGGGCAGGGCGTGAAGATCTGTCACCTGGGCCGGGTGGTAGCGGTGTTCCTGACCGAAGGGGAGTTGTACGCAGTTGATGATCGATGCACCCACGCCGAGGCTTCCCTGTCGGAGGGAGAGGTGTTCGACTCCGAAGTGGAGTGCCCTCTACACGGTGCCGTTTTTGACCTGGTCACCGGAGAAGCGTTGACATTTCCGGCTACTCGACCGGTTGGAACGTATCCCACCCGGGTGGAGGAGGGAAAAGTGCTGGTGCAGGTACCTGAAGACGGGCCAGGTTCAGTCTGATGGGTGTAGCTTTGAAAGTGCAGAATCTGCGGGCCTCGGTGGGCTCGGTAGAGATTCTTCGCGGTGTTGATCTGGAGATCCCTTTTGGGCAGATGCATGCCCTGATGGGTCCCAACGGTTCGGGAAAGAGCACGTTGTGTCATGTCCTGTCCGGCCATCCCGATTTCACAGCAGAAGGCAAAGCCTGGGTGGACGGTGAAGAGATTCTGGACCTGGGTGCGGATCAACGGGCCCGCTTGGGTCTGGTTCAGGCCTTCCAGAGCCCGGTGGCGGTTCCCGGTGTGGAGTTGGAAGAAATCATGCAGGAGGCGGCAGAGGAACGCGGCATAGATCCGGACGAGGCCGATCGGCGGATAGCGGAGGCTTCCCGGCGGTTTGATATGGGTCCTTTCTTGGGACGGTCGGTGAACGATGACCTGTCGGGGGGAGAGAAGAAGCGCTCGGAGATATTTCAGATCTCGGTTCTATCGCCAAAGGCGGCTCTCTTGGATGAGACCGATTCAGGACTGGACATCGACATGGTCCGAACGGTGGCTGCTGCGGTGGAGGAGATGCGTCGCCCTGACATGGGTGTGTTGATGATCACCCACCACTCCCGAATCCTCAGCTACGTGATACCCGACCGGGTGCACGTCATGATGGGGGGAAAGATCGTCACCTCGGGAGGGCCTGATCTGGCCCAAGAACTGGAGCAATCCGGCTATGAGGGTTTGCGAAAACGGCTGGGGATCACCTCTGCGGGCGCTGACACAACCCCCAAGCCTGCTTTCGATTTCTTCACCGACCACCCGTTCAGCAGCTAACCGGCGCCCCCGGTTTCCGAGCTAAGGAGGAGGGAACTCCACCACACGCGGTTGTTTGGCGGGTTTTGCAAGTACCGCTTGGCGTTTGGTTTTGGGCCTTTGCGGGTCGAGTGCCCTCACCGCTCCCACACAGGTTCCCGCCGGTTCCCCCCCAGGGCGAATCACAGTTATCGAGGCAAGAATAGGGCACCGGGGTGTAACAGTTCCCTAGAGTAGAAGGTTGCTATCGGTAGTGACAATCGAGGTGTGACCTATGGCGACAGCCGGCGAAGACAAAGACATCCGCTACGAACCGCATGAGAACCCGCCTCTCGGGGTAGCCATCGGCGCTGGCCTGCAAGCTGCCGCCATAATCGTGGCGCCGGTGGTCCTGACAGTTGTAATAGTGGCTCGGATAGCCCAGCAGTCCGACAGCTACATTTCTTGGGCCGTGTTCGCCGCGTTGATCATTAGCGGACTCACTACCGCCCTGCAGGCTCGGCGTGTGGGGAGGTTCGGAGCGGGGTATGTACTGATCATGGGTACCTCCGGAGCATTCATTGCCGTCTGTGTTGCGGCTTTGGTGAGAGGTGGCCCATCCACTATGGCGAGCCTCATCATCGTATCCTCATTCTTTCAATTCCTGATGGCCAGAAGGCTTTCGCTTCTCCGCAGGGTTTTCACTCCGGTGGTTTCCGGTACCGTGATCATGCTCATCGCCGCCACGGTTGTGCCGATTCTCTTCGACTCGCTGACCGACGTTCCAGGTGGTGTATCCACAGCAGCTGCTCCGCTTGCCTCGCTCGCCACTTTTTTGACGGTGGCCGCAGTGGTGTTGCGGGCCCCTCCGGCTTGGCGGTTGTGGTCCCCGGTCATAGGTATCGCGGTGGGCTGCGCCGTGGCCGCACCCTATGGCCTATATGACTTTCAACCGGTCCTGGATGCCTCCTGGGTAGGCGTTCCCATCTCTTCCTGGCCGGGATTCGACCTGACCCCGAATGCGGAATTCTGGGCGTTGCTCCCGGCGTTTGTGGTTGTCACCCTGGTGGGTGCCATAGAAACGCTGGGCGACGGGATTGCTATTCAGCGGGTGTCGAACCGTCGCCACCGGGCAACTGACTTCCGGGTTGTACAGGGCGCACTCAATGCTGACGGAATGGGCAATCTTCTATCCGGGATTGGAGGCACCCTTCCCAATACCACCTACTCGACCAGCATTTCACTGGCCGAGGTAACCGGAATCGCCGCCCGGCGGGTAGGGGTGATCATCGGTGCGGTCTTTGTTTGCATCGCGTTCTTTCCCAAAGTTGCGGCCCTGCTGACTTCAATACCGCCTCCCGTGGCCGCCGCCTATCTCCTGGTTCTCCTCGGGCTGTTGTTTGTCCAGGGCATGAAAATCGTCGTTCAAGACGGTGTTGATCACCGAAAGGCCACGGTTGTGGGGGTGTCGTTCTGGATGGGCGTCGGGTTCCAGAACCAATGGATCTTTCCGGATCTGCTGGGCGAGGGATTCCTTGGGGTGTTGTTCGGCAACGGCATGACTTCGGGAGCGATCGTGGCGATCGTCATGGTGGTCTTCATGGAGGCGACGGGACCCCGACGAAAGCGGCTGGAGCTGGTGCTCGATTGGGATGCCCTGCCCAGAATGGGAGAGTTTCTGCGGAACTTTGCCGCCGGATCCGGCTGGAATCCAGATCGAGTGGAGCAGTTGGTGTTGGTGGGAGAGGAGACCCTCTCCAACTTGCTGTCAGCAGAAGACGATGCCCTGGAAAAGCCCCGCCATGTGGTGGTGGCGGCCCGCTACGTCAGAAATGGGGCCGAGTTGGAGTTCGTGTGTGCATCGGAGCGTGAGAATCTGGAGGATCGGTTGTCCTACATGGGCGGAGCGCTGGAGATACCTGACACTCGCGAGATGTCCTTCCGGTTGTTGCGGCACTACGCATCCTCGGTTCGCCATCAGAAATACCATGACGTGGACATCATTACGGTCAGCGTGGAGGGTTCTCGCAAGTGATGTCCGTCCCATTGCCCTGAGCACGCAGCGGTCCGAGGATCGGGCAGTTCCCGGCGCGGGATTGCCGGTCCTGGCATTTACGGCGGCGAAACGGCTGGCTTGACCCAGGGGTATTGAGCGCCCATGGCCTCGAAGGCTCTCACAGTCCTCGACCAAGACTGACGCAGGGTGACCCGATGGCCACTGTCGAGGTCCGGGTCGAGGAGGCGATTGGCCAGGGCCACCACCTGCATTCGGGGGCGGTCTACCCAGGTCGGGGTGTAGGAAATGGATTTGACCATCACGCCCTCGGGAGTATCGCCGATCTCGACATGGAGGATGGCGCCATCTCGACTTCGGGGCCAGGGCTGATTGGACAGAAAGTTGCCCAGTCCGTACACCACCCACAGATCGCCGATCCGGTCGATGGGCTGTATGACGTGCGCATGATGGCCAACCAGCAGGTCGACGGCCCCGGTGGCGGCGATCTCCTTGGCGGTCCGTTTCTGGTGGTAGGTGGGCATGGGTTGGTACTCGCTGCCCCAATGCAGTGAGGCAATGATGAATTCCGCTCCCTCCGCTCGGGCGGCGGCAGCATCAGCTTGGATGATGTCAACATCGATGAGGTTGACCCACCATTGTTGGTTTTTGGGTAGCCTGAACCCGTTCAGCCCGTAGGTGTAGGACAAATGGGCAATGCGGATCCCGTTGACTTGGTAATGGGCGGCGCCCCGCGATTGCTCATCGAGAGAGGTTCCAGCAGACTCGAGATGGTTTGCCGCCATTGCTTCGATGGTCTGTGAGACTCCGTCGACGCCGTAGTCCATGGAGTGGTTGGAAGCCAGCGAGCACCCGTCCCAGCCGCTTTGGGCTATCGCCTCGACCAACTCCGGAGGCGTGCGGAAACGCGGGTAGCCTCTCGGGGCCTGCGAGGAAATGGTGGATTCCAGATGGCAAATAGCCAGATCGGCGGCCCGCAATTCCGGGGCGACCTGTTCGAACATGGGCGCGAAGTCGTATTGACGGTCTGCTCTGGTTTCCCATGTCGCGTACATCTCAGGCGGTTGGATGATGGAGGCGATGCTGCCTGGGAAGTGGGGGACGCGGGCGTAATACCTGGCGAACTTGACGACCGGCAGATGGGGAAGAAGATCGCCGGTGAAGGCCAGCATCGCGGTGCGATACCTTGGGTCCGGCGGGGTCGGTCCATCAGCGGTGGACGGGGCCGACGCCAGGACTAGAACCACCACCAACCCCGCGGAAAACGCAATTCTTAACGGCCGGAGGAAGCTCTGTGATCGGAGTGGAAGCAGGCGTGTACGCATTCGGGGTGTACTCAATTATTGGCGCACAGGCCTTTGTCTGTCCTCAGATCGGGGGTTGGGCAGAACCTGATTCTTCCAACCGGACCTGCTTCTCGAGGGCGTTGGCATGCCACGATCAGGGTGCGGAACTAGCTTGACCGCCGATACCCTTAACAATGGTGGATCAGGAATGGCGGATTTCAATCACGCAGAATCGCTTGCCGACCAGACAAAGGGGTGAGGCCATGGAATACCGGTCCGAGAGAGACTCGATGGGAGAGGTGTTGGTTCCCGCTCATGCTTACTACGGAGCTTCGACCCAGCGGGCGGTGGAGAACTTCCCCATCTCGGGAACAGGGTTCGAGAGACGGTTTATCTGGGCGCTGGGCCTGATCAAGAGTTCGGTGGCGGAAGCTGCTATGAGGGAGGGACATCTGGATGACAAGATCGCTGAGGCAATCCGCCGGGCGGCGACGGAGGTGATGGAAGGCCTATGGGATGAACACTTTCCGGTGGATGTGTTCCAGACCGGTTCCGGCACCTCCACCAATATCAACGCCAACGAGGTGATTGCCAGCAGGGCAACCGAACTGATGGGCGGCCAGCGGCAAGAGCGCCTGGTGCATCCCAACGACCACGTCAACTTCGGCCAATCGTCCAACGACGTCATTCCCACCGCCATTCACGTAGCCGCGGCTGCGGCAATTCGTGAAGCCCTCCTCCCGTCTCTGGCCATGTTGGCCGACTCTCTTACGGCCAAATCGGAGGAATTCTCGGGACTGGTGAAGTCTGGCCGTACCCACTTGATGGACGCCACTCCGGTGACATTGGGACAGGAGTTCTCCGGCTACGCGGCGGCAGTGACCAAGGGCGCTCAGAGGTTGAGGAACGTTCTGCCGGAGTTGGAGGAGTTACCTCTGGGCGGCACCGCGGTGGGCACCGGGATCAACTGCCCCGCAGGTCTGGCGGCTGCGGCCATTTCCAGGATTGCCCACAATACGGGAATACCGTTTACCGAGGCTGCCAATCACTTCGAGGCTCAAGCCGGAAAAGACGCCACCGTTAATGCATCCGGGTCCCTGAGAACCGTTGCTGTTTCACTGTTCAAGATCGCCAACGACCTCAGATGGCTGGCTTCGGGTCCTGTCACCGGCATTGCCGAGATACGACTTCCGGCCCTGCAGCCCGGTTCTTCCATCATGCCTGCCAAAGTCAACCCGGTCATTCCTGAGATGATGATGCAGGTGGCCGCCCAGGTGATCGGCAACGACTCGGCGATTGCCTGGGGGGGCGCCAACGGCAACTTCGAGTTGAACGTGATGATGCCAGTCATGGCTCGCAACCTCTTGGAGTCAATCAGGCTGTTGGCCAATGCGGCCGCAGTGCTGGCCCGAAAGTGCGTGGACGGGATAGAGGCCGACGCCGAGCGCGCTCGAATGTTGGTGGAGCGCAATGTGATCGTGGTCACTGCTCTCAATCCTCACATCGGATATGATGTCGGCGCCTCGGTTGCCAAGGAGGCGTTCGCCACCGGTCGCACGGTTCGCGAAGTCGCTTTACAGCGGGGACTGCTCACCGAGGAGGAGTTGGATCAGATACTCGACTTGCAGAAGATGACCGAGGGGGGTCTCTCCTAGCTGTTCTCCAAGGCTTGTTCCAGGGTTATCCAAGGGAGGGTCGCGCACTTGATTCTCACCGGATACCGTCTTACCCCCGCCAAGGCGATCAGGTCGCCGAGGTCGGCGTAACCGTTCTCACTGGAGTCCGGAGGCACTTGCATGAGCCCCTGGAAGCGATCCGACAGGCCCAGTACCTCGGAGATCGGGTGGCCGGAAACGGCTTCGCCCATCAAGGAGGCGCTTGACTGGCTGATCGAGCAGCCCTTCCCAGTCACGGATATGGCGTTGACCCGTCCCTCCCGTAATTGCAATTGGACCTTCACCTCGTCACCGCACAAGGGGTTGGCGCCTTCGGACGACGCATCGGCATCGGACAGGGGTTGCCGGTGCCGAGGATTGCGGTAGTGATCCAGGATCACTTGGCGGTAGACCTCTTGGAGAGCCATCTGTTATAGGTTAGAAAAGCTGATCCACACAGTTGCTACCGGAACGACTCGTACCCCTCCGACTCCAGTTGGGCGGTGAGTTCCGCACCGCCTGTCTTCACCAGCTTTCCTCCCACCAGGACGTGTACGTAATGGGGAGTGACGTAGTCCAAGAGGCGCTGGAAGTGGGTGATGATCAGAAACCCGCGCTCGGGGCCGATCATGCGTCTTACCCCATCGGACACGGTCCGCAACGCGTCGATGTCCAAACCGGAGTCGGTTTCGTCCATAATGGCCAGCTTGGGTTCGAGGACCGTCATTTGCAGGATTTCGTTCCGCTTCCGCTCGCCACCGGAAAACCCCTCATTGAGGTAGCGGTCGGCGAAGTGGCCGGGAATCCCCAGTTGCGCCATGGCGTCCATGACCTTGAGGCGTAGCTCGATGATCGAATAGTCGATGCCGGTGCGGTTGGAGAGTGCCTGACGCAAAAACTGCACGACCGGCACCCCGGGGATCTCGGTGGGATGCTGGAATGCCATGAAAATCCCCCGGTTGGCCCGCTTGTCCGGGGCATCGCCCGTGATGTCTTCCCCATCGAAATAGATGGTTCCCTTGGTCACCTCCAGCCCCGGATGGCCCATCAACACCGAGGCCAGGGTGGTCTTGCCGGAACCGTTGGGGCCCATTACCGCATGGATTTCGTTGTAGTGGACGTCCAGGTCAACGCCGTGCAGAATGGCTGTGCCGTTGGCTGACACATGGAGGTCTTCGATGCGGAGAAGGGGCGTATCGGACACCACCAACACACTAATGAGGAGGGGAGAGTAAGAAAAACCCGTTTAGGAAGCCAAAAACATAACGAAAGGCCTCCTGTGGCATTATTGTCGGATCCATGTCCGATCTGTCTGTTTGGGATCCGGGTGAGGAGCCCAAGATTCCTTCCTTTCCTTCCGCCTTCCTGGGATACCAGCGCAAAGCCGTTGACCGATACATCAAGGACCTGCTGGAATCCAATAACAGGGGATCGCAAATTCTTGAATTGGCCCCCGGCGCCATTGTCCCCAGCGAGCACCTCAACCGCTACCAGGATCTTGGCAGGGAAATAGGAGAACTCCTCTCCGCCGTTCAGCAAACAGCCATCCGAATCAGGGAACAGGCGGAATTGGATGCTGCCAATTGGCGGGGAGAAGCCACCATCGAGGTGCAAAAGAGAATCGCCGAGGCGCAGGCCACCGCGGAGGATCTGCGTGGGGCCTCCTGGGAGGTCTCCACCCAGATGATTGCCCAGATCCAAGAGATGGAGGACGAAGCGTATCGGACCATCCGGAAGCACTCCCAAGAGGTCATCGCCGAAGTGGAGAACCAGTCTCATCGCATTCGAGAGGATGCCCGACGCAGAGCCGAGGGCATCCGAAGCAACGCCCATGTGGAATCATTGGAGGTGGAGGAGAGGACTCGAACGTTGTGCGACCAGATGATCGAGTCTGCCGAGCAGCAGGTGTCGGCCATTCAAGAACGAGTTTTGGCCTTGGAACGTCACCGCGACCAACTTCTGGAAGAGATCGGAGGGATCCGCTCGGGGGTGGCCCCCATTGGAGTGAAGTTGGTTGACCAGACCGGTGGCTTCATCTATCCGCCTACTCCGGATGAGGAAGGTCCCGAGCATGTCACCCCCCAGCATGAGATGTCGGGCTTGGTCAAAGTAATCTCGCCCGTTGGGGAGTCAGAAGAGGATTATTCCCAAGATCCCCCCGAGGAAACGGTCACAGAACCGGAGGCCGCCGCCTCCGAGGAGAGAGTGGAGGAGGAGCCTGCACACGACGCCGGGAGACCTGTCCCTCAGAACTTCGACGATCTCTTTGCGTCTCTTCGCGGCAACTCCGCCCCCGCCCCCCGACAGGTGGTTCAGCGCCAGCATCCGCCCCGACGTCAGGTGACCGTGAAGATGGGAGAGGATGAGGCCATCGAATTGCAGGAGGCGATGCTGCTACCGATCTCCAACCAGTATGTCCGCCTGTTCAAGAGGCTGTTGACAGAGGAGCAGAACCGCGTGCTGGAAGGGATACGCACGGGACAGTTGGACTGGGATGAGGGGGAGGTGGACAACCGATTACGGTCCCACCTGGAGATGTTGGTGGACCAGAGTTGGCAGGCCGGCCACAGCGCTGCTGAACGGATGGCTGGCCGCAGCATTCCCAAGCCAGGCTCGGTGTTGGAAGAGGAACCGGGTTTCGCGTCCCGGTTGGTGGCGGACGTGAGCGGGGCCATGGATGTGGAAGGCGCCGATGGGGATGTCACGCAGAGGAGCCTGATGGCCTCTCGGATGTTTCGGGTCTGGAGGAGCGAGAAACTGGAACGCCACCTTCAAGAGTTGAGCGAGAAGTACTACGAGCGGGGTTTGGGGGAGTCCTTGGAAACGGCGGGTGTTTCGAGCACCGATTGAGAGTGCCCTGTCAACAGCACTTGGGGGAAATGTCGGACCCTGACCAGTCCTGTACAAGTAGGTCCCCCAGGCCGCTAAGGTGGGAGAGGGTTGTTCCGCAGGTTGTTATCCGTGGTTTTGGTCGCAGTGGTGGCTGCCTGTGCCGGATCGGAGGAGCCGGCGGACAACCAGACCGGATCTGGTGAAGCGGTTGGGGGGCAATCAGGGAGTGTGGGGGAGGGGAGTACAGATAAACCCAAGGCTGAAGAGACCGCCGACCCTGCGGAATTGATGCTGGTAACCGGTCCGGGGGGATCGGTCAAGGTGATCAGTCCGGACGGCACTGAAGTCCGCGAGCTTCGAGTGCCCTCCGGAGGCGGGGGACCCAGCCTGCAACCCACCTGGGCGCCATCTTCGCTGCAGGGTCGTCACCTGGTGGCATGGACGGAACTCGCCGAGGACGGGACGTTCCAGATCGCCTTGGCCGATGTGTCGGACGGAAGCACGACGAGATTCGAGGCGCCGGTAGCACCCTTCTACTACTACTGGAGTCCCGACGCCATGCTGCTGGGATTCTTGGGGCAGAGCGCTTTCTCTCCGCTGCAGATGGGTGTAGTGGACCTGCAACTGGAAAGAGTGGAGTTGCTTGGAGAAGGCCAGCCCTTCTATTTCGATTGGCGCGCTGACTCCAATGCCTTGATCGCGCACGTCGGCGACGCCTTGTCCCTGCTGACCCGTGATGACGGAGCGTGGACGTCGGAGGTGCTGTCGGTGACGCCCGGTCTCTTCCAAGCCCCCGCCTGGATCTCTTCGGACCGGATTCTTGTGACGACACCCGCCTCTGCGGGAGGGGTCGAGGTGAGTGTGGGTATGTTTGCCGCCCAGAGTGACTTATCGGGACAACGCCTGATTGTCAGTGACCTCGGTGGTCGTCCCCTTAGCACCCTGGCCGAGTTGGAGGGAGCGGCGGCATTCGAGCCGGATCCCGACGGACTGCGGGTGGCCTTCACCGACTTCGCCGGCCCGCTGCTGGTGCTGAATGTTGCCGGAGGGAAGTCTGTGCCGGTCTCCGATGGGCGGGTGGCGGCTTTTCAGTGGAGCCCCGATGGAAGTCGACTCCTGTTTATGGAGGTGGACAAAGAGGCCCAGGCGCTGGTCCCCAGGGTTTGGGACGGCAGTTATACAGTGACGTTTCGGTCCTTTTACCCCACCCGCGTCTTCCTTCTTCAATACCTGCCGTTTTGGGATCAATACACCCGCAGTCTCACCCTGTGGGCACCAAGCGGAGAGTCGTTCACCTATCCGGCCGCAACTGCGGGGGGCGACCGGATCATGGTACAGCATTTGAGCCAGACCGGGCCCGTGGAAGTGAGCAGAGGCGTCTTCGCCAGTTGGTCTCCCGTGCCGGTGGCAATCCCGATCGCCCCACAATCTTGAGTCGGCCCCTATCAGGGCCCCTCCCCCTCCACCACCTAGCCGGTTGGGAACGAGGTTGGGTAGGCTAACGCCAGCCCCCCTTGCCTCGTGTGGGAAGCCGCTGAACGGCGGTGAAGAGTGGTCGTTTCCCGATGGAACCGTTTCGGAAACGAGTCCGCTCTTTGTGTGATCCCGCTTGGGTGGAACCTGCCCTGGCGGTGATTGTCGATGTCTTTAGTTTGCGCCGGGGGGTGGGACACTTTTGCTGTGATGGTCTGCCATAGATCGGTACAGCAGGCACCGGGGTCGGTCACCCGGGCAACAATCGGTGCTGCCTAGGCTTAGAGGGTGCGCGGGTAGGGAAATCCCGATTGCCGCCCTCCAGCACTCTGAACCCGGCCTGTTTCACAAAATGCCTGCTCAACATCATGAACACGGGCAACCTCCAAGAGCACATTATCGCAGGTCAGCACCTACCCGCGCGGCCTCTTAGTCCCAGCCAAGTTGGTGGAGTCGCTTCTCGGAGAATCCCAGGTAATGGCCGAGTTCGTGCAGGAAGGTCCGGCGGATCTCTTCTTCGGTCTCGGTCTGGGATAGTCCCAGATCCAGATGAGCCAATCGATAGATGCGGATCTCGTCGGGCAGGACTCCCCAGTAGTCGGCGGCGCGGTCTGGAATCGACACGCCGACATACTCGCCCAGCAACTCCTCACCGCAATCGCCTCTCTTGTCCTCGGGAGGCGGACCATCCATCGCCACTACGAGCACATTGTCCATCAAAGAAGCCACCCATTCGGGAAGTTCGGACAATGCCCGCTCTATGACCTGTTCGAAGTCGTCTCTGCGCATGGCTCTTCTACGAGAGGGCAACGACCGCTTCGACTTCCACCAGAGCCCTGGGGTCGGCCAGTCCGCTGACGACCGCCAGGGTGTTCACCGGAAAGTCGGCATTGGGAAACCACTGGGAAAACACCTCGCCCCGTCCCCGGTAAAAGCCCTCTTGAGTTCCCGCCGTGAGGTAGGTGCGAAGGCAGACGATGTCAGATGGTGAGGCGCCCAGTGAGTCGATCACGGCCCCGAGGTTGGCGAAGGTGTCTTTGGTCTGGGACACGGGGTCTTCAGCCATGGTCCCGTCTTT
This sequence comes from bacterium OM1 bin76, assembly GCA_002238785.1. Classification (GTDB taxonomy): domain Bacteria; phylum Actinomycetota; class Acidimicrobiia; order Spongiisociales; family ZC4RG35; genus Bin76. The sequence continues at coordinate 30,818 of MPNA01000013.1, read as the reverse complement.
CCGACGACCTGTCTGTCCGGCCAGCCAGGCCAAGGCGACACCGGCAGGAACTTCGGACACCAGTGAATACTGGCCTGAAGGGGGGCTGACACCCGGCGGATTGCTTCTTGACAGCATGGCGGCGTCGGTTGGAATCTAACAGGCAGGGTTGCGTTTCCTCCAGATCTGCTAAGATTGGATCCAATCTGAAAGGACTCCCGAAAAAGAGGCACGTACCAAATGACAACCCGAACCCGGACCGCCACTAGCCACTACGAGGTTCAGAAGAAACGCAGATCCGACGAACTGGAATACTGGCGGCAGAACCGCCTTCATCTTGTCAAGGGCTCGGAAGTTGTCATGCACCCCACTCCCCGGGGGATTGACCGGGGAGTGCTCGTGGGGATAGATGGAGACCGACCCAGCGTGGTGCTGGATGCCCATCGACACGAGATCGCCCCGGGTGCGGTCTCCACGGTTCACCGTCACTCTTGGGATGCGATCATGTTTGTCACCTCCGGCCGGGGATGGACCGAAGTCAACGGGCGCCGGTACGACTGGAGGGCATGGGACACGGTGTTTCTCCCCGCGTGGGCTTGGCATCGTCACGGGAACGAGGGGAATACCCCGGCAACCTACGTGACCTTCGGCTCCGAGCCGTTGGCGGAAATGGTGGGGATGGCAATCATAGAGGAAGCCGGAGACACAGGCTTTGAGGAACTTCCACCTCCTCCCGCGGTGGCCTCACCCGGGATGGGTTCGGACCCCTACACCCGACGGATCGAACGTTTGGCGCGCCGTCAAGAGTCCTTCTCGGAGACGCGGATCATGACTGCCTTCGACGACATCAACTTCCGCGTGACCCCCCGAGGAGCACGCAGCGGGTTTCTGATTGATCGCAGTATCGGCTACCGGACCGGTGGTCTCACCGCGGTGATACATCAACTCGCCCCCGGTCTATACCAGTCCCAACACCGCCATGGAGGAGAAGCCTGGCTCTACTGCACGACCGGTCAGGGTTACAGCGTAATCGATGGCGAACGTTACGACTGGGGGCCGGGTGACATGGCGGTGGTCGACCACTGGGCCTGGCACCAGCATTTCAACGCCTCCGACACCGAGATAGCAGCCATCATCAGAGTCCACAACTTCGACAGCCTCTATATGGGGATGCGAGCTCTGCTTGACCCGTTGAATCTCTTTGAAGAACCCCCCAAACTGGACGCGCCGGATCTCAAAGACATGGAGTGGCCCCCTCCGGACGCAGGTAGACCGAAGTGACCGGACCGGGCGGTGTGGCCAAGGAAGACCTGCGCCAGGACCGATACGGTTTCCTGCGCTGGCGTGTTCTTCCAAATCAGGGCTGGGAGCAATGGTGGGATCGCATCGTGGTGCCCGAGGGTGTCAAGCAAAGGCTGCTCAACTACTCCCGCCAGGCTCTGGGGCTGCGCTCAGAGTTCACTCAGGTGGGCATGCCACTCCACGGTTTGATTCTTCTCCACGGGCCGCCGGGGACGGGAAAGACCTCCCTTGCCAAGGGTTTAGGCAATCGCTTGGGACAGCACTTTGGCGAGATCATCTTCGCAGAGGTGGATGCTCACGCCATGCCTTCCCAGATGCTGGGCGAGAGCCAGCGCAATGTGGCGAATCTACTGGAGAAGTCGATTCCCGAGTTGGCCTCCAAGGATCTGCCGGTAGTGGTGCTCATCGACGAGGTGACCTCCGTGGCGGTCAACCGCCAGATGGCGATGGGAGGCACTGACCCTGTTGACGTGATTCGAGCGACCGACGCTGCTCTCCACGGTCTGGACCGACTGGCATCCGATCACCCCAATGTGTTGCTGGTTGCCACTTCCAATCTGGGAGGCGCCATCGACGAAGCGGTAATGAGCCGCACGGATCTGGTGGTCGAAGTGGGTCTTCCGGAGACCGAAGCCCGTCGCGAGATCCTGGCAGACAGTCTTGAGGAGCTTGGTTCGATACTGAATGTGCGGTCTGTCCGCATAGGTGTCAACGGAAGCGAACTCTCCGACTTTGCGGCTGAACTTGAAGGATTCTCTGGTCGGCGGCTACGCAAACTGGTGTTCGAGGCTGTCCTAGCCGTGCAGAATCAGGAGAGGGTCATGACCGTCCGCCATCTCCGGTTGGCTGCGGCGCGCGCTACCTCGGCGGTGAAGGTATGACAACTGCACTAGTGGCCGAGGTACTGAGTCGCATCGACGAATCCCGTGAGGATCTCGCCGAGTTGGCGCTGCGGCTGGGTAACACCTACGGGCCGCTGGGCAATGAGGAGCCCACCGCCCGGCAGGTGCACGACTGGTACCAAGAGAACGGGATGGAGAGTCACCTGGTGCCTATGGTTGAGGGCCGAGCCAGCACGGTTGGGTTGGTTCGGGGATCGGGGGGCGGCAAGTCACTCATCTACAACGCCCACCTCGACACCGAGGCATCAGGGCCCGATTACGATCTCTTAATGGATGCACCCGATCCCAATCGGGTCGGCGCTCGTCGGGAAGGGGACCGGATTTACGGGCACACCGTCCAAAACGACCGAGGCTGCATGTCGGTGCAGATGATCGCCGGGCGGGCCCTGGAGAAGGCGGGGGCGCCGCTGCGAGGGGATCTGTTGCTCAAGTCGGCGGCCGGAGAGACCGGATCGGCGCCGGTGGACGAGTACCAGGGGCATCGTTACGAATCCAAGGGTTTGGGTACCAATTGGCTACTGGAGCACGGGTACACCGGTGATTACGCGGTAATTGCCGAGACCACTGACTTCTCTGCGTCATGGGTTCAATGCGGCGCCGCGTATTTCAAGATCACCGTGCGGGGCCGGAACATGTACACCCCTCGCCTTCAAAGACCGGACGTCTTCTCTGCCCATCCCAATGCCATCGTGCGGGCCGGCGCTTTGATCGGCGCCCTCGAGGAGTGGGCGATCGAGTATGAAAACTCCCGGACCATCGAGACTCCCTGCGGCACCATGCGCCCCAAGTCCCAAATCGGAGCGATCAGAGGCGGCATTCCGTGGCGGCCCAATCGCTCCTCCACCTATACGGCTCTGTACATGGACGTGAGGACTCGACCTGGGGACGATATCTCAGAGATCACCGCCTCGCTGAGAAGCGCCATCGCAGCCACCGGTTTGGAGGCAGAACTCCGCCTGATCATGTTCAAGCCCGGCTACGCAGCCTCTCAAGCAGGGATAGAACCCCTGATTGGCGCTATAACCGATGCTCATCGCAGGGTCCGGGGACATCAGATGCCGGATCGGGCCGAGTCGGCGGTGGTCTCGATGTGGCGCGACACCAACGTCTACAACCGGGTGGGCATTCCAGCCCTCACCTTCGGGCCCAGTCGGGGGAAAGCAGCTGTGCAGGGGACCGGTTACATGCATCTGGACAACATGCTGGATGGGGCAAAGATCTACGCGCTCACCGCTCTTTCTATCTGCGCCGGGGTCTCGTCCCCCTTGTGACGTCGTCTTTTCCGGTCAGATCACCTCTTAGGTTTGAGTGGATGGCCCACCTGGGCGGCATGGCGGTAATCACCGGTGTTCAATTGATCTCTCCCGCACTTCCGGCCCTGGCCGAGCGGTTCGCCCTCTCAGAGTCTGAGGTCTCCCTGGTCATCAGCGTCTACTTGATTCCTGCCGCCCTGGCTTCAGTGCCAGCTGGTTTCTTGGCCGACCGGTTCGGAAGGCGGTGGGTGTTCGGAGCGGGCCTGTGCCTATTCGGCTTGGCGGGGGTGTTTCTGCCTCTGGTGGCGCAAGAGTCCTTCGGCGCCCTGTTGGTGATCAGGTTCATGCAGGGATTGGGATTCGCTCCTGCTTTCCCTCTCACCATCACCATTCTGGGTGATCTCTACAAGGGTCCGAAACTGGTTGGGGCCCTGGGCCGGCGGTCGGTGTTGATGTCAGTGGCCGATGGCGGATATCCCATCCTGGGCGGGATTCTGGTGGGCCTCTCCTGGTTGGCGCCTTGGTATTTGCAGGCCTTGGCGCTTCCGATCGGCTTGGTGGTGCTGGTGACCTTCCGGGACTGGGTGCCGCTGGGCAAGCACGGCGGTTTGGGAGGCATGCGGTGGTTGTGGCGCTCGGCCCGATCCCCAGGCATACTGGCACTCCACTATGTGGGCTTCCTGCGGTTCTTCGTGAAATTCGCACTTCTGTCTTACCTCCCGCTTCTGCTGGTGATCTCCCGGGGGATGACTGCCGCCCAGGCCGGTTTGATACTTGGTACGGCCGCGTTGTGTGGGACCTTCGGAGCGGCCATCAGCGGAACCCTCGCCCGACTCGGGCCGGCATCGCGGTGGGTGATTGCGGGATTGGTGGTACAGGGCTTGGGATTGGTGGTGATGGCCTTTGTGGCCCAGATCTGGATTCTGATGACGGTGGCAGTGGTCTACGGGCTGGCCGACGGGGTCTTGGGAACGTTCGTCAACGCCTACTTGGCGTCGGCAACCGACCCCGAGCACCGAGCCAGTCTGGTAGCCGCCAATGGCGCCATAAAGAACTTCGGGAAACTGTTGGCGCCCATCCTGTTGGGGATGACGGTGCTGGTGGCGCCCCTCTCGGTGGGGTTCACGGCCGTAGCAGCCGTGCTGATCGTGTCGGCGCCGACGGCCGGTCCCCTCCGGGCTTATGATTCCCGGATTTCAAAGTAAGTGGGCCTTTTTGCGTATTGGGACCGGCAAATAGGATACAATAGCCAATTTGATTCTGGCCGGGCCGACGGCCTTTGAGTTGGAAAAGAAGGAAGACGAGCAACCGAGTGAAGGAGAATAAAGTGAGAAAGAGATCTTGGCTATCGGCCTTGGTCATGTTGATGGCCTTGGCATTGGTCACGGCTGCCTGTGGCGATGATGACGAAGTCGCTGAAACCACTCAGGCTCCCGCAACCACCGCCGCGCCGGCGGAGACTCCGGCGGAGGAACCCGCCGAGGAACCGGCTGAGGAGCCTGCCCCTGCAGAAGAGATGGGTTGGGAGCCGAGTGGTGATGTGACGTGGATTGTGCCTTATAACCCTGGTGGTGGTTTTGATACTTACAGTCGGGGTTTGGCTCAGGTTTTGTCTGAGGGTGGTTTCCTGCCTGATGGTGTGACGGTGGTGGTGGAGAACATCACTCCGATCCAGCAGGGTGTTGCGGCGATGTTCAATGGTGATCCTGATGGTCACACGATGGGTATTCTGCCGATGCCGGCTGCTATTGCTCAGGAGTTGATCAATCCGGAGATTTCTCCGTGGTCGACTGGTGAGTTCACGGTGTTGGGTTCCATTGAGGAGAATGCCTACGTGTTGTATGTGGCTGCTGATGGTCCTTATCAGTCGATTGATGATTTGATGGGTGCTTCGGGGTTGAATTCGTTGACGGTGGAGCGTGGCTCGTCGTCTTCGATCGCCAATGTGGTGGCTACCGGTGCGTTGGGCTTGGATGCTCAGATCAACTTCGGTGCGGAGGGTTCTGAGGAGGCGGCGACTGCTTTGATCCGGGGTGATGTTGATTACATCGTTTATGGGACTACCGATCTGGTTGGTTTCATGGATTCTGGTGATTTGCGGGCGTTGTTGTTCTTGGGTACCGAGGATCAGCGTCCTGAGGCGTTGACGTGGTTGGCTGATGTTCCCAGCATTGCTGATGTTGGGTATCCGGAGGCTGCTGGTTCGGTGACCGAGTTGCGTGCGGTGGTGATGCCGCCCGGCTTGGACGACGAAGTAGCCGAATATTGGCGTGACACCTTGTACGAGGCGATGACCTCCGACGACTTTGCAGCCTGGTCTGATGAGGCCGGACGTCCCATCATCCCCCGCGATGCAGATTCGGCTCGGGGTGTGATGGCCGCTCAGGTGGACACCATGAGAGCCCTCGACCCCGCCTTGGTGGGGCAACTGCGCTCCGAGGGCGCCGCGGCCGCTCCAGGTTGGGAGCCGAGTGGTGATGTGACGTGGATTGTGCCTTATAACCCTGGTGGTGGTTTTGATACTTACAGTCGGGGTTTGGCTCAGGTTTTGTCTGAGGGTGGTTTCCTGCCTGATGGTGTGACGGTGGTGGTGGAGAACATCACTCCGATCCAGCAGGGTGTTGCGGCGATGTTCAATGGTGATCCTGATGGTCACACGATGGGTATTCTGCCGATGCCGGCTGCTATTGCTCAGGAGTTGATCAATCCGGAGATTTCTCCGTGGTCGACTGGTGAGTTCACGGTGTTGGGTTCCATTGAGGAGAATGCCTACGTGTTGTATGTGGCTGCTGATGGTCCTTATCAGTCGATTGATGATTTGATGGGTGCTTCGGGGTTGAATTCGTTGACGGTGGAGCGTGGCTCGTCGTCTTCGATCGCCAATGTGGTGGCTACCGGTGCGTTGGGCTTGGATGCTCAGATCAACTTCGGTGCGGAGGGTTCTGAGGAGGCGGCGACTGCTTTGATCCGGGGTGATGTTGATTACATCGTTTATGGGACTACCGATCTGGTTGGTTTCATGGATTCTGGTGATTTGCGGGCGTTGTTGTTCTTGGGTACCGAGGATCAGCGTCCTGAGGCGTTGACGTGGTTGGCTGATGTTCCCAGCATTGCTGATGTTGGGTATCCGGAGGCTGCTGGTTCGGTGACCGAGTTGCGTGCGGTGGTGATGCCGCCCGGCTTGGACGACGAAGTAGCCGAATACTGGAAGCGGACTTTGATCACCGCCATGATGTCGGATGATTTCGCCGCCTGGTCTGAGGAGGCCGGACGTCCCATCATCCCGCGTGGCTCCGAGTCCGCCAAGAACGTGATGGCCGCCCAGGTCGACACCATGAAGTCCCTCGATCCCGATCTGGTGGCGCAACTGCGCTCCGAGGGATAACCGAAAAACGAAGTAGAGGTGTTACCGAGGAGATGGCCGGGCTGGACTCGGCCGTCTTCTCCACACCTCATGACACAAGACTTAGAAAATAAATGACGCTTCTTGAGGGACTGACCTCCGCCGCCGACCTATTGCTCAGTTGGCCGTTGCTGCTGTTCTTTTTGTTGGGAACACTCAACGGTCTTATCTTCGGCATCCTTCCCGGCTTGAGCGGGTCGGTGGGAATCGCCCTGATGATCCCCCTCACCTTCGGGATTGACATTTCCGAAGCGATCGTCCTGTTCACGGCCGCCCTGTCCGGGCAGACTTTCGCGGGTTCCATCACGGCCATCCTGCTGAACACTCCGGGTACCGCTCCCAACGCGGCCACCACCTTCGACGGGTACCAATTATCCCGCCAGGGTAAGGCCGGCTTTGCCCTGGGAATCTCGGCTATGGCGTCTTCGCTGGGTTCCCTGGTGGGGGTCGTCGTGCTGGTGGTGTTGCTACCGGCCGTCAGATTCCTCATTCTCTCTTTCTCCTATCCCGAGTTCATGCTGCTGGCCTTGATGGGCCTGGCCGCCATCGCCGCGGCCTCTCGAGGTTCACTCATCAAGGGCTTGATAGCTGGGGGGGTGGGAGTCATGCTGGCCTTCGTGGGACTGGGATCGTGGGGACAGCGTTATGTATTCAACACTTTGAGCCTGATTGACGGGGTTGACGTGATTGCGGTATTGATCGGGCTGTTCGCTATCTCGGAGGTGGTGCGACTGCTGAAGCAAAACCGCCCCATCTCCAGGGTTGGGGACATGCCACTTGACCGTTCCCAGGTCTGGCAGGGCATGTGGTACGTGATAAAGAAGCCGTTTCTTCTGATCCGAAGCGCCCTGGTGGGCACAGGGCTGGGGATCGTCCCGGCGGTGGGCGGCACGGTTGCCTCTTTCATGGCCTATTACCAGGCCATGCATACCACTAAGGACGGCAAATTCGGACGGGGAGATCCCAGGGGAGTGCTGGCGCCCGAGGCCGCCAACGACGGAAAGGACGCCGGAGCCGCTCTCCCGACGCTGGCTTTCGGGCTGCCCGGATCCTCCGACTGGGCGATCATCCTGGGCGCCATGGTGCTGTATGGGGTAGTGCCCGGACCCAATCTGCTGCGGGAACGGCCCGACATCGTTTGGATTGCCATCATCGTGATCCTTGCAGCCTCCTGGGTGACCTCGGCGATCGGAATAGCCGCTTCCCGCTGGCTGGTGCCGGTCACCAAAGTGCGCCCGTCGCTTCTGGCGCCGATCGTGGCGGTGTTGGCCCTGGTGGGTTCGTTCGGACTGGAGCGGCAGTTTGTGGATGTGATGTTCACGGTGGGGTTCGGAATTTTGGGCTATTACATGAAGATCCACCGGATGCCGGTGGTGCCGCTCATACTGGGTCTGCTGCTGGGGGCAGAAGCCGAGCGTTCCTTCCATCTTTCCATGAACCTTTTCGACCAGGGATTGTTGGTGTTCCTGACCCGGCCCATCTCCCTGGTCTTGCTGGCGGTGACCGCCACCCTTCTGGTCGGGTCGATCTGGTCGGTAGCCCGTCGGCGCAAGAAGATGGCCGCCGAGGCGGAGGTGGTTATTGCCCCCGCCGAGATGGGGTTGGTGGCGTTTATCGGGGCCGTGATGCTGCTCGCCACTCTTTACTCCTACACCTTCCCCGCCAACGAAGGCCGTCTGTTTCCTCAGGTGGTGGGCTGGGGGACCGTGGCTCTGGTGTTGATTTTCCTGGTGGTAGCCAAAACGCCGGTGCTGCGTTCCCGATGGGGGTATTTCATCAGTGAAGAACTGATCCACTTTGACGCCAGCCAGGAAGAGGAGACCGATGAGCAGGACGCGATCGAGGTCGAGTCGGAGGAGGTCCAGGCTCGACGGGAGCGGGCCCTGCTGCTGTCGCTGTTCGGATTCCTGGCGGTGGCCTGGCTGGGTGGGCTCAACCTGGTGGCTGTGCCGCTGTACGTCCTGGTCCTAATGAGATGGTTCGGGAGGGAGAAGTGGCGGACCTCGGTGATCGCGGCCATAGTCACCACCGGCGTGATCTGGTTCATGATCAACTTCATTCTGAGTTCGCCCATTCACTGGGGACTGTTGCTCGAGCCACTGTTCTAATGCCCACTCACCAGTTCCGCCGCGAGGTGGTGATCGATCTGAGCCGCCCCCAGGTGTGGGGGTCTTTGTTGGATGTGGAAAAGGTGGCCGGTTGGGTGAGCCTGGTGGGTGAGGTAGAGGAACTTGCTCACCTTTCGAATTACCGGGCGGTGCTTTCCGACCGGGTAGGCCCATTCCGCCTGCGGGCCGATCTGACGATACGCATAAAGGAGATGGAGGAGGAGTCGAAGGTGGTGCTGGAGGCAGAGGGAGAAGACCGCCAAGTCCGTTCCCGGATAAAGGTGAATCTGGCTCTCCGTCTGTTCGACACCGAAGAGGGTGCCACGATGGTGCGGTTGGAGGGTCGTTACGAGGTCACCGGACGGGTGGCGACTCTGGGCGCTTCGCTCATCAGGCACAAGGCCGACACCGTTCTCGACGAATTCTGCTCCCATGTAGTGAAGGCGGCCTAGCGTGGGCGTCCTTCCTGCTTTCCGACTGCTGCGGCCCCGTTCGGTTTCCGAGGCCGTCGGCTGGTTGAACTACGACCGCTTGGCCTATGCGGGAGGCACCGAGTTGCTGCTGGCCATGAGAGAAGGATTGCTGCGCCCCACCCATCTGGTAGATCTCAAGGGAATCGAGGGTCTCGGTTCGGTGGAGGAGTCCTCCGGCGAGGTAACAATCGGGGCGCTGGTGACTCATACCCAGGCGGCCGACCACCCCATCGTAGGAGCCCGGCTACCGGGGTTGGCCGGGGTGCTTCAACGGGTGGGAAACCCCCGGGTGCGAGCCACCGGCACCCTGGCCGGCAACCTCTGTTTCGCGGAGCCCCGGTCCGACGTGGCGGCGGCGTTGATCGCTCAGGAAGGGGAGGTGGAGATCGCCTCCCCGCAAGGCCGCCGCCGAATGGCAGTGAGGGACTTCGTGGTCGGTCCCTATTCGACTGCTTTGGAGCCTGGGGAGTTGCTCACCCGGATTCATGTTCCGATTCGCCCCGATGTCCGTTTCGTGTATGTCAAACATCAGACCGCTGAGCGACCGGCGCTGGGAGTGGCTCTGTCGGTGAATTCCCACGTCTCCGTGGTGGTGGGGGCGGTGGGTCTGAGCCCCCAGGCCTTTGAAGTGGGTTCGCTCTCCGCCCTTGACGTAGCCGAGGTCGCCGCCCGAGTGGAGGTGGTTCCCGACCTCACCGGCTCCGAGGAGTACAAGCGACACCTTGTGGAGGTGTACCTACGCCGGGCGATCGGCCGTTTGGAGCGTGGGGAGTGATTGGAGCGGACGTAGTGGAGATTGCTCCGGTGATCAACGATCGGGAGGTGTTCCTGTCGGTGCCGGTGAGGATGACCCTGGCCGAGATGCTGCGGGACCGCTTGGACCTGTTCGGAGTAAAGCTGAGTTGCGAGATGCAGGTGTGCGGGGTGTGCACCGTTCTGGTTGACGGGCAACCGGTGTCCTCCTGTACATACCTGGCGGCAGATGCGGACGGAAGGCGGGTATCGACTATCGAGGGTTTGGCAGAGGGCGAACAACTCCATCCGCTGCAGCAGGCTTTCGTGGATCACTTTGCCCTGCAATGCGGCTTCTGCACCCCCGGCTTCATCATGATGGCGAAGCATTTGCTGGACCGCTCACCCGACCCCACCCGGGACGAGGTTGTCGAATACCTGGACGGCAACCTTTGCCGGTGCACCGGTTACGCTCCCATTGTCGACGCGGTGCTGGACGCTGCCGGACGACTGCGAGCCGAGCCCTGATGATCTCTCCCCCTCGATTGGACGCGGTGCCCAAAGTTACTGGCAAAGCCCGTTATGCGGTGGACGTGCGGAGGCGGGGAATGCTCTATTCAGCGCTGGTGCGATCCGAACGGGCCCATGCCATGCTGGGGATTATCGACACTTCCCGGGCCTTGCGGCTAGAAGGGGTGGTGGCCGTGGTCACCGGCGATGACCTCTCCCCTCTGTTTCCCCGCTACGGCCACATCATCCCCGATCATCCCATTCTTGCCTTGGGCAAGGTCCGGTATATGGGCGAACCGGTGGCGCTGGTGCTGGCGGAGGACCGCTACGCCGCTTCGGACGGCGCCGAACTGGTAGAGGTCTCCTATCAGGATCTTCCAGCCGTCATGGATCCTGAGCAGGCATTGGCCGAGGGTGCTCCCTTGTTGCACGCCCAGGACTACGGTGTGGGCGATCGCTCCTTCGAGGAGGCCCATTCCGAGCCTCGCTCCGACAACGTCTGTCATCGGGTGGAACTGTCCTGGGGGAATGTGGATCAGGCTCTCGCTCGGGCCGATCTGATAGTGGAAACCTGCACCGACTATCCCATGCTGTACGGCTACGCCATGGAGCCTTACAACGCCCTCGCCGACTTCGAGGACGGGTATCTGAAGGTGATCACCACCGCCCAGCATCCTTTCATGGTCCGCGACGACCTGGCCAGGGTGTTTTCCCTGCCACTCAGCCATGTGCGGGTCACATCTCCCTATGTTGGAGGTGGCTACGGCACCAAGTCCTACACCAAAGTGGAGCCCCTGGCGGCGGTGGGGGCCTGGTACACCGGGCGAGCGGTGAAGGTGGAGTTCGACGCCACCGGGGCAATGCTCACCACCCGCGCCGACTCGGCTCGGGTGACTATTCGCTCGGGGTTCGATTCGGGCGGACGGCTCCTGGCCCGGGACGTCAGCCTGACTCTTGACACGGGTGCCTACGCCGACAATGGCCCCTTGGTCCTGTCCAAGGCGTCCAACCGCAGCTTCGGCCCCTACAGGAACCAAAACGTCCGGGTGAGAGGTAGGGCTGTCTACACCAACACGGTGCCTTCCTCCTCCTATCGGGGATTCGGGGCGCCGCAGGTCAGCCTGGCGTCGGAGCTCAACATGGATCAGGCGGCCCAGCAACTGGGGATCGACCCGGCGCAACTGCGCCGCCGCAATCTCATACCACCCGGCGAGCGCCACTATCCGGGCAAGCGTCCCATGGACGCCGATCTCGCGGCCGACCTCGACCTGCTGCTGGAGGGGCTGGGCTGGGAGGCTCCCTGCCAGGAAGGCCAGGGAATCGGGTTCGGGGTGACCGCCTCCGACGCCGGGGCATATCCGGTCTCCACTGCCGCGGTCAAGATTCTCCCCGATGGTTCGGTGCTGGTGTCCACGGGTTCTTCAGAGATGGGTCAGGGAAGTCGGACGGCCCTTGCCCTCATCGCGTCCCGTGAGTTGGGAGTCCCCCTGGAACAGGTGGCTATCGCCCAATCCGACACCCATGCCACTCCGTATGAACGCACATCGGGAGCCAGTCGCACCACCACTCTCACCGGGCTGGCCATCCAACGGGCGTGTGCGGAACTGCTGTCGCGTCTGGAGATGGCGGCGGCTGAAGTGAAGGGAGGTCCGCTCACTGAAATCAAAGCGGCTGAGGGAATGGTGGTCGGCCCGTGGGGCGACGTTTCCTTCGGTGAGGTGGTCCGGGGGTGGTTCGGTGGAAACCTGGGAGAACTAGCGGCCACGGGGGTGGTTCGGAGGGTGGGGGAGTTGCAGGAATTGCCGCCCTTCTGGGAGATCGGTGTCTCCGGGGTAAAGGTGAGTATCGATCCCGACACCGGGCAAGTCTCCCTGCTCCGGCTGGTGACGGTAGCTGATGTCGGCCATGCCATCCACCCCGAGATGCTGAAGGGTCAGGATGTGGGAGCGGCCACCCAGGGTCTGGGGGCGGCATTCTTCGAGGAGTTGGTGTACGACGGACCGCAACTGGTCAATCCCAACCTGGTGGAGTACCGGGTTCCCCGCGCTAAGGACATGCCCCCAGAGATAGTCACAATCGTTGCCGAGCGGGGCGACGGTGTGGGTCCTTATGGCGCCAAAGGAGGCGGAGAGGGCACCCTCAACCCCATCGGAGGGGCTGCGGCGGCGGCGGTGGGACGGGCCGTGGGCCGCTGGCCGGACCGGCTACCCCTCACACCGGAACGGGTGTGGCGGATGTTGAGAGGAGAAGAGAACTGATGGATGTGAGCAGGCTGGAACCGTGGGTGGCGGAGGCGCGACAGCGTTACCGCACGGCCGAGGACATGGTCACGGGAGTGCTCCGGGAAGCGATCATCACCGGGGTGTTCAGTCCCGGTGAGCGCCTGCCCCAGGACCAATTGGCAGACTTGTTGATGGTGAGCCGCATGCCGATCAGAGCCGCCTTACGTCAACTCGACTCCGAGGGTCTGGTGGTCAATATTCCCCATCGGGGCGCCACGGTACGGGAGCTTTCACCTGCCGAACTGCGGGAGTTGTACGAGTTGCGAGTGGTGGTGGAGTGTTTCGCCCTGCGCCGGTCCGTGGCGGCCGCCACTGCGTCAGACCTTGTGGAACTGGCTGGATTTGCGGAGGACTGCGAGAACGCCGAGGAGGGGGAAGAGTGGATTCAACGCCGGTGCGCCTTCTACCGGCGTCTGTACACCATCGGGAACGGGGTCCGAGTGGTGGATACCATCATGGCGCTTCGCGCCGAGGTCAGTCGCTATCTGCTGAAGAAGCGATTCTGTCCCGGCTGGCACCGGGAGTTGCTGGGCAGCCTCGCCAAGCGCGACGCTGACGAAGCTGCCCTCTTCTTGGAAGAACATCTCATGGAGGTGCTGGAGTCGATGGAACGAGAGATTGCCGCTGCCAACGGCTGCAACGGTGCAGGGGACGGGAGGAATAGATGAGGGAACAACACGTTGCCTTCTACAGCGGGGGGGAGCGGGTGGTGGGGACTCTCTACCTGCCGGATCCCAGCCGCAACGAACCGGGCCCGGCGATAGTGCAGGGTCCTGGCTGGATGGGATTGCGCACCGCCCGGCTGTATGGACCCTACCATGAAGCCTTCGTGGCGGCCGGTATGGCTGTCCTGATTATCGACTACCGGGGATTCGGGGATTCGGGAGGCGACCCGCTGGCATTCTCCCCGACTCGCCAGCTTGAGGATCTGATAAATTCCGTGACCTATCTCACCACCCGGCCGGAGGTGAACGCCGATCGGATCGGAGTGTTCGGTTCGGGAGGGACGGGAGGCGGCAACGCGGTGTCTCTGGCAGCGGCCGATCCTCGAGTGAAGTGTGTGGTTTCCCAGGTCCCGGTCGCCGACGGTCGCGACTGGTTGAGGAGAATGCGACGGGTCCATGAGTGGTACGAGTTTCTGGCTCGTCTGGAAGCCGACCGGGCCAAGCGGGTCGCCACCGGACAGGGGGAACTCGTCCGGCCTCAAGAGATCATGATCCCTACCCCCGAACGGCGGACCACCTCGATCAAAAGAGATGTGGACTCCCGGGTTCCAACCCGGTTGCCTTTGGCAGCAGCGGAGGGGATCATGGCTTACCAACCCATTGAAGTGGTGGATCGGATCACGCCCCGCCCAATGCTCATAGTGGCGGTGGAGAACGATCCGGTCACTCCCACCGAGCATGCCGAAGCCCTCTATGAGCGGGCCGGTCCTCCCAAGAGGCTGATCATCCAGCGGCAAACGACCCACTACGCCGCCTACCGGCAATATGGCAAGACAATCATCCCCCAAATGGTGGATTGGTTTCGACGAGGTTTGACGGCAGCCCCGATTCGGGCTGTCGAGACATTTGCAGGCCGAGAAGAGCACATGGTTATCGAGGAGGTCGAATGAACACAACCAGAGTCATCAGAGGCGCCTCGGTGGTTAGCAACGGTTCTCTGCAGAAGGTGGACATTCTGGTAGCGGGCGAGCGTATTTCAGGGGTGACCATACCAGGGGCAATCGTGCCTCCCCCTTCTGCGGAGGTAGTGGAAGCAAACGGATTGTGGGCTCTCCCGGGTGGGGTCGATGTCCATGTCCACCTGCGGGAACCCGGCTACACCCACAAGGAGGACATCGAGACCGCCACCAAGGCAGCGGCAGCCGGTGGCTACACGACATTGTTCGGGATGCCCAATGTGAAGCCGCCCACCATGACTGCCTCCGACCTCGAATCTGCCCTGGAGTTGTATGACAGAAAGAGCCTGGTGGATTACAACCACAACCCGGCTGCCAAGCAGACCGACCAGATCGCCATCATGGCTGAGCAGGGGATAGCCGCCTACAAGATCTACATGGTGGCCGACACCGGCCGCTCCTATCCCCATCCGGCGGCCATAGGAGTTCACGACCACGGACACCTGCTGGAGGCCATGCAGGCCGTGGCTGCAACGGGCCTGCCTCTAATGGTGCATCCCCATGATCAACGTATCGAGGAAGTCGTGGAGCAACGCTTCTGGGCCGAGGGGGATCGGAGCCCCCAGGCCTATGCACGCACTCTGGCGACCGGGGATGGGTTGTTGTGGGACACCGCTACCTCGTTGCTGCTTCGCCTGGCGGAGGCCACCGGATGCCGTCTGCACATCGTCCATACCACTACCAGCCGTCAGGTGGAGATGATCCGCGCGGCGCGCCGGCGGGGAGTCAAGGTGACTTGTGAAGTCAACCACTGGGGACTGTTTCTCGCCACCTGGGAGTTGGTGCAGGAACTAGGCCCGTATGTCCTTTCATATTGGGTTCCCGCTCACCATCAGAAGGCAGTTTGGCAAGCGTTGAGAGACGGCTCGATCGACATGGTGGCTTCCGATCACGCCCCCCATACCAGGGAGGAAAAGGATGTGGGTTACCAGGACATGTGGGCAGCCCACACCGGAACGCCCGGCATCCAATATCAATTGCCCCTGCTGATCGACGCCCACCATCAGGGCCGAATCTCCCTGGGCCGGTTGGTGGAGGTGGTGGCGGGCGCCCCCGCTCGTCTGTTTGGCTTATCCGGAAAGGGCCGGATAGAGCCGGGCGCCGATGCCGACCTGGTTTTGGTTGATCCTGATCGGGAGTGGACCATCACCAACGAGTCGGTGCTCTCCAAAATCGACTGGACACCATACCATGGGCGAACCATTCGGGGCGCGGTGCAACGCACGTTGGTGCGGGGCGCCGATGTCTATGTCGACGGAGAAGTAGTGGGGACGCCTGGCTTCGGTCGCCAAGCCATTCCCGACGCCACCAAGAGGAGTTGAACCATGGAATTCGGACTGTTGCTGCCCCATTTCGGTCGTCATACCGACCGAGACATGCTTTGGGATGGTGCAAGGCGAGCGGAAGAATTGGGTTTCGACTCCCTCTGGGTGCGAGACCACCTGATGTTCGAGCCACATGGAGAATTCGAAGCGCCTAATCGCGCCTTCTTGGAACCGCTGACGGTGTTGACCTCGGTGGGCGCTGTCACTTCGTCGATCATGCTGGGCACCGGCACCCTGATTCCCTACCGGCATCCACTGGTGGTGGCGGCCATCCTTGCCTCGGTCGATTCACTGGTCGGCAGTGGTCGCCTGATCACCGCCTGGGGAGCCGGTGGCTATGACTTCGAATTCGAAGCCGTGGGGATTACCGGCGTGTTCCGGCCGGAGTTGGTTGAGTCCAATGCCCGCATCCTGGCCAAGATGCTCTCCGAGGACCACGTCACCTACCAAGACGAGCACTACCGATTCGACAACGCCACCATTCGCCCCCATCCGGCGGTTCCCATTCCCTTCTGGTACGGCGGGGCCACCCCCCCCCCCGCTCCCCCGGCCGCAACCCATTTCCTCGGGTGGGGGTCTCGGAGGGGCAAACCTTCCCCCCACCCCCACAAAGGGGGGCACGTAGCCCCGCCCCCCCGCCCCCCGCCTCGGCTCGCCGGGCCGCAACCTATTGCAGCGGCTGGATGCCTGGAAGGATCACCCTTCCCACCATCGCCAAGAGGGTGGCGCAGATGCGCAGGCTCACCGACCACAACGGGCGGCCCATGCCAACAGTGGCCTGCATCCCGCCGACCAGCATCGCCGAGACGACCGAGGAGGCCATAGAAGGCACTTCCCTCGAAGGACTCCTGGCCTGGGCCAACACCCGCGGCAAATGGTGGGTCAAGCCTCCATCAGGTCGCTTCGAGACCGCCGAGGACATCGAGGGTTCCTTGATCGCAGGCACCCCGGACGAGGTGGTAGCCGCCACCGCCAAGTTCGAAGACGTGGGCGTCGACCACCTGGTTTTCGACCTGCGCCTCTCCTTCGACAGGTGGATGGAGAGCATCGACCTATTAGGCAAAGAGGTGCTTCCCCGCCTTCGATAAGACAGTTCGGTGTTACGCTGCTAAAAGCTCAGGAGGCCGGGCTGATGAGTTGGTAGGTCACCGTCTGGTCGTAGCTGATTGAAGATAAGATGCCAGCTGGTTCACCGGTCTCATCGGGGACGGTCATGTCGGTGGTCACCTCTCCCGATGCTTGGTATTCGCCCGCCATAACCAATCCGGTTTGTGGGTCGAAGCGGATGACGGCGACGGTGGTGCTGGGGGTGGCGCTCACCAGTAAACCGAATTCCGGGATGTCTGGTTCACCTTCTGGAGCGTCTTCCTCGCTCAGTTCACCGGCGAAGGCTCCGAACATACCCTGCATCAATTCGCCCATGTCCCATTCGAATCCCTCGCCCCGGTACTCGCTCTCAATCACCAGGATGGTGCGCCCGGCTTCTGTTTCCACCTCCACCAGGCGATGCTCGGCGGTGGTCACGATCACCCCCGTGCCAGCCGGCCCTTCCTGTTCGATTCGTTCGGTCCATGTGTCGCCAATGTCCACCGGATGATCGGGGAAGGAGGGGCCGAACGGCCGGCTTAATTCCTGGCTTCCCACCGTAACGGTGGGAAGAAAGCTCCCCCCCAAGCCGAGGCTGTCGAGGGCTTCACTGGTGAATTCCAGCACGTTGCCCTCCTGATCCACCACCACCGTAATGTCGATCGGCGCCTCGAATCCTGGTGCTTGGGCGTCCGGTGGGGCAGGAATGCTGATTCCACCCATAGACATCTCATTGTCGATCATCGCGATATCGGTGGTGATCCTGATGGTGGTGGTGTTCTCATCGGGACCGGGGCTGATCTGGTAAGTGGTGCTTCCCTCCAAAGTGGTGTCCATCTTGATAGGGCCGGGTGGCATTTCTTCGGCAGGCCCGCCCTCCAGGGTTATTGCGGCCTCTTGCTCTATGGACAGGGAGTATTCGATCTCTCCCTCTGCCGGGTAGCGGTAAGAGAGCCGGGTTGGCTCGAACTGCGGCGCCAGTTCGGCGACTGTGGTGCTGATGGTCTCTGGGGGTGCGGCGGTGGTGGTAGGTGTTTGTGCCACCGCGGCGGTGCTGGTGGTGGTCTGAACCGCGGCGGTGGTTGTTTGCGGGGCGGCTTCGGTTGTCTCAGGCGGGGAATCTTCCCCGCATGCGGCTGCCACTAGGGAGAGAGCGCACAATGCCAGAAGAAAACGGCGCGGCGGAACACTGTTATTGAATCGACTCATGGCTTCGAAGGTTATGGCGCCTCGTGGTCTATCCGCGGGGTTTTAGGGGATCGTGGCGTTCTAGGTGTAGTTGCCCGTTATCCGAAGTAGTCGGGCTCCTGGCCGGGTATCCACTTGATATTGCATCCGATCGAGGGCTTTTGTACCGCAGACACCTCTTGGTCGGCTAGGACGGCGTCCACCGCGGCCCGGAGGTCGGCACCGGTCACCGGGATGCGATTGGAGGGTCGGGCATCATCGAACTGTCCCCGATAGACCAGGGTTCGATCGGCGTCGAACACGAAGAAGTCGGGTGTGCAGGCGGCGGTGTAGGACTTGGCCACTTCCTGGGTCTCGTCATACAGGTAGGGAAAGGCGTATCCCATCTTGCGCGCCATGGCGGCCAGCTTATGCGGGGCGTCGCCGGGATAATTCCTGGCGTCGTTGGCGCTGATCCCCACGATGGAAACGTCGTTTCCCTGGTAGTCGTCTCCGAATCTGACCAATCCTCTCTGGATGTGGATGACAAACGGGCAATGGTTGCAAATAAACATCACTACCAGGGCCTTCCCATCGCAGTCCGAGATGGAGACCGTGTCGCCGGTCACGGTGTCGGTGAGAGAGAAGTTCGGCGCGGGGGTTCCGAGAGGAAGCATGGTCGAGAGGGTGTCTACCACAGTGAATCTCCGTTCTGGTCTTGCAGTCCTGAGTACCCAAGACTAGGCCGGTCGGTAGCCTTGTCAGTCGATGCCGGAACTGCCTGATGTGGCCTTGTATCTGCGAGCGCTGGAACCGCGGATCGTGGGAAACCAGGTTACGGGGTTCGTGGTTCGATCGATGTCGGTTCTAAGAACCTACCAACCCCCCTACGAGCAGGTGGTCGGAAAGACCGTGGTGGGCCTGCGGAGAATCGGGAAACGCATCGTTTGGGAGTTCGATCACGATCAGTTGTTTCTGGTGATCCATCTGATGGTGGCGGGTCGGCTGCGCTGGCATGACCGAGCGGGCGTCAAACCGCCCGGCAAAGTGGGCCTGGCGGCGTGGGGGTTTCCCGGTTCGACCCTGGTGCTTACCGAACAGGGGTCGAAACGGCGGGCTGGCATATGGGTGATCTCGGGAGAGGAGAACCTGGCGGCTGAAGACAGGGGAGGTTTGGAACCCCTGGAAATCTCCAAAGACCAGTTCATTGAAGCCCTGCGAGGCAGGAACCACACCCTCAAACGAGCCCTGACCAGCCAGAGGATTCTTTCGGGGATCGGCAACGCCTACTCGGACGAAATCCTCTGGGAAGCCCGGCTCTCTCCGGTGAAGTTGACAACCCGACTCACCGATCAGGAAGCCGCCCGGCTTCACCGGGCGGTGAGGAAGGTGCTGACATCGTGGATACAGCGGTTGTCAGCCGAGACCGGGGAGAAGTGGCCGACCAGGGTGACCGCCTTTCGTCCGGAGATGGCCGTCCATGGCAAGTACGGCGAGGCTTGCCCCCGGTGCGGGGCGCCGGTGCAGCGAATCGTCTACGCCAGTAATGAAACCAACTATTGCGCTTCGTGCCAGACGGGAGGAAAGCTGTTGGCGGATCGATCGCTGTCGCGGCTCCTCAAAAAGGACTGGCCCAAGACTCTTGAGGAGTTGGAGGACCTGCGAGGCGGGTCCGGCTGAGGAGAGAACAAGCAGACCGGTCCACCTGCTGGATGACACTGCGGCGTGAGGACTGTCGGCAGATCCAATCCTCCCGGACTGCTACCGACGGTAAATTTAGTGGTCACGACTAGTGGAGGTGTAAGTTTGTCCGCGCCGATTCGGTTGGCCGGGGTCACCAAGAGTTATGGCAAAGCCAGGGGGGTAGTGGACCTCGATCTGGAGGTGGAGGTCGGAGAATTCTTCGGGTATTTGGGTCCCAACGGCGCCGGGAAGACCACCACCATCCGGATGTTGGTGGATCTCATCCGGCCCCAGAAGGGAATTGTGGAAGTCTTGGGCGGCTCTCCAAGTGATCCGGCGGTTAGGCGGAAGATCGGATATCTACCGGGGGAGGTCGAGTTCTATAAACGGATGTCGGCCAGGGACTTCCTGACCTACATCGGCAACCTGCGCGGGGAGGGAGGAGATGCCCTGGCGGAGGAACTTTCGGATCGGATCGATCTTGATCTCTCCCGGCGGGTCGGTGACCTGTCCAAGGGCAACCGGCAGAAACTCGGTCTTGTACAGGCGCTGATGCACCGCCCCGAGTTGGTGGTGCTGGATGAACCCACTTCTGGACTCGATCCGCTGGTCCAGCAGGAGGTCTACCGACTCTTGGAAGAAATCAATGCCGAAGGAGTCACTGTCTTCTTCTCGTCCCACGTTCTTTCGGAAGTGGAGCGGATGGCGGATCGGGTGGGGATCATCCGGGAAGGCCGTTTGGTGGAGGTGGAAGAACTGGAGGCTCTACGCCTTAAGGCAGTCCGCACATTCGAAGTCGTTTTCGAAGATGTGCCCGATGTGGCCGAGTTCGAGAGGCTAGCCGGAGTCCGCTCTGCCAGCATGCATGGCAGTGTTCTCCACTGCCAGGTCATCGGCAGCATCGATGAACTGGTCAAGGCGGTGGCGAACCACCGGGTGCAGAACCTGGTCAGTCACGGCGCGGATTTGGAGGCGCTGTTCCTCGATTATTACCGAGGAGAGGAGAATTGAGATGCTGGGAAACGCGACCTTCAAGACTCTGCGAGACCGCCGACGTTCTCTCTTTTGGTGGGTGGTGGGCATTTTCGGGTATCTGGTGGGAATCGGGGCAGTCTATCCCATCGTGCGGGACAACCAGGATCAGTTCGAGGCGCTGCTTGAGACATATCCGGACGAATTGCTGGCGATAATGGGGGTGGGCGAGGAGAGCCTGTTCGATCCCGTGGGTTTCATGCGGGCGGAAGCCTTTGGATGGATCGTTCCCCTGGTGTTCGCCATCTACGGCGCGGCGCAGGGGGCTCGAGCGGTAGCCGGGGAAGAGGAGGCCGGCACCATCGACTTGGTGATGGCCACGCCGCTGTCCAGATTCGGGTTGGTGTGGCAGAAGTGGTTGGCCCTGGTACTGACCGAAATGGTGTTGGGTCTGGCGTTGTTTGTCTCGCTGGCCTTGGACAACGTGCTATTCGGGATGGACATTCCCCTGGGCAACAGCGCAGCCGGTTGCTTTATGGCCGTTCTCTTGGGGGTGTTCTTCGGATCCCTGGCATTGGCTGTGGGTGCAGGTACGGGTCTTCGCGGCTTTTCGCTGGGGGTGGTTACCTTGGTAGCGGCGGGAAGTTACCTGCTCAACTCCTTGGGTGGGCTGGTTGAGGGTCTCGACCCTCTGAAGCCGCTCTCGCCCTTCTACTATTACGACGCTTCCAACCCGTTGCGTTACGGCCTTGATGCCCAGCACACCCTTGTCCTGGCAGGTCTCGCTGTCGTGTTGATGGTGATAGGTTTGCTGGCAGTCCGCCGACGGGACCTGGGCGTCGGTGGGATACGGTTGCCAATGCCCCAGATCGGAAGGGCGGCCGGTTGAGTATCTCCCGCCGGTCAGAGCGTGGTTCGGCCTGTGGGGTGTGGTGGGGGGACGCTTCTGGATTGACACCGCATTGTGAACAGAATGTAGGCTCAAGCACTTGAATTCTGTCCCACCGATGGCCCATACTGATAGAAGCCAAACACCGAGGCTGTTCGCTCCGGCGCCGTTCGGACAGGTTGAGGGATCATCTCGTTTCAGGAAAAACTCCGTTCTACCCTGGGCGGAGCCTGTGCAACCCATGGAAGGGTGGAGGCGGGGGAGGGAGCCCTCAGGGGGGAAATTCGCGAGCTTTCGGCTGTCAAGCTACTGCCAGGCAGACGAGCCCCAGATACACCTGCGCCGCATTCGGTCAGACTTCGCACAAGTCTGCCATCACATCTCATTAGATAAGGCGCGCTAGATCATGTCCCCCCTCCCGGAGGGTCCTGGCCGATCTCGACCCATTGAGGTTGGCCTTCGCAATACCAACCTGGACCTGGTCAGGGGGGTGGCGGTGCTGGGAATCTTGGTAATGAACGTGGTTTCCTACGGCCTTGGTGTCGGGCCATACTTCAACCTCTCCGCGGGCGGCTCCGAGACTTGGCTGGATTGGGCAGTCGGAGGATTCGGCGAGGTGTTTGTCGACCAGAAATTCATGGGCCTCTTCTCGGTGCTGTTCGGGGCGGGTGTCGCCCTGTTTTGTGATCGGGCCGCCCAAAAGGCGCTACGGCCTGCCTTGCTGAGCCTGTGGCGCAATCTGCTCCTGCTGGGGATTGGTTTTCTCCATTCTCTGCTGTGGGAAGGGGACATTCTGGTTGTCTATGCGCTCGTCTCCCCGATCATCATCCTGCTGCGCAACCGCACGCCCCGGACGTTGTTCCTCCTGGGTGGGTCGGTGGTATTGCTTTCGCCGTTGGCAGCCGTTCTGTCCCAAGCCGCCGTGCTGGGGGACGGCAGCGGATTGGGAGCCTTTATGAGCGCCTCTGGAGAAATCACCGCAACGGCTGAAGGCTTCATAGCGGCGGACTTCGTTGCCCGGGCGGCGGGAATGATGCTGATTGGTGTGGGGCTCTACCGCAATGGGGTGATCACCGGGGAGCGCTCGATCCGCTTCTATCGGCGGATGGCGGCGATCGGACTTGGCACGGGGTTGCCGATGGCCGCCCTCGGTCTGGTCTGGGTGGTTGCTGAAGACTTCTCCCCACAGGTGGCGTTCATCGGGACCATTCCGAACACGCTGGGTACTGTCCCCACGGTGATGGGCTACGCCAGCCTGATCATCCTATGGAATCGCCGACCCACCTCAGCTCACGAACGCCTGTGCTCGGTGGGGCGCCTGGCGCTTACCAACTATCTGACCCAGACCATTATCGGAGTCGTGTTGTTGCGGGTGATGCTGGCGGATATCATCTTCACCCGGACCATGCTCGCCGCGGTGGTGGCGGCGGTGTGGGCCCTGCAGCTCTGGTGGTCCTCGGCGTGGCTCGGTCATTTCCGCTACGGTCCCGCCGAATGGCTGTGGAGGGTCGCCACCTACCGACGATTCCAACCCCTGCGCAGGCCGGCCTCCGTCAATCAGGCCACACCGCGATCAGAGCCCGGCTAGTTCCTCGATCAGGTCATTTCGAATCTGGTTGGCCAAGGGTCTGCTCTGGCGGCTGTCCTTCTTGGTGAGGACAATTGGAGGCATCACAGTCACGCTGACCGGTCCTCCTCTGATCACCCACGACTTAGGCGGCCAGATAGCTCCGGTACCGGAGACTGCTACCGGCAGCACTGGGCATCCCACCTGGGCGGCAATGAAGAACGCGCCGTATTTGAACGGCAGCATTTCTCCGGTGAGGCTGCGGGTGCCCTCGGGGAAGATCACCAAGGACCGACCCTCCGACACCAGCAACCGGGCGCTGCGAATGATGGATGCCAGTTCCTTGCGTCCCATTTCCCGGTCCAGGGGCACCATCCCCACTCCCCGCATGGCCGCCCCCAACAACGGGAATTCGAGCACTTCCTTCTTGGACAGGAACCTGATGGGAATGGGTAGGGCCTTGGCCAGCGTCATGATGTCGATGTTGGAACGATGGTTCGCAACCACGATGTAGGGGGTGTCCCTGTCGATGTGCTCCAGCCCTTTTACTTCCAGCCGCATCCCCGAAACCGTGACCCACAGCCTGCCGAAGCCGTTCAGGATACGCTCTCCGAAGGGGCCCCTCGGCCGGATCGCCGAGGAGATAACCGCCGCCAGGGCAATGCCCACGGTGCCGAGCCCCGCCACCAGGTAAGTGACAAGGCTGCGAAGGGTGATCCACGCTCTCCTCATCGATCTAAGGCTAAACCCCCGAAGTTGCTACCTTGTGCGATGTGAGACACAGGGATACCAAGTCCTTTTTTCGCGCCGAGGCGCGGGGGCGGTCCGCACCTGACGCGGGTGAGTCCCAAAGAGTGTGTGAACAGGTGACCGAGTGGCTTGGCGCCCGAAAGCCCACTCCCACACTGGTATGGATCGCCATGTCCGGCGAACTGGATCTCAGCCCGGTGGTGGAAGCCCTTCCGCAGATAGAGTGGTTAACCACCCGTACGCCATCGTCGGGGCCCTTAACCGTGCATCCCCATCACTCCCGAAGCGAACCTCATCGCTTCGGGTTTCGCCAGCCCGTGGCAGCCTCTCCGCAGATATCTCCCGAGGACATTGGAGTGGTGCTGGCGCCTGGCTTGGTCTTTGACCGCCGGGGGGGAAGGCTCGGTTGGGGAAAGGGCTACTACGACCGCTTGCTGGCCCAACTGACCCCTGGAGTCCCTCGAGTAGGTGTGACTCTCGAACGCCTGCTGGTCGATCGGGTTCCCCAAGAATCCCACGACATTCTTATGACCCATCTAATCACCGAACGCGGAGTTAGAAAGCTTGGATCGGTAGGTTAAGCACGCCTGCGGAATTGTCAATGCTTTTGACCGGGTTGTCAAGAGAGGGGCCTTTGGGTGTTGATTGTGTCCCGCCCATGGTTCATACTGACAGTAGTCAAGCACCGAGACGGTCCGACCCGGCGTCGCTCGGACCATGTCAAGTGGCAAGAGCAAGGCTCCTATCAGGTCACAGCCGCTCTGTCGGGAGAGCACCGCCCCCCGGCCGAAGAGCAGGCCGACAAATCAAACCAAAGGCACAAACAGGCCAGGTTAGGTTGGAGTCAGACCCGCCCTGGCCTAGGGGCACCTATAAGTATGAGTGGTTCGGTTGTTGTAGTGGATGTTTCCAATCAGGTCCTGACATCGCCAGTCATATTGCCGATGCTGGTAGTCCGTTTTTCGGAGACTCGCGATCATCGCCGGCCAGGTGCCCGAACTGTGGACCGCGGTGGACGCTGCCGCGGTTATGGCCGGTCTGCGAATGTCAGGGATGAGGCGGAAGAGCCGTTGTCGGGGGGCGACTCGGTGGGGGCGGGTAGTTCCTCACGGGTTGTGTTCGCCTCTGGCCAGTCGGTAGCCGACGCGGGGCTCGGTGAAGATGTATTTTGGGTTGTCGGCATTGTCACCCAGTTTGCGGCGGAGCCTCTTTATCACGTCTCGGACCAGCCAGGGTTGGCCGACTCTGTCCGGACCCCAGACTCGGTGGAGCAGCACGCTGTGGGTCAATGCCCGGGGGCCATGGACCGCCAGTTCGTAGAGCACGGCGTACTCCGTGGCGGTCAGATCCACCTGGGTTCCCGCCACCGTCACCCGGCGCTCGGCGTAGTCGATGCCCAGCCCTTCCGAGGCGTAGGGTCCCGACGGCTCACCGTGGAAGGGTTCCAGCCGCTTCCGCAGGGCCACCCTGATCCTCGCCGCCAACTCCGTCGGCGAGAAGGGCTTGACCACATAGTCGGTCGCGCCCATCTCGAAAGCCCTGGCCACGGTCTCATCCCGGCCGTAGGCCGACAGGAAAATGACCGGCATGTCGGCCACATTCCGGATGTCGTTCATCAACTGTATGCCGTCACCGTCCGGCAGGACCAGGTCCACCAGGGCCAGGTGGGGCTTGGCCTCCTTGATGAGGCGGGGCACCTCGGCGGGGTCCCCGGTGATTATGGGCGCGTAGCCCGCCCCGGTGAGGACGTCCCGGACGTACCTCAGGTGCTGGGGATCATCGTCCACGGCCAGGACTCGAACCTTGCCACGGGAGGCCGGACGAGATCGCAGGGAGGCCGGAGCGGGTGTTGCGGCCTCCACTGCAGGCAACGTGAAGGCGAACCGCGTTCCCAGGCCCGGCTCGTCGCTCTCGGCCCAGATGCGGCCCCCGTGAGCCTCCACGATTCCCTTGCAGACCGCCAGCGCCAGGCCCGACCAGTCGACGCCGCCCCCGGAGTTCGCTCCGTCCGCCCGCGAGAACCTGCGGAACAGCGAAGGCAGTTGCTCTGCCGGGATGCCCCGACCCTCGTCAACCACCGAGACCGCCACGTGAACCCCTTCCCGCACCGCGGTCACCAAAATGGGCGACCCTTCGCCGGAATATCCGACGGCATTGGAGAGCAGGCTACCCAGCACCTGCACGATGCGCCGCCGGTCGGCCATCACCAGGGGCAGGTCCGCCTCCAACTCCACAGTTAAGGCGTTCCCGGAACCTTCTGTCGTGAACCTGCTCACGGCCTCCTCCACCAGCACATGCACCTCCGAAGGCTCCGGCTCCACCCCCAGGCTGCCCGTCTCGATGCGGGCTACATCCAAGAGATGGCCGATCAAAGACCGCATCTGGTCCGCCTGGTCGCGGATGATGCGAAAGAACTGAGTCATCTCGGCGGGATCCAGCCGGTTGGAGGTCTCCAGCAACGTCGTGATCGAGCCCTTCACCGCCGCCAGCGGCGTCGAGAGTTCGTGACTCACCATGCCCAGAAACTCGGCCCGCATCCGCTCCTGATCCTCCAGTGGCGTCATGTCCTGGAGTGTGACAACAAAGGACACCAACACACCCTCCTCGGAGTAGATGGGCGTGGCATTGAGAAGGGCGCTGACGCTCCGCCCGTCGGGAACCCGCAGAACGATCTCCTCCACCCTGACCGTTTCTCCACCCCTCAAGACCTCGGACAACGGCAACTCCCCGAGTGAAACCTCCCGGCCATCCGAACGCACACAGGTCACCACCTCCACCAACTCCTCCAGTGGCTGGCCCTCCTCCCGCAAACCGTCCACGATGTGCAAAACCTCCCGGTTGAACAAAACCGGCGCTCCGGTCCCGGCATCGAAAACCACGACTCCCACCGGAGAGGTGTTCACCAGCGTCTCCAAATCCGCCCTGGCCCGCCGCTCCTCCCGATGCCTGCGGGCATTGGAGATCACCAGCGCCGCCTGGGAGGCAAACATCGCCAACACCTCCCCATCCGCCCGGGTGAACTCCTCCCCGCCCTCCTTGTCGCCCACAAAGACCAAACCCACCCGAGCGCCCCGGTGACGCATCGGCGCCGCCATGAACCGGAACACCCCCACCGGCAGGGGAATGCTGAACCCGGTGAACCCCAAGGCGCGGACGTACTCCACGAGGTCGGGAACCCTCAGAGGTTCGGAGATACCCGCCAGAGCCTCAAACAGCTCCCACCTTTCCGGAGTGAGCCACAACTGCTCAGCCTCCTCCGCAGTCATCCCCGACGACAGGAAATCCTCCACCCGGCCCCCGTCGCCGAAAAGCGTCATCACGCCATACCGCGCAGCCGTCAAAGACCGGGCAGAATCGAGAACCCCCTGCAACACCCTATCGAAGTCCAGGCTCTCGTTGATACGCAAACTGGCCTCGCTCAACCGCGACAGACGCTCCCGAAGCGCAGCCAACTCCCTATCCAGATCGTCTGACTGAACCAAAACTCCCTCCTAACCGAGGCGCAGCCGCGCCCACACGCGGCCCGGACATATCACAAATCATACAAGATTACACATCAGCAACGCAGGAAAGACCGGATCACCCCCGAGTCACAGCGGAACAGCCATTCCCCGAGGGCCATTCGGTGGCGGATGCTGCATCCTCACCGCACCTGCACCGAACCGCCGCTCTTCCTGGGTAGTGGGGAGGCGCAGATCCCTTGATTTATTTGCCGGTCGGTCCTCCCAGGACGCGGTTGATGAGTAGGGCCATTTGTGCTCGGGTGACGGTCTCTTCGGGACAGTAGCGCAACGGCTCGGTGGCGCATCCTTTCGTGTACCCCTCCCTGTAGAACGCATCGATGGCGGCCCGGGCCCAACTGTCCTCGGTGTCGACGAAACCCACCGGAGGGGAATCGCGAAACCCAAGCGCCCGTTTCAAAAAGACCGCTACCTGCGCTCGGGTAACGGTGGCGTCAGGACAGTACCGATCCGTTTGGCATCCCTTGGTGATTTCCAACTGTGCGAGCCGTTCCACATACGCGGCCCACCACTGATCGGGATCCACGTCCTCGAACCGGGAGGTGTCCACTTCCGGCAGGTCGTCGTCGTGGCCGAGCACCCGCAACAGCCAAACCGTCATCACCCAACGCCTGAGCGGCCGGTCGGGACAGAACCGATCCGGTCCGCATTCGGTACCCTCGAACACCCCCGACCGGTCGAGAAACCCCACCGCCGCTTCCAGGGACTCCACCTCCGCCCGGGACGAGTCCACCTCCGCCTGGGACGAGTCCACCTCCGCCAGATCATCAAACCGCGGCGGAGGCGGAGGGGGCGGCGGAGGCGGCGGGGGCGGAGGCGTGTACGAAGAGGTCGAGCCGGCGAATCTGTTGGTGACGGTCACGCTTTTACCGGCCACGGTAATTGCTTGGTCGGTGAACAACCCCGACGGAGTGGCACCGCCGGAACCAGGTTCGGTCAGCGTACAGGTCGCCGAGTCCACCACCCGGAAATACAACGAGTTGACCGACATCACCAACAACCCGGGAGCATGAACCGGACCCCAGCCGGTCTCACCCCCGACCACCGTGAAAGTATTCACCCGTCCCGGTCCGGTCTCCCCCGTCTTCACACAGGTAAGGGAGAATCCGAACACTCCACCCGAAGCCCTTCCCCTGACCTGTTTGGTCACCTCCAACGAGGTCCGCACCTCCGGATTCTCGAACGTCACATCGGGAAACGTCGTCTCCAGGTCGTCCCTGCTGTGAGTAACCCCCGCATTACCCGCCTCCACCCGCACCGTCAGATCACTGGCGGTGGGACCGTCCAACGCGCCCGCACCCAACGCCGCGTCCGTCAGGAGATTGTGATCCAAATACAAAGTCTCCAAAGACCCCAAACGTGACAGAGACGGCACCGCCGTCAACCCGTTGTAACCCATCCGCAACGTTGCCAACCCGGTTGCCGCGTTCCCAGTCATAGCCGAAGCAGCCGTGTCGTCCAGGTTGGCGCCCGTAACGTCCAGATAGGTGAGCGAAGATAGCCGGGAGAGCTTCGACCAGGTAACACCATCCAAATCGTTGCCGTCCAAAGCCAGCGCCTGCAGGCCGGCCGGGAGCCCGTCCAACAACCCGTCCACCTCCGTGGACGACAGACCCGTGCCACCCGCATAAAGATACCGCAAACCCGTTATCGCCTGGATGGTTGCCAGATCGTTGGCGCTCAACGGAACACCTTCCACCAACAACAAACGCAGATCACTGGGAAGATCACCCAAGAAATCGCCCGACACGATACTTCGATCCTCTACATAACCCACCCGCAAATCAGTCAGGGCGGTGTTATTGCTCAGGTTCGGCAACGACGACAACCGATTACCGTACGCCCACAATCGAGTCAGGGCGGTGTTGGCACTCAGATCCGGCAACACCGACAACATATTGCTATACACTCGCAAATCAGTCAGGGCGGTGTTGGCACTCAAATCCGGCAACGACGACAACATGTTGTGATGCGCCCAGAGAAATTCAAGAGCAGTGAGAGCGCTCAAATCCGGCAACGAGGTGAACTCATTACGGTGCACATACAAATGAGTCAGGGAGGTGAGAGCGCTCAAGTCCGGCAACGAACTCAACCGATTACCGCCCACCGAGAGATTTTCAAGAGCTGTGAGAGCGCTCAAATCCGGCAACGAACTCAACTCATTATCGCCCGCAGTTAGGAACCGAAGGGCGGTGAGAGCACTCAAGTCCGGCAACGAACTCAACTCATTATCGTTCACCACCAGGTGTTCAAGAGCTGTGAGAGCGCTCAAGTCCGGCAACGAACTCAACTCATTATCGTTCACCGAGAGTTGTACAAGGGAGGTGAGAGCGCTCAAATCCGGCAACGAACTCAACTCATTGCCGGTCAAGAAGATGGTTTGCAAACCAGTCAGACCATCAAAGTCGCCCTCCGCCAAACTCGTCAGCTTCGGATCCCGAACCGACAAATCAAGAGTTGTCACCGCCCCCAGATGCTGATCCGTCACATCCCCGCACCCACCAACCCCCGCCGCCGCAACCAAAGCATCCCGCACCGCCGGGGTACGACCACAAACCCCCGACTGCTGCGACACCACCGGACCAGCCACCAACAACAACCCCCCACCCACCACCATCCCGAACACCCAAAGCGTCCAACACCTCACCAACCGACCCCCCCTCGCTACCAAGAAACCAGTCGACACAATCCACCACCACCTATCGAAAAGCTAAAGAACCCATTGCTACCCATCCAAGGCAAAGAATAACACATAGATTCACACCAGAAACCTACGTACTGTATATCTGTCATTTATAACGCCGCAACACACACAGCCAAACGGGCAGACCGATGGCCGCTGACGGTAGAGATACCGTGTCGGCGCATGCTTGCGTGATGTTCCCGGGGCCAGGGGTGCACCTCTATTTTCACATGTTTGGCTGAGTGGTTAACCCTTGCTCTGACAACCTCGGGGAGCGCAAGGTGGATTGAGCGATGGGTTGGGGGTGTTTACTACCAAAACGTTCGTTGCCTGCTCATCCGGCTTCTCACGGGAGAGGCTCTCGGCGAACGGCTGCCAACGCTTACCGATTCGAGTCGCTGTTTCCCCGGACCAGGCCCTAAGCCTAGATCCACCGGTGGTTGGGGGGTGTGTGGGGGTGAAATGCTGTGAAGTGCCTCTCTGACCTGGGAGAATAGCTGTTATCAAAGACCGCTAGGACCCAGACAGAGGAGGCACTTCTTGTGAAAAG
>MPNA01000001.1 GCA_002238785.1 bacterium OM1 bin76 | reverse complement strand
TTAGCCTCAATCCACCGTATTGAGGGTGGGGTGATGGGTGTTTGAGGGTTATGCGCCGAGTGCCCCCATGGCAGCGGTGTTTTCGTCAACCCGGTCGGTGGCGAAGGGCAGCAGGTCGTCCAGGGTGCTGAGGGCCACAGGCCCGGAGATGTTGCGCAGCACGCCCAGTGGCGTTCCGGCGGTCAGGGGTGGTGGCTAACTGCCCATCACGTACCAAGCTCCTATTTGCCATGGGGACTGCTAGCCCGCTGGCATGTTTCCTAGTAGGGCCACAGGTGATCGTCCATGAACTCGGCCAGGAGTTCTTCTTCGTGCTCGCCTTTCGGGCTGGCGGCGAATCCCAGAACCGCCTGGTAGGAGTCCTCGGGAGAGCACACGAGTTCCAGCCCGTTGGCCGTGGCGAACAGATTTGCCGTGCCCCAACCGGTTCGCTTGTTGCCGTCCACGAACGGGTGAATGAACACGATGCTGGCCGTGTAGCAGTCCGCCAGGCGGGCCATGTTGTCCATGCTTTCGTAGTACCAAATCCTCTGAGGTCTCGTTATGGCCTGATCGAGAAGCCATTGGCTTCTGATTCCGTGCCTACCACCGTGGTTCTCTATGGCGGTGTCGTGGAACCACAGACCACCTCCTCGATGGGAACCTATACCGGCCCCTCCTCATTCCCCATGTCTATCTCTAAGCGTCGGCTAGCTTTTGAAGAAGTTCGCTGTCTCTTTCCAGGATTTCCTCGGACCACTGGCGGAAGTCCTCAGCGGTGGGCGGGCTGTCGCGCAGGGGGATGCCGTTGTCCACCCGGTGGCGGAACTCTTCTTCGGGTGTCCTGCCGTTCGAGCAGAACCGTTCGTCGATCATGTAGTGCCTCGGGTTTCGATGCCCGAATTTTAGCTCCATCTCTCGGTCGGCGGGAAGGGTTGGCGGGCAGAGAGCCACGGCCCCACCCCCTCCAATAGAGGCGGTTTTGCCTCCTGAAGATGTGGCCGGGCAGGTCGAGGTGGACCCGGCGCCGTTCCATGACGCCGACGGGAAAAGGATCTCACGGGCGGCTATCGTGAAGCTCTCCGACCGGGTGGAGGTGGAATGGCTGAAACCCGTGCCGATCCACGAGGCTCGGGGAGGTGACCTCGTTGAGAGTCAGCCGGGCTCCATAGCAGCCGCCATCATCTCCCCACCAGGCATGAGACCGTTCGTCGCCTCCTCAATCTGCCAGGGATACGCCAGAGTCCATAGACGCCTGGGCAAGAATACCGTAACCGACGCTCCCCTCCATCGGGTCATCTCTGACTTGTCGCTACTGATCGGGCACGCGACCCGACACCGCATCGTGGCGGCGGGAGACTTGAGCATCTGGCATGGCTACGGCAGCCCCTCCTGGAAACGGCGCCACGACACTGTCTTCGATCGCATGGAGGCCCTTGGGCTTCCTCTCGTCGGACCACAGCATCCCCACGGACGGCAGGCCGACCCTCGGCCGACCTGGTTTCCCGAGGACAGCCTGAACGTTCCCACCCACTACAACATAGGCGCATCGCCCGCAACGGCGACAAACCAGCTTGACTACGTGTTCGCTTCACGGAGCATGGCAGAGTCCATAGAAGTACGAGCTCTGAACGGTGTTGAGGAGTGGGGACCAAGCGACCATTGCAGAATAGAGATCGTGGTCACCTGACAGGGAATAAACAGGTCCCGGTCTGCGGTTCCAAAACGCCAGAGAACGGATCCGCCTCTTAGCCGGACTCTGCAGGGACCGTCTGCGGCCCCCGTGTGACCATCCATTTGGGATCATCGTCGCCGGCGACTTTGTCCAAATGCCCCTTGCCGCCCCTCGGCTGAGATTGGTGCTTAGACCTTCTCGGTATCAGATAACGTGCGTAGACCAACCCGGACAATGTTCCCTGTCGGAGGGATGAGACATAGGCGTCCAGAAATACGAGACTGGGGCGGGCCACGCCGCCAGCCCGCCCCCTCGTAAACTGATTAGGGCTTGACTTCCGTAGTTGGCCCTTTGGACGCCTTTCTCGAACATCGGTGACGGCAAGTCAAGTATTCGAAAACGCACACGAACTGAAAAGTCGACATGCAACGCAAACCGCTTAACGGAAAAGTCGCAATCGTGACCGGCGCCGGCAGTCCTATCGGCATGGGCCGCGCCATGACGTTTGCCTTGGTGCAGGCCGGGGCACGCGTCGCGATGCTGGACATCAACGAAGAATGGCTGGAGCAGTCCGCAGGCGAGGTCCGAGCGGCCGGTGGGGACGACTGTGTCCTGGACTTGGTCTGTGATATCTCAGACCCCGAAAGCGTGGAGGACGCGGTCCGCAAGACGATAGCCGGGCTCGGCGGGCTCCACGTGCTGATCAACAACGCTGGAACGATCAACCTTGCGGACCTCGCCGACGGCAATCTTCCCAAGTTCTGGGACATCACTCCCCAGACGTGGAGCAGGGTAATCGCTGTCAATTCCAGCGGATCGTTCTTCATGGCCCGGGCGGCAGTGGGCCATATGCTCGACCAGGGATGGGGCCGGATAGTGGGCGTCACGACCAGCATCGACACCATGTACCGGCCGGGCATGTGCCCATACGGTCCATCCAAAGCAAGCCATGAGGCGCTCGTCGCCCTCATGTCCCGTGAATTGGATGGGACCGGAGTAACCGCCAACATACTCGTCCCCGGCGGCCAGACCGACACCCACATCGTTCCCGATGACATCGTGGTGGGGCGGTCGGTCCTCATGCGGCCGGAGGTGATGAACGGGCCCGCGGTGTGGCTGGCGTCCGAGGAGTCGGATGGGACCAACGGCATGCGCCTGATTGCCCACTACTGGGACGACAGCTTGCCCATAGAGCAGCGGCTCGCCAAGGCCGCCGCGCCCGCCGCCTGGCCGCAACTTGGCAAGCAGGCTATATTCCCGGGAGACGACCTCTGAATCGGTTGGTCGCCAATACCGGCCAGACACTTCGACCCGCCCCCCTGTCGCCACCATCCGCATATCAACGGCGCATCTAACAAACCTGCGCAGCGAGCGCCGGTAACCTTACCATCGAAGCGAACACACGATGACCCCGCGCCGGCCGCGGCGGATACGCGAACGAGGAGGCCGACCTTGGAAACGAAGACTGATCTCGTCCCTAAGGTGGTCCGCGGCACCCGCCCGCCAAGCGACACGGCACAGACTCCCGGCCTGGTCCGCCGTCCCGCAATCGACGGCTCATCAGTAGGCGCCAGCAAGATCTGGTTCGGCACCGTCACCTCAGAGCCCAATCACAAGGGTCCGCCCCACATGCACGGTGAGGCCGAGACCGCCGCGTATGTCATTTCCGGCCACGTCCGAGTCCACTATGGCGAGGACTTCAAGGAATGGGTGGAGGCCGGACCAGGCGACTTTCTGTTCGTGCCTGCCCACATGTGGCACATCGAGGAAAACCCCTACGACGTACCGTCGGAACAGTTCCTGGCCCGCGGACCGGACAACATTGTTATAAACATGGAACAGTAGGCCTCCGCCCTGCCGCGGTCCCATCTCCTTCGGGAGTCCCGGGACTGCCCACCAACAACGCGCAGGCTGCGATTCATCTCAGATTCGTTGGCGATTTGGGACGCTGACGGGCCGGTTTTGCCGGTGACCGCCTCGACCTTCATAGAGAGGGAGGTGGCTGGGTGGGCCTTTACAGAAACACTCATTACAGTGGGGCAATGGCGCGGTCCCTTTTGCCGTGGTATTAGCGACTCTTTCTGTGGTTTCCGAGTTTGAAGATGGCTGTTCTTAGGGCTGTCACCTTACGATGGAGAACCATTCTTGGCGTGACTGGTGTGCCGGGGGCCATGGTGATCGCCGGTGGGGCATTGGGGTTTGGCGGGGTCGGTCCCGTTTCAGGGGCGGTGCAGCAGTGGCCCTCTCCGTCTGATGTGGAGGGGGTCTTGGAGGCAGAGGAGGGGTATTCGGACATAGCTGACGCGGGTGCGCACCGCCGGAATGTGGAGGCGCTTCAAAAGAGGGGTGTCTTGGAGGGAACCGAGTGTGGCCCGGGAGAGTTCTGCCCCACCGAACCCATCCAGCGTTGGGTTGTGGCAGTCTGGCTGGTGCGGGCTGTGGACGATGCCGAGCCGGATCCGGCAGGGTTCTCGAGGTTTTCGGATGTAGATGCGGGGGAGTGGTGGTTGCCCTATGGAGCGTCTGGCCGATCTGGGGATAACCCAGGGTTGTTCGGTTGAGCCGGCACGTTATTGCCCCACAGATCCGGTTACCCGCCAGCAGATGGCTTCCTTTCTGGTTAGAGCCTTCCGGTTGGAGCCGTTGCCGGGGAATAGGTTCATCGACGTGTTGGAGGGGAACTCCCATCTGGTTGCCATCAACGCCTTAGCGGCGGCTGGGATCACCGCCGGCTGTGCCACGGAACCGGCCCGCTATTGCCCTGATGGCCAAACGACCCGGGCGCAGATGGCCACCTTCTTGGCCCGGGCTCTGGGGATCGCCGCCATCCCGCGGCAAACAATGACGCCCGCCACAGTTGAACTGTCGGCGCTGGGCGAGACCGTACCGCTCATAGCCGAGTTGCGCGATCAGAGTTACAACGTGGTGGCGGGCGCGAGGTTCTCATGGGAGTCCAGCGACGACACGGTGGCAACCGTGAACACGACCGGACTGGTGACCGCGGTGGGCAACGGAACCGCCACGATCACCGCGACTGCGGGGTCCGCGTCAAGCATGGCAACGGTGGTGGTAGCACAGGGGATTGCGGAGGTTGTGGTGGGGCCTGCGGGCCTGACTCCCACCCAGGCCGGCACGCCGGGAGGGGACCCGATCATGGCGACAGCATTAGACGGCGGAGGATCACCGGTGGTCAATGCCAGGTACCGGTGGTCGACCGACCGGCACTCGGGCCGGGTCTATCCTCCTGAGAGCACTACGGATGCCCTGGGGCGCTTCCAGTCGACCTGGGTGGCCGGTTGGCCGGGGGAGGGCACCCTGTCAGTCACGGTTGAGAACGACGTCTCGCGGGTGACGGAGGAATTGACGACACTGTCCACGACTCACAATAACCCCCCAGCAGCACATGCTTACATATGGATCAACAGCCGGAATCCCACTGCGGGTTACTCGATCGATATGACTCCATTCACTGACCCGGAGGGCACCTTCTATGCGGCGATCCAGTGGGACGGCGGTTACACGGGCCTGCAGAGTGGCGGGATGCCTTTCGGCCGACAGCTTCAGTTCTCGGTGTGGAACGCCCCCGGGTACGGCGATGCCGAGCTCATTGACAACGCAAGCGATGTCCTGTGCACCCCTTTCGGAGGCGAAGGAACGGGAATCAATTGCGAACTGCACTATCCGTGGAGCGTGGGGTCGACCTATCGCTTCGAAGTCACCGAGGGAGAACTGAACGGGGGTAGCGCGATAACACTGCACGTCACCGACCTCGCCTCGGGACACCGCAGATTCGTAGGCACCCTACGCTTTGCCAGGCGAGCAAATTTCACTTCTTTCGGGATGTTCGTCGAGGACTTCGCGGTTAATGCACCGCACTGTCTGGCCCGCGAGGTTCGCAGCGCGGCGATCCGCCGTCCGAGGGCGTGGCTCAACGGCGCGTGGGTGGCGCTCCCCGAGATGTTGCAGGGATCTCTGAGCATTAGGCCCGATGACCCGTGGAATCCCGGAACGCCGGGCTGCGCCAATGTCGCGGCGCGCCAACATGGGGCAGGGCTTGAAGTAGTGATCGGAGGGGACACTGCCGGCGACCCCAACGGGTCGCGCTCCTTCGCTATCCCCTCGGACTGATGACCGTACAGGTCTCAGATCGACCGCGCCCGGTTCCGTTAGCAACCCAGGGTTGACTGCCTGCTGCGATCACTGAGCTTCCCTGTTTTGGAGGGCTGCGTCGGCTGGTTCGTAGTCGTTGGGGCTGTCATGTTTTTGAGCACCGGCAAGGAGTGCACCGTTGCAGTGAATTCGAAAAAATGCCCTGTCGTTTCCGGCCCGCTGATTGCTGTGCCCGCAAGGCCGGGTGAAGGCGATCGGGGAGATTGTTGTCACCCACAGGAGGAAGACCACAGTCCATTGCCATGACAGAGTTACGACAAGAGACGGAAGCGGCATATTATTGTCATCATATGGTCTGTATAGAAAGTCATACCTAAGTGAAAAGTTTCATGCTAAACGACTATAAGCAAGAGTTGTCCGACCGATTCATGGAGTCGGTGGAGTACTTGAATCGCCAAATCCATTCTGGTCGCCTGGGCGGCTGGGAGGCGCTGGAAATGACCATCCCGCAGATCAAGACCCTGGTGCTGCTGGAACGCATGGGACCCTTGCGTATGAGTGACATCGCCATTCATTTCGAAAGGGCACTGTCCGCTACCACTGCGGTTGTCGATCGGCTGGTGGAAAAGGACCTGGTGGCCCGTCGCTCGGATCCCGCCGACCGGAGACTGGTGATCTGCGAATTGACGGACACCGGCCGCCATGCGATGGCGCAATTCTGGCGCATCGGGCGAGATCGCCTCCAGATCGTCGTAGACATGCTGCAGGTGGAGGAGTTGGAGACGGTGGTCAAGGGACTGGAGTTGGTTCTGAGAGCCGAGCCCCAGATCCAAAAAAACTTCGCCGCGGGACACTCCGCCGACTGAACTGGTAATCCACCGTCTGTTCCCAGTCGCTGTCAAAGAGCGACGGGATGGCCAGAGGGCTAGGGTAGCCTTTCTTACGGATGTCCGAACGCTCGGTCGCCGCAGCGCTGGAAGAGCTTTCCACCTCCATACCCTGGGATCAGGCTGCTGATTGGGATGTCAGCGGATTGACGCTGGGTGATCCCTCCCAGTTGGTCAGGACGGCAGGGGTGTGTCACGAGGTGACCGGTGAGGTGGTGGCGGCCGTGGAGAGGGAACCGGTCGACCTGCTCGTCACCTATCACCCGCTGCTGTTCCGTCCAGTTCGGACGGTGCGCGCCGTGAGCGGACCGGAGGGCTTGGCTTTTCGGCTCATCCGGTTGGGGGTGTCCCTGGCCGTCGCCCATACCGCCTTCGACGTCTGTCCCGGTGGGACTGCTGATTCCCTGGCGGCCAGCTTGGATCTCCAGGAAACCTGCGGCTTCGGTCCGCTTGAGACAGCCCCCCAGGTCAAAGTGGTTACTTTCATTCCCGCCCGGTACACCAAGGAGGTAGCTGAGGCAATGTCCTCGGCGGGCGGTGGGCGGATCGGCAACTACCGCGGGTGCAGTTACCGGACCGAAGGCATAGGAGCGTTCCTGCCCCAGGCGGGATCCGCCCCGGTGGTGGGGGTGGCGGAGGAGGAGAATCGGGTTGCCGAAGTGCGTTTGGAGATGATCGCCCCCGCCGCCCGGCAGGATGCGGTGGTGGCTGCTCTCAGAAAAGCCCATCCCTACGAGGAGCCGGCCTTCGATCTCTACCCGGTGTCGGCCAACCTTCCAATGGTGGGACGGGTGGGGGTATTGCCCGATCCGCTTTCGGGCCCGGAACTGGTCGACCGCGTAGCAGATGTCTTGGATGTGGAAGCAGTTCGCTGTGCCGGGGTGAAAGAGGCAAAGATGAGCAAGGTGGCGGTGTTGCCCGGTTCGGGAGGCTCGTTTCTGGCCTCCGCAGGGGCCTGCGGCGCCGATGTGGTGGTCACCGCGGATGTCTCCCATCATCAAATGGCGCAAGCCGATCAGTTGGGAATAGGGGTGATCGATCCGGGACATGCCGCCACCGAGGCGCCCGGAGTGCGGAGACTGCTGGGATTGGTGGCGGGGGTGGCGCCACGCATTGTGGATCTGACCGGTCTTCGTCCGGGACCCAGGGTCAGAGTAAGGAGGAAAACGGGATGAGCCTCATGTACGATCTGGTTGCTCTTCAGTCGGTTGACCTGGAGGTAGATCGCCTGGAGCGGCGGAAGGCAACCCTGCCGGAATTGCAGGAGTTGCGACGGCTCCACGAGCAGAGGAAGTCGGTCGAGTCCGAGCATACGGAGGCCTCCGCGGAACTTCGGTCGCTGGACCTGGACTTCGACCGCGCCAACGGCGAATTGCAGGTCATGGAGGAGAGGCTGGGGATCGCCGAGAAGAGGCTGTTCGGGGGAGGAATGAGCTCCAAGGAGACCGAAAACCGCCGGTTGGAGGTGGAGTCGTTAAGGGTTCGGATCGACCAGGAGGAGGCGGATGCCCTGGACCTGATGGAGAAGCGGGAGCAGACCGCCTCCCGCCTGGAAGGGTTGTCGGCCGACCTTCAAGAAGCCCGCCGACAGGAGAGTGAAGTTGGCGGAGTGGTCCGCACGGCTTGGGAACGGCTGGACGCTGAATTGGGGAAACTGCGGTCCAAGAGGGCCGCGTTGGTGTTCCCGGTGCCTTCGGAAGTCATGGACTTGTATGAGAAGCTCCGCCGGGACAAGGGGGGAGTGGCGGCTGGCCGATTGGAGGGGCGCACCTGCGGAGGATGCCATCTGGCCCTGTCGGAATCCGAACGTGAGGAGGCCGGGGAGAGCGAACCGCCGCGGTGTCCTCACTGCCGGCGCATCCTGGTGTTCTAAGGCTTGATGGAAGACGCTTTCTGGCTCTACACCGACGGAGCCGCCCGCGGGAATCCGGGTCCGTCGGCCATTGGGGCGGTGTTGTTCCGGGGTTCGCCCACTGCCGGCCATGTGGTCGCCGAACTGAGCACGACCATCGGTCACGCCACCAACAATGTCGCCGAATACCGGGCGGTGATCGAGGGTCTGGAAATGGCAGCGGGCCACTCGCCGGCTCTCTTGGTGCTGCGCTCCGACTCCTTGCTGCTGGTTCGTCAGTTGCTGGGTCAGTACCGGGTGAAGGCGCCCGGTCTACGGCCCCTTCACGCCCGGGCGCGGCGGTTGCTCGACGGCTTTGAGAGAGTACGGATAGAACATGTGCGGCGGGAACGCAACCGCCACGCCGACCGGTTGGCCAACCGGGCGCTCGACTCGTGATCCTTTGGCACCTGGCCACCGCCCTGTTCGGCTTCCGGTGGGTGTTTCGTGATCCGGAGGCTGATCTGCGCTGGTTGGTAGCGGGAGCATTGGCGCCTGATGTGATTGATCTGCCGATCGGCGCCCTGCTGTGGGTGGGGACGTTCGCTTCGGGAGAGCTATTCGCCCATAGCCTGACAAGCACGGTGGTTGTGGGGGTGGCGGTGCTTCTTCTGACCCGCCGAGGCAGTCCCGCCCGCCGCAATCTGATGGTGATGATGGTGGGATGGTTGATCCATCTGCTGTCCGACGGTATCTGGTTGGAACCGAGGGTGTTCTGGTGGCCGTTGTGGGGATGGTCGTTTCCTTCCGAGGAACTTCCCTTCTGGCAGGGGGCCTGGGCCCGCGCCGGGTCGGAACCCTGGCGATGGGTCTCGGAGGCAGTCGGACTCGGTTACCTGGTGGCGGTCTTGCGCAAGGCCGATCCGGGATCACCGGGGAAACTCCGCCGGTTCCTCCGTGCGGGAAGACTCCACTGATGGGATTGTCTCACACCTGCGGCTCGCGTCGACTCTGGATGAGGGCAATCGCGGCGGGGTTGCTGGTGTTCGGATGGGGACTGGCGGGATGTGGAGATGACGGGGACCAGGATTCGGTGATCCATACCACGCTGCGGCCTCCGACTCCGACAGGGTACGCGGAGCCGGCCGAAACCGTTGACGTTCTCCTGGGGGCGCTGGCATCCGATCAGTGGGCGGAGGCGGCGGGGATAACCGTGGAGGGACAGATGGCGTTGGTGGCACTGGCCGAAGGCGCCGACATCGAAACCGTCTCCGATTACCTGCAACTCGGAGAGGTCGGGGTGGGGGTGAACTTCTGGGCCGGATTCACCCAGCTTGCCGAAGA
Organism: bacterium OM1 bin76; assembly: GCA_002238785.1. Lineage (GTDB taxonomy): Bacteria > Actinomycetota > Acidimicrobiia > Spongiisociales > ZC4RG35 > Bin76. The sequence continues at coordinate 247,215 of MPNA01000001.1, read as the reverse complement.
GTTCCTGACCAGCGCTCCAGACGATCTTCGTATCGTCTCCCAGCGGGCCTATGAAGCGGGTGGGGTGTCCTTTGTGGACTTCCAGTTGGCATCCTCGACGTCACCGGAGGGCCGCACCTTCAAGCTGACCGTGGCCCGATCAGAAGACTTGCTGTGGAGGGTGGACGTGATTGCCAGCTTTGTGGATGTGCTGGCCTATCGATTGTCGGAGACCGCCGAGATAACCCGGGCCACCCGTACCGAGGACGCCGCGGTGGTGTCTGCGGAACTGGCTCGTCATGTTCCCTCGTTGGAGGCGGTTCTCACCGACCCTGACATAACCGCCGAATCGAGCCAGGGTGTCCTATCGGCGCTGGCCGCCATCCGGTAGGTGAGCCCGCCTTTCAGCGCCTGGAGTCAATTACCACAGGGGCCAGGGCAGTGCGGAGCGGTCCTCGGGAGGATGAGGGTGGATCGGATTCTGTAAGAGTCGCTCCGTGCGGCGGCGGAGCGCTTCGGTTTCGTCGGGGTTCAGCAGTTCTTCGGCCCGATTCGCCAGTTCTCCGGCCAACCCGTCCCTCAGCTTGGCCAACGCGTCGGTGCAGGCCTGCGGGATGGGCTGCCCGGCGAAACCCCACAGGACGGTGCGCAACTTGTCCTGGTGGTGGAAGGTCAGGCCGTGATCGATGGCGAAGATTCTCCCGCTTCCGGACTCCACCAGCAGGTGCCCCAGCTTTCGGTCGGCGTTGTTGGCAACCAGATCGAACACAGCCACCGGCCATAGGCAAGGGTCGGTGTCATCCTGGAACCACTGCCGCGGATCGAAGTCGGGATCGGGCTCTCGGTATCTTTGCGCCGCTCCGGGTCCCAGAGGTCCGTCGGCCTCCACCGTTTCGGGAACCAGGTCCAACTCCATGCATGAGCTGATCTCATAGGCCATTATCTCACGGTGGGCCAGAGACTCGGAGGGAAAATCCCACAGCGGACGGACCCCGGCGGCGGGCTTGTAGACCCACATGTCGCCGTTGTCGTCCGACCCCAGGAAGGTGGCATTGGAGGCTGATGTGAACCTGCCCACCACTTCTGAGATGATCAGATGTTGGGTCTGGTGCTCAGTTGCGGGCGGGACACTCATGGCCTTCGGGACTCTTGGGAAGGCGACACCACGGGCAGATGGGCCTGCCGGCCCTGACCAGCTTGCGAGCGATCACCACCATGGCTCGGAACTGCTCGGGAGAGACCATGAACATCAGGCCCTGTTCGTCGCGGTCCGACTCGAAGGAGAGATTCATCAGACCCGAGGGACGAATTCCCACGTTGATGGTCCCCACCCGAAAGTCCTCGCGGCCGGCCGGGTCAACTATGTCCAGATCGGTGGCCAGTATGGCCTCCACCGCTTCGGTGTCCACCACCACACCCGACCGCTGCAAACTGCGCCAACCTTGGGAGGCCAGTGCCTGGACCTGTTGCTTTTCTGCCAGAAGGGAGTGCCGGTTGCCGTCAGCCACCACCTGAAAGTAGAAGCGGCGCTTGCCCGGTGGCCCCACGGCGCCGACCAGGAATCGCTCGGCAGGTCCCAGGTTGTTCATTGCCACGTCCCCGGATCGCCGTTGGTGTTGATCGCCACCACCGTCACGGCGCCCTTTTTGGAGATGTCCAGCACCGAGACCGAGGTGGGGGCGACGGTGAGCCTGGACAACAGATCGAGCGGTTGCCCGAGGTAAAAGCCCAATACCAACCGGATGATGTCAGCATGGGTGACGAGGGCTATGGTCCCCTCAGGATGGCGGCCTGCCAGCGACTCGCAGGCGGCAGCGCCTCGAAGCCGGGCCTCGGCCAGCGACTCACCGCCGGGAAAGCGCATCCGAGATGGCTGGAGCAACACCGTCTTCCACTCCGGCAGCTTGTACAGCCTGGCCAGTTCCTGCCCGGTCCACTCCCCGTAGTCAACTTCAATCAGGTTCGCTTGGGGAAGCGGAGACATTTGGTGGGGCGCCGCCACCAGATCGGCAGTCTCCACGGTGCGTTCCAGGGGCGAGCAGTAAATCGCCTGAAGATCGATCTCCGAGAGGCGGTGGGCAAGTGCTGCGGTGGCGGCCCTCGCCTCCGCGGTGAGGTGGTGGCCCTTCTCCCGACCGTACAGCACTTTACCGGTGGTGGCCACCGGGGCATGACGGACCAAAAGCAAGCGGGTCATTACAGCAAGGCTACCGGCTCGGGGATTTCCTGCTTGCGGGGAAAGGAAAACGGGGTGTCCGGTAACGTTGTGCGAGCATGATGAGTGACCGGAAGTTGCGCAGGTACGCGCAAGCCCTCTTCGATTCCTATCGCACGGGAGAGCCGATCGAGCCTCTCAGTGAAACTGATCCGGGCTTGGAGGTCGGCGACGCTCACCTGATCCAGAAGATGCTGGCGGAGCACCTGCAGTCCTGGCTGGGAGGGCGCATGATCGGATACAAGCTGGGTTTGACTTCCGAGCCCATGCAGAAACTCTTGGGGGTGGACACCCCGGACTTCGCACCGGTCATCTCCACCATGACCCACAACTCGGGAGAACGGGTGGAGATCGGCTCGGCGATCGCCCCCAAGGCCGAGGCCGAGATCACCTTGTTGATGGGAGAGACTCTGCGGGGCCCGGGGGTCACAGCTCTGGAGGCGGCCCGCGCCGTGGAGGGCGCCGTAGCCTCCATCGAGGTCGTGGACTCCCGGGTGGCCGACTGGCGTATCAAGTTGGTGGACACTGTGGCCGATCTGGGGTCCTCCAGGGCGGCGGTGCTCGGCGATCGGGTGGTCCCGGTGGACTTCGACCTGCGGTGGTGCGGCATGGCGATCTACCACAATGGTGGACTGGCCGGAACCGGAGCGGGAGCGGCCTGCATGGGTAGCCCTCTCATCGCGTTGGCATGGCTCGCCAACGAATTGGCCGGATACGATCAGGAATTAGAGGCAGGTAGCTTCGTTCTCACCGGCGCCTTGCACTCGGCCTTCCCGGTCAAACCCGGCGACAATGTGTGGGCATCCTTCGACAGGCTGGGGTCGGTGTCGGTAAACTTTTGCTGATTCGCCACTGCTGGAGCCAAAAATGCAGGTAGAGATCACTATCACCAACCCCGCCGGCTTGCACGCCCGCCCCGCCGCGGAGTTCGTCAAGCGCGCCAAGGCGTCCTCCTCCAAGATCACCGTCACCGCCAATGACAAGACCGTTAACGCCAAGAGCATGCTCGGGATACTCAAACTTGGGGCTACCCAGGGGACCACCATCGCCATCGAGATCGACGGAGACGACGCCGATCAGGTCATCACGGACTTCACGGCCCTGCTGTCGGTGGAGGGCTGAGACACCGTTTCATCAGGTCCCGGCGCCTCCCCGGGATCAAGGCCCCGCCATTCTGCCCGAAACCGAATCACCGGAAGCGACAAGGAGTTCCTTGGCGCTGGGCAGTGAAGCCGCAACATACCGTGGTCCGGCAGTGAGGAGCAGACACCGCCGAGCATTGGCGCTGATGGCGGGTGCGGTGATGTTCTTCTCCACCAATGCCCTCCTGGTGGAGTTGACACTGGGAGATACCCATCCTTTCCTGTACAACGCCGGAGTGTGGTCAGGAACGGCACTGGGTCTGGGAGGTATCTTGTTGCTGTTTTACCGACCGGTCTTTGCCGATCCTGCCATTCGACGGGTGCTCTTGCGGCGGGTGGGGGGGTTGGAGGACGGTGGGGGTTGCCGGTGGGGGCCGGTGGGGGGGGTGGTGGTGGTGGCGGGTGTGAAGACCGATGGGGTTCGCCGATGGGACCTGTTGGGAATGATGCTGCTGATGGTGGTGGGGCGGTTCGCCTTCGCCCTTTTCCCTTGGGCCACCCAGTATGTGGAGACCGCCACTGTGGCGATCCTGCACTACACGTGGCCGGTCTTCTTCATAATGGGGCTCTCCAGGTGGGATCGAGCCAACCATAGGAGGTACCGGCGAGTCACCGCCTTCTCGTGGTCAGGTCTGGTCCTGGCTTTTTTGGGAATGGCGGCGGTGGTGGTGGGAACTCTCGGTTTCCAGGCCGTGGGGACGACACTGACTGCCAGGGTGTTCGGAATGGTCCTGGCGGTCGTATCGGGGGTACTCGTAGTCTTCACTGTTGCTACGTGCTATCCATTGGCTGATGGTCTTGCGAAGGAAGTCATCCGTAAGAACGCCCCTGCCATGAACAGGGACAGTTTGGAGTTCGCTTGTCTGTTGTTCGGATATTGCGTTTCGGCTATGGTCTGCGTGATTCCCAACGCGTTGATCGGGCTTGGCAATGGAGGCCAAGTCACCTGGGAGGGCATCGGTTGGGCGGTGGCTGTGGGGTTCACTCTGGTACCCGGGGCGGTGCTTTCTCGCAGGGCCGTGCTGGTCACTCCCGATCTAGGCGTAAATGCTCTGGTCTATGCATCACCCGTGGTGGGCCTTCTGTGGCTGGGTTTGTTCACCGACATCAATGTGGCGCGGCTTGATCTTCTGGTGTTGGGCGCCATTGTCGTCGCAGTGGCGAATGTGTTGATCAACAGGACCCGCACTCACACACCTGCGGTGGTTGAAGGGCCGAAACTCCCCATAACACCGGGTTGAGTCTTCAACCTTCCTCTCTCGGGGTGGTACCCACCCCTGTGGTCCGCCTTGGATCACAGGTTGTGAAAAAAGCCGCTCCTGCGGGGTTGCTCCTGTCACACCGAGTGGTCATGCTGATATGAGCCAAACACCGAGGCGGTCCGCTCCAGGCGTCGTTCGGACCGCTCAAGGGATCAGATGTCATTACTCCGAAACAGCCCTGTTCCAGGCTGGCTTGAGAGCAATTCGACCCATGGCAAGGTGGTGGTGGGGGTGGGCCCGACAAGGGACCCCCGTTTTTCGCGACCTTTTCGCCTCGGATCGGACTTTGGACCTTCTGTGATCATGCCCGCCGACCACCCGAGAGGCAGGAATTCGCCTGCCTCCGTGTCTCAGAAGGGGATGGCAACCGATTGCCACGGGCCGGCGTCGACGGACCGGCGGTTGGTAGTGGTTAAGTTTGAGCTTACGGTGGGGGCGGGGCCAAGAGACAAGGGGTTATGGCGTTGGCGACCCTTTTGGGCGTCTAGGCTGCTAATCAGGGAGGTTAGACAGGAGGGTGTGACACCCGTACTTGGTTCAGCTACCCGACGGCGGTTTTCTTTCTTGCAACTCGGATCTTATCTCGCTGCGAGCCTTATCCATGATCCTCGAAGTGAGCGCGTCCTCTTTGTCGGTTCTACGAGTGCTGGAGATGTTGCGGACGGTTGTAGCGAATTCTTTGAGCAAGATCGCGACCATAAGGGCGACAACCTGAGTCCATTCCATCATTGATCTTCGTCAAGCAGGTGGATTAGATAGTCAAGGGCCGCGGTCAACTCTTCTGGGGAGACATCTAGCACCTTCCGCATTTCCTCGAAGGGGGGTAGAGGTCTAGTACTCTCAACGATCAAGTCCACTAACCGTTCCACCGTTTTTCGAGATGGCGCCCGGTTTACGTCTTTCGTATTTGGCACATTGGACCTCCTCGCGCTTTGGTTCAGAGGGTAATGAGGTTAGAAAACTCATAGCCCTTGACAGCCCATCAATATTGCTGCGCTGATGGATGCTTCTGCTTATACACGTTCGACAGTATCCCAAGTCCACCCGTTGTCTCTGAATACTTCTGCTATCAGGTCGAGGGCCCTAGGGGAAGGCAACCGATTGCCACGGGCCGGCGTCGACGGACCGGCGGTTTCGACGGGAGTCAGAGATGGTCGATATTGAAGTCCTCCCACTGGCCCAGGTAGGTTGACCACCGCAGATCCACACCGGTGACAATGGCATGGATCGGCCCCCGGTGCAGACCTTCGGCCAGTTCTTCCAATCGGTCTCGGGGGCCTTCGGCCTTCAACAGCACGGTTCCGTCCGGTTGGTTGGAGACTCGCCCGACCAGTCCCCGTCCACGGGCGAGCTTGAGGACCCACCAGCGAAACCCGACTCCCTGGACGCGTCCTCGGATCACGGCCTCCAGGCAGGCCGGTTCAGAAGAGTCACTCACACCTCGCTCAGAAGTTGCCGCGCCTGCGCCGCGTCGACGGCTTCCAGGCATCGGGCGGCGACCTCTCGACAGTCTTCCATACTCAGAGAGCGGACTCTTTCCTTGATGATCGGTACCGAGGGAATGGCCACCGACAACTCGGTGACACCCAGCCCGATCAGCACTGGTACCGCCTGAGGGTCGCCGGCCATCGCTCCGCACACTCCCACCCAGCGTTGGTGTGGCTTCGCCGCCGAGGTGGTCTCGGCGATGAGACGCAGCACGGAGGGATCGAAGGAGTCGGCGAGGTCGGCCACCTCACGGTTGGTGCGATCAACCGCCAGCGTGTACTGGGTCAGATCATTGGTTCCGATCGAAAAGAAGTCGATGTGGGGTGCAAGCCGGTCGGCGATCAGCGCCGCCGAGGGGACTTCGATCATGATCCCCACCTGGTAGTCGGTGGAGTAGTCCAATCCGTCGGCCACCAGAGAACGTTCGGCTTCGGTCAGCGCCTCCCGAAACGCCAACAGTTCGGCCTTGCCGGCCACCATGGGGGCCATGATTCCCAACCGACCGGCGCTTCCCGCCCGCAGAAGGGCCCGCAACTGGGCATGCATCATCTCCGGACGGGCCAGAGTCAGCCGGATGCCCCTCAAACCCAGGAAGGGATTGAGTTCCTCTCCGATCTCGATGCCGGGAACCTGCTTGTCGCCTCCCACATCCAGGGTGCGAACCACTACCAGATGGTCTCCAAAATCCGACAGGACCGATCGGTACGCCTCGTACTGTTCCTCCTCGGAGATGGGACGGGTCCTGTCCAGGAACAAGAACTCGGTGCGGAACAGTCCCACGCCCTCGGCGCCCAACTCCACGGCCCGGGCGGCGTCTTCATCAGATCCGATGTTGGCGGCCACCTCTATCCGTGTCCCGTCCCGGGTGACTGCCGGCTCATGGGCCCTCTCTGCGGCGCCCTCTCTGGTCCGCCGCTGCTCTTCCTGTTGACTGCGAAGCCGGTCGATCAGATCTTGGGGGGGATCGATGTAGACCTGGCCGGTCTCGCCGTCGAAGGCCACCCGGGTCCCGGGTTCCAACGGCGGCAGGTCAACTCCCACCACCGCCGGCAGCCCCATGCCTCGAGCGAACACCGCTATGTGAGAGGTGGCGCTTCCTTCCTCCGTGCACAGCCCCACAGCCATCCCGGGCGGGATGGTGGCGGTCTCCGAAGGGAAGAAGTCGGACGCCACCAGCACAGAGGGGACCTTGAGATGATCCCAGGTCTCCAGGGGAAGCCCCATGATCGATTTCAGAAGCTGGGTGCCCACATCTCGAACGTCAGCGGCCCGGGCCGCCAGGTACTCGTCCTCCAAAGATTCCAGCATCCCTGCCGACTCCTCGGTGACCTGCAGTGTCGCCGCCTCAGCGCACAGGGAGTCATCTTCGATGAGCATGCGGATTTCTCCGGTGAACTCAGGGTCTTCCAGCAGCAGAAGATGCGCACCGATGACCTCCGCTTCCTCGGAGTCCTCGCCGTGGAGTTGCTGGAGCCCCTCCAGCCTCTCCTGGACCTTCGCTTCGCTGAGGGTTAGCTTTTCGAGTTCGGCGTCGGTGTCCTTCACTCGACGGACCGCGACCTCGGGAAGGTTTGCTGAATGCAGGTACACGGGGCCGATGGCGATTCCGGGCGAAGCCCCGATGCCGGTTCTTTCAATCATGGTAAGTCTCCGGTAAGTGAGTCCTGAAGGCGCCGTAGCGACACAATGTGCGAGTGTTCGTCCAGTTCAACGTCATCGTGAGTGATAGGTTCGCCGGCTCTGACCGGCGAAGTCACCACAGCTCCGGGCGCCAACCCGACAGGTAGGAAGCGTTCTCTGGCCGCTAACTCGGCCTTTTCGATCATACCGTATACACGGTACCCCCCCAGGTCATCCACCGTGTCTCCAGCCGCCAGGTTTCGCTTGGCGAACGCCACGGTCTCGGCGGTGGGAGGGCGGTCGGTGGCCAGGGTGGTCTTCTGGCTCAACACCGCCCGGACGATGGAGATGGGAGTCTCGATGTTGGCGAGGTGGTAGGGACGGTAGAGGGCGTAGTACGGTCCCGGGCCCATTGACAGGTACCCCAGGTCGCGGATGAGCTTGGGGTGGTCGGTCGTGAACACCACGAACACCCCGGGGGCGACTCCTCGTCCGTAGTCCACCTTGCCCGGTCCGGAAAGTACGCCGCCGTGGTGGGAGGGGATGTATGTGGAGGCGATGGTGTCGACTGTGACCGGTGGTCCGTGCATGCCTCGCACGTCCGGTGTGAAGCCGATCCCGTTGGCCAAAGAGGTCATCTCCACCATGGTCTTGGTGCCGTCCACGAAGGAGGCCAGCATTTTCGGGTTCATTCGGCGTTCTCTGGCCGTTTCGGCCACCGTGTCGGCAGTGGCGGTGCGATCCAGCCGATTGTTCTTGCCCTTCCCGGCGCTCACCACTTCCAGGCCCAAGGTGGTCACAAAGTCATACAGTTCCATGATCGCCCCTGGCTCGTCGCCTCCCGAGAGGGTGTAAACCACTCCGGCCTCCTCTGCCATCCGGCGCAGGACGTATCCCACGGTGGCGTCGGTCTCCACGTTCAACTGGAGGACATGCTTGCGGGCTTCGATGGCGCCCTTGGCAACGAGGGCACCCACCTCGGGAACGCCGGTGGCCTCCACGGAGATGTCGATGGGTTCACACCAAGCCAACTCCACGTTGGAGGTCGCCACCCGCCGCCCATCGGACATCGCCGCCAGGGCACGGTCGGGATCATCGGTCTCCACTACGTCCGAGGCAGATGTGCCTGCCGACGCAAATGCCCTGGCCGCCCGGCCGGGTGCGGCGTCCACCACCACGGTTGTCTCGATGCCCGCCATCTGTTCCAACACCACGGCCAGTCCCTCTCCCATCTGCCCGGCGCCCACCAAGCCCACCCTGATCTTGTCTCCGCTTCGTTCAAGCTCTTGCAGACGACGATGGAGCATCAGGTGGCTTCCAGAGTTTCCAGAAAGCGGTCGTGAATCGGGCCGTTGCTGGCGACCACAAAGGGTGTCGTGGTTTTCACGGCGCCGCCGGACTGGTCGGTGACCTTGCCTCCCGCTTCCGTGACCATCAAGACCCCGGCCCCCATGTCCCAGGGCGAGAGATCCTCCTCCCAGTACCCGTCCAGTTTCCCGCAAGCCACCATGCACAGGTCAAGCGACGCCGCTCCCAGCCTCCGGATCCCCTGCGCCGTTCCCAGCACCCGCCTGAATCGCGTGTCGCAGATCTCGGTCCGCTCACTCCGATCGTAGGGAAAGCCCGTCACGATCAGCGCCTCTCCCAGATCCGGCACGCCGCTGACCCCAATGGGTGATCCGTTCAGCCAGGCCCCGTCTCCGGCCACAGCGGTGTACTCGTTGCCGTTGCTGATGTCCACCACCACTCCCACCGCCGGAGCGTCATCGATCCACAGGGCCACCGACACACCCATCCAGGGAAACCCCCGCAGGAAGTTGGTGGTGCCGTCTATGGGATCGACCAACCACACCCGTCCCCGGTCTGGCAGATTGCCCCCTCCCTCCTCCCGCACCACCGGGTCATCGGGGCGATGGCGGGACAAGATCTCGAGGATTGCCACTTCGGAGCGATGGTCGGTCTCGGTCACCGGGTCGGCGTCCCCTTTGAAAGAGGCCTTTGGAGGGCGATCCAGTGCTGCAGCTACTACCTTTGCGCCAGCCCGCGCGGCGTCCTGGGCCACGTCCAGATCAGAGATACTCGAACGTCTGGGGAAGTCTGTTGTCACACCCCCTGCGCTAATGTTCATCGCCTATGGTGATGCTAACCCCCGATCCAGAGCTTGAGTTCCGCCGCCGGTGGTATCGAGCCCATGTAGACCGGTGGCAAAATTTCCCGTCCGACAAGAAGTACGCGCCGGAGGAGCGCCGCACATCCCCCTACGCAGCCGAAGGAGTGGAGATTCTGGAGGACTTTCGGCTAACTCGCAATCTTGATCGATTTAGGGAATCAACCGTGGATTGGTCTGCCAATCGGATGAAGTCTTTCGGCGGTTTCCAGGGGCAGATGTTCATCAATCAGCTTTGCAAAAAGGCTGATCCCGAAAACTTGGCGGAGATCCTTCCTGAATTGCTGAGCATTCCCAAAGACCACGCCCATGCTGTGGAGAAAATCAAGGAAATGACAGTTTTCGTCAACAAGATCAAAGCCGGTGGGAATCCAGCGCCGGGGAATGTTCCGTTCTTGTTGTCCTTCTTCTGGTCTTTGGCGGACTGGCCTCATCCGACAGTCTGGCCCAGTGCAGTGAATTTCCTTGAGGTTGCTACGGGCAACTCTCTCCCTGCTGGTGATCCCTCCGAACGTTATGAAGGGTTTATCAATTTGGCCCTTGAGTTGGACTCCGACCCGATCAGGTTCGAGGATGTGACCAAATGGTGGGATCGGGAAAAGCCGCTGCTGGTGGACCCTGTACTAATGGAACGCAGCAGGTTTGGGTTGGGTTTTGATGACAGCCGAGCGGAAGAGTTCCGCCCAAACGCTCAAGCCCTGGTGGGAATCGCTCGTTACTGGGGTGAGATGCTGAATGCAGACCTAGAAGACTCCCTCGGTAGGGGTCTCTTCAAACCGAAACAGTCACTGGAGTGGAAGAAAGGGAAACCACGGGCGGACCTCGTGATTTACTGGCGGGTCGAACGTTCGCCTTGGACCACGGGTCCGGGGTTTCGAATAGGGATCGATCGGGACGGTCTCTCTGTTGGAGTGGATTCTGGATTGGGAAAGGCAGGATGGTTGGATCGAGCGGTTGGGATTATGAAAGCCTGGAAAGTGGAGGAGTGCGAGATGATCGCCTCGCACAGGTCCAAGCTTGAGACCCCGCAACGATCCAGTTGGCGTCCAGACCAGGTCATGTACGGACGGCACTGGGAGAAAGACCACCTACCCGCCGAGTTAAGACCGGTGGTTATTGAGGCGGCCAGGGACCTTCGCGACCGCCTTTCTGCGTTGCTTGAAGAGTACAGCCTATTCGACTGGTCCGAGAAGGGCGGGCCGGTGAAAGGGAACAACGGCAGCAAGAACAGTGGGCCGGACTCGGATGGGCTGGAGGTACGGCTTGACAAGCTGGCGAAGGAACTTCTGATCGATCAAAGTTTCCTGGGTGAGATAGTGAAGTTGCTGGAGGACAAGCCCCAGGTGATCTTCTATGGGCCGCCGGGGACGGGCAAGACCTATCTGGCCAAGAAGTTGGCACAGGCATTGGCGCCGGATTCTGATCGGCGATCTCTCGTCCAATTTCATCCCTCCATGTCCTACGAAGACTTCTTCGAAGGGTATCGACCCAAGGTCAAGAACGGACAGATGGTCTATGAGTTGACACCGGGTCCGCTTCTGAGATTGGCGGAGAAGGCCTCCTCTGCACCGGACGATCAGCTTCATGTCATGGTCATCGACGAAATCAACCGGGCAGACCTGCCTACGGTGCTGGGAGAATTGCTGTTCCTGCTGGAGTATCGAGATGAGGAGATCGTTCGTCAGTATCAGCCCGGCAAGTCCTTTCGGCTGCCCGAGAACCTGTGGTTCATCGGCACTATGAATACCGTCGACCGGTCGATCGCCCTGGTGGACGCCGCTCTCCGAAGGCGATTCCACTTCGTCCCGTTCTTTCCCAATTACGGCCCCATGCAGGGTCTGCTGGAGAAGTGGCTGAAGGACAAGAACGAGGAGGCTTGGGTGGGAAGAATGGTCTCCAAGGTCAACGAGGAGTTGGCAAAGGCGCTCGGTGGCGATCATCTGCAACTGGGAGCGAGTCACTTCATGACGGAGGGAATCAGCTCCGAATCGACGCTGAAACTGGTGTGGGACTACACCATCATGCCATTCATCGAGGAGCAATTTTTCGACAAGCCAGAGCAGAGGGCCCGCTTTCGATTGGAAGAAGTGCTCAGCCGCTACGGGCCAAAGGACGGGAGCGATGACGAAAACCCTGAGGCTGACTGAGCACGAGTCTCGACCGGTTCCCTTGACTGGCCTCCAGGCGCGAAGCCTGCGGGACTGGAAACAGTTCGTGGAGGTGGCTCCTGGCTCGGAGGCGCGATGGTGGGAACTGACCGCCAAGCATTATGTCGGCACCCTGGTCACAAAAGACCTGCGGATTCTCATCAGGCCCAAGATCGAACTGGAAAACGTCTTCCTGATGCTGGCGGTCGGCCTGCGCCACTCAGACTGGCGCCGGGAGACCTTCGGGTATGAGATCACCGGCGATCTGCTCCCGGCGATGGTGGCCTTCTTCACCCGGAGCGGCGAGCAGACCCTAGCCCGGGGTGTGTATCGCTCCTATCAGCAGCGGCAAGAAAGGCTCAAGACCATACGCGGCCGGATCGACCTGCCCGCTCAGTTCGCCCAGGCGGGGGCGGCCTATCCGGTGGGGTGCCGTTTCAGGGAGCACACCCCCAACGTGATCGAGAATCGCTATCTCAAGGCTGGAATTCGCCAGGCGCTGCGGGTTCCTGAGATCCAAGCAGGAGTTCGGCAAAGGCTCCGCCGGTTACTAACGGCCCTGGAGGAAGTCAGCGATGTTCCGGTTCGCCCCGGTCTCTTGGATGAGGTTGTCTTCAATCGGCTCCAGAGCCACTACGAGCCCACCTTGAGACTGGCGCGACTGCTACTGGAGAACCTGACCCTCCAAGACGAAACCGGAGACGCCGTCGCATCCTCCTTTATGATCGATATGAACTTCCTGTTCGAGAGTTTTGTGACCCACAGGCTCCGGGGAGCGCTCCGCGGCCGTTTGGAAGTGGAGTCTCAGCACTCGACTCATCTCGACCTGACCGACCGGGTGATCATCAAGCCCGATCTGGTGTTCAGGCGATTCGGGGCGCCGGTGTTCGTGGGCGACCTCAAATACAAGTTAAGGGACGAGCCTTCGAAGTTGCCCACTTCCGACCTTTACCAAATGCTGGCTTACACGACTGCCCTCGGCCTGCCAAATGGAGTACTGGTCTACTGCCGGGACTCCGATGGACGGGCTACTCATCATGACGAGATCACCGTCCGCCACACCGACAAGGTGCTGCACGCTTGGGGGATCGATATGTCGGGACCTCCTGACTCGGTGGAGGACGAGATCAGGAAACTGGCCGACTGGATCGCTGATCGGGCTGGTCGAGCACGGCGGACTTGGGGACTGGCGGGCTAGTGAGAGATCACTTCTGGCGATTCTCCGCCGCTGTTACAGGTTCCTGTATATGTCGCTTCGGTGTCCTATGCGGACGATGAAACCGACCCCGTTATACACGATGCGGTAGTCACCCACTCTGACTCGCCATAGATCGTGGGGAGTCAGCTTGGTTGGTCGAAGCCTCGGTAAGTCCTCGTTCATCTGTTCGATGACATCCAAGATTCGCTCCTGACCACTGGAGGTTGTCGATCCAGGTATTTTCGAGCTCTCCTGCGGAGCGCGAAAGATGGGATGTCTACCTCACGGGGTCTTCCAGGGATTGTGTCGGATGTGGTCCCAGTACTCCTTGCCGGTTGTTACATGGGGCGGGACCTCGACGGGAGGAGACAACATATCTGCCCTCCAAGAGGCGCATACGGAAGAGAAGCGTTCTGGCGTTTCCCTGGCTCTCAAGGCCAGATGTACTTCCTCGGAGTCTTCATAGCACGGGTCGATCTGACCGGTCAGAAGCTGGCGCCGCAGGTTTTCCAACTGCACCAGACGGGCTTCTTCCATTCTGTTGGATGGAACCTCATGGAACCACAGATCGACCAGTTCGTGAGAACGAAGCTCGTCGTCAGACCAGGTGGAGGGGTCGGATAGGCGGGTGTCTGGTGATAGAGTCATGGGAAGACGACAGCAAAGTTCAACCGACGTTGTGAGATGAAGGCAACGTCCTCCTAACGTTTGCGGGGGAGGTCTGCGGCTTTCAGGAGGGATCCGTTGGCGTCGATGATTCCGATCTTGGTGCCGATGGTGGCGGGGCTGGCTGCGAACAGGTCGCCCCGGTTGATGACCAGGAATCGGTAGCTCATGAGTGGTCTGAGGCGCTTGACGGTCTTTTTGATCTGCTTGTGGTCCGCGGCGATGCCCAACGCGCCCTTGGAGCAGATCAGGTCAGCTTTACCGGTGGGATCCGGTTCGGCGGACAATTTGTCGATCATTGCCTGCCGGAGTTGGTCTTCGGTCATTCGGGACATTGTTCACCTTGGAGGGTCGTTTACTCTTTCCCTGATCATATAGGGCAAAGGCTCAGATCGCCCGCTCAGCCATGCGGTTTTCCAGCATTTCAGCCAACGCCCGGTCTGCCTCGCCGAGGTTCAACACCGATCGCCACCCATCCGACGCCAGGGCATGTCGCATCTCGTCCATACCCTCCACTCGGCTGTCGTCCAGGGAGAGGCCCGCCACGATCGCATCGCAGAGCGCGTCCGAGGGGAGGCCTTGCCGGACCGCCTCCCGGGCAGGACTGACCAACCGCTCGGTGGGTCCCAGCTTCCGCAAAGGGTTGCGAGCCACCCGACGGATGGGATCCACCAAGGTGGTGCTCTCAAACCTTTGGAGGTTGTACCGTCCGTAATCTGCCAACTCTTCGGCGGTCCAGTCCTCCAATTGTGCGGAGAGGACGGCGGCCATGGTGATGGCGATCTCCTCCAATCGTCGCCTGATGGAAGGATCGGAAACCGCCTGCGCCACCGTTTGGTGGCCGGCATGCCATCCGAGGAAGGCCCCGGCAGCGTGCAGTCCGTTGACCAGCCACAGTTTCCTGGTGCGGTACAGGCCCAGGTTGCCCACCAACTCCACTCCCGGCACCCCGGGGTCTTCACCAATCCACGCCTCCTTGGCCACCTTGAAGTCAAAGCGCGCTTCCACCTCCACGTCCAGACCCTCCCCGGTAGAACCGGGCACCATCCGATCCACCAGTGTCTCGGGGAATCCCACGCCCGGGGGGCGGGCGCCCATGGTTCCTTCAACATGCTGCAGAAGCAGGGCGCTGTTGGGGTCGGCGTTCTCGCAGGCCAGCACATTGCGGATGCGATGGTCGCTGCGGGAAAGAGCGGCTGCGATGGTGGGCGCCACCCGGTCGAGTATGCCGGCTCCCACCGCGGTGCACACCACCTCAGCTGAAGCGGTGACCGCGATGGCTTCGTCCTCCAGGCCGTTGACCGCAGTGACTCCTTCTATCAACTGGGTGAAACTGCCTTCGGCTCCCACCTCAATCACCCGGTATTGGCATTCCCGGTTGATCAGGTCTACCAATTCGGGAAAGACGTCAACGAAGACCACTTCCCAACCGGCGCGCCCGAACAGCCATCCCAGCAGCCCCCTTCCTATGTTCCCGGCGCCGAATACGGCTACCCGTCGGAGGGTCATTCCGCAGGTGCTGCCAGGGTCTCCCGGACATAGGATTCGTCTGTGGCTACCGCCAACTGGTCACATAGGTCCTCGTCATCCAACACTTCCGCCAGATGCGACATCACCGCCAGATGTTCTTCGCCCACCGCCGCCAGACCGAACACCAGGTAGGCAATGTCGTCTTCATCACCCCAAGGGATGCCGGCAGGGTATTGAGCCAGCACCAGGGCGGTGCGTTTGATAAGGCCTTTGTCCTCGTAGGTGCAGTGGGGGAGGGCGATCCCGTTGCCCAGGTAGGTGGAGATCACCTCTTCCCGGGCGAGCATCGATGCTCCGTATCCTTCTTCCACGGCCCCCAAGTCGAGCAGCATGCCTGACACCCGCCCTATGGCGTCCTCCATTGTTGACCCGCTCTCGCCCAGGGAGATCGCCTCCACAGAAGCCACGGATTCTCCAGCCACCGGCTAGACCCCCTCTACATCCTGCCCGCTGGCGAGGTTCTTCACCAACTGGGTCAGAGCCGGGTCCTTGAGAAAGGTCCTGAACGGAACAACGGCGGCATGAGGCGCAACTTGCTTGACGCGAGTGGCCAGTCCCTGATGGGTAACCACCACATCGGCGCTGTCGGGAATGTCGTGCACCGGTGAGTGCGAGACCTTTATGTCGAGTTTGGCCTTCTTGACCATCTTTTTGAGAGCATTGGTGACCATCAGACTTGAACCCATCCCGGCTTCACAGGCCAGAACGATCCACTTGACATCCGAGGCCGCCTTTACCACTGAACTCATATTCTCAAACCTCCAGATAATTGAGTAGGGAGAGCCTCCTGGTAGGAGACTCTCCCCACTTTAGACAGAGAAGATGTTTGTTTAGCCGGTCGGAACGCTTTGCATGGAACCGATCATGTCCTCGGTGCCCTCGGTTTCCTTGACCGGTGAGATCCGCAACAACAGCGTACCTACTACGAATGCTGCTGCCGCCGCGGCCGCCACACCTAAATAGACCCCTAAGTGTTCGCCTCTTGGCGTTACCGCCAGATAGGCGAATATAGAGCCCGGTGAGGGCGTTGCCGATAGCCCCGAGTCGAAGATCACGAAGATGATGTCAGCGAGGATGCCTCCGGCCCAAACCGAAAGAATCATGATGGGGTGCATGAGAATGTACGGGAAGTAGATCTCATGGATGCCACCGAAGAAGTGAATCACGATGGCGCCGGGAGCGGACAGCTTGGCCATGCCCTTGCCGGCGAACCAGTAAGCCAGGAGCAATCCGAGCCCCGGGCCGGGGTTGGTTTCCAGCAGGAAGTGGATTGCTTTCCCGGTTTCGGCAGCCTCCGCTACGCCAAGCGGCGCCAGGATGCCGTGGTTGATGGCGTTGTTGAGGAACAACACCTTTCCGACTTCGATGGGTATGTCCGCCAGTGGTAACAATCCGGCATCATTGATGGCGTCAACGATGTTTCCGAGGAAGCTGGCGATACCTCCCATGATCGGACCCATGATGTAGCGGCCAATGATCGCCAGAATGGCGCCAAGAATTCCGGCCGAGAAGTTGTTGTAGAGCATCTCGAAGCCGACAGCCACCCTGTCTTGGAGAGCCTGGTCGATTTTCATCATTATCCAGGCGGCCAGGGGGCCGACAACCATGGCACCCAGGAACTGGGGTGGATCACCGGTGGCGCCGCTTTCCAAGGCAAAGTCAGCGCCGACGATGATTCCCATCGTGGCAAGGGAGCCCATCACGCCTCCCCTATGTCCATACACCATCTTTCCACCTGTGTATCCGATCAATACGGGCAGCAGGTAGACAATGATGGGGCCTACCAGCTCCAGCAGATCTTCGTTAGGTGTCCATCCGGTGGGAATAAAAAAGGCGGTGATCAGTCCCCAGGCGATAAACGCCCCGATGTTGGGGATGACCATTCCCGCCATAAACCCACCGAACTTCTGTAGACGTGCGAGCATCCTTCCTCCTTTAGAGGGGTAATACGGTATACGATTATAACCCTAGAGGGCGATACCCCCCAGTCACGACAATTCTGGGGTTTTTTCGCGCCTTTTGCGCGAGTTTGGTCAGTTGTCGGTCAGAATACGATACGCGGCGGCCATGGTGACCGCCGCCACGGAGAGGGCTGGGGCGGCCAACAGCCAGAAACCGAGGATTCCCACCAGGCCCGGTCCGGAGCGATAGAACCAGAAAGCGGCGGGTATGAACAAGACCGCCATAACCAGGGCCACGATCAAAAGGCGAATGCGGTTTCCGCTGGTCAGTTCCGCACTCATCGCCAGTGACATGAATCCTTTGGTCTTCTTCTCAATTATCAGGAAGGGATAGAAGGTGTAGATCATCAGCACCATCAAACCCGGGATAACCAGGAATACCATCCCCACCGCCACGGTGAACGAGAAGGCGGCCGTTGCCCTTACGAACCCGTCACGCACCCACCAGTCGTCATCCCGGTCGGAAGAGAGGTCAGGGGACGCCGCCGCCAGCGCGGTGCGGGCGAGTGGCCATCCGACATAGCCGGTTACGAAGAAGCTCCCGCACCAGATGAACAGGTAAACCCAAAAGAAGATGGGGTTGCCTTCCCGGGTGCTCTCGCCGGCCTGCCATATCGCCAGGACCACCGCCGGAACGGCCAAGACGTACAGGGAGCGAGCCATCAAGGCGGCGGGGGAGTTGAGAAAGGCTCGGATGCCCTCTGATAGCACGGTTACCAGACGTAGGGGGAGAGGCTTTTTGTCAGGCAAGAAATCGACCCTTCGAACGGATAGCCACGAAGGCTACCCTATGGGGATTGTGACTGGAAAGCCGCACCCGGACGTGGAGTCGGCAGCTTCTGCCCTGATGCCCTTCTCGTCCGGATTGGCCGCCGATGGCTACGCATTGGAGGTGAGTGCGGCTGCAACGGGGAGCCTGCAGGTGGAGATAGTGGCGGGGCCCGACGCCTGTGAGGACTGCCTGATCCCAAAGGAGATGTTCAAAGGGATGCTCTCCTCCCGGCTCGGCTCGGAAGGAGTGGCCTTTTCGGAACTGATACTCGTCTATCCCGCCGGTTGAGATTGGGTTCGATGAGCGTTTCATATCCTGATCTGGAGTTGCCCGCCCGGGGAATGTTCGATCTCCCCGGGGATGTGGCGTGGTTGAACAGCGCCTACCTGGGCGCCCGGGCCAAGCCGGTTGCCGAGGCGGTGACGAAGGCGGTGAATCGTCCTCTGTCGGAAGTGACGGCCCCCAGTTTCTTCTCTCCCGGCGATCGGATCAGGGAACTGGTTGCCTTCCTGGTGGGGGGAGATGCCGAAGGTGTAGCTTTGGTGCCCTCCGCCAGCTACGGCGTGGCCACGGCGGCATCCGCCTTGGGGGTGGGGGATGGCGACCGGGTATTGATGCTCGAGGAGCAGTTCCCCGCCATGGTCTATCCCTGGACCGAGCGAGGCGCCGAACCGGTCTTCGTGAAACGACCGCCCGACGACGACTGGACTGCTGCGGTGCTTGACCGCCTGGATGAAACGATATCGGTTGTGTCGGCCCCTGCCTGTCACTGGACGGATGGGACCCGAGTGGATCTGGAGAGGGTGGGGAGAGCTACCCGGGCGGTGGGCGCCCGTGTGGTGCTGGATGTCTCACAGAGCCTGGGTATGGCGACCTTCGATGTTGAGAAGGTGCGCCCCGACTTTGTGGTGTCGGTGGGATACAAGTGGCTGTTGGGTCCTCCTGGCCTGTGCTATTTGTGGGCGTCACCGGAGAATCGGGAGGGGAGGCCACTGGACGCCAATTGGATGGCCCGGGCGGGAAGCGACGACTTTTCCCGGGTAAACGAATACCGGTGGGAATTGGCTGAGGGAGCAAGGCGCTACGACGCCGGGCAGACCTGGAATCTGTGGCTGGCCGAGGCGGCCGGGTGCGCCCTGGAGATCGTGTCGTCGGTGGGGACCGACCGCCTGGCGGCTCACAGTCGAGGGCTTACCGACTACCTGGCTGAAGAAGCCGCTGCTCTGGGGCTGACCGCTCCCCGATCCGAGTTCCGAAGCGCCCACCTGGCGGGTCTGCGGTTGCCGGAGGGCGCCGATCCACGGTCGTTGGTGACAGAACTGGCCTCCCGGTCGGTCTACGTCTCGGTGAGAGGAAATTCGGTGAGGGTCTCCGCCCACATGTGGAACACCCGAGAAGACATGGACCGTCTACTCCAAGGATTGGCAGCCTGGCTGAAAGAGTCGCGATAATTCTTTGAAAAACCCGGGCAAATCGCTTGTGTTTTGTCACAGGGGTGTTGCATATTGGTATGTACAAACATGAGTGTGCGGTCCGGGTCGCCCTCATCAGATCGGTTGTGCTCCTTGGGGCGAGGCGCTGTCTTGGCAGTGTCTTTCGTTAGGGGGTGGGCCAATGTTTTAGCCGAGGACTGAACTGTTTCGGTTTCGGGCAGGCCTGCGCTTGTCCGCGTTTTTCGACGGTCAGGAGGAGGCGGGTCGGGAGGGGATACCCACTTGGGGGACGGCGTGGTTCGGGGGCGGCAAACCGGTTGGGTGGGGTGGCCGTAAAGAGGGGTGACATCCGGGAGTAACCGAGTGTGAGGGTGCGGCTATCTCTTTTTCGTTGTTTGACGGGCACCCCATCCGTACTGGAAGTGGGAAGTGACGGTGTTGAGGAGGTGACGCTGGTAGGGGATGGCGCCCGACTAGCGGCGGGCTCTGATCTTCCATTCGTCCAGGGTGCCGTCATCCCCGATCACCAGCGCCCGGCTCCACATGTTGACCGTAGCACAGGCATGGTTGGGAAGGATGCGCACCATGTCACCCACCTTCAGTGTCGCCACAGCGGGTCCCTTCAAGAAGCCATGCTCCTCGTTGGCGCGGTGGAACCAGATGTCGGCGTAGGCGCCGTCCTCGGCGAGGACCCTTCCGAGTCCTGTGCCCGAAGTGGGACTATCTGAGCTCATCGACTTGCTACCTGCATCGATGATCGCCTCGCCGGGCCTGGGGGTGCTGACCACCCTGGAGGCTACGGTAAGAGCGCACCCCGACAGGTCGGTGCTTCCCACCGCCACCTGATTGGCGTCATGGAACACGTAGGTTCCCGGCCGGGCTTCGGTGACCCCCGAAACGGTGGGAGTGGAGGTGGAACCCGGTGTGGATCCCACTGAGACCAGAAAACCGGTTCTGCGAAGCGCCCGAGCGATTCTCACCATGGTCCTTCCCACCGCTCGGCCTTCTGCTTCCAGGCCTGACCGGTCGTCCCCGAAGCTGCTCAGGTGCCCTGCGTGGGTGATTATCCCCTCAAACTCCAGGCCGTCCAGTCGGGCCAGCCTGCCCGCCAGGTTCACTACCTGGTCGGGGACGACTCCCGCCCGCCCCAGCCCGGTGTCCACCTCGATCAGATAGGGAATGGCGACTCCTGCTTCCGTGCCAGCGTTGGCCAGAGGCCCGGCGGCCTCAAGGGAGTCGAGCGCCACCCGCACCCGCCCTCGCCGGTTGGCATCCACTGCAAAAGCGACCTTTGGAGGGCCCACTGGTTGATGGGCCCAGGTGAGGTCGGTGTACCCGTGGTCGAGCAGGCACTCCACCTCATCCGGGGTGGCGCAGGTGAATCCCACGCAGCCCGCCCGGCTTTGCATGTGAGCCGCCTCGACCATCTTGGAGGTCTTCCAGTGGGGACGTAGCGCCACGCCCAACTTCTCCATCCGGTGCGCCATCTCGGTGACATTGCGTTCCATCACCGCCCGGTCTATGACCAGAGCGGGAGTGGGCCGGTGGCGAAGGGCATCGTTGATCATCGGTCGTTCTCCGATTCGCCGTGCATGGTGACCAGCCGATGCTTTTGCACTTTTCCGGTGGCGCCGCGAGGGAGTCGGTCGGTAAGGATCAGCCGTTTCGGCTTCATGTGGGAAGCCAGCCGATCACCCACCCACTGGCCGATGTCCTCCAACGTCGGGGCAGCGCCGAGTCGGGGAACCACCACGGCCGTCACGGCCTCGCCCCAATCGCGGTCGGGGAGACCGATCACCGCCACCTCCGCCACCTTGGGATGATGGGAGAGGGCGTCTTCGATCTGCGGCGGGTGGATGTTCACACCGCCGCTGATGATCAATTCCTTGATCCGCCCCGCCAAATAGATATAACCCTCCTGATCTCGGTATCCCAGGTCTCCGGTGTGAAGCCACCCATTGCAAATTGCCTGGGCCGTGGCTTCAGGCTGCTTCCAATAGCCGGACATCAGTTTCGGGGTGCGTACCAGCAACTCACCCACTTCCGCGGGTTTTGTCACCCTGCCCTCGGGTGTCCGGATGTCAATGTCCACCCCCACAATCGGACGGCCGCAAGACAGCCCTGCGGACTCCGCCCCTGCTATCCGGTGATGGTCCTGGGGTCCCAACGCCGAGCACACCGCGGTTGCTTCGGTCAGCCCGTATCCGTGGTAGAGGTCGCAGGGGAGGACCGACATCATCCTCTGCACCAGGTTGGAACGGGTGGAGGCGGCGCCGTACAGCAGAAGCCGCATGGAACGGAAACGAGCAGGGTCAAAGCCGGGCGAATCAAGGATCCTCTGCAACTGGGTGGAGACCATGATGGTGGTGGTCACGCCGCAGTCGGATATGGCAGACATGGCGCCTTCCGGGTCGAAAGAGGGCAGCACCGCGTGGGTCTGTCCGTCCACCAGCATGGTGGTGACCCGCAGGCCGGCCGAAGCGTGGTAGAGGGGAGTGGCTGACAGGTACACATCGGAGTGGATGAGACCTTGCGACACCGCGGATACGTAGGCGTTGAAGGTGAGGGCGGCGTGAGAGAGGCACACTCCCTTGGGATCGCCGGTGGTGCCGCTGGTATAGATGATGAGTGCGGTGTCCACGGCCTGGGCTGCGATCGGGGTCGAATCGGAGACGGAGAGCAGTCGGCGGTATTCGGGACTCCCGTGTTCGAGCAGGCGCAACCCGCTAGGTGCAGCCTGGGCCATTTTCTGACCGTACTCCTGCCCCACTATGGCTGCCCGAGGACTGGCGTCGACCAGTTGCCTGGCTATCTCGGCCGGCGCCAATCGGGTGGAGAACGGAACGGCTGCCGCGCCCAGCCAAGCCGCACCCAGATAGGCATCGAAGAAGGCCAGCCCAGCAGGGGCCATCACCGCCACCCGATCACCTCTTCGCACCCCCGAACGCGTCAGAGCACCTGCAACCCGCTCGATCCGGTGGCGCAGTTCCGTATAGGTGAGAGATGGTCCCCCCATGATCCGGACCGCTCGTCGGTGGGGATAGAGGCGGGCGGACCGGTCCAAGAGGTCGGTCACGAGTGCTGACATGTTATTCAGGTAGGTATGCCCAGTCTGTGCCGTTCATACTCTACGATGCGGCGCTCTTGTTCAGCCTGGGAAGAACCTGTCTGAGTGGATTCTTCAGCGGTTGTGTCAATAGCTTCAGGAGCTGCTTCCTTGATGGCACTCTTCTGGGCGTACTCGGCGAAGAGTGCAGATTTGCGGGACAAAATGTCCCGCATGTGTTCATCGACACTGTTTTGGGTGAGTAGGCGATGAACTTCCACTGGTCTGACCTGTCCCATACGGTAACACCGGGCTATGGCCTGAACCTCTGTACTCGGCTTCCACTGAGGTTCAGCGAGTATCACTACCGACGCCGCTTGAATGTTCAGACCCACACCCCCCGCTTCGATTTGGCTCACTAGCACTCCCGGCTCTGGTGAACGGGAGAACTCGTCAAGGAGGACCTGACGTTTCGGTGCCGGCACACTACCGGTGAGGGGTCCAAACGCACGGGATCCAAATGCCTGGTGTGCTCTATCGAGTACGTCGCGGAAGAAAGAAAACACGACAACTTTCCGATTGTTGTCCATAGCTTCTGTCGCGATCTCAACCATCCGGCTCAGTTTTGGAGAATCCGAAGGCCGTTCGGTTAAGAAGGCAGCCCGTCGCATTGCCATGAAATTCCCACTTGCAACGGCTCGTCGGTAACTGTCAGCGGCTGGACCATCTAGTCTCAACCACTCCTCGACCTCTATTTTCTCTGGAAGTTCTTTCAGGACGTCATCCTGGTTGCGCCGGAGATAGACGGGCGCCACAGCCTTGCGAAAGGCAATTGCGCCGTTGACTCCTGCGGCAGAGCCTATTCCTCGGGCGATGTCTGGCCTGATATGGTTGACAAGTTCTCGAAACTCCTCAACCCGGTTCTCCATTGGTGTGCCACTCATCAGGAGCTTGTGCTGTGACTTGACAAGCAAAGAACGGACGGCTCCGGTCCGTTTTGCCTGAGGATTCTTCACATAGTGGGCTTCGTCAATCACTACCGCCGCTACTTCGATATCAGGAAGGTCAAGAGAGCTGAGGGTTGCGAATGTGGTGATGGCTATACCGCCTTGAAGGCTCCAGCCTCGAAGGGACCGGTCCTTGTCAATGCCGTGAAGGCGCCAGACGCGGTCGATACGGGTGTGACGCCGGATCTCGTGCTCCCAGTTAGCCAACACACTGGCTGGGGAGACGACGAAGAAATGCGTGGCGCCTTGAGCGCGCAGGTGGCAAATCACAGCCAGCGCTTCGATAGTCTTCCCGAGTCCCATTTCATCACCCAGGATCACACTCTCCTGCACCAGAGCGTATCTGGAGCCGAAGGATTGATAGCCACGGAGCGATGCATGAAGCAAGGTTGTGTTGAGGTCTGAGTTGTTGACTCTGTGGACGATGTCTTCGGGAAGGAAACCCTGGGAGGCGGCTTCCTCGGGATCAAGTCCCCCGATTTCCGTTAGCAGGCCGTTGTAAGGCACCGGCCTGGACATGTAGTCTTCCCAAATCGCTGTGGGCTTGACTGGCAGGCTGGCCACGCGGTCTATGGCTGCTGTGATCTTTGCTACCAATGCATCGGTGGTAGGGTCACTCAAGAGTCTCGCCAGACGCCCGAATGCCGCCCTTGCCTTGGCCCTTTTCTTCTTCCCAGCGAAAAAACGCAAGATTCTCCGGATCTCGAGTCGCGCCAGGTTGATATCCGCTGATATGGCGCGGACTAGGTCCGATAGTTGGGGGCGCAGAGGCTGTATGTGCCGCCTGGCATGCTCCAAGGCGTGCAATTTGGAGAGCAGAGCGTTTTGCGTGGGTAGTCGTTGTTCTACATCGAGACGTACTACGTTGTCCTCCCTGATTATTGCTTCGATTTGTCGGGCTGCATGGAGAATCTCAGTGGAGGTGTGTGGGCCTACACCTCTGATCGATTCCAGACGCTGCCGCCCAGCCGCTTTGGCGGCCCCCACTGTGCGAATGCCTGAGGACTTGACAGCTCCGAGCCTGAGGGAACCTCTCGTGACTCTTTTGACTTCTTCGAGAGGCATTTCGGAAAGGTGTTGGCGAACGGCACGTTCCTGCTCCTGGCTGTACGCTTCCACGGCCTCTGCCTCGGCGGACTTCAGGGCATGTAGCAGTTCATTTGCCAGAAGCCGGGTTTTCCTAGCTTGTGAAACGACTGTGGCCGGTTCAGGAAAGACGTGCTTCGGATCAGAGGTGTTGCGGACGGAAGAAAGCGAAGGCTTGAAATCGGAACTCACTTCTGGTCGTGGGAGTGTACTTAAGGTGAGATGTCTGGAGCCCCGTCATGTGGATTCGCTCTGCCATCCCAGGTTGGAGAGGAGGACGATCCCGCTGCCGATCATCAGGGCGAGGGGATTGGCGATGGAGACGTCGACGAACAGCCATATCCAGAACATCTGGAGGACCGGGGTGAAGAACATGATGCGCTGCACGCTCAAACTGGAGGTCACATACATGGAGAACCGGTAACTGAGCGAACCCACCATGTTGAAGATCCCTATCAGGCTGAAGAAACCGACGGTGGTCCAGTTGATGTCGAAGGTGTTCTCGGTCGGTGGGAAGAACAGGGCGCTTCCCGCCAAGGTCAGGGGGAGCGCCAGGACCCTCGCCGCCACGGCCGCAAAGGTGGAGTTCCATGCCAGGTCGTTGGGGTCGTCTCCCGGCCAACCCATGATCCGTCCCAGGGAGATGGTTCCCCACAGACTTGCGACGCCGGTGGCGGTGCCGACGAAGGCCACCGCAATGCCAAGCCAGTGGAGGGCTCCGACCTCGCCGGTCTCCGACCAGATCACCAGGGCGGCGCCCAGGAAGGCGAGGGCCATCAGGGCCCAGTGCTTGCCTCCGATTACGTGCGGGGAGTTGCGGTCACCTGCGGATATCTTCCTGCCCAGCCGGGCCGCCATCCACACATTTCCGATGAACGCCAATTGGAAGATGATGGTGACCACCAGCGGGTCGATCAGGGTTGCCGCCCAAACCCAGAAGGCCAGATCGACCGCGAATCCGATCGCCATCCACAACGCCGGGGTACGCGCCAACTCCATGAGGTTCCTGATGCGAACCGGCTCTCCGGCGTCTCCCCAGTAGTAGAGCAGTTTGCCGGCCTTGTCCCGCCAGTTCTTGTTCGCAGTCGGAAGCACGAACAGCACCGGCGCCAGACCGGCCGCCTGGAATAAGAACGACCAAGAGCGCCACACGAAGGGATCGTCGCTGATGTGGGTGTAGAGATAGAAGAGGGGTAGCCAGGAGAGACCGGCCACCGCGCTGACCGCCCACAACGTCCCCTTAAGGGTTGGGTTCAACGGTCAAACGGTCCTGTTCTCTGCTCTGGATTGGAGGGGGCTGGCGACATAAGTCCGTAGGGCAGTTCCGGTGCTCTCTGTGTTCCGGAGGTTAGCCTTCCAGCACGGCCTGATGCGGGGAGGCGGGGGCTTCGTGGCAGGCGATGCCCGGGCTAGAGGTCAACCGGATTTGGTCTGCCATCCCAGGTTGGAGATGAGTACGATCCCGGATCCGATCAGCAGTGCTTGGGGGTTGGCGATGGAGACATCGGCGAACAGCCATATCCACAGCATCTGGAGCACCGGGTTGAAGAACATGATCCGCTGCACGCTCAAGCTGGAAGTCACGAACAGCGAGTAGCGGTAGCCGAGAGCCCCGACGGCGTTGGAGACTCCCATGAGGGTGAGCAGCCCCAACGCACCCCAGGTGAAGTCGAAGTTGTTGCCGGTCGGCGGAAAAAACAACAGGCTCCCCACCAAAGCCAATGGAAGGGCGAGAATCCGCCCCGCCACTGCCGAGAAGGTTGCGTTCCATACCAGGTCATGGGACGTACCGCCGGGCCATCCCATGAGACGTCCGGTGGAGACGGTACCCCAAAGGCTTCCCACGGCGGTGGCGGCGCCGCCGAACGCCAGGGCGATGCCCAACCAGTTGAGGGTCCCGACTTCGCTGGTCTCCGACCATATCACCAGGGCAGCGCCCAGGAACGAGAGAATCATCAGCGTCCAGTACTTGCGGCTTATCACATGCGGGGATTCCCGGCGTCCGGTGGCAAGTTTTCTTCCCAGCCTGGCCGCCATCCACACCATTCCGATCACCAGCAACTGGAAGATGACGGTCACGACCAGAGGATCGATCAGGGTCGCCGCCCAAACCCAAAGAGCCAAGTCCAGGGGGTAGGAAATCACCATCCAGAAAGCCGGGGTCCGCAAGACCTCCAACGGATTGCGGACTCGGACCGGTTCTCCAGCGTCGCCCCAGTAGAACAGGAACTTTCGGGCCTTCTCTTTCCAGTTCTTGTCGGTGGCCGGAATCAACAGGAACAGCGGCGCCAACGTCACAGCCTGGAAGAGGAATGCCCAGGACCGCCAGACAAACGGATCGTCGCTGATGTGGGTGAGGAAATACAAAAGGGGCAACCAGGAGCCGGTGACCACCGAGCCAACGGCCCACAAAGTCCCCTTGGTGGTTGGGTTCACCGGTCCAACAACCCTGGCGGCGGCTTTGGTCTGTTGAAGGCTGGCAATCTGGCGCCCCGCCGGGTTACTGGTGGCGAGGCAACGTCCATTCTCGGAGGTTAGCTTTTCGTTGTCGCCGATTTGGGAGTGGGCAGGTATGACAATCGGGACATGCAATCGGGAATCCACATCGTGAAGCCAGAGTTGTCCCGGTCCGGGTCACATGGTCTTGCTCTGCCAGCCCAGGTTGGAGATGAGTACGATCCCGGCGCCGATCAGCAGGGCCTGGGGGTTGGCGATGGAGACGTCGGCGAAGAGCCATATCCACAGCATCTGCAGGACCGGGGAGAAGAACATGATCCGCTGCACACTCAAACTGGAGGTGACATAGAGGGAATACCGGTGACTGAATGCTCCAGCCGCGTTGAACACTCCAAGCAGGCTGAGGAAACCCAGCGTGGTCCCGGTGAGTTCGAAGCTGCGGTCGGTCGGCGGGAAGAACAGAGCGCTTGCGGCCAGAGTCAATGGCAGGGAGAGAAACCGTCCGGCCACCGCCGAAAAGGTGGCGTTCCACACCAGTTCGTTGGGGTCGATGCCCGGCCATCCCATGATGCGTCCGGTGGAGACGGTTCCCCACATACTTCCGGCAGCCGTTCCGGCGCCGGCCACCGCCACAGCTATTCCCAGCCAGTTCATGGTTTCTACCTCGCCGGTCTCCGACCATATGACCAGGGCGGCGCCCACAAAGGAGATGACCATCAGGGTCCAGTGCTTCCTGCTTATGACGTGCGGGGAGGTGCGGTCGCCTGCGGAGACCTTTCGGCCCAGCCGGGCCGCCATCCACACCAATCCGATTAAGGCCAACTGGAAGATGATGGTGACCACCAGCGGGTCGATCAGGGTTGCCGCCCAGACCCAGAACGCCAGGTCGAGAGCGAAGGAGATCACCATCCACAACGCCGGAGTTCGCAGCATATCCAGCGGACTTGCGATGCGCTTGGGCGTGCCGTCTTCTCCCCAGTAGAGCAGCAGTCCACGGGTCTTTTCCCGCCATCTCTTGTTCTTGGCGGGAATCAGCATGAACACTGGGATCATCGCCACATTCTGGAAGATGATCATCCAGGAGCGCCACACGAAGGGATCGTCGCTGATGTGGGTGAAGAGATAGAACAGGGGCAACCAGGATCCGAAGGCGACCGCGCTCACCGCCCAGAGTGTCCCCTTGGTGGTGGGGCTCACCAGTCGTTCGGTCCCGCTCTCCGCTTGGGCGCGGCAGGGGGTGTCGACACGTAAACTCGACGCGTGGCGGCCCACGCGGCTCTATCCATTCTCGGAGGCTAGCTTTGCGGAATCGTCCGGGACGGGAGATGGGGGGACTTCTGAACTTTGCGAGGGTGTGAGTTACGGGCAGGCGGGGTGGGCCGAGAGGTAGCATCGTTACCAAGCCCAGTTTTAACGACTAGTGCGGAAAACCCGTCACTGCAAATGTGGTGGTGGGGTTGCCCAGGAGGTAGGTGATGGGTTTCAAGTCGATCGACCACATCGGGATAACCGTGACGGACCTGGAGGTGTCGGTCCCCTGGTGGAGTTACTTTCTGGAAGAAGAGCCGTTCATGCAGGGCACCTGGATAGCCGCCGAGATAGAGGACTATGTCGGAGACATCGTGGGATACCCCAACTGCGACATGTCGGGCGCCTTCTGGGCTCTGCCCGGAGGCACGGTGCTGGAGATGCTGCAATACCACAACCCTGAGCCGGGCCGGGTCGACATGGCAACCTACAACGCCGGCAACACCCATCTGTGTCTGGAGACGCACGACATTCACCGCGATTACCAGAGGATGAAGGGACGCGCCGAGTTCCGATCCGCTGAGCCGGTCCGGTGCGCCTGGGGCAGGTATGAGGGAGCTCTCACTTGTTATCTGCGCGATCCCGATGGCATCTCGATCGAGTTGATCCAGTTCGGAGAAGAGGGAAGGCCCTTCCAGGTAGAGAGCCCATACGCCAATCCGTACCTCTAGATCCCCCATGGTGGGAAGGGTCGAATAGACGTGGCTCTGCCGGAAGGTCAAGATGCAGCGCCGGTGGGCACGGCCGGCCGACCGATCCGATGGAGTTTGATTCCGGTGATTGTCGCGGTGCTGGTGGCGGCTTTTCTGACAATGCTGGGGGACGAGGGGGATCTCAAGCTGGTCATTCTCCATCACAACGATGGGGAATCGCAACTCGTTCAGGCCTCAGGTGACCTCCCCGACTTTGGGGGAGTGGCCCGGTTTGCCGGCCTGGTGCATCAGTTGCGATCCGAGGCTGTCGAGGACGGCGCGGCGGTGATCACGCTTTCCTCGGGAGACAACGTCCTGAGCGGCCCGGAGTTGTCGGCCAGCCTTGCAGAGGACAGCCCGTTCTATGACGCCATCGCCCTCAAACTCATCGGTTACGACGCCCTCACCTTCGGCAACCACGAGTTCGATCTGGGGCCCGACCTGGTTGCCCGGCTCGTTGAGGAGGTCGGGAGTGTTCCATTCATTAGCGCCAATCTTGACATGTCCGGCGAACCGGCCCTACAAGCTCTGGTCGACCGGGGTCGGATCGCCCCGTCCGTGGTGGTGACCAAAGAGGGACGCCGCATCGGAATAGTCGGTGCCACCACTGCGGACCTTCCCTTCGTCACGAGTCTTCGCAACGTGACGGTCAACACCATGGTTGCCGAGGTGGTGCAGGCGGAGATCGATCGTCTGACCGGCGAAGGTGTTGACATCATCATTCTCTCAACTCATCTTCAGTCTCTAGACCATGAGATCGAGTTGGCGGCGGATCTCACCGGTGTGGATGCCATAGTGGCCGGCGGCAGCAACGCTCTGTTGGCCGATGAGTCGACCCTGCTGCTGCCGGGACACGGAGAACCTCACGCTCCCTATCCCGTCACTGCCACCCTGGCGGACGGCAGTCCGGTGGCGGTGGTGACCACTCCCGGTGATTACACCTACGTGGGCCGGTTGGTTCTGAACATCGACTCCGACGGCAGTGTCACCGCAGTTGGGGAGGGCAGTGGCTTGAGGCGAGTGGCTGGCGACGGCCACCCGGATGCGGTGGCGCCCCACCCGCAAGTCCAAGCCCAGGTGACGGATCCGGTGCGGGCCGCTCTGAAAGAGTTGGCAGCTACGGCAGTTGGGATAACTGCGGACCCCTTGGATGGGCGACGATCTCCGGGCCTGCGCACCGGGGAGACCAACCTGGGTGATCTGGTGGCCGACGCGCTGCTGTGGGACGCTCGCCGCCTGGCGCCGGTATTCGGCGCGCCCCTTCCGGATGTGGCGCTCATGAACGGGGGAGGCATCCGCAACGACGCGGTGATTGCATCCGGCCCGGTCACCGAGTTGGATACGTTCGACATCGTTCCGTTCAGCGATGTTTTGACAGTTGTGGAGGAAGTCTCTGCGGCGCAGTTGAAGGTGCTCTTGGAAAACGCGGTGTCGCGAGTCGAAGAGTCGGCAGGTCGGTTTGCCCAAGTGGCGGGTCTGAGGTTTGTCTACGATCCGGGTGGGGTTGCCCAAGTCATTGAGGACGGGGCGGTCGTGGCTTCCGGCGAGCGGGTGCTCTTGGTCGAATTGGACAACGGCGCCGTTCTGGTACGCGGTGGAGAGGTGGTGGAGGACGCTCCTGAGGTGACCGTTGCGACGGTGGACTTCCTGGCAGACGGTGGCGACCAGTATCTGTTCGGGAAAGGGAGGCAGACCAGACTCGGAGCGGCCGCACAGCAATCGTTGCTCGCCTACATCCGAGATGCCTTGAACGGGATCATCACCCCCGAGCGCTACCCCGATGGCGGCGCGGGCCGCATCGCCACCCCTGACACGACATTTGCCGGCGTACCCTCAAGCGCCCCGGGGTGACTCGAGTAAAGCTGCGGGTCTTCGCGGCGCTCGAACTCAGCGATCCGAGACCGCCTGCCAGCACGCATTGGCTGTGGCGAGGACCTGAGCGTCCGAGAGGGATTCTCCGGCGGCGGCCAGGCAATATGCCGGTGCGATGCCGAGGTTGTAGAGAACCGAAGGAGGGAGGTCGATCAATGTTGCTCTCAGGTCGGCACATAAGTCATTGAAGGAGTCATCGTGGTCGGCCATGGCCGCGGCGTGCGCCGGCCCACTGAATGGCGATTGCTCGACTTGCAGAAGAAACCGTGGGACATTCGGGTCAGTCTGGAAGTGTCGGTAGGTAGCGCACCACAGCGCCACGAACCGTTCCCGAGTAGATGTCTGTCGACCAATTGCCTTGCTGACAGCTTCTCGCAGGTCCCTCTTGGCCTCGACGTAGGCAGCGATGACGATCTCCTCCTTGGAGGAGTAGTGCACGTAGGCCGTGCCGGTTGCCACCCCCGCCGCCCGCGCAATCGCGCTCATCGATGCGCCGTGGAACCCCCGCTCCGCTACGAGTTCCCGCAGTGCTCGGCGGATCCGAGCCGGCCGGTCGATCGTGGTGTTGTCGAGGCGTGGGGGCGGCACGGTCATTTGGCTTCCTTGCCGGCGTTGACTTCGATCTTCACTCCCGCCTGCTCCTACGAGAATTGCCACATTGTCCCTAAGGCGCCTTCGATGCCTGAAGCGTTGCACCGGCACGGTCGGCGGCATCAAGGTCCCGTAAGGGAAAGCGTACACACCTTGGCTCTGAGGAGGCTGCTGATCTTTTGGGCGGGTGGGTCTCGGATCGGGTTCCTCTGCTCAAAGCCAGGCGGTGAATGAGGGTTGAAGTGTCAACCTTGCTTTACAGCCTTCCGGTAGCCGAGATTCGCCAGCGGTGCAAAGATCGCGATGATCACCAACACCCAGATCAACGTGTAGGCCACCGGATTCTGAAGCGGCCAAACCGTGGGTTCGGGAGCACCGAGCGGGATGTTCCCGAACAACTCCCTCGCACCCTGCGTAAGAGCCGAGATGGGATTCCACTCCGCGAAGACCCGGAGCACGGTGGGCAAGTTCTCAATCGGAACGAAGGTGTTGGCAATGAAAGTCAGCGGCATGACAACCATGAAGCCAGCGTTGTTAATCACCTCGACACTGGGCACCATCACACCGACGAAGGCCATGATCCACGAGAAGGCGTAGGAGAAGGCAAGCAGCAGTCCGAAGCCCGCCAGGCCTTCCCAGAGGCTGGTGTTGATGCGCCAACCCACCACCAGACCTGTCAGACTCATGACGAACAGAGTCAGGACGTTGTAGATTATGTCGCTGGCCGTTCGGCCGGCCAGAACGGCGCTTTGAGACATGGGCAGCGATCGGAACCGGTCGATGATGCCCTTCTCCTTGTCTTCGGCAACGGCGACACTCGTCGAGGTGGCGCCAAACAGCATCGACTGGGCGAAGATGCCGGCGATCAAGAACTCTCGGTAGGAACCGTCGGAGATGTTGATGGAACCGCCGAACACATAGGAAAACATCAGGGTCATCATGGTGGGGGCGACCAGCACGAAGACGAGCACTTCGGGCACCCGTTTGATTTTGATGACATTCCGTTTGGCTATGACCATCGAGTCTGCCAGCAGGTGGGTTATTCCTATCATCGCTTTCTTCCTTTCTTGGATGCCGAGTTCGCTACGGGCATCCGACCGTTCTTGCTCGGCTCGGCTGTGTGGCCGGTCAGGGTCAGAAACACGTCGTTGAGGGTGGGACGGCGGAGTCCGACGTCATGCAAATCGATACCGGCGGCATCCAGGGTCCGCAGAGCCCGGGTCAATACTGCCGCGCCTCCCGAGATGGGAACGGTCACCTTCCGGTTGCGCTCCTCCGATGCCAGATCGCCGACTGCGAAACCTTCCAACACCTCTTGGGTTCTGGGAAGATCATTGACAGAGGCAACGGTTACCTCGATCCGCTCACCTCCCACCATCGTCTTCAGGTCATCGGGGGTGCCTTGGGCGATCTCCTGTCCCCGGTCGATCACCATGATCCGATCGGCCAGGTAATCGGCCTCCTCCAGATATTGGGTGGTCAGTAGGAGCGTGGAGCCTCTGGCGACCAGTTCGCGGATTACTCCCCACAACTCGATGCGGCTTCGAGGATCCAAACCTGTGGTGGGTTCGTCCAGGAACAGTACCGGGGGAGAGGCCACCAGAGCGCCCGCCAGGTCGAGCCTGCGCCGCATTCCGCCCGAGTAGGTCTTGACCGGGCGGTTCCCAGCCTCGCTGAGATCGAAGACCTCCAGGAGTTCTGCGGCGCGAGCCCGCGAGCGGGACCGGCCCAGTCGGTACAGGCGTCCGATCATGTCCAGATTCTCGAATCCGGTGAGATGTTCGTCCAGGGCCGCGTACTGCCCGGAGAGTCCGATCTTCTCACGAACCAATGCCGGCTCTTCCAACACGTCGGCGCCGGCCACCCGGGCAGATCCGGCGTCGGGACGCAGCAACGTCGCCAGAATCGAGACCGCGGTGGTCTTCCCTGCTCCGTTGGGACCGAGCAGACCGTATACCGACCCTTCCGTAACGACCAGGTCCAAGCCGTCCAACGCCACGACTTCCCCATAGTGCTTGACCAGCCCAAAGGCCTCCACTACGTTTTTCATGATCCTCCCGGCTGCGGTTCTTCCCTGGCCGCAGTGGGCTGAGGCGCAACGACTGTCACCGCTCGGGTCCCGTCGCCCGATAGCGCTTTGGCAATGCACAGGTTCAGGATGTCTGGGGCGCGGGCGGTGGCCGCCTCGTGACTGCCCGCGTAGGGGATTGAAGATTCGGTGAACGGCATGAAGCGCCTCCTCTAAGAATGAATGTTCGTTCAGCATAAATGAACGAACATTCAGTTCCAAAATGCAGCGTGGGGGCTTCATCTTCTTGAGGTACCCGCCTTGATGCTGCATCCAAGGGTGCTCTTCTTACGGTGGTGGGTGAGTTTGTATGGCGAAGTCGAAAGTCAGAGATTCGAAGTGACCGATTACCACCTCGGGATGCGAGCCGGCTGGCTTTACCAGAGAACGACGGTCGGGAACTGCTGGAAGGTGGTGTCTGTGGTTACCAGGGTCAGCCCTTCCAGTTCGCTTTGAGCGGCCAGCAACCGATCGAACGGATCCCGGTGCTTCACCGCGTAACCGCCGGCCCACAGACAATGAAAGTGGGTGATGGCGAGATGGTGAAAACCGTCGGCCTCGACGAGTTCGTGGAAGCGACTGACGGCGCTGGGGGCGTGATCGATGCGTCCCAGTCTCCGCAGCGTGGAGATCTCCCAGGCGCTGGCAGCACTGACATGGACCTCGGCGCCGGAGTCGGCTATCGCCCGCCGGGCCTGGTCGGAGAGGTTGTCGTCGTCGGTCCACCACCACAGTAAAGCGTGGGTGTCCAAGAGCAGGCGGGTCAACTACCCTCCCAGGCGTCCAGGACGGACTCGGGCAGCGGCAGGAGAATCTCGGGGCCAACATACTCCCCGGACAGTCGTCCGGGCCGGCGGGTCGTCGGCGACGGCGGTAGTGGCCCCAACAGCGCGTAGGGTTTGCCGGCCTTTGCCAGGACGATCTGTTCTCCGGCATGGGCGCGTTCCATCAACCGGGACAGATGAGTCTTGGCCTGGTGCACATTCACAGTGACGGTCACGTCGGGCCTCCTGATCAGGTCAACCGATATTATAGACTAAGTCCGGTGACTAAGTCCTAAAGGTCTTCTCCTCGCCCGGAGTTCACATTGGAGATGGGGACGGCCCATTATGGGTGATCTCGTCGCGCTTAAGCTGGGATCAGGTTGACGGTTATGTCGGCGGGGGAACGGAGGGAGTATCCGGTCATGGGAGGAGGGCTATCCACCCATTGCGCCCACCGCACCCGGTCCATGAAGCGGTTGATCACCACCTCCATCTCCATCAGGGCCAGAAGCGACCCGGTGCAGTGGTGCTTTCCGGCGCCGAAAGGAAGGATGTCCGAGCGGGGGGTGAACTGTCGGAAGGCGCGGTCGGCGAAGCGATGCAACCGGAACTCCTCGGGATTCTCGAAGTGAGCCTCGTCCCAGTTGGCCGACCCCAACAGCACCATGATCTTGTCTCCGGCTTCCACTTCTACACCGGCCAGTTCGGTGTCGACCTTGGCCTTGCGGACCAGGGCATGGGCGGGAGGCAGGTAGCGGAGGATCTCGGCGCAGGCACTTTGCACCAGGGTCCGGTCTGCTCTGATCTTCTCCCACAGGTCCCGGTCGGAGAACAGCACCCACATCAGGTTGGATAAGCCCCGGGAGGTGGTTTCCACCCCGGCGGCGAGGAGAAGTGAACAGGTGGAGGCGATCAACTCGGTGGAAAGCCGCTCTCCTTCGATCTGCGCCCGGCACAGTTCCGACAACAGGTCGTGGGTAGGATTCCGCCGTTTGTCGGTGATGATCGGATCGAGGTATTCGCCCAGAGCTTGGCGGGCTTCGATGCCGTTGCGGGTGATCTCGGGATCGTTTCTGATGTTGGTGACGCTGGCCTTGCCGATGGCGTCGTACCAGGGTCGGAAGCGGGCCACGTCAGGGATGCCCATCATGGTGGCGGTCACTTCCATTGGCAACGAGGTGTTGAGACCCTGATGAAGTTCCGCAGGGCGGTCCCACGGCAATGCGTCCAGCAGTCGGGCGGTGATCTGCTCGGTCAGGTCGCGAAGCTCTCCGGCCAGTCTTCCGCGGTTCCGGATCCATCGGCTCAGGAGGGCGGAATGGCGCTGATGCTCCCGTCCCTCCATGTGAAGGATCACCCGCCCGTGGATGGCCGAAGACCCCGGTCCGCCCATCAGGGGTGCGAAGCGGGTCTCGTCCTGGAGCACCTCCGCTACTTCAGAGCGACGGGAGGCCACCCATCCCTCGATGCGGGGACTCCAAAACAGTGGCGCTTGGCGGCGAGCTCGTGAGTAGAAAGGGAACGGGTCGGCCTCGCCCACCAGCACCCGTGAGAATTCGGAGAGCAGTTCAGGAGTGGTATTTTTCATTTATTGCAATATTGAATGTCAGGTTTTGCCAGCTAGAGCGCCAGATCTTCGGTACTGTAATATGGTATACAAAGCATTTCCCGGTGGGTGTCACCACCGGGAAAGCGACATCCCAAAAGAAACTATTCGCCAACGGAGGTAACCAGTGAGAAAATTCATAGCAGTTTTGGGAGTTCTGGCTCTCTTGGCCGCCGCGTGCGGAGACGGAGACGAAGAGCCCACTGCCACCACCGCTGCCGCGGTGACCACCACTGCCGCGCCGGCTGACACTCCAGATGAGCCGGCTGAGACGCCGGAAGAACCGGCCGAGCCTGAGGAGCCGGCCGAGCCGGCCGAGCCCGACTATCCCGAGATCACCATCAACATCGGGCATTCGGGTGCTCCTGACGGTTATGCCGATGTGGCGGCCGTCAGGTTCAAGGAGTTGGTCGAAGAAGGCTCCGGTGGCCAGATCACGGTCGAAGTGTTCCCGTCGTCGCAGATCGGAAGCGAGCGTGAGTTGGTCGAGGGCGCCCAGTTGGGTTCCATCGACGCCGGTGTGGTGTTCGCCGGGATTCTGGAGAGCTTCGTGCCCGAAATGGGAGTGGTGAACCTGCCGTTCCTGTTCGACGGCCAGGATCACGTAAACGCGGTGTTCGACGGTCCGGTGGGACGCGAGTTGTTGGGTCTGGCAGAAGACGTTGACATCAAGGCACTGGCGATCGGCCAGTTCGGTCTGCGTTCGATGATGAACAGCCAGCGGGCCATCTACACCCCCTCCGACGCCGCCGGTCTGAAGTTCCGGGTGCCCGAGTCTGACATCTATATCCGTACCTACGAGTTGGTGGGCGCCAATCCGGTGCCTCTGCCCGGTCCGGAGATCTTCACGTCGCTGCAGAACGGCGTGGTTGACGGGACCGGCGCGCCGATCTTTGCGGCGGTCACTCAGAAGTACTACGAGACGCCCGTCAAGTACCTGTCGCTCACCGAACACATCTACGCGGCGCTTCTCCTGTTCATGTCGGGCGAGTTGTGGGACAGCCTGCCCCCGAAGGCCCAAGACCTGATCGAGCAGTCGGCCTCCGCGGCAGCTGCACATCAGCGCGCCGAGGCGGCCAAGCTGGACGACGGCTACCTTGAGGAACTGAAGAACCAGGGCTGGGAAGTCAACGATGTCGACAAGGGCCTGTTCCGCACCGCGGTGGCAGGCGTGTATGACGAGCGTCCCGAGTTGGCCGAGTGGGCCGACCGCATCCGGGCAGTGAGCCCCAGCGGCGCGGTTGACGTCTCCCTCTTGCCTGAGATCACGATCAACATCGGGCATTCGGGTGCTCCTGACGGTTATGCCGATGTGGCGGCCGTCAGGTTCAAGGAGTTGGTCGAAGAGCGTTCCGGTGGCCGGATGACGGTGGAAGTGTTCCCGTCGTCGCAGATCGGAAGCGAGCGTGAGTTGGTCGAGGGCGCCCAGTTGGGTTCCATCGACGCCGGTGTGGTGTTCGCCGGATTGCTGGAGAGCTTCGTGCCCGCGATGGGAGTGGTGAACCTGCCCTTCTTGTTCGACGGCCAGGATCACGTAAACGCGGTGTTCGACGGTCCGGTGGGACGCGACCTGCTCGCTTTGGCCGAGGATGTCGACATCAAGGCGTTGGCGATCGGTCAGTTCGGTCTGCGTTCGATGATGAACAGCCAGCGGCCCATCGTCAATCCCGATGATGCGGCCGGTTTGAAGTTCCGGGTGCCGGAGTCTGACATCTATATCCGTACCTACGAGTTGGTGGGCGCCAATCCGGTGCCTCTGCCCGGTCCGGAGATCTTCACGTCGCTGCAGAACGGCGTGGTTGACGGGACCGGCGCGCCGATCTTTGCGGCGGTCACTCAGAAGTACTACGAGACGCCCGTCAAGTACCTGTCGCTCACCGAGCACATTTACGCGGCGCTTCTCATGTTCATGGGTGGCGAACTGTTTGAGGGTCTCGGCCCGGCTGCTCAGCAGTTGGTGCAGCAGGCAGCTATTGAAGCTGCGGCCCATCAGCGCGCCGAGGCGGCCAAGCTGGACGACGGTTACCTCGAGGAACTGAAGAACCAGGGCTGGGAAGTCAACGACGTCAACAAGGACGCCTTCCGCACTGCGGTGGCGGGTGTCTATGATGAACGGCCCGAGTTGGCTGAGTGGGCGGACCGCATTCGTGCGGCTGCTCCGTGAGCTCAGTAGCCGACCTTATTAGTAGAGGCAGTCGGAGCACCATCTCGGTGCTCCGACTGCTCCTCGCCGTATTGCTGGCTGGACTCTCTCTTTTGATGTTTGTCCAGGTGGTGATGCGATACGTTTTCAACTCTTCGATCATTTGGTCCGAGGAGGTGCCCAGAATCATGCTCATCTGGCTGGTGTTCGTGGGACTGGCCACCACCATGAAGGGCAAGCACCTGATCATCGACATCATGCGGGAGCGCCGCTGGATATCGATAGTCTCGATCGCCATCAAATGGGCCCTGCTGATCTTTTTTGTCTGGTACGGGACGGTCCTCGCCACCAAAGTCTCCGGGCAGACCATGCCCATCACCAAGATCTCCCGCTCCTGGCAGTACGCCGCCGCTCCGGTGGGCGCCGCCTTGGCTTTGCTACTGGGGATCGATGAAATAGTCGATCTGTTCCGCTCTTCCGACGATGCTGAACGGGCGGCGATGGCCGTGGAGGCCTAGATCATGTTGTTGGTGGCGGTCTTCGGCACGCTGTTCTTGCTTCTGGCGTTGCGAGTGCCGATCTTCGTGTCGCTGGGTGGCGCCACCATCGTGGGGGTGCTGCTACATCCTTCGGCCTCACTGATCGATGTGGTGCGAAACTCCATCAACGGGATCGATTCGTTGGTGCTGTTCGCCGCTCCGCTGTTCGTTCTGGCCGGCAATCTCATTCTGGCGGGCGGGGTTTCCCGCCGTCTGATCGGCTGGGTGGATCTGCTGTTCGGGTTCAGCCGCCTTCGTCTGGCCTATGTGAACGTCTTCGGATCCATGTTCTTTGGAGGGATCTCCGGTTCGGCCACCGCCGACTCCGCCGCCATCGGGTCGGTGCTGGTGCCGGAAATGAAAAAGGGTGGTTACCCCACCCCCTACGCGGCGGGGGTCACCGCCGCTTCGAGTTCTATCGGGATCATCGTTCCTCCCAGCGTTCCGATGATCCTGGCAGGCGCCGCCACCAGCGTGTCGGTGACCAAATTGTTCGTGGGAGGGTATGGACCGGGGATCCTGATCGCGGTCTCCTTGGCGTTGGTGGCCTGGATCAGACGCCCCCGATCGGGAATTCACGCCGATCCCGAGCGGCTCAGCTTCAAGCGCCTGGGCGTCACCACCTACAAGGCCCTTCCCGCCCTGGTGTTCCCGGTGGTGATCATGGGAGGGATTCTGGGGGGAGTGTTCACGGCCACCGAGGCAGCCGCGGTTGCGGTGGTCTACTCGCTGCTGGTGTCGGTTTTCATATACCGGGAGATGGGATGGAAGGCCTTCTTCAACATCCTGAAGGAGTCGGCGGAATTCGCGGCCGTGGTGTTCTCGATCGTGGCCACCGCCCAAGCCTTCGGAAGGTTCCTCACCCTCGCCAAGGTGCCCCAGCAACTCACCGAGTTCATGCTGGGATTCTCCTCGACTCCGGCAGTGGTGATCCTGATGATGATCTTGCTGCTCTTGATCATCGGCACTTTCATGGAGACCGTTCCCATCGTGTTGGTGCTCTATCCCATTCTTGAGCCGATCGCCACCTCTCCACAGGTCGGCATGGACCCCATCCACTACGGCGTCACCTTCATGGGCGCCATCGCAGTGGGTCTGCTCACTCCTCCATATGGAGTGCTCCTGTTCGTCAACTCCAAGATCGCCGGGATACCCTCGGCCGACCTCATAAAAGCGGTGCTGCCCTTCATCGCCGCCTTGATAATCGACGTGCTGATCATCGCCTTCTTCCCGCCGCTCAGCCTGGCGCCGGTCAATTTCTTCTTCGGCTAGCTATTCATGAAAGGTTCTTCCATGCCCAGAGACGAATTCCGCATCCTTTCATTCGTGAACCACATCCCGGTTCACCCGCGGGTGGAGGAGTTTCTGGCGGAAACCGCCCGGCGGGGAGTGGATGCGGTGTGCTCGCAGGGCACCGGCATGGACTTCGGCCCCTACATGCTGGGGAGCGGCACCCAGTTCACCAGCGAGAACTTCCGGGAAAACGTGCGCCCCTACATGCGTTTCGCAAAGGAACAGGCGGTCCCCTTCGTGTTCTCGGTGGGGATCGCCGGCGGACGCACCCAGTTGGACGAGTGCCTGGAACGGGTTGACGAGATCACCTCCGAGGAGGACTTGCCCCTTCGGATCGCAGTGATCGACGGAGAAATCGACCGGGAGATGCTGGCGGAGCGCATCAGGGCAGGCGCCAAGGCGGCCCGGGCGGTGGAGTCGCCTCACCTGACGGAGATGCTGACCCCCGAAGATGTGGAGTCCTCCGAGCACATCGTGGCACAGATGGGCCCCGAGCCGATCATGGCTGCGTTGGACCAGGGAGTGGACGGTGTGATCACCGGACGGGCCCTGGACGTGGGGATTTACATGGCGCCGCCACTGGCGGCCGGATTTCCCCGCGGCGCCACCACCCACATGGCCAAGGTCCTCGAATGCGCCGGTCTGGCGCTTCACCCCGGTGATCCGTCCGAGCCCATCTACGGGGTCTTGGAACGGGACGCAATCTCCGTCTACCCGGTGTCGGACACCCAGGCGGCCACCGCCCGGTCCATCGCCAGCCACTCCATGTACGAAAGGGACAACCCCTTCATGGAAAAGAACCCCGGCGGCTATCTGGACCTGACGGACGCCACCTACCAGGAGATTCCCGGTTCGGGAGTGCGCAGCCAGGGGGCGATCTGGGTGGATACGCCCTATACCGTCAAATTGGAGGGCGCCCGACGGGAGGGATATCGCACCATTGCGGTGTTCGGCGTGCGGGAACCGGCCTTCATCGACTGCTTGGACTGGTTTCTGGACAACATCCGCTCCACTATCGCGGGATCGCCGAGGTTCGGGCACCTGGACGAGGGCAAGCACTATTCGATCACCTTCGACCAGTACGGGCGCAACGGCGTGCTGGGTCCCAACGAGCCTCTCCGGGGCCGCACCCCCCATGAGATCGGTCTGCTGGTGGACGTCATCGCCGAGACCCAGGAACTGGCCGAGAACCTCGCCTACTTCATCTGCATGGAGCTTTGGATCAAGCCCTATCCCAACCGTCAGACCTCGGCCGGAAACCTGGCCACCCGGTTCGCCCCGCCCACCATCAACGTGGGACCGGCTTTTTCGTTCAACGTCTGGCACCTGCTGGAGGTGGAAGATCCCCTCGAACTCTTCCCCTTCGAGATCGTCGACTTTCCCAGGGGGCGCTGATGGCCCGCCTGCGTGATTTCGCCAAGACCCTGCGGTCCAAGAACTGCGACCCGTTCAACACCACCTTCGACGTGTTCTTCGACAACGAAGACGCCTACCGGCAGGTGAGAGACTCGGGTCGGATCAGCGCCGAGGTGCTGGCGCCTCTCTATGGACTGACTATCGATCAGGTGCTGGGCATCTACTTTCTGGACAACGCCCTGGCGTTCAAGGTGACCATGGTCAAGGACATCGCCTCGTCCGACCCCGCTTGCAAAGACGTGTTCGGTGCTCACCAGCATCTGATGCTGGCCGACCTGGAGATACCGGAGGAGTAGAGAATGACTGCACTATTAGACCCCCGAGCCGAGGAG
This sequence comes from bacterium OM1 bin76, assembly GCA_002238785.1. Lineage (GTDB taxonomy): Bacteria > Actinomycetota > Acidimicrobiia > Spongiisociales > ZC4RG35 > Bin76. The sequence continues at coordinate 205,415 of MPNA01000001.1, read as the reverse complement.
TACCGTCGCTTGGACGCCGCCGATCCGCTCAAGCCGGTGGAGGCGGTGGAATTGAACGTGGGCATCCTCAACTCCCGCTGGGAGTCGATGACCCGCATCGCCGCCTTGGTGGATGAGCGCCTCCGGCGGCTCTCTTTCATCGGTGACGTGCGGCACTGGAAGATCAAGCACTCCGAACCCACTCCGCAAGAAGTGATAGACCAGGTGGTGGGGTACAGCCACTTTGCGGTGCTGGGTTTGGGCAACTGAGGGGCTTGCACAGCGTGGAGTTGCCACGACGGAACCGAGTTGAGAAAGCAGGGGATCGGAACGGTGGTGCTGATCACCGAGGCTTTCGAGGAATTGGCCCGGGCCACCCTGGCCAGCCGGGGAGTGCCGGACCTGCCGATGGTGATCTTTCCCCACCAGACCGAAGTAATGACCACCGAAGAGTTGCGCCCGGTGGTGGAGTGGGCGGTCGACAATGAGATCGTCCCTCTCATCGAGGCGGTGCGAGGTCCGCTGGCCTGAGTGGCCGGAGGGTAGTGACTAGATGGAGCTATTGTCCCGGGAGCTTGACTGTCCGACCGATCAAGGCCTGGACGCCGTCCAGGATTGGTTTCACGGACAGGACCTCTCCGATGGTCTTCCGATAGTTCCCCCCACTGCGGCGAGGGTGGCGGCCATGGTGGCCGGGAGCGGACGAGACCCGGGGGAGGAAGTCGGGATCATCGATCCCAAGCGGGGGGTGGCCACCGTTGAGAAACTGGCTATCAATGCGGTGATGGCCGGGTGCCTGCCCGCCTACATGCCGGTAATCATCGCCGCCATGTCGGCCATGTGCGAGCCCATCTTCAACCTGCATGCCATCCAGTCCACCACCAACCCGGCCACGCCGCTGGTGGTGGTCAACGGGCCGGTCCGCCGGGAGCTTGACATGAACACCGACCGCAACCTCCTGGGTCCTGGGAACCGTGCCAACGCCACCATCGGACGGGCCCTGCGGTTGGCGATGCGCAATCTGGGAGGAGCGTATATCGGAGTGGATCAGGCCACTCACGGCAGTCCGGCCAAGTACACACTGGTGGTGCCCGAGGACGAGGAGTCAAGCCCGTGGGAACCCCTGCACGTGCAGTTGGGTTACCAGCATGATGATTCAACGGTCTCGGTGGCGGGCATCGAGTCGGTGATCAACTCCACGGCGGTGTGGTGGACGCCCGACTCCTTGGCCAAGATGCTGGCCAAGACGCTGCGTTCCACCGCCACCAGCCAGTTCTTTTCCCGGGGGACTCTCACCTTGCTGATGAGCCCCGCCCACGCCGGGGTGTTCGCCAGAGATGGATGGAGCAAGAGACGCCTGCGGGAGCACCTGTGGGAAATGGGAAAGGTCCCCCTGTCCGACTACCCGCCGGAGGGCAACATTCCCCAGGGAGACTGGACAGTGGAGAACGACAGAGTCTTGATTTGCGAGACGCCCGACGACTTGCGGATCGTGGTGGGCGGGGGCACCGAGGGAAACGCCTCCCACTCGGTGTTCTTCTCGGGGTTCTGCCTCTCCAAGGGCGTCACTCGGAGGGTGGTGTGAGAGGCGATCTTCTGGACTTTCTGCGCTCGGAGATCGAGCCGCAGGTGGACGGCTGGGAGGAAGCCGGCCATGTTCCGCCCGAAGCCCTCTGGAAGGTAGGCCGCCGCTTCGGTTTGCTCGGCATGATGACTCCCATCGGCCGGGGCGGTGATCCGCGGCCCTGGACGGAGATCGTGGAGGTCGCCACCGACCTGGGCCGTATCTACCGGCCCTTCGGGTTCCTGCTGACCAACGCGCTGATCGCTGGATACCTCGCCGCGGTAACCGACGACTTGCAATGGAAGAGGCTGGGACTGCCGATCGTTGAAGGCAGGGCTTCGTCGGTGCTGGCGCTCAACGAGCCGGACAGCGGCAATGATCTGTCGGCGCTGGCGAGCATGGCCGAAAAGGATGAGGGGGGATACCGGATCAGGGGGGTCAAGACTTACATTCCCAACGCCGACCAGGTTGACTTCCTGCTGCTGGCCGCCCGGGAGAGACCCGGGGACCCTCCTTCCATCTTTGCGGTTGATCCCGCCTCGTCGGGATGCCGGGTGCGGCGCCTGGGAGCCACCATGGCGTTGCGAGGGGTGCATCTGTGTGAGATCAAGCTGGAGGGATGTGTTGTCTCCGGCGATGACCGGTTGGGAGAGATGGCCGGATTGTGGCCCCACCTGGGCCGCAGTCGCCTGCTCACCTCCGGCCTGGCGCTGGGCATTGCTGTGGAAGCCCTGGAATTGGCGCTTGACTACACCGCTCGCACCGAGCGTTTCGGAAAGCCTCTCAACCGGCAGGGCGCAGTGCAACAGAGCCTGGCTGACATGGGTATAGCGGTGGAGACCGGAAGGGTGTATCTGGCTCACGCCGCCTCGTTGGTGGATGCCGGACATCCGGCGTCTTTGGAAACCTCGGTGGCCAAGACCTATATCACCGACCTGGCCATGAGAGTTACCACTTCAGCCACTCAACTCATGGGTGGCTGGGGGTATCTGGTGTCGGGCAAGGTGGAGCGGTTGATGAGAGAAGCAAAGCTCAACCAGATCGTGGACGGGGCCAACGAGATTCACCGGACCCTGATCGCCAAGAGTTTGTCCAATAGAGCAAAGAAAGAGAGGGAGGAATGAACACCCCCGTATCTGCGGTGGCGGTGATCACCGGCGGCGCCAGTGGAATCGGCTGGAAGACTGCCGAGCGGCTGCTGGAGACCCGCCTGGACGTGGCATGTGCACTGGTCGATCTGAACGAGGCCCAGTCGGCCGAGTTGGTGGAGAGATTCGGCGAAGACCGGGTTCGTTTCGTGCAGTGTGACGTGACCGACCAGTCGGCGGTCGAAGCCGCGGCGTCCCAAATCGAGGAATGGAACCGGCCGATCAGCATGCTGGTGACCTGCGCGGGGATCCAGATCGTGGGGGACAGCTTCGAGTTGTCCGCCGAGAAGTGGCAGAAAGTGCTGGGGGTGCATCTCAACGGAACTTTCTACTGGTGTCAGGCCGCCGGGCGGGCCATGCGCGACGGGGGAGGAGGCTCGATCGTCACCGTGGGTTCCATCGCCCAGGACTTCGGGTTCCCCGGTCGGGCCGCTTACACAACCTCCAAGATGGGTATCGCCGGTCTGACCCGGGTGCTGGCGGTGGAGTGGGCCCCGGCGGGGATCAGGGTCAACCAGGTGATCCCGGGAATGGTGGAGACCCCGCTGTTCAAACGAGCGGCGGCTCAAGGGATAGTGGACGCTGAGGCGGCGGCCTTGGAGCATGCCCTCGGGCGGCTGGGGACCACCGGGGAACTGGCCGAGGCAATCGTGTTCTTGCTGTCAGATCAATCGAGTTTTATCACCGGGGAACTGGTGCATGTGGATGGGGGCTTTCGGGCCCAGCGTCTTGAGTAAAGGAGTGCCTACCAAACATGGCTAACGACAGAATCAAATGGGACAGAGTCAACGCATACATGCAGCGGAGCAAGACCCGGGCGGTGCTCAAACCCTACGGGATGCCCGACATCACCAATCCGTTCACCTCGGCCTACGCCGACGTGGACGTGGCGCCGCGCTGGCCCATTTCCGAAGAGGTGGCCATCTCAGTTGCGCTCACCGGCGGGTTTTTCATGACCCGCCACAACCCGGCCCAGCCCATCAGCGAACAGGAGATCATGGAAGCCGGCAGGGCTTGCATGCGGGCGGGCGCCACGGCTCTGCACATCCATGTTCGCAACGAGGCGGAGTGGTCCATTCTGGACCTGGCCCGTTTCGTCACCATCATCGAGCCGCTCCGAGATGAGTTCGAAGACCTGTACGTGTCTGCTGGTGAAGTGGCGATCGGTCCTGACGACTGGAACGAGATGATCAAGATCTCCAACTCGGGGCTGATCACCGGATCGCCGGTCAACACCACCGCCACCTTCTGCGGAGACACCTTGTTCGCCAAGCCTCCGGCAGTGGTTATCGAAAAGACCCGCATCCTCATGGAAGCCGGCGTCAAGCCCGAGATCGCCGTGTACACCGACGCCGACGTGGACAACGCCCGCCGGTATCTCATCGAGTCAGGCCTGCTGGAGGAACCGCTCTATTGGGTGGTGCTGCCTGCTCTCCCCGGTGGCAGTCCCATGCACAACCCCAGCCAGATGATCTCGGGACTTACCCGGATAGTCGACTCCATCCATGACATCAACCCCGAGTCGATCATCTCGGTGTGCGCCGCCGGACGCCCCTCGGTCTACCTGGTGACGCTGGCCATGCTCATGGGCCTCCACGTCCGCCTGGGAATGGAAGACACCGTGTGGCGCTACCCCCACCGCGACGACCTGATCTCCTCCAACCTCGAGCAACTGGAAGCCGTGATAGCAATAGCCGAAAACCTCGGCCGCTCTCCCATGTCCGCCGCGCGGTATCGGGACTTGCTCGGAGTGATCTGATCTGTCCGTCCCGGGTATGTAAAGGCGCCTGTGCCGTCTGGTGAGTGAGAGGTTTCAATAGTCGCTGAGGGGAAGCAAGTCAGGCTGGCCGACCGCATGAGGGGATAGTCTTCCTTTTCGTCCGCAGGAGGCCGATGGGCAACCCGCCAATGGGCGAGGCTCATCCCAGGGTCTGAGGTTTCTCCTGATCTGTCCTGATTTCCTTTACCGTTCTGTGGACAGTGGTCCAATGAAGAAACTGGTTGACTCAACCTTGATGTGACCTTATGATTTCTGACAGCGTGAACATCACGGCAGACCTCATGGACAGTTTCGCCCAGCGGCTTACGATGCCCCTCCAAGCCGCCGCGGCGCGGCAAGACTCCATTCTTCCGCACCCTTTCGTGCTTACCAGCGACGGCGTGGCGTATGGCATTGCCTACGCTGCGCAGATGCTGAGAGAGGAAGGCCGGATGGACTTGGCCTGGCGGGGATTGAAAGATGCTGCTGATGGCACGGATCGTCAACTGGAGGAATACGGGTGGATGTTCACTGTTGAGGAGACGGAGGGGTTGAGGATCGCTTCCAGCGAGATACGGCGCCTTATCACCGAGTTCGCACCGCCGGGTGTTCTGGAGGAGGCCACCGCGCCTGCCTGAGCAACCTCAACCGGGGCACATCTACTGGACGGATCTTCGGGGAATTCGCGAATTTGATAGCAAGAGATACAGGCCGACGTTGTGTCTCGGCACCAGCGAACCTGCTTTCTCCCCAGAAGTCTTCGATGGGGACAAGGACGGAACACTGGTTGTCGCCCCTTTCACCACCCACAGGTGGCACGGTGTCTGGGGGATCGACTTCGGTGTGATCTCGTCTGCCTATCCGACATCGTACGTTCTTGTTCATCGGCTTCTGTTGTTGCGATCGGAGCGTCTGGCAAAGCTGATGACCGTGGTGAGTCAGCAATTGGTGATCTCCTCCAACCTCGAGCAACTGGAAGCCGTGATAGCAATAGCCGAGAACCTCGGCCGCTCTCCCATGTCCGCCGCCCGCTATCGGGAACTGCTGGGTGTGATCTAACGAACAAGATTCAGGGGAGGGACCGGCGTGTCCGTTTTGAAGGTCGACAAAAGATGCCCCGACGTCCGGACCTTCTTTGGCCTTACGAGACATTACTGGCTCTTCGGATTTCTGAGTACCGACTCCAACGACCGCAACAACTGGGACAAGATGGCACACTGGCTCGAAGACCCGGCCAGCTATCTACGAACGAGTTCTCTCAACCGGTGCTGCCGCCGACAATGACTGACGTGAGACTCAACAAGCGACAGAGCGACGCTCTACCGACTGCCAAAGAACGGCCACGAGGCTCCGGACACGATCAGAACCTCGGGGCCCCACTCTTGGTCTTGTTGTAGCGGGGATTCTCTCCACCATGACCGTCTCTGGAGAGACGACTAGAACGTGCGTAGCAAGGGTTGCTAACTCTGGGGTGGGTATCGCCTGATTCCACCCCAGCAGGTGATCGTGTCGTCGGTTCCCAACGCGCACGAATGGGACCCGCCCGCGGTGACAGTCTTGTATGTTGGTGTGTGTTGTTCGTCGCTGGTGTCTGCGGGGGATAAGCCGGCAGCGACAGATGTCGGAGTTGGGCTTTCTCCGCAAGCGGACAGCGCGGCTGTGAGGGCCAGAGCCCCGAGAACCGCCAGTCGTCGGACACGAAGCATGGACACTCCTATCATTCGTTTGCCGGCTCACCGGTGGGGCTATTCGGCTGAGTTGCCCTCCTGCGTGCCTGCCGCACACATGCTGTGGGGTCAGGCCGAACCCTCACTCGGCCTGGCGTCCACCCGTCTGCGCGGCCGGCCGAACATGTGTCAGTAAACGGCTCGCGTTCAGGCGTTCGGCTAGCCCGGTGGGCCACCGCGTCAGCTGCCATTGCTATCCGCCACCAGGGGCGTGCCCGAAGGGATCGCGGAAGCGTCATTGAGCAAGTCCGGTGTTCCGGGGAAGTCGGGTACGGTCACCGGCGTGTCCGCTTCGGGTGGAGCTGCGGGAACGGCGGGAGCGTTGCTACCGGGCGGGACCTCGGCCATGCGGCTACTCCCCCACCCGGTCGAAGACCAGCACCTGCCCGCCTTCGCTGTGGAGCGTGAGCCGGTCCCCTGAGACCTCGAAGCGTTTCACCGTCGCCAGCGAGTCCTGCATCCGCTGCTCCAGTCTGAAAAGCGCCTGGGACGGGCAGCCCGCTTCCGTCCACTCCAAGTCGCCGAGGCGCAGCTCCGACCCCCGCGTGTGGTAGCTCGCCGAGTAGGTGTTGCAGCCCGTCCACCCGGTCATGTCCGTCGCGGTGGTGAACTCCGCGCCTGCGTCGCTTCCCACCACCCCGGCGGGAGCGGCGGCATCGCCCAGCGCGACCAGCCGCCACTCCGTATCGGCTAGCGGGTTTGGGTCGCTGCCGCAGGCCGCCAGTAGCAGCACGAGGCCGGGGAGAAGCCAGCGCATCATTCCTCGCCTTCAGTGGAGGCCCGCCCAAGCGGCCACGTCGGCGGGTCGTCCTACGCTCTCGGCAACTGAACATGCTCACGGGGTCCTCCATCGAGGCGTCTCGCCCCCCGCCAGCCACGGGGGCATCCGGACAGGCGGGCATACGGCATTCGCCGGGTTACCCGCCGACAGACCCAGGCTAGCGCTCTTTGGAATAACCGAAGAGTAACGCGACCCTTATTTAGATAACTTTAAGGTGACTTCAGGTCGGGTTCGGCGACCTCGACCCCGGACACGCCCTAGGCTGGATGTTATGGCTTCGTTACAGCTCCGTCCGCTCGGTGTTGGCGAGATCGTCGGCGACGCTTTCACTGTCTGTCGGCGCCTCCGACAGGCGCCCCGGGGCAGGGACCGCAAAGGCTTGGGAAGATGAAACGGGCCACGGCTGTCAGGTTGATTGTCGTGGTGTCCATTGCTCTGATCGCCACAGTTGTCTGGATGTCCAGACCTCCACCACGGACGACCGTGCTTGTCCCGTACGACACCGAGGACCGCGAAATCGTCAGCAAGGCGGCTGGGCTAACGGTGTTGTTCTGCATGGCGACAGAGCAAGGCCCCTTCTCACCTGACGAGCTGATGGAATCCATCCTGGCGGATCTGCCCGCCACAGCTGCCGAAAAGGGGTGGGATTCGGATGACATCGACCAGGTGATAGCAGGTATGGTCTATCATGCTATGGGGGACTGTGAAGAGCGCATACTGCGCGCCCTCCCCTGATCACGGTAGGGTTCACTTTGGCGGCTTATCGAGTTCCCACGCCGCCGCCGCTCGCACCGCCCGCATTAAGGGCAGGCGCTACATGCCGACCTGGTTCCTGTTAACGGTCGTAACGTCACGGTGCAGATAGAGGCCGACTTCGAGGCACCACCTTTGTTGGGATCCAGCTTCCACCGGAGTGGTTTGCGCCGTTGGCGGCGGGCTCATCTGGGCTTGGGTTAAGCCTCCATGAGGCTGACGCCGGTGGTGTGCTAACTGACGATGGGCACTCACCCCCCGTACGTCACGGGAATAGACTCCGCTGGTGCAGGTGACTGCGTTATCGGATCAGGCCGGTGGGGGGACCGCATTGGAGCGGAGGTTGAGTTCGAGACGGTCTTGGCTTAGGGGGCTGCTGTGTCCTGTTCGGTTGCCTACGATCCGCGCGGTGGCGGGGCCGTAGGTGGGCTGGGGGGTGTCCGCTTTCGGAGAGAGTGTTCCCGAAGCCCGCAACGGTGTTGACAGTCTGGGGATCGTCTCCATGAATCGCCGGGGCGGGCTGTTAGTCGCGGCGATGCTGGTGCTGGTCTCGGCGTGTGTTCCGGTGGTTGAGTCGGGATGTTCTAGTTTGGGGCGGGTTCTGAATGTGGGGTTCTACGCCTATTTCGAGCCGGTGAGGGCTTGTCCCCGAAGCCTGGTTCCGGTCACAACCGGTGGGGTGGCGGAATGGGATCCGCTGGGCGGTGTTGGACATGTCCGGTCCCTATCGCACGGCCTACGACCGGGTCCTGCCCAACGCTCTGCAAGTCGCGGATCCTTTCCATGTGATCCGCCTCGCCAAATCAGCGACTCTACGAGGTACGCAGACGGGTCCAGAACGAAACGCTAGGGCACAGGGGCCGCAAAGGATGGCCCGCTGTATCGGATACGACGCCTACTGACATCCGCTTCCGAACGTATCAGCGACCGGGGCCGGACACGGCTGCGTGGCCTCCTCGACGCCGGCGACCCCCACGGAGAAGTCCGCACAGCCTGGCACGCCAAGGAAACCGTACGGGGCATCTACGAGATCGACCGGCCCGCCGTCGCGCTCCGATACACCCTCCAAATCGCAGACGACCTCCAGGACGAATCCTGCCCGCCGGAGGTCAACAAACTGGGTCGTACCATCGCCCGCTGGTGTTCTCCGATCACCAATTGGCACCTCTCGAAGGTGACCAACGGACCTACCGAAGCTCTCAACAACCTGATCAAACGCGTCAAACGGGCAGCGTTCGGGTTCCGCAACTTCGCGAACTACCGAATACGGGCTCTCCTGTATGCGGGGAAACCCAACTGGGACCTACTCCCCGCGGTCACTCCCCCGTGAAATCCGAAGAGCCACATTACTGGCGGGTTTTCTGCCATTTGGCGCAAGTTTTTGTCTATATTGAGGCGATGAGCGGCCGCGACCGAGATTTATCCCCTTCTGCTCTCATTGAGTTCCGAGCACAGAACGTCCGGTCTTTCAGGGACGAAGCAGTTCTCTCCATGGAGGCCACCTCGTTGTCCGAGCCGGATTTCGTACGCCTGGTGCCCTGGCGCGAAGGCGGCAAGCCCCTTTCCATCTTGCCCGCCGCCGGCGTTTTCGGTGCCAATGCCTCCGGCAAGAGCAATCTGCTGAAGGTAATGGACGACATGCAAAACCATGTGTTGTTTTCATTTCGACGTGGCCGTCCGGGTGGTGGGATGCCTCGTCATCCTTTCTTGCTTGACGAACACTCCAAAGCGCAGCCGTCGCGTTACCAGATTGAGATTGTGATGAAGGGTGTCTTGCACCGGTACGGATTCGCAATCGACGATGACCGAGTTGTCGAGGAGTGGGCCTACCGCTATCCGAAAGGGCGAGCGGCATTGCTATTCCATCGTGATGAGGCGGGGGTGAATCTGGGCGCAGCGGCGCGGAGCAAAGGGCGAGCAGTCCTGGAGATTCTACGACCCAACGCATTGTTTCTGTCGACTGCTGCTTTAGCAAATCACCCTCTGCTCTTGCCCCTCTACCAGTGGTTCGAAGATAACCTTTTGCTGGCCGATTCCGACAATCGTCCGGTTCGTATGGCTTTCACCGCAGAGATGCTTGACGATGACCATAGCCGGAAGGCGGTGTTGCATATGTTGCGGGCGGCTGATCTGGGCATCACAGACGTACGCAAGGCTGAGCTTGAACCAGCCGAACGAGAACGTCTACACCGATTCCTCCGGTTTGGGCATATTGTGAATGACGGCGAAGAACCTGAAGAGGAGCATATCCTGAATTTTGAAGGATATGCCGGGGTGAGATTTATCCACAGTGGTGCTGTCGGCGGTTTCGAGGTTGACGACGACGAGTCCAGTGGAACGATCACTTGGTTCGGTTTGATCGGCCCGGTGCTCAAGGCCCTGGCATCCGGCTCTACCCTATTGGCTGATGAATTGGATGCCAGTCTTCATCCGAGACTAGTGCAGGAATTGCTGAGAGTCTTCCAAGACCCTGACACCAACACCCGGTGCGCGCAACTCATATTCAACTCTCACGATATGCAATTGCTTGGTGATACTTCAGACAGCCGCCCTTTGGCTCGCGATCAGATTTGGTTTACTGAGAGACTCAATGACGGCGCCACACGCCTCTATCCACTCACAGACTTCGCGCCTCGCAAGCAGGAGGCCACGACCAAACGGTACCTGCAGGGCCATTACGGTGCCAGACCTTTCATCTCCATTGGTGATACCGACGCGGCCGCGGGTCTTGTCACTGCTGGTAGGAGATGACACGGAGAACATCTCGCAATCGAAGAAGGATAGGAAGGCCATCCTCCGATCAGCGAAGGCAGATCGTGTTGATGAATTCGTTGACCTGGAGTTTCTGCCTGCCAATGAGGCATGTCGCGACGACTCTCGCATCGCACTGGACGAAGCGATTCTGATCGACTTGCTCGATCTGCCGAGTAAAGTGATGGAGCCCTTAGATGTACTGCGCCGCCAGTGGTGCGCCGAACCCACGGTGCATGGCGGTAAGGGACGCGTCCTGGCTGAGGCAGGTAGGTTTAGGGTGTCCTTCTGTGAGGTGGTTGATGGCAGGTAGTGGTGGCTCTGCTGGTGCTCCGGCCTGTCCCCGTTGCGGTGTCGATATGGTTCGTCGGACAGCCCGCCGAGGCCCGAATCAGGGTAATGAGTTTTGGGGTTGTCCGAAGTTCCCGAAGTGCCGGGGCACGATATTCGATCCGCCTCCCGAGGAGGTAGAGAAGGACGACGAGAGTCATTTCGACTCCTCGGCGGAGCAGTTTGGGAAGTCTTCCACCGAACATGAGCGGAACCGCAAACGAGGGAAGATCCTTGGGGCGGTGGTCAAAGTTGTTGAGGCGGTGGACAAAGTTCAACGATGGAATTTGGAGCGAGACGAACCGGATGCGACAGGACGATGGGATCCGGAGCATCGTCGCAAGGTGCTCCGATACGTATATGAACGCGACGGGGGCCGCTGCGGAATCTGTGGGGCAGATATGAAAATCAAGGGCGCGCATATCGAACACATTGTCCCCAAGGTTTTTGCGTGGTTTGACCTAAGAAGAGGCGGCAAAGTGGCAACCGGGACCCAGTACAAGAGCCTTCTTCACAAACTCGACAACCTCCAAGCCGCCCATACCTACTGCAACAGACGCAAGGGCAACACCCCCGAAGTTCGCAAGTGGCGGCACGCTGTCTTACCTTCGCTCACTGTGGCTTTGGGTCAGAACGGTGAGGAATTTGTGGTTCCGTAGAGAGAGCAAAGCACTTCTAGGTTCCTAAGGGCAACCCTGGTCGTACCCCTTCCCCAGCAGGATCGCACTGCTGTCTGCAACGTATTTGCGAAGGTTGCGCAACTTCAACGGTAGGCATCTTTGCGTGCTGTGATCGTGAGGACGACTATGTCGCCTTGAACAAGGGTGTAGATGATGCGATGAGTACGTCCCAGCCGAGCGGACCGTTTGCCCTGTAGAGGTCCTAGGAGTTTCTTGCCCAGGCTGGGCTGTTCGTCCAAACGCTTGATCATCTCCCGAGCCTTGGCTGACAGTGAAGGGGATAGTTTGTTGAGGTCCTTCCTAGCCCGGTTTGTGAGCTTTGGCATGGAAGTGGACTGTCACAGTTCGAATAGGTTGCCTGAGGCTAGATCGCCTTCGGCTTCGGTCAACGCTCTCATCGTTTCGGTGTCAGAGAGGATGTTGAGTGTTTCGATCAATGATTCGTAATCCTGGTAACCCATGACCACAGCGGCTGGCCTGCCATGTCGGGTGATAACGATTTCTGATCCAGTGGCTGTCGCCTCGTCGACGATCTCGCTGAGGCGATTGCGGGCCTCGGTTAGCGGTGTAGGTGTCATGGCAGAGAGTTTCCTAGATTGCCTTGGCGATAACTGTACATAATTCAAGGCATAATGTCAAGGCGCCTGTCTACATTTTGCTAACTCCGTCACCTGACGTTGCCACACCTATGCTCCCGATAGGCGTGTTGGCAACTTTGGGTGTCGAGAGCGTTCGAAGATAGACGCCACGCCGGGGTCGCCCCCGAGGCGCATCCCCAATGAGTCCGCGCCGGCTATCCACCGGCTGGAGGCGTTGTCGTCTCCATGGTGACAGAGCGCAGTGCTACCTGGTGCGAACCAGCCCACTTTGCTCCAGAAATACGATAGGCTGCGCCGTGTGACAAAGTTGGATTACGAGGAGATCATCGGACTGTCGGAGGATCCCGACGTGACGTTGGAGGATGTTCACGGTGAGCCCCCTGTTCCCGAGGACTTCGAGCGGGTCGCCAAAGTTGCGGACGATTTTTTCTCTCAGAGTTCTCGCGAAGTCCAGATCGGGGTGACGCGTGGCTGGCCGGCTCATGTGTCTGCTCGGCGCCTCGCTCTCCTGTCAGATCACCAACGGGATGAGATACTTGCCCACCTGCCCCCTGACCTAGCCGAAAAGATCATATCACTGCTGCCCGTCGCAGTCGTTTGACCTCGCTTCCCACCTCACCTTCCATTCTCCCCTCCGCTCGGAGGAAATTCTCATAAGAGGATATTCTTGCGGTTCTTGGTCATCCCAGGGGGATAGCCCGCAATTGTCCTCGCAAGAGAGTAAGAGCGATAGGAGGATTTTACCGCCAAGGGTGTGCCTGTCGTGATTCTCATGGACATGGAGTCGGAGGTGGTTTTCCATGCCTAGAAGCTTGAACGGAAAATACCACCGTCTTTTCGGCTTGAAGTGAACTGGCGAGGCTGGGTCGCTCCAAGGCGCCAAATTGCTGGTGCCTTGGTTAAACCTGGTATTTGTGCTGGCCGAAGCGTTATGGCCGTTCGAAGATTGCCGCCATTCCTTGGCCGCCGCCGATGCACATGGTCACTATGCCTCGCCGTCCGTCGATCCGCTCCAGTGCTCTCATCAGTTTGATCGTCAGGATTGCACCTGTGGCGCCGACCGGGTGACCCAAGGCTATTGCACCGCCGTCGATGTTGGTCTTTTCAGGGTCGAGGCCGGCGTCGCGGATTACCGCTACGGCTTGGGCTGCGAACGCCTCGTTGAGTTCGATCAGGTCGATGTCTTCGAGGGTCAGGCCGGCCTTTTCGAGCACCTTGGGAACGGCCAGAGCGGGGGCGTAGCCCATCACCTCGGGGTCGATGCCGCTGACCGCCCAGGCCACCAACCGCAGGAGGGGTTCGGCTCCTCGGGCTTCGGCGGTCTTCTCGCTCATCATCACAACCGACGCAGCGCCGTCATTGATACCTGAGGAATTGCCTGCGGTCACCGAACCGCCCCTGGCGAAGACGGGACGCAGGCGCGCCAGGGTCTCCAAGGTGGTGTTCGGCCGGGGGTGTTCATCAACCAGGAACGGATTGTCCCTGGGGCGCTCCACGCCGACTATGTCGTCTTCGAACAGGCCGTTCTTGATGGCGATGGCAGCGCGGCGCTGGCTTTCGGCGGCGAAATTGTCCTGCATCTCGCGGCTGATGCCATAGCGGTCGGCCACTTTCTCAGCCGTGGCGCCCATCGGGTAGTTGCCGAAGGGGTCTGACACCAGCGACAGAGTGCCGTCGATGATCTTGCGAGGGCCCAGTTTCCAACCGTCACGGGCCTGGTAGTCCAAGAACGGCTGGCTGCTCATGTTCTCGTCGCCCCCGGCCACCACGATGTCCGCCGATCCCAGCATGACCTGTTGGGCGCCGGTGATGATCGCCTGCAAACCGGACGAGCAGAGTCGGTTCACGTTCATGGCGGTGGTGGAAGTGGGGAGCCCCGCCTCAAGAGCACAGCGGCGTGCATTGTAGGCGTCGGGACCCACCTGACCGATCTGGCCCATGACCACCTCGTCGACCTCCTCGGGCGCGACGCCGGCCCGGCTCAGGGACTCCTTGATGGTGACTGCGCCGAGTTTGTACGCATCAATGCCGCTCAGCGAGCCACCGTAACTTCCTATGGCGGTCCGAGCCGCTCCAACAACCACTACCGGGTTTATACCCAACATATCCGTTCCTCTCAGGACTGCGAATTCCGTGATCTCGACGCTGGTTCCCCGACGGTCTCCGAAAACCCAAAACCGGATCAGCGCTGATACTACTTCAGGTCATGTCGGTGAAGGGAGCTGAAACGCCGGTCTTTAGAGGATCCCGAGGCGCATGGCAGTCATCACCGCGTCCAATTTGGTCTTGGCATTGAGCCTCTGGCGGAGATTGCGTATGTGGTTTCTCACCGTGTGCGGGCTGATACCGAGTTCTTCGGCGATCTGGGGGACGCGCCGGCCGTGTGAAACCAGGCGAAGGATTTCCAATTCCCTCCTGGTCAACTTCCTGATGCCCTCCGGCGGTGATGTCGAGATCGGTTGGTCCGAGATGATGTCGGCCCCCTTCATCCGCAACTCGGTTTTGAGTCCTTCGGGGATCCGTTCAGGGGGTTGGGGACGGTCGTCGAATAGATGCACCAGCAGGGGAGCGTCGTTTTTGGCGCCGGATACCACCATCGGAGTGAGCCAGGCTGTTTTGCGTTCTCCAGAGGCGCACAGCATTTGCATAGTCAACTGTCTGGGGACTATGCCGGCCCGAAGAGCGCGAATCGAAGGGCAGCCCTGCAGACAGGCGGGATTGAACCCTCCGGGTGGCCGTCCTGCAACCACGTCGTAGCAGCGACGGCCCAGCACTTCGTCGGATTGGAAACCCAGGATTCGCTCGGCGCCTTTGTTCCAGAACATGATCTTTTGGTCCAGCGACATGGCATAGGCTCCGCACTCCGCCGTAGCCAGTAGTCGATAGATCTCTTGTGGTGTCACGGGGTTGCCTCGCTTGTGCCCCGGAGGAGGGTCGATGGAAAATGCCTTTCAATGAGGAGGCGTTGCTCGCTACTTCTTGCGAGAACGCACTGCGACCTACCCGTGTTGATCCATCTGTTGGCTTCCTTTGATCTTTGAACCAAGCTGGGTCTATTCATGAGGGTTTGACAATGTGGGGTTTGGGATGACACTGGCGTGTTACGTAGTTCATAGCTAAGACAGAACTGCTGTTGCTATCTTATACCGCCGGGGTTTCACATTGTGAAACGCGAAGGGTTCTTTGCCCCTGGCTTTAGCAGAGTATTTGACAAGGTTGTGTTATTTGAAAGATGGCGACGCTATGACTTGGTGGATTTACGAAGATGACCTGCTGTCATCGGGGTTTGGTTGTCCGTGAACCGTGTTCTCTACGATTTCCGGGCTACAGGAGGCCCAGGCGTAAGGCCGTCATAACCGCTTCCAACTTGGTCTTGGCGTGGAGCCTCTGGCGGAGGTTGCGAATATGGTTCCTCACCGTGTGGAGGCTTATGCCCAACTCGTCCGCGATGAGTTGAATCTCCCAACCCTCTGATACCAGGCGAAGTATTTCCGCTTCTCGCGGAGTCAGTCTTGGAGCGTCCTCTGATCCAGACGCGATCACTCGGTCCGAGGCGAAGGTTTTCCCATGCTTCCGCGGGTCGGCCCCTGCCTTTGCTGTTACGCCGGCAGGCGTCGGACTCTCATCAAAGAGGTATACAAGGAGAGGAGGGTCGTCTTTGGTGCCCGCTACCACCATGGGAGTGATGGAGACAGTCTTGTGCTCTCCCGAGGCGCAGAGCATCCGCATGTTGAGGGAGCTGGGGACCGTGCCGACTCTTACCGCACGGATTGCAGGGCAACCCTCCTGGCAGTCGGGAGTGAAGCCTCCAGGCACCAATCCGGTAACCACCTCGTAACACCGGCGGCCGACCACTTGAGTGGATGGGTAGCCGAGAATACGCTGAGCGCCCTCGTTCCAATACAGAATGGTCTGATCGTGGGACATGACGTAGGCGCCGCATTCCGCGGTGGCCAGCAACCGGAAAATGTCGTCCCTGGTTACAGGGTATTTCAACGGCGTCATTGTGGTGGGGTGAACGATGAAGGAAGAAGGCAGGTGGTTGGCGCTGTGCCGGCCACTGTGAGTTTGCGATACTGATGGGTTTGAAGACCGCGTGCTCCGAGTTGTCCTTCTTGAAAGTGGGTTTCGGTCTGTCCTGGCATGGCTAAGCAGCGTGTTCGTGATTTGTTAGGGATCGCAGCGAAGATATGGTTGTTTGCAGTGATATCTTTGGTCATTGGGTGTACTTAATGGGTCATTGTTGTGATCGAATATGATATTAGTTAGCTGGCATAGAACGTTTATTGGAGGAGGGCGTCCCGGCGATTCCCATATCTTTGACCTTTCGTTGAAGAGGGGAACTATCCCATTCCCCTTTGGCGTAAGCGTATCAAGTAGCGCTTTTAGGTAGAGATAATCTTATTGTGCTATTTGAGGGGATTGCATGATGTTTGGAGACCAGGACTGTTCAACTGTGACGTGGGTTGACTTGGGCGGAATCAATGCCAATCGTGGGCGGTGGGCATCGAGACCGGGACGGTGATGGCTTCCAGGGACGAGACGATCACGGAGGTAGTTCCGTCCCATCGTGATATCACGCCTTTAGCCAGGATGACTTGGCTTCTGAGTTGGTTTTTGTAGCGGGCGAAGACCTCCGGCCAGATGATCAGTTGGACGTCGGCGGTCTCGTCCTCGATGGTCACGAACACCGTGCCGCCTATGCCGCGCGGGTGTTGTCGGGCGATGGGCCAGCCTGCCACCAGCACCTCTTCCTCTTCGGCGCAGTCTTCCACCTCAGCGGTGGTCAACACGTTCGAACCGAGTCCTTCCCGGAGATACTCCATGAGATGGTCTCCCGGATAGATGGCCATCATCTCATAGGCGCTCACCATCTTTTCATAGTTGGTGAAGTCGGCCAGGTCGGGCTCTTGGTTTCCCCGGGTGGTGTCAATGACCCGCTGTCCGTTGCGGGAGGGCCGGGCCGATAGCCCCGCCTCCCAGATGGCGGACCGGCGGTTAGGGGTGAGGTTGTCCAGGGCCCCCGCCTTCACCAAAGAGACCACCGCTTGGCGCGGGAGTCCGGTCCGTCGGACCAGATCGCCGACGCCCGAGTAGGGGCCGTTCCGGTTTCTTTCCTCAACGATTGCCTCTGCGGTGCTCTTTCCCACATCCTTGACGATTCCCAGGCCCAACCGCACGGCGCCTTCCTCGGGAAGGCATTTGACCTGGCTTCGGTTGATGCATGGATGGAGAAATGGCACACCGAAGCTTTTGGCGTCCTGTTTGAGGGTCTCCAGGGGATAGAACCCCATGGGCTGGTTGTTGAGAAGGGTCGTGAAGAATTCCAAAGGGTGGTAGCGCTTGAGCCAGGCCACCTGATAGGCGGTGATGGCAAAGGCGTGGGAATGGGATTCAGGAAACATGTAGTGACCGTTGATCTTGGAGAAGATCTTCCGCGCTATCGGTCTCGGAACGCCTCGCTGCTGTGCGCCTTGGAGAAATGACTTCCAGTGCATGGCAATCAGGTGCCGGTTGTTGCGCCGGGCGAAGCTTCTGCGGATCTCATCGGCCTGAGCGGCGGTCATTCCCGCCACATCCATGATGAGTTGGACCACCTGTTCCTGCCAGACGATCACCCCGCAACCCCGTTCCAGGGCGCGTTTTTCCAGGGGATGGTCATATTCCCAGGAGGCGCCGTGGCGGTATCTCTCCAAGAACAACGAGACGGCGCTTCCCTGCACTCCCACTCCCGGGCGAATAAGGGCCACCTGATAGGCGAGGTCCAGGAGGTTGCGGGGTCGAAGACGCCGCCCCATCTTCAACTGGGCGGGCGACTGGAGCAGGAAGACGCCTTTGGATCGGCCTGCTGTGATCATTTCGTAGACCTGGTGATCTTGGGGATCGATCCGGCTCAGGTCGGGTCTGCGGCCTTCCCGTTCCTCGATCAGGTCCAAAGCCTCGTGAAGTTGGTCGAGCGCCGGCAGGGAGAGCAGGTCGATCTTGGCGAAGTTGGCGTCGGCCACGTTGTCCTTGTTCCAATCCATGATGAAACGACCCTCGATGGCCCCTTGTCGGACCGGGACCATCTCCGGTATGGGGGTGCTGCTGAGGATCATCCCTCCCACGTGCTGGCTGAGGTTTTTGGGCGCCCCCATCAGTTGAGGGGCGATTTCGATCAGGTTCTTCCACCCGACGGCTTCCACCCGATCCCGGAAGGCGGGGAGTTCCAGCATCTCGTCTCGCAGATCCCGCGCGTCATGGGAGTGGATCTGTTTCGACAGAAGGCTCAGGTCTTGGCTCGGCAGTCCGAACGCTTTGCCCAGATCCTGGATGGCGCCCTTGACGGTGTAGGTGGAGATGGCGCCGGTGAGCACCGCATATTCGACTCCGAAGTGGCGGTGGATTCGCTCGATGAGCTTGTCCCGGAGGTGGCGGGGAAAGTCGAGGTCGATATCGGGAAGCAAGGTGGTGTCGTCAGAGATGAACCGTTCCAGGGAGAGGTTCCACCGGAGGGGATCGACGTGGCTGATGCCGATCAGATATCCCACCAAAAGAGCCACCGATGATCCTCGCCCTCTGC
Source organism: bacterium OM1 bin76 (assembly GCA_002238785.1). GTDB lineage: Bacteria > Actinomycetota > Acidimicrobiia > Spongiisociales > ZC4RG35 > Bin76. The sequence continues at coordinate 186,782 of MPNA01000001.1, read as the reverse complement.
CGGGCGGTTGCCGTTCGAGCGGCGTTCCGGGATGTATCAAACCTTCTTCTTCCATGATCTTGTGAGCGATGAGCACGATCTCCCGATAGAGCAACAGAAACCCGGCCAGACTGTGCATCTCGATCAGCCGGAACTCTTCTGTCAAACGTTTCCGGACAGACGGGGTGATGGAACCGTAGCGCCGGAGAGCGGCTTCATGGCAGAGCTTGCGAAGGTGGCTGCTGGGAGTGTGCCCGGGTGGAACATCGGGTTCGGGGAGGCGGTAGCCAAGGTCGGTGCTGAGGTCGAAAGAGCATTGATCGGCGATCTTCAGAGTGTTGGAGACTGCATGGGGGGCGTCGTGGAACAGGCGTTCCATCTGTTCTGCAGACTTGAGGCAGAGGTGATGGTTGGGTCTGATGTGGGGGAGGGCCTGATCCATGGTGGTGTTGTGCTTGGCTGCTACCAGTGCGTTCTGCAGCCTGTACCTGTCCGGGGTGTGATAGTGAACGTCGTTGGTGGCCACCACCGGCAGACCTTCGGCGCTGGCCAGAGCCGATAATTCCTGGTTGCGTCGGGTGTCGCCCTGCAGGAGATTCTGCTGCAGTTCCACATACACCCGGTCCGGGCCGAACCAATCCCGGTAGCGGTCGAGAAGATCCCGGGCCTGCGGGAACCGGCCGGACAGGGTCAGTTGGGCAAGTTGGCTCTGACGACCTCCGGTGAGAAGGATCAGTCCCTCCGAATGAGTCGGCAGGTGGTTGAGGTCAAGCCGGGGGCTTTTGCGGTCGGCGCTGTTGGCCAGGGTGAACAACCGGGAAAGATTGGCATATCCCTTTCTGGTACGAGCCAGAAGGGTCAGCCGGGTGTTGTCCGCCAGGGTCATCTCTCCGCCGGTCACCGGATGGATTCCCAGGTTGTTGGCAAGGCGGGCAAACTCCAACGCTCCGCACAGGTTGGTATCGGTGAGGGCCATGGCCGGATAGCCGTACTCCTTGGCTCGGGCCAGGAGTTCGTGGACGTGTGATGCTCCTATCCCGAAGGAATAGAAGCTCTTGCAATGAAGTTCCACATAGCCTGAAGCCACACTCCCGCCCCTTGTCTCAGCCGTTCTGCCGGTACCAGCAATGTCCTCTTCGGTCATAGAAGAGGGTGATCTGTCGCCCGTTCTCTTCTCCCAGCCGGTAATAGATTCGGGTGATCGGTTGGGGCAGCCACCACAGATCGAAGGTCCAGAGGTCGGCTACCCGGGTCACCGAACGCCACCGGTCTCCCAATAGCACCGCCACCGGTCGGCGATGGTCACCTTCTCGGACCGAGACCTGGGTGGGCGTGGCCACCGGTTTGATGGCATAGTTTTCTGATCGGTCAACGGGAACCTGAACGGCCCGCATCTCCGGCGCCGGATGCCAGGGCGCCACCTCCACCACCCGGTGCAGGATGTGGTTGGCGGGCATCTTGGATCGAAGCTTCTTCTCCACCTCTCGAATGCGACGCCACTTGACCTTCTTCGGATCTGCCCACAGCCCGAGTTGCACCCCCGATGCTCCGCTGAGATCGGTCAGGCTCAGTCGGATCTCTTCGATGGCCATCCGGGGAGGGTCCATCTTCACTTGGTTCCTGATGATCGGAGAGGCCTGTCTCCATCCGTGCAGGCCTCGTTTGAAATGGACCGACTTCCTCCATGACAGGGCGCCGTCGCAACTGCATTCCAGGACCACTCCTGCCGCCTGTCTGCCCAGCATGCGGGGTCGGGAGAAGGCCTTTTTCAAAAGGATGTCCACCGTTACCAAGAAGAGTTCCAAGGAGGCTGCTTGGTGGGGGAAGGAGGTGGTCTCGACGATGGTCTCGGTCGCCTCCAGGGGGATCAGGGGCCGCTCGTCGATGCCGTTGCACAGGGACCACGCCTGCAGTCCTTCCATGCCGAACTGGTCGGTCAAAAGTCCTTTGGGCAACTCGGCTACCGCACCCATGGTGTGCAGTCCCAGAAGGTGGAGGCCTTCTTTGATCTCAGCCGAGACGGGAAGCAGGTCGATGGAATGGGGAGAGAGGAACCGAGTTGCATCGGCGGGTACCCAGACCACCTGCATCGCCTTCCCGGTCCGGGCTGCCACGAAGGCTGGAAATTTGGCGTCGGCCACTCCCACCGCCGGTTCCAGATCGTGGGGAACGGCTCGCAGGAGGGTGTACACCAGGTGCTCCTCTCCGCCGTATAGGGCTTCCAAGCCGTCCAGACGTGCATATACCGTGCCGAGTGCCGAGCCCTCCACGCGATGCCCCACGTTCACAAGTGACCCCAGCACATCGTCGAACACCTGCTGGTAATAGGGTTCGTCGGCCTCCAGGACGATGCTGTCGGCATGGTGGGAGATGGCCTGCTCCAGGGTCATCCCAACTCTCACCTCGAAAGCTTGAGGAGTTCGATCCACCACTAGGGGAGTGGACCCCGAACGATCGACGATCACTGCCGGTCGGTCTTCCAAGCGCGCGTGGCGGCGCATCTCAGACTTGGCTCTCAGATGAGAGATAAGCAGACACGCGACCCGCATCGCACCTCCTTCGGTTGGCAAGTTCAGTTGGGAATCCGTATAGAGTAATCGAACATATGTTCGATTACAAGTGAAGCAAGGGAGAACTTTGGACCTTGTATCTTCAGGTCAACCGGGACGCCGCCGGAATCGAAGGAGCGCAAATATGAGCAACCGGGGCCGTGATGTGGTGGAAGAACTGCTGGCGACCGTTGACTATCTCCGCATCTCGGTCGGCACAGCGGATGGCGGTGGGAGATGGCTGTCCTGCAACGGTCTGATCACCGATCCGACGCAATTGTTGAACATCGTGCGTCCGACCGCCGCCGCTTGGGGCGCCGATGACATGGCGGCGATGTCCCTGTTCGCTCAGGGTTACGTCTTCCGGGTCGCCACGGTTGCCATCGGGTCGTTCGTCATGTCGGGTGATGTTCTCTCGGTCCACCCGAAGTCCACCGCGATCGGCATGGATCAGCATCGCCTCAACGCGGTCCGAGTGGACCGAGCGGAGTTGGTGGCCGCCGATGGCGACTTGGCTGTTCTGCGCCGTGTCCTGATCGACGAGCACCTGGCGACGTTCGTTGATGCCGCTCACCGGTCCATGCCCATCGGCGAGGCATTGTTGTGGGGCAACGTCGGTTCGTCGTGTGCCGCGTCCTTCGGCGCGTTCGTGGGACCTCTCACCGGCCAGGCTGAGCGAATCCGCCACCTGGTCGAGGGCTTTTTTGCCACCTCCTCCCGCCGCGAGTTGGCGCGGTCAGGTCAGGTTGTTCGGATTGGTGATGGTCTGCAATGGGCGTGGGAACGCAATGCCTGCTGCCTCTATTACCAGACGGAGATCAGCGACGGCGCCAAGTGCGCCGACTGCTCGTTGTGGACACCGGCCGAGCGGTCTGTCAGTTACGCCAAGATGTTAGGGAAAACTTAGCCTCGCAAAACGCTCGCCTTGTCGGACAGCACGCTAAGAATGGGTGCGGGTGAAATAGCGGAAGCGGCGGTTCACCCAGTGAGATCATGTTTCGTAAACATATTGGGCTGGTCTCCTTTCCGCTTTTAGTGTTTGTTTTCACAGGTTGGTGTTGTGTGGGGGTGTTTTGTCACAGGGTCTGTGCATACTGGTTGATATGAATACAGTGTCTGCGAACCGGGCGGTGGTGAACAGGGCGCGTTTGTTGAGGCCTACGCTGCCGGTGGCGGAGGCGTCGGTGGAACAGTTGAGGCAGCGGATTAGGTCCACGATCCGCGTTCAGAATCAGGCTGCTGCGGACCGTGCCGAGGCAGTAGCGGAACTGGATCGACGCCAGGGAGCCGAACTGGTGGAATCGGTTTTGCGGGAGGATGGTTTGTTGGGCAGACGGCGAGCTCGTTCGGAGGTGGAAACCGCCCGGGAGTTGGAAGAGTTGCCCAAGACCCGGGAGGGTTTCTGGAAGGGGGACATTTCTGCTGATAATGCTCGGATTCTGGCGGGTGCTAGCAAGCGGGGAACCATCAAAGAAGATGAGTTGTTGGATGATGCCCGTTCTCAGTCTCCTGATAAGTTCGCCCGGTCGGTCCGAAAGCACGAACAACGACGGTCTCGTGATGATGGTGTTTCGAGGTTGGAGCATCAGCGTTCCCGCCGGTTCGCGAAGATCACCACTGACGTTGATGATGGGATGACCGTGCTATATGGGCGGTTCGATCCTGTTACGGGCGCTCGGATCGAAACGGCCGTCTCGGCGATGATGAACCAGTTGTGGCATAAGGAGGACCCCACCGATCGGGCCACGGGTCCACAGCGGATGGCCGACGCCCTAGCAAATCTTCTTACTCGTCAAGGGAAGGGCGGGGAGGGTCGTTCTCAGGATGTGCGACTGTTGTTGATCGCCGATTACGACGCGGTCAGCGGACGGTTGGGCAACCCCCGCTTGGAGAACGGCACCCCGGTTCCGGCGGGAACGTTGCGGCGTTTGGGGTGCGATGCCCAGGTACTGCCGGCTGTCTTCTCGGGTGGTTCGATACCCCTGGACCTGGGACGGGCCCGGCGTACCGCCAGCGGTTCCCAACGCGCTGCTTTGGTCGCCCGCGACAAACACTGTGTGGGTTGCGGCGCCAAAGCGTCGTGGTGTCAGGCCCACCATATTGTTCATTGGCAGGACGGAGGCCCTACCAGTTTGGAGAACATGTGCCTGCTGTGCAGCCGATGTCACCACAAGGTCCATGACCAAGACTGGACCGTGCACCAAACCCCAACCGGGAAGTACACGCTCCGTCGGCCGTCGATCACCGACTGGCGACGACCCACCCGCCAGACCAACCACCACCACCCCCGCCGCCGGCGACGCCGACGCACCCGCAAACGCCCCATCAAACAAAGAAAATGATCCGCACCCGCTCCTCCACCCAGTTACCAACCGGGCTGTCACCCTTCCAACCGGCCAGCCTGCCCTGCCGATTTTGCCACCTCCGGCCCACACCGTCCCCCTAGTGGGTATCCCCTCCCGACCCGCCTCCTCCTGACCGTCGAAAAACGCGGACCAGCGCACGCCAGTCCGAAACCGAAACAGCTCAGTCCTCGGCTAAACAATGGCCTGCCCCCTAGGGAAGGACATATTGCTAAACAGCGACTCGCCCCAAGGAGCACAACCGATCTGATGAAGGCGACCCGGACCGCACACTCATGTTTGTACACATCAATATGCATCACCCCTGAGACAAAACACAGGCGATTTGTTGGAGTTTTTCAAGAAATTATCGCGACCTCGCCCTCAATACAGCTTCCCAAGGGCCGTATGCTCGACTTGGCTGGGGGATGGGTGCTGTTACCGGTGTTCGGGCAGGCCGACTTTCCCTGATCGCGATTCTTCTCGGTCTGTTCCGTCAATAGCGGTCGACCAGGGCGCCGAATCCACCTCCGGTGTGCCAGAAGACGACGTGGTCGTCTTCTTTGAATCGGCCGGCCGCGATCTCCTTTCGCAGGCCATAGATGGCTTTTCCGGTGTACGTGGAGTCAAACAGCAGACCGGTGAGCCGGGTGGCTTCGGTCTGTACCTCAACCAGTTCATCGTTGACCATGCCATATCCACCGACCAGGTAGCGATCGATGTACTCCAGGCGGGGTGACGGCATCTCGCCTCCGAAGGCGTCCACCCCGGACTTCCAGATTCGCCTGACACGCGCCTGCAGGGACGCGGCCGGCTCCGATATGCAGAGAGCTACCTGGGGGGTCTGGAAACCAGTCCGGTCCGCGCCCCAGCCGAAGCCGGAGGTGGTGCCTCCCGAGGAACCGGTGTGCCAGACCTCGGCAACCTCGGCACCGATCTGTTGGGGAATCTGTTCCACCAACTCCCGAAAGCCCAGCGACATCCCCCACATCCCCAGCTTGTTAGACGCTCCCTGGGGAATAACAAACGCCTTGCGACCGGCCTCGGCCAACAGGTCGGCTTCCTCGGCCATGATGGCATCCCGGTCTTCCCACTCTGCCTGAGATATGTAGCGGATCGTTGCTCCGGCCAGCAAGTCGATGATCAGGTTGGCCACCTTCGTGGCCGGCTTCTCTCCGTCGGGGGTGCGGAGCACCAACCGCACGTCGAGCCCTAACCGGGCACAAGCCAATGCGGTAGCCCGGCAATGGTTCGACTGGAACGCTCCGCACGTGACCACCGTATCGGCGCCCGCCTCGAGAGCCGCCGCCAGATGAAACTCCAACTTTCGGACCTTGTTGCCGGATAGGCCGAAGCCGGTCAGGTCGTCGCGCTTTATCCAGATATGAGGACCACCCCAGGTCTCCCTCAATCGGGGAAATTCCTGAAGGGGGGTGGGGGTGAGGGCGAGGTCGAGTTGTGGAAGTGGTTGGCGTAAAGTCGTCTGCTCCATTCGGTGCCACTATAGGCCCCCGGTGCGGGACCCCGGCAGTTTGGAGGGCAAGTCGCATTGCAACCAATCAGAGGCACGAAGCCGACTTGTGCTTGAGGTGGGCTATTCGTAGGCGATAGCGTCCAGGATCTTGATGCGACTGGCTGACCGAGCGGGGAGGATGGCGGCTATCACCCCGGCCACTCCCGCCAAGGCTACGTAGACGACCAGTTGCAATGCCGGAAGGTTGAAGACCTCCAGGCCGTCGTCGGCCAGAGCCAACCGGACCGCCCAGCCGAGGATGCCTCCCAGCAACACACCCAGGACGGCGCCGAACACTGCCACGACCACCGCCTCCCAGCGGACCATGCGGCGGATTTGGCGGCGGACCATTCCCACCGCCCGCAACAGGCCGATCTCCCTTATGCGTTCGGTTATCGACAGCGCCAGAGTGTTGGTGATGCCCAGGATGGCGATGACGATGGCCAGGGCCAGCAACCCGTTGAACACAGCCACCAGTTGGCCGATCTGGTTCTCGAAGTCGGCGGCGAACTCGCTCTTGGTCTGAACCTGTACCAGCGGATAGTCAGATGCCAAGTCCTGGACCTGCTGTCGGGCTGCATCGAGTTCAACCCCCTCGGCCGTCGCTACGAGCACCAGGGCAGGCGCATTCAACTCGTAGTGCGTCAGGTATCGCTGTTCAGAGATGAGAATCCCTCCGAATGCCTCCGAGGCCAGGGTTCCGGTGATCTCAAGTTCGGTGATGTCCCCCGATGGGAACTTCAGCGTGAGGATGTCGCCCACGGCCCACCCGCGCTCATCCATCTGGCTGGTCTCCACGATCATCCCCTCCACGACCGCATCGACGCCCGGTTCGGCGCCGGTCGACCACACCTGCTCCACGGTGGCCGGATCGATGGCGGCGATGTTGGTCGTTATCTCATCTGAGGGGTCGCCGGTGGTGATCTGAACCTGCCCTACCCTTACCGACGAGACGGCGGCCAGGTCCTCCAATTCATCCAGATCCTCCACGAAATCGCCACTGACCCCGGTGTTGAAGTTGAGCGAGGTGATGGTCAGATCGGCGGCGAAGGTTTCCAGCAGAGACTGCTTGACCGACTCGCTGATGGAACTTGACAGGACAGCCACGAATGAGACCAGGGCGATTCCGATCATCAAGGCCGAGGCGGTGGCGGCGGTTCGGCGAGGCTGGCGGCGGGTGTTTTCCTTTGCCAACAGGCCGGGCAGGCCGAACAGGCGGGGGAGGGGCGATCCGAGGAGGGATCCTGCCGGTCGGGCCACCAGCGGCGCCAGAATGGCCACTCCCAGGAATAGAAGCAGAGCGCCGACGCCCACGTAGGTGATCCCCAGCCAAACCAGTCCCACCACCAGGCCGACGATGCCCAGCCCGGTGACCGAGAACCCGATGATGGCCCGGTTGCGAAGCGAAGCTCTCTTGGTGTGGCCGGCGCCGGCTTGAAGAGCAGCCACGGGGGGTACCGAAGAGGCCTTGAATGCCGGCAGAAGCGCCGAGACCACCGTGATCACCACCCCCACCACCATTCCCAGCACGATCGTGCGGGTCTCCACCACCAGATCACCACGGGGGAAGGTGAAGCCGATCAGACCCAGGGCCTCTCTCATCCCGTATGCCAACAGGATCCCGGCTCCCACCCCCAGAGCCGAAGCCACAAGTCCCACCAGGGCTGCCTCGGTTGCCACCATCCTGACGATCTGCCGGGAGGTTGCTCCGATGGCCCGCAGCAGCGCCAGTTCCCGCAGTCGCTGGGCGACGATGATCCGGAAGGTGTTCTGGATGATGAAGGCCCCCACCAGGATGGCTACTCCTGCGAACACCAGCAGGGCGGTGTTGAAGAATCCCAGACTCGTCTCCAATTCTTCGACCACCGACTCTTTCAGTTCTTCCCCGGTGGCCGCCATCAGGCCATCTGGAAGCACCGCCTCGATACTTTCCAACAGCGTTTCTGGAGAGACCCCCTCGTCGGCCTGCACCACGATGGCGGTGAGTTGCCCCTCCAGCCGCAACAGGCGTTGCGCCTCCCGGTGTTCGAACAGGAGAATGGAACTCGACCCGAAGTCGGTCTGACTCACCGAAGTTGCCAGTCCCACCACCTCGAAGCGCCCCTTCCCGTTCTCGAAGGCGACATCCACCTCCTGACCGACCGTGATGTCGTGCCTGGTGGCGGTCTCGATATCCACCGCCACCTCGCCCGGCCCGGTGGGTGGCCGGCCGTCGGCCTCCAGGATGGTCAGCCGGTTGACGGTCGGGTGCTCCACCCACGAGAAGGCGAATTTGGGAGGCCCCGAGATTCCCAGGAGTTCTCCCTCGGAGTCCAGCAGTTGAGCGAAGCCTCTCACCGAGGGCACGGCCACTTTCACTCCGGGAACCGAAGCGATCCCATCCAAGACCCCCTCGTCGAAGGAAGGGACGTCTTCTCCCTGTTGGGCGAAGTCCAACACCTCTGCCTCCACCTGGACGCCCACGCCGGCGTAGGCGTCTCCGAACAACTTGTCGAAACCGTCTTGGATGGTGTCGGTGAACACGAAGCTCCCCACCACGAACGCCACGCCCAGAATGATCGACAGCGCGGTCAGGGTCAGCCGCAACTTGTGTGCCCACATCCCCTTGACGGCGGTGCGGAGCATCTACTCGCCCAGTGACTTCAGATAGTCGAAGATGCTCTCGGCGTTGGGATCGGTCATTTCGTGGATGACTTTTCCGTCTTCCAGGAAGACCACCTGGTCGGCGTAGGCAGCCACGGTGGGATCGTGGGTGACCATCACCACGGTTTGTCCGATGTTGTCCACTGCTGCTCGGATGAAGCCCAGCAGTTCGTCCGACGCCCGGGAGTCGAGGTTGCCGGTGGGCTCGTCGGCGCAGACGATGATGGGGCGGGAAATCAGCGCCCGAGCCACCGCCACCCGCTGCTGCTGTCCGCCGGACAGTTGGGTGGGGAGGTGGTGGAGGCGGTCATCCAATCCCAGGGTCCCGACAATCTGGTCGAACCAGTCCTGCTCCACGTCCTCCCGGGCGATAGAGATCGGCAACAGGATGTTCTCCTCGGCGTTCAGGGTGGGAATCAGATTGAAAGTCTGGAACACGAACCCCACTTTTTCCCGCCGGAGCAAGGTCAGGTCCCGGTCCTTGAGAGTGGAGAGGGCGACCCCGTCGATGAAGGCTTCACCGCCTTCCAGTGTGTCCAAACCGGCCAGAGTGTGCAGGAGGGTGGACTTGCCCGAGCCGGAGGGCCCCATGATGGCGGTGAACTGACCTCGTTCGATCCGAAGCGAAACTCCTCCCAAAGCTCTGACGGCGGTCTCTCCCTCTCCGTAGATCTTGACGCCGTCGACCATCCGAACGGCGGGTTCGCTCACAGGCGCGCCGTGATTGTTAGATGACATACTAAGCATTCTTACCGATAGCCGTAGCTATATGAAATCGCCGGGGACTCCGGCTAGGCGTCAGGTTGCCGCCTGTGATCGGAGAGCATTTCGACCAGATGATCGGCTACTGACATCACGTGGTGGGTGATCATCTCATAGAGCTTTTCGCCCTCGCCGCCCAGGAAGGCGTTGATGATCGACTGGTGCTGGTCATAGCCGCGGATGGCGTAGTCGGGAGCTTCCTTCACGAAGTCGTCGGGCACGAAAGCCGTAACTCGCCTCAAGGCGGTGATTATCGGGTTGGAGTGCGACATGCGGTTCAGTTGCCGATGAAAGCGTCCGTTCAACTCGGCACTCTTCGGCAAATCCCCATTATCCACGGCTTCTCCCATTTCCCGGTGGATGTTGAGCAGTCGGTTGCGTTCCTCGGGCGTGCCTCTGGTGATGGCTCGCACCGATGCCAAGGCGTGAAGGTGGGCGTTGACCTCGAATGCGTCCAGGATGTCCTCCAAGGTGATGTCGGCCACCACCGCGTCGCGGTTGTTGGGACGATTGGCCAACCCGTCCATGACCAGCATGTTGATTGCGTCACGAACCGGCATGCGGCTCGTGCCGAACCGCTCGCACAGGTCCTGTTGAGTCAGGGAAGTACCGGGTTTGAGGTGCCCGAACAGGATCTGACGACGCAACTCTTGAGATATTTGCAAACCAAGCGGGGTTCTTTGAAGTGCGGTCTGTCCGGATGCCATATAGAACGTGGCAAAATTATACCTTCCTCGGTCTGTGGTCAAGAACGATGCCGAACCGGGCGCCATTCGGATACTGACCGGGGCGCGTCCGGCGACTACATCGAGTGGGTGGGACGCAACCGCGCCGAGTAGGACGCGCTCACCGGATACCTGCACCGGGCCACTGGGCTCCGCACTTCCCTCAATAACCCTGTCGTCAAACCAGGGAAAAGATAAGGAGTGGCGTCACCCGTATGAAGATCACCACCAAGCCAAGCGGCCATCACCGAGTGTGTATACCGAGTGCGGTTAATAGACGACCCACCACCAGGGACCCCGATCTAGTTAGACGGGCCGTCCCAACACGTCGAAAACCTCGTCGTCATCGTCGTCGTCATCTATTTCTCCCCAGATACCGGCGTCAATCAGCACCTGGGCGCAGTCTTCGAGGGGCGCGTCCGAGTCGACCAGGCGGTTGTACTCCTGGAAGGCTACGAGCATCCTATCCGCCTCGGGGCTCCCGTCATAGACGATGATGCCGTCCATGCCCCCCATGGCGCCCTCATGTCCGTAACCGACTGCCTTTTCTACATCCTCGTCTCGGATTCGTCGGATCATCTAGGACTCCTTCCTTCTGTGATCGTAGTGTCGGAGTCTGCCCGAGAGCGGAACGGTCAGGGCTCCTTGGCGGTCAGTCAACTGGGACGCGTCGCCAACAGGTCCGGCACTCCACACCGCGACAGTGAACCCGCCGGCATCCTCGAAACCGTTACTACACCCTGGGTGGCGGCTCGTAGTGGGCTGAAACAGGCGTCCCTCCGATCACGTTCACTGCCCAGATCGATCCCTTCTTGCAGAAGTAAATGGGATCCGACAGCGCCGTTCCGGTTTCAGAGAGCCGGAGGATGGCGGAGGGGATGATGTCTCCGTGGCTGGACAGGGCGGCATTGGTTTCCTTCAGTTCTTCGAAGAGTTCCATAGTGGCCCTCATGCCCCTTCCCTCGGCGAGGGCCGGGTGTTCTTCCACAGGCAGTCCCAAAAGCTCCCCCAGCGGCTCGAGGGTCTGCATGCAACGAACGTAGGGGCTCGACAGCAGTCTCTCGATCCCTTCGGGAGCAAGGCGATCGGCGAGTGCGTAAGCCTGCCTCCATCCCTTCCTGGTTAGAGGCCGGATGTGATCGGGATCGCTCCAACGCTGGCGGCTTCCGGCTACAGCATGGCGGACCACGAACAGCGTGCGGGTTGAATGCAGGGTGGCGTAGTCGACGCTTCTCACCAACTGGCGGTCGTAGTGGTATGAGAGCAGGCCGGTCTCGGAGATCGGGATCCACCGAATCTCGTCGACCTCGGCGCCGGCGCGAAAGCCCGTGAAAGACCAAGAAGTCATGGCGTAGTAGTCGACTTCCTTCCATCCCTGCAGCGATATGTATTCGTGCTGTCCCAACTGGGCGATCACCCGGCAGCGGTAACCGGTCTCCTCCCAGACCTCGCGCAATGCGGCGGCTTGCGAGGATTCACCGGGGTCGTTCTTGCCTTTGGGAAGCGACCAGTCGTCATAGCGGGGACGGTGGATGACCAGGACCTGCGGTTCGCCATGGGGGGAGAACCTGAACACCACCCCGCCTGCGGCCTTTATCACCTCTCTCACCGCGGCTCTCCAAGGCCGAGGCGGTCCAGCACCACCCGACCAGCCTGGCGGGCGGTGGGCACGCAGATCATCGCTTCCTGGTCAACGCCGAATTCTTGGATCATCGTCTCGGCGAGTCTCCTGAAACTCTCTCCAACCGCCACATGCGCCTTTCGCGCCGAGGGTGGCGCCAAACAGGCTTCCCGCCATGCCTCGGTGAACTCGACAATAGTGCCGATGCTGCCGGGGAGGGTAATGGTGGCCGAAGCCAAACCCAGCAGGTACCTGTCGCGTTCGAATATGTCATGGGCGGGTATCTCGGTCCGTACGAAGCGATTGGGACCGGTTCGGTGGGGAAACAGGCGTGGCGCGGTCACGCCGATCACTTCTCCGCCCCCCGCGGCGGCCCCTTCCGAGACCGCTTCCATCGTCCCTCCATATCCTCCGGTTGCCACCCCGGCCCCGGCCTTCGCCAACATCAGCCCGAGTTGCCGGGCTGCGAGGTATGCCGGTTGGTCGGGCGTAGTCGCATGGGAGCCGAACACCGTGACGACCGGTGAGTCGCTCATTCGGTCAAGGCCTTGATGATGCCGGCGGTCACGTCACCTTGGGCCAGGATGCCATAGGACTCGAATGCGAACGGTGGGAGCGGGGCGTCGAAGCCGGTCACTCGCACCACCGGAGCGGCCAAGTCGTAGATCGCCTCCTCGGCCACCGTGGCGGCGATCTCTGCTGCCATGCCGGCGGTCTGCGGCGGTTCCTGCACCACCACCAATCGTCCGGTGCGCGCCACCGAGGAGAGCACCGCCTCTTTGTCCCAGGGGTACAGGGTGCGCAGGTCGATCACCTCCACCGAGGCCTCCTCGGCCAACTGTTCGGCGGCTTTCAGAGCCACCGGGACCATCCCGCCGTAGGTGACCACGGTCACGTCGGCGCCCCTTCGCCGGGTGGCGGCTCGGCCGATGGGAATGGTGTAGTGGCCGCTGGGAACCGATTGACGGCCCGCCCGGTAGAGGACCTTGGGCTCGGCGAAGATCACCGGATCCGAGGAGTCGATGGCCGCTGCCAGCAGACCCTTGGCATCAGTGGGAGTGGAGGGACATATCACCACCATCCCCGGCAGGTGGCAGAACAGGGTCTCGGGGCTTTCGTTGTGAAACTCGTGGGCGTTGATGCCTCCCCCGTTGGGGAAGCGCACCACCATGGGAAGGTCCAGGCCGCCCTGGGTGCGGTACCTCATCCGGGACAGATGGGTGGCAATCTGCTCGAAGCAGTTGTAGAGGAATCCGTCGAACTGGATCTCCACGATGGGCCTGGCTCCGGCAATGGCCATTCCGATAGCGGTCCCCACGATCCCGGTCTCGCACAACGGAGTGTCGATCACCCGCTCCGGTCCGTATTTGATCTGCAGATCCTCGGTGATCCGAAACACCCCTCCGGTGCGCCCCACGTCTTCGCCCAGGATGATTGCCTCCGGATAACGGTCCATCGCTTCTCCCAGGGCGGCGTTGATGGCCTGGGCCATGTTCCAACTCTCCGACGGCTCGGGGTCGGGAAGGGATTCTTGGTCGATCTGCCATATGTGTGGTGCGAAGTCGCTCGGTGGCTCACCGCTCGCCCTCTGGGACTTGTGGAACTGATCCGCCAATAAGCGTGGGATGCGGTGGTACACCTGGGTGATCGCCCGCTCCCTGCGGGGCATGGGCCGCGCCTCGATTTCCTCCATGACCTCGTCCAGGGCCGTCTCCAACTCGGTCTTGGCCACCTTCTCCAGGCGGTCGTCCCACAGGCCGGTGTTCTCCAGGTGACGCTGCATCCGGAGAAGCGGGTCGAATGCCCGCCAGGACTTCTCCTCGTCAGGTGAGCGGTAGCGACGGGGGTCATCGGCGGTGGCATGGGGTCCGAACCGATAGGTAACCCCTTCGATCAGGGTGGGGCCGCCCCCTTGCCGGGCCTTTCGGGAGGCCTCCGTCACTGCGGAATGGACGGCCAGGGGATCCATTCCGTCCACCCGGACACCCTCGAAGCCGTAGGCGACGGCCTTTTGGGAGATGGTCTCGGCCCCGGTCTGTGCACTGAAGGGGAGCGAGATGGCATATTGGTTGTTGGAGCAGATGAAGACCACCGGCAGCTTCCACACTCCCGCGAAGTTCATTCCCGAGTGAAAGTCGGACGCCGAAGTGGCCCCGTCTCCGAAGAACACCGAAGTGACGCTCTTCTCACCACGCAGTTTGGCGTAATAGGCCTGTCCCACCGCATGGGGAAGATGGGTAGCGATGGGAATGGTGTACAGGCCGACGCGGAACCCACGGACATCCCAGTCTGCGTAGCCATGACCTCGATAGAACTCCAACAGAGTGGTGAGAGGCAGGCCCTTTATGAGTACGGTGGCGTGCTCCCGGTAGGAAGGAAACACCCAGTCCGGTGGTTGCAGGGCCAAGGCGGCGCCCACGGCGATGGCTTCCTGGCCTTCCATGGGGGCGAAGGTCCCCATCCGCCCCTGGCGTTGCAGGGACATCATCCGCCGGTCCAGGGCGCGCCCCGCCACCATCTCCGAGTAGATACGCTTGAGAAGATCCGGCGAGTAGCTCTCGGCTACTTCAGGCAGGGCAACAGCCCCATCGGGTTGAAGGACCTGGTACATCGAGTCAGCTATGGGCTGTCATATTACAAGGTTGGGAGCCAAGCATCGTAGTGACCGGTCCGGCCGGTGTCCATCGTTCACCTTCACCGGTGCAATGTACCATTACTGCAAAGCGGACATTACTCCTCCCTCTAGGGTTGCTACCAGGAACATTAGGCGGTAGCGTGGTGTATGTTTTACCATGAGCCTTTGGCTGAATAGCACATGGCGGGCTTTGGTGTCACACCCTAAGGGATACATTTATAGTAGATGTCTGACGATTTTCGATTTGAGCATCCCCAAACGGCTCGGCCTTCCCAGGTGGGGAGCCGGCCCTTGCGGGGTGGTCGGCGGAGGAGGGCCGAGCCGGATTGGGTAAGGTGGCTCGCTCTGTGCTGGGCAGGCGCTCTGGTCGCGACTCTTTTGACATGGTGGGCCGGTGAAATTCGCCACTTTGGGTGGGAAGACCCGTCCCTTCGAATGACGGTGGCCGCCATCGTGGTGGTAATACTCTTTTCCTTCCCCGGATACGCCCTGTTCAGATACAGAAAGCTCTACCAAGGCCCTCGTTGGGTTGAACTGCGGTGGAAGCCGAGTGGACTCGCTCTTTTGTCCCTGGTGATCTCCTTCGCCTCAGCCATGTGGTCCGGCTATCTGATCGCCATCAGGGTTGCCCGAGACTTGACGCTTTGAGCAGGCACATCTCGGTAGCGGTTGCGACTCTGGTAACACTCACGATCCTGCTTCCCTCCCTGTCCAGGGCGCAGGATTCTCCTACCTGCGGTTCCCTTGAGGTGTTGATCCTTCTGGACGAATCCGGATCAATCGACAACAGCGACCCCGAAAACCGGCGGATAGGTGCGGCCAAACAGTATTTGGACGATCTCGAAAGAAACGAGGACGTGGACATCTCGGTCGCCCTGGCCGGTTTCGCCACGGCGTTCCGGAATTACAGCCAAGGATTCCTGCCCTTGGACACCAACGCAGATCGACTCGATCGGTTGATAGAGGAATTCGCCTCCCGGCATGACGGCTACTTATGGCATGAAGACGCCTACCGGTGGCACACCGACTACATAGAGGCGTTTCGGGGAATACTGGAGATGCCGTGGAGCGCCGACTGCCGTAGAACCGTGTGGTTCACGGACGGACGCCACGATCTGGACCTCGGGGCCCCTCGGGTGGCTTTGGGTGTCCGACCCTATGACGCTCTGCGTCGGGACATTGACACGCGGGCAAACCTGGTAGCCGTGGAGGGGTTGATGACGCCCACCATTTGCGGGGAAGACGCCTTACGATCCGAAATAGCATCCGGTTACTTCGGGCTGGCCGATCGGATCACCGAAGCGCAAGTGGACGCCTTCGAGATCAGGCTGTTCTACCTGAAAGGGGATCAGCCTTACGGGGAGACCTTGGAGCTCTTCGAAAAACTCAAACGCAAGCAATGTGGCTCGCTTGCATTTGAACACCGGCCGGTCGACGACATCGAGACGTTGACGGATGATTGGCTTTTCGACGCCTCCTGCGCTTCGCTGCCCGGAGTACCCTTGACCACCTCATCGGGCGGCGGCGTCATCTGGGACGGCGCCCTCCCCAACGGGATATTGCCGGAGACAGTCGAGTCGGTGGAGATCCTGGTGGCCGGAGGAGGGGCCGCCAATCTCGAAACCGATCATGCCACGGCGACAGTTGACAAGGCGAATCCCGCTCTGACCCGCATGACTCTTCACTTCGACCGGGCAAATCGTCTTGACGCTCCTCTCGTTACCGGCGGCTCGATAAAGCACATGTGTGGATCCGTGACTTATCTGAGACCTGATCTGGTGGCCGAGGCGCACACTTCAACCGCGTTGGCCGGCCAGCCCTTGGAGTTCTCGGTGCGGGTCGGTTCCCATCAGTCTGCGCTCCGCCCTCTCACTTCCATCGAGCGTGGGAACCTGCTGGTGTCTCGGGACGGTGAAGATCTGAACTTTGTCTGGACCGCGGACGGTCACCTTCGGGATCCGTCCGCTCCCCGGCCGGGTGCCCACGAATACCGGTTCGCACTGCGGTATGACGCCCCAATCGGTACGATTGCGACCGCGGCCACTGTGGAGGTGCACGGTCTGGTTCTCCAAGCAATGCCGGTCACCTCTCGGATCCTGGCCGGCCAGCCCTTGGAGTTCTCGGTGCGGGTCGGTTCCCATCAGTCTGCGCTCCGCCCTCTCACTTCCATCGAGAGAGGGGACTTGGTGGTGTTCAGGGATGGCGTTCAGTTGGACTTCGTTTGGGGCGGGGATGGGGTGATTCAGGATCCGGCGGCGCCCCCGCCCGGTAGGTACGAGTACCGGTTTGAGTTGCGGGACGGACACCCCGACGGTTGGGTGGCGGCATCGCTTCATGTTCAAACCGAAAGCCTCCCTTTGTCGATGGAGCTTCTGACCTCCCCGGCGTTTGCCGGTCGGTCCATAGACTTCGGAGTGCTTGTGGATTCCCGGGCGCTTTCGGTCGCGGAGCGTGACAACCTGGTGGTGTTCAGGGATGGCGTTCAGTTGGACTTCGTTTGGGGCGGGGATGGGGTGATTCAGGATCCGGCGGCGCCCCCGTCCGGTGGGCATGAGTACCGGTTTGAGTTGCGGGACGGACACCCCGACGGTTGGGTCGCCGAATCCTTCCGGCTGGAATCTGTCCCTCTGCCGCCCGGTCCGGTGATGGAACTGGACCGTTCGCGCCTAGGGCCCCTGGCCGGGAGGGTCTTGACCGTTCCTGTGCAGATAGACCGATCCTCGGGATGTATAGAACTCGATCCTTCCGTGACGGTGGAAGCCGGAGACGGGGCGTTGATCGCCGGAACCGCAACCTTCCCCGATGACACCTCCAATTGGTGCTCCGACTCCAATGTCCCCAGGCCCGGGGAGGTGACCGTGAGGCTGGACAGCCAGACGAACACCGAACAGGGAATGACTGTCGACTACACCAGTATCTCCCCCCAAAGCGAGAGACAAACAGTGTCCATGGCAGTGCCCGGCCCCATCGACAGGGAGCGCAACCAAGCCTTGGAGGGACTGATCGTCGGCCTGTTCCTTGTGGCTCTGTGCGGTCTGCTGTGGTCGTCCCTGTACGGGGTCAACCGCTATATCGGACGGCTGGCCAGGCTTCGTCGGATCCGATACGCGGAATTCACGGTTACCCGGGACAGTTCGCTCCTCTCGGACATAGGAGAGTCCGATCACCGCAGTCCTCGCCGGGTGTCTGCTGGCAGAATCGAAGCCGGACGAATGCACATCGTCCGCAAGACACCCTTCTGGCGTGTGTGGAGAACCCCCTACACCGAGTTGTCGCTCGCTGACTCCCCCTCAACCGGCTTCGTCGAAGACACCGAGATGCTGGTCAGTCGGCGTCACAAGATACACAAGCAGCAATTAAGCGAACCGATAGTGCTGGTTGAAAGTGGAGATGGTCGGGGAAGGAGGGGAGTAGTGATGGCGAGGATCCCAAGGTCCACTCCGGTCGGGAGACGGATGACCGAACACGTAAGAGACGCCCTTGCTCGGATCGGTGAATCGTGAACCTGCCCGCGGAACAGAAAGGAAAGATATCGTGCTCAGAAAATTCTTGATCCTGGGACTGGGAGGCTCGGGAGGAAAGACCATCCGCTACATCAAACAAGCCCTGCAGGAATGGTTCAGGCAGGTGGGGTGGGAAGGAGGGATGCCCACCGGATGGCAGTTCCTGCACATCGACACTCCTGCCAGCCAGGACTCCCCCGTGATCCCCGGCGCCCCGGAGCTTCTCCAGGCTGACGAGTACCTGACCCTCTACCCACCCGGGATCGAATTCGAAACTATCGTCTCCATCCTCAAGGACCGAAAACACGACCTGCGGGGATGGGAGGTGGATCACACCCTGATGCATATTCCCATAGATCGTGGGGCGGGCCAGTTCAGGGCGGTCGGTCGGATGCTCGGTCTCTATCAGATCGGAGACATAAAGCAAAGTCTGCAACGCAAGAAGGCGGCGTTGATGACTCCTGGCGCCTCGGCTCAACTACGCGAATTGACCGAGAAGATAGGAGAGGGCGCTCCGGGGACCAAGGCGCCTCCTCCCATAGTGATAGTTGTCTCATCCCTGGCGGGAGGCACCGGGGCGGGGATCATCGTCGATGTCTGCGATGTTCTCCGAAGCGGCGGGGACCGATGGCTGGACGACTCGATCGGCATTCTCTACTCCGCCGATGTGTTCAGCGAACTGTCCCAAGCGGCTTCGGAGGGCGTGCAGCCCAACTCGGCCGCGGCCTTCTCCGAAATCCTGCACGGCTACTACGGCGGGGGAGACTTCACGGCGCCAGGTGGAGGGCCCGTCCAGCAGAGGTCCGGTCCTGCTTTCCCCTATCTGGTGGGGCAGGCCAACACTCAGGGTGTCCACTTTGGTGATCAACTGGAGGTGTACCGGTTCATGGGACGGTGTCTGGCCGCGGTGATGTCCGACCTGTCCATCCAGGACGACTTCACTTCCTACATGATTGCCAATTGGCAGGCCTCATCGGGCCAGTTCCGGGAGACGGACGAGCCGATCGGTCTTCTCGCCGAGCCACCCGGATACGGCGGCGCCTTCCAGGCGCTGGGGTTTGCCGAGGTGGAGTTGGGAGTGAAGCGTCTCGAGGTCTACGCCGAACGGCGCATCACTCGCGACGCGGTCGAATGGGCGCTGTCGGGTCACCGAAGACTGCTCGCCGAGCGCCCCGATCTGGGACCACTGTCCGAGGAGGAACGAGTAGACCTGCTTGCTGGCGAGTCCTTCACCCGTTTTCTCAACGATTGCCAGATCAACGAACGCGGCGGAGAGAACAATCAGATACTTGACTCCGTCAATCTCTCCCGAAAGAGGATCGAGTCGAATCTGAGTGGCGTCTTGAACGAAATCTGGGAGGCATGCGGCGAATACCTCGGAGACAAAGCGAAATCGCAGGATTGGATCGACGCCGTGGTTGAGGAGGTGCAAGCGCGGCGTAGCGGGATCCTCGAGGAGTGGGAGAAAAGCCTGCGCCACTCGCTGGCGGAATGGACCAGGGAAGCCGAGCATCGGATCGTCGAAAAAGTGGGGAACTTCATTGCCGAAAAGGGGATTCCCGTCACCGTCGCACTCATCGAGAAGGCCGAAGCCGAGATGAAATATGTAAGCAGAGAACTGGAAGAGGAGAGTTACGAGGAGGATCAGCTTTCCCGGCATCTCAGGTCCGATGTTGAGTCGGTGTTACCGGCCGAAGGGAGGCTCCGCAAGGATAACCCTGAAATTGCCACAGCGATCAACAAAGCCCTGTCCACCGGCGTGTGGCGTCGGCACAACAGCAAGTTGCGTCTTCTGGCCTCGGCATTGGTGGAGGACTTTCGCAAGGATTTTCTGTCCCCCTTGCGGATCCATGTGAGTGAAGCATGCGACAAGCTGCGAAGCGACATCGAAGACCGCTCGGACAATCCGGTCGGTTCTTCGGTGGCGGAGTGGCCCCGACACTCTCCGGCTTCTGATCAGAACGTGCCGGAGGGGTTGATTCCCGGCCAGAGCGTGAAGTCGCTGCTCGATCCGGAAGACTTCAAGAGGGTCTTCAAAGAACTGACCGATCTGAGCATCGGTGGCGCGGCGAGAGCAGAAAAGGAGCAGCGGCGCCTGGTGCGCAAACAGGCGCTGCTGGGTGACCCCGGCCAGATCCTGCCCCGGAGGTGGATAGACCAGACCGACCATTGGCATCCTCGGGACAGCTTGATGCTGGGAGAAAACCCCAAGAACCGCGCCTCCTTCCAGATTGCCCTGGACCGCGATCATGTGCTGGAGCGGGCCAATGAATGGCTGCACACCGAGGGGTCGGCATGGGACGACTTTCTCTCCCAGGGTTTGAGGTCGTATCTGTCCGAGTCACCGACCGTGCCGGTGGTGGAGCAACGTCGACGGGAAAGGAAGTTTCGCCGCCAACTGGAGGCGGCTTTCGAGGCGGCCGAACCGCTGGCCTCGATCGACCAGAGTCTCCTGGCGATCGTTCATCCCGCCACCGAACTGGCCGTGCGACCGGTAGCGGGAGAGATACCGGTGTCGGGACTGCCGGTGGAGCAGCGGATAACCGAACTTCTCACGACTCAATTCGGGGGAGACACCGAAAAGGCCACCCGGTGCCTTTCTCAGAGCGAGCATCTCACCAAGATTCCCGTCTACTCGTCTCTGAGCAGCGCTTTCCACCCGATCGTGTTCGAGTCTCTCATGCGTCCCATCGCCGACAAGTTCAAGCGGGCGGAGACCCTGTCCATGGTTCCCAACTTCTGGAAGTGGCGTCGGGCTCGCACTCTCAATGTGGCGGCGCCGATCCCGGCGCCGACCCTTCTGGCGATGCTGCGAGGCTGGTTCACGGCCCGGCTGCTGGGGGCGGTGGAAATTGATGCTGGGGGGATCAGACTCCACTCCCGACATGGGGTTGCGGAGTTTCCCAAACTGCTGCGGGGAGGGAGCCTCCAACCTCATGAGGCGCTGGCGGAACTGGTGGAGGGGCTTGCTATAGCGCTGCCTATGGCGGCCACGTCAAGAGAATTCGAGCACTATCTGGGGCCGTACCGGCAGTTGGTTGATTGGGGACGAGAACCCGGCACAGCCAGTTCCGGTCTTATCCGTTACCAGGTTCCCAGCCGCGTGCTTTCGGAGTGGCTGCGTACCGGAGAGAACCTGCCGGGTCGAGAGGCCCTGGTCAAGGGCGCCGATCGAGTGGACCGGGCCAGGGGGGTGGCCCGCCTGCTGGACAAAGTGGCGGTGTCCTACAAGACAGAATATCAGGCCGACCTGGAACAAGACCGAAACGCTCGACATGCCTGGCTGGGTATATCCGAGCCGATAAGCAGGGCGCTCAAGCAGTTGGAGAATTGCGTCATCGACCAAACCGCCACCGGTCCGTTGCTGTGAAAAGTCACTTCTCTGTCCTGATCGTGGGCGACCAGGCGATGGCCAAGGTGGTGCAAGTTCTGAGCGAGTGGGCCTCCCTCGGCTTGGTGGGTCCTTTTGTCGAATCCAATTCGACCACGCTGTCCGACACTTCCGGCCGGAAAATGGGGTTGCTGTCCGATACCTCCGGCCAGAGGGCGGTGGACATCTTCGAGACGCTGGGGAGCCGAGGATATGACATCATCAGGATGGTGGCGTTGGCCGGACCCGAGTCCGAAGATGCCAGCCAACTGGGGGAACTGGCCAAACAGATGCATTCAGAGATGGAAGGACTGGCCCCTATGGGGCTTCGCACGATGCAGATCAGGATGTGGTGTCCTCTCCACAAGCAATATGCGGTAAAGGAGAAGAAGCCTCCTCAAGGCCTCTTCTCCTCGCACGCCGACGCCAATCTGGTGGTGATGCCTGAGGACAGATACAGCAGCGACACCTTGGGGGCGCCCGTAGTCCAAGCGGAATCGGATGCATTCTTGGAACATGTGGCCGCCGAAATCGCCACCGCCTTGGGCTTGTGGCCGGGGATGCCCGATTCGCCGATTGACCACCTGGAAAAGGGAGTGCTCGGGTTCGGGGAGCCCAAGCTTCATTTCGGCCGCTCTTTTGTGCGACTAGCCCAGATCGACCTCCCCCGGTTCGCCACCACTTTCGATCACCGGGGTCGGCTACCGGTGCCCCAAGGCATGGTCCAGTCGCCGTATCCAGACGCGGCTGTGAGCGAACTGGCCCATCAGATCGAAGACAGGCTGCTGACGCCACTCCAATTCTCCCCTGCGGTTCCACAGGCCGAAGAAGGTTGGAGAGCCGCTGTTTTCCGGTTGGCGGGAGGAATCACACGTTTCCTCCGGCGACTGCCGGAGTCGCTGTTCGACCTGTCCCGGAGTCCTTTCGACGGGATGATTGATCGGGATCTGCCGAACTCACCTCTGCGGTCATCTGTGAAACAGATTGTGCGAGCAGGTGTGGGCGCCAAGGTCGCCCCTCCGAAAGCGGAGGATATTGCCGAAGATGTATCCCGGCGGTTCCAAATCGTCGGAGGGGCGAAGGTCGCTCAGGAACTGTGGAGAGACATGGGCGCCGCTGTCCTGGGAGCGGCCGACGGTGGCGGAGTGGCGGAAGGAATAGAGCCTCCCCATTCACAGAGACACCGCGCCGTCATCGCCGATCTGACGGCGCTGGCTCCTCTTCCCAAAAGACCCGGCGACGACGATCACCAATTGGAGGGCCTGATCAAAGAACTCCGGCAAGATCCCCAAACGCTTTTGGGAAGGCTCACCGCGTCCTTCGGAAAGATCATCGAAGCCAATAGGAAGGGCCTGGATGAGACTATCGCCAGATTCAACACTTTGTTCGGGAACCTGGGCCGGTACGTGCCATCGGACTTCGGTTGGATTTCCATGTTTTTTGCCGGTCTACTGCTCTTGATCGCCATCGGGCTGACTCTGGCCGCCGGATTGGTGGACATCCTGGGAATAGTGTCGATGACCGGTTCGCAACGTTCACTGGCCTGGATCATTGTCTCCGGCTTCTTCTTGGCGGCCATCCTGGTGATCATGGTCTTGGCCTACAACGAACCAGGTCACCAGACTGACACTCCCGATGAGGAGTCCCACAACCTGGCGAGGGCGCTGGGGAAGGTAGCGTCGGTGGCGGTGGGAGTGTTGGCGGGCGCCGCGATCTTCTATCTCTGCGGTGAAATCTTTTTTCCCAGAGATACGGTGGCGATAGGCGCCGCCGGAGGACTATTGGCCTTGGAAGGGGGGTTGCTCTGGGTTGTTCGGTCCGGACCGATGTTCAGGAAGGTCTTGCGACGCTTTATCGTGATAACCATGGCCTATGCGGCCTTGGGCCTGATAGGTCTGTTATCGCGTGACCACGGGTGGTATGGCAGCCTCACCCCGTCCGATCGGATTGTCTGGATGGGGATCCCGACCGGGGCCCTTGCGGTTTTGGTCCTTGGCATGTTGATTGTCGCCGGCTGGTGGGTTGGGCGGGAGGAACACCGTCTGCGATCGCAATTCAAGAGGCTGGCCCTCCTGGAGAAGGACATCGTCACGGCGGTGCACCAAGAAAAGGAAGCGCGGGAGGCATGTGAGCAGTTCATAGGTTCGGCCGTGGCATGGTCGGAAATCCTGTGGCGGCCCTTCGGCCTTACCGAAGAACCGAGGGATCGTGGTCGGCAGGCTCAACCGTTCGCCATCCAAAAAGCGGCTCTGCATTCTTTTCGGCTGTCGACTGGATGGATGGAGTCGGTTCGTGATTCATCGGTGCAGCGCATCGCATCGCCGGGATGGGTCTCCCTGCAGTACGAAGCGGCGGTGAAGGACTTTCAGCGTCGCTACGCGGGGGGTTTGGCCGCTCGGTATTCGGAGACGATGCGCCCCGACCAGGATCCGCGAGTGGTTTCCCACCTTCGGGAAAAGGAACGCTCCAGAATCAGCCTCCGGTGGAGGTTCATCGCCAGCCTCCGATCGGGTGGGCATGACTCCGTCTTGAGGGAACGCCTTCAAAGGACCCAGGATTCAGATGGATCTGAGTGGGTGTTGACCGGGATGGACAAGCTAACGCCAATCGACGCCGATGGCCAGCCTTTGAAGGATCTGCTGTGCTCGGTGCTTCCCAACCGGGATTCGGAGGTCCACTACGCCTACTTCCGGCAGAAGGCGCTCACCGACGACCTCGACCGCGCATGGAAACCGCAGATTTGGGCGCCTGCTGTCGATTGGCCCGATCCCAAGGGTGAGACCCTACTCGGCACCACGGAGATCGGTGTGTTGAGCAACGGACTTCATGTCATCTCCGCTATCCGCCATGACCTGGCCGGCCCCTATCCTCTGGCCGCTCTGTTCACTGGCGTCCCCCCGCGGGCCGATAGGGTTTCCGAGTCACCCGATCCAGATTCGGGTCCCGTGCTGTAAAGGCGCGCCGGTAAGACAGGCGGAGGTCTCTGGGATGCATGATCCGCGGACGGCGTCACCCGCAAAGAAGTCCTTTACCAGGTGAATACCGTTTAGCAAACCGAAATGGGCAACTGTTCGACGCCGACCGGGAACCGGTTCAAAACCCCCTCCACACTGCTTTTTCGAGCCTGCTGCTTGAACCGGTCTGGTGTCGGAGACGGAACTGCTTCGTCTGTGATAGTGCTATTGTGGGCAGTCGTGCCCGGACTGTTGGCTTTCCATGCTCATCCTGATGACGAAGTGCTCTCCACTGGTGGCGTGCTGGGCAAGTACGCCGATGCGGGGGAGCAGGTGGTGGTGGTGACCGCCACCGACGGCGCGGAAGGGGAGGTGCACAACTACCTCAACCCCGAGGAGATCTCTGCCCGCCTGGTGGAGGTGAGAGCGGAAGAGTTGGCCAACGCCCTCTCCATCCTGGGAGTGGACAACCACGCCTGGTTGGGTTACCGCGACTCGGGCATGATGGGTACCGAGCCGAACTCCCATCCCGATTGCTTCTGGCAGGCTGATTTCATGGAAGCTGTGGGCCGCATGGTGCGGTTGATACGCAGGTACCGCCCGGAGGTTATGACTGTCTACGATCCGTTCGGCGGATACGGGCACCCCGATCACATCAATGTCCACCGGGTGGGAACCGCCGCCTTCTTCGGCGCCTCCGACCTGGGACGCTTCCCGCTGGAAGAGGGTGAGCGGTTGTGGGAGCCCGTGAAGCTCTACTGGTCGGTCTGGCCGAGAAGCAGGATTGTCAACTATGCCAAGATCCAGTTTGAACGGGGAGACATCACCGAAGAGGACCTGGAACGGGCTCGCCATGCCGGCACTCCTGATGAAGACGTCACCACCACCGTAGATGTGCGCGACCGGGTTACCGTCAAGATGAAAGCCCTCCAGGCCCATCGCAGTCAAGTCCCGGCCGACTGGTCGTGGATGTCGGTGGCCGAGGAATTGTTGCCCGAGATAGTGGGGAAGGAGACCTTTCTGCGGGTGTTCAGCAGGGTGGAGTCTCCCCATCGAGAGACCGACCTGTTCGCCGGATGCGGGGAGCGTCCCGCCTAGAGCAGCATATGGCTTATTCCAAATCTCCCGCTGCTCGCTGGAAGGCGGAGTTGGAGGCCTGGGCCATCCCCGAGCGGCTCATGGAGCAGGCGGAGGAATCGCCCTACGGATGGCCGGCGGAACTGTGGAGGAGGAGGACCCAGGAGAGTGGCTTCCGGCAGGAGACCACCCCGACCACTTCGCTGGTCTCGCGAATGCTGGGCTCCGACGGGACGCTGATCGATGTGGGAGCAGGGACGGGCCGCAGTTGTCTTCCCTACGCCAGGGCCGGGCGCCGGGTGACGGCGGTTGAGAAAAATCCCGGAATGGCTGCCGGTCTGCAAGAAGAGGTGAATGCCGAGGGACTGGAAGTGGAAGTGGTGGTGGGACCTTGGCCGGAGGCGGCGGCCAGGACTGCGGTGGCCGATGTGGTGTTGTCAAGCCACGTGGTGTACGACGTACCCGAGATAGCGCCATTCATCACAGGTCTGGCAGGGCACGGCCGCCGCGGGGTGGTGGTGGAGATGACCGACGTCCATCCCTGGACGAAGATGAACTACCTCTACCGCGCCATTCACGACCTGGATCGACCGCAAGGCCCTTCCGTGGAAGACCTCATCGAAGTGGTTGTGACGGAATTGGGGGCCGAGGTGGGGGTGGTGCGATGGGAACGGGCGCCGGACCTGTGGTTCCTCAGTTGGCAGGAGATACTGGACTACTACGGCAAGAGAGTGGTGGTTCCCCGGGCCAGAAGGGAAGAACTGCGCCCGCTGTTGGAAGAGTTCGTCGTGCCGCGGGACAACCGCCTGTACGTGGAGGAAGGCCCGCGTTCCTTTGCAACTCTCTGGTGGGTTCCGGCGGGTTGAAGGCCCTTATCGGGGGTGTCGACCGAGCGAGCGTTGCCATAATCAAGTAAATGAAGGAAAACACTCTCCCGGTGGCAGGGACCGCCGAGACGGCCGCCGGGGAGCAATCCGATCGGCGACTGGGTGAGGCCCGCCGGGTGCTCGGCGAACTGGAAGAAGCCGTCGGCGCCGACTCCCTGGCCCCTGCCGAGCATTTGGCGGAAGTCCTGGAGGATCTTCTGGAAGGAAGGGAAGGGGAAAAAAGCTGAAACGGCGGCGGCTTGACCAGGAATTGGTGGAAAGAGGACAGGCCCGCAGTCGCACCGAAGCGCAGCGTTTCATCACGGCCGGGCAAGTGCGGGTGGAAGGAGTGCTGTCACCGCGGCCCGCCACCCTGGTGGGGACGTCCACGCCGATCGTGCTTGGTTCCCGGGGTCCCCGGTTCGTCTCCCGCGGCGGGGAGAAACTCGATCACGCCTTGGGGGTCTTGGGACTGGACCCGGAGGGAAAGCGGTGCCTCGACGCCGGGGCTTCCACGGGAGGTTTCACTGACGTCCTATTGCAGCGGGAGGCGGGGTCGGTGACCGCTTTGGACGTCGGATACGGGCAACTTCATCCCCGGTTGGCCCGAGATAGCAGGGTGGAGGTCCGCGACCGGACCAATCTGCGATACGTGAACTCATCCGATCTGGGACTGTTCGAAATGCTGGTGGTCGACCTATCCTTTATCTCGTTGTGTACGGTGGCCGCCCGGTTATGCGAACTGGCCGAGGAGGGAGCGGATTGCTTGACCCTGGTCAAGCCCCAATTCGAGGCCGGCCGCCGCCTGGTAGGCAAGAAGGGGGTGGTTAAGGATCCCATGGTCCATTCGCAAGTTATCAAGAAAGTGGGTTCCTGCCTCCAAAAGGCCGGGTTGGGCCCTCGGAGGGTGGTTGAATCTCCCCTGTTGGGGGCCAAGTCGGGGAACCGGGAGTTCTTTATCTGGTCGGTGAGGGGAGCGGAGCACGCCGAAGGCTGGGAGGAGCGATGAGAATAGGTGTGGTGCCCAACCGGGTTCGCCGCAGGGCCCTGGAATTCACCAGCAGGCTGGTGGCGGAATCTCGCCGACGTGGTTGGGAGGTGAGTGTGGACGGGCAGAACGGGGTGGATCTATCCCCCGTTATGGCACTTGACATGGTGATCGCCACGGGTGGGGATGGGACGATGTTGAGGGCGGTGAGCTTGGCGCTGGCGTTGGACAGACCAGTGCTCGGTTTCAATCTGGGCACGCTTGGGTTCCTGGCGGCCGCGGATCCCACCCACCTCACCCAAACGCTCGACCTCCTGGAGCAGGGCCGGTACCGGTTGGTCCCCCGTATGACGGTGCTGGCCGAGTTGAACGGGCTGACCGACGTAGGGGTGAACGATGTGGTGGTGGAGAAGATCGACAGCCAGCGCCTGATCGAACTGGAGGTGGAGGTCGATGCCGAACCGATGCTCTCCTACCGGGCGGACGGAGTAGTGATTTCCACCCCCACCGGCTCCACCGCCTACAGTTTCTCCGCAGGAGGGCCGCTTCTCGACAATCGGGTGGAGGCGCTGGTGATGACCCCGGTGGCGCCCCATTCGCTCTTCGCTCGAGCGCTGGTGATCTCCCCGGAGTCGGTGATTCGTTTTCGGGTGGCCCGCGACCGGGGAGTCCAGCTGTCGGTGGACGGCCGAAACACCGCCTCATTGGGTATGGGGGAAGAGGTGGTGGTGCGCAGGGGCCCGCGCCCGGTGATGTTCGTGGCGTTCGAGCAGATTGCCTTCTCCACCATCGTGATCGAGCGGTTCGGATTGTGAGTCGATGCTCGACGAACTGATCGTCAAGAACCTGGGGGTGATCGAAGGGGCGGAATTCCGGCCGGAGAGTGGGCTGGTGGTGATAACCGGGGAGACCGGCACCGGCAAGACCCTGCTGCTTGGCGCGTTGCGGTTGCTGATCGGTGAAGCAGCCGACTCCCGCGCAGTGGGGCCATTCGGAGACGAGGCCTCAGTGGGTGGCCGTTGGGTGGTGGACGGTGGGGAGGTGGTCGCCACCCGACGGGTGCCCAGGAAGGGGAGGAGCCGGGGATACCTGGACGGGATGGTGTCTTCTGCGGCTGCGCTCACCGAGAGGGTCGGCGATCTGGTGGAGATCATCGGTCAACAGGAGCACCTGCGCCTGCGTCGAGGTGTCCAGGTACGCCGGTTGCTGGACGCTACCCTGGACGAACAGGCTGGCGAGGCATACCGCGCCTACCGGAAATGTTGGCGGGAGAAGCGTCGCCTGGAGGAGGTTCGCTCGGCACTGGGCGGAGGCAGGGCCGCCCTGGAGCGGGAACTGGACATGGTCTCGTTTCAGGTCCGGGAGATCGAGAATGCGGGATTCTCCCCCGGAGAAGACCAACGCCTTGTTGCTGACGCCCGTCGTCTACGCAACCGAGAGGCCTTGCGAAGCCATCTGAGCATGGCGGAGAAGGGGTTGGCGGAGGCCCGAGAGTCGCTGGCGGCCACTTCGGGAGAGTTGAACTCGGCTTTGCGTATTGATCCGGACCTGGATGAACTCATGTCATTGGTCGATTCCGTGGAGCAACTCATGGAGGAGACCGCCTATCAACTGGAAGGGACCGGAGAGGACCTGGATTCGGATTCCGGTACGTTGGAGCAGTTGGAGCAGCGTCTCGCCGTGCTTGGCAATCTGCGTCGCAAATACGGGTCCACCCTGGACCAGGTGCTGGAATTCGGCGCCCGCGCGGCGCGGCGCCGAGAAGAGATTCGGGCGTTGCTGGAGACCGCCGACGAACTGGAATCGGATCTGGCAGAGGCTGACCGGCAGGTGGAGCGATGGGGAGATGCCCTGTCGCAGGCCCGGCGAAGGGCCGGTGTGCAACTGGCCGAAGCCGCTCTGCAACATCTGCGCCAACTGGGCTTCGGCAAGCCGGTGCTGCGCTTCGAGGTCTCGCAGGCGCCGCCGGCCGCCCACGGTTGTGATCGGGTCCGTTTGTTGTTCTCCTCCGATGAGCGGCTTTCGCCCGGCGAAGTGGGCCGGGTCGCCTCGGGTGGCGAGTTGAGCAGACTGGTGCTTGCGCTTCGATTGGCAACCGGTAGCGGCTCGGCGTCGACGATGGTCTTCGATGAAGTGGATGCCGGTCTGGGCGGGGCGGTGGCTCTGGCGTTGGGGCGGAAGTTGGCTGCGGTTTCTCAGGGGGCGCAGGTGTTGTGTGTCACCCACCTTGCCTCGGTGGCGGCTTTTGCCGATCAGCATTGGGTGATCGAGCGGCACGGCCCGTCTGCCGCGGTGCGGCTTGTCGAAGGGGAGGAACGAGTCTGCGAACTCACCCGCATGATGTCAGGCGATCCCCACAGCACCACCGGTCAGGACGCCGCCCGGGAACTGTTGAAAACCGCTGCCTCGACGGTGTAGCGATGTTTCTCCGGCGGGTCTTGCCCCGGGTGCTATGGCCGGATTAGCACGCCGTCGGGTGGGGGGATGATGAGTCCAAGGCCCCAGCAGGTGACCTTGCCGTCGGCATCCCGCCCGCATGTGTAGTCCCAACCGGCGGTGATGGCATTGAAAGTCCCCTGCGGTGGGTTGGCCTCGCCCTCGTCGTTGTTTCCCAACAGGCGACGGTGCGGTCGGTTCGTAACCCGCAGCTATGCAACGACCGTGCTGCCACCGCAGTGAACTCCGGGTCTGCTCGACTGTCGGTAGATGCATCTCACTGTAGGGGAGTTCCTGGAAGCAAACGTCTATTCTGAGGGACATGAGTTTTGTACTAGTTAAAAGCGAACCGCCGGTTACCCGGATCATTCTCAATGATGCTCGGCGCCGCAATCCCCTGGGTATGGAGACCATCAAGCAGGTGATCGAAGCGCTGAACAACCTTGACTCGGATTGTCAGGCCGTGGTCATCGCTGGAGAGGGACCGGTTTTCTCGGCCGGTCATGACTTGAAAGAGATGATCGACCCGGCTCCCGGTTTCGTGGAGGAGTTGTTCGACATCTGCACCGAGATGATGCTCACCGTCCACCACATTCCCCAGCCCGTTGTTGCCCGGGTGCACGGTCCGGCCTACGCGGCCGGATGCCAGTTGGTGGCCTCCTGCGACCTGGCGGTCGCAGTGGACACGGCAACCTTCGCCACTCCGGGAGTGAAGATCGGGCTGTTCTGCTCCACTCCCATGGTCCCGTTGAGTCGGGCAGTGGGGCGCAAGAGGGCATTGGAGATGCTGCTCACCGGTGAGCCGATCGACGCGTTGACAGCCCGGGAGTGGGGATTGGTGAACCGGGTAGTGAGCCCGGCTGAACTGGATGGCACCCTCGACGCCCTGCTGGCGCGAATCACCAAGTCCAGCCCGGCGGTGGTGGGCCTTGGCAAGGCCGCCTTCTACCAGCAGGTGGAGATGGCCGAAGAGGACGCCTACGGCTATACCAAGCGAGTGATGGTGGCTAACGCCGCCATGAACGATGCCCAGGAAGGGATGGGAGCGTTCGTAGAGAAGCGGACCCCGGTTTGGAGCGGTAGTTGAGCAATCCCCCGCGGGTTGACGAGACCCTCCTCACACCTCTTCTCTACCTGGAACGCTCCGCCCAGGTGTTCGGCGACCACACCGCCATAGTGCACGGGTCGCAGCGGATCACCTATCAGGAGATGGCCGATCACGCCACCCGGTTGGCAAGGGCGCTGGAAGCTTCGGGAATCGGCCCTGGAGACCGCGTCGCCTACCTGTGTCCCAACATTCCGCAGATGCTCATCGCCCACTTCGGGGTGCCCCTCGCCAAGGCGGTCCTGGTGGCGATCAACACCCGTTTGTCGGGTCCGGAGATCGCCTACATCCTGTCGCACTCCGGCGCCAAGGCCTTGGTGGTGGACACCGAACTTCTCCCCGCCGCCGTTCCGCACCTGGGCGACTGCCCGGATCTGGGAGAAGTGATCACCATCGACGAGTTGGGCATCCCATCGGAGGTCGACTCCACCTCCTATGAGGACTTCCTGGCACGCGGAAGCATCGATCCCCTGCCGTGGCGAGTCGACGACGAGTTCCGCACCATCTCCATCAACTACACCTCGGGCACCACCGGCCGACCCAAGGGTGTCATGTACACCCACCGGGGCGCCTATTTGAACGCCATGTGCGAAGTGGTGCACTCCGGATTCAACCGCGACTCGGTCTATCTGTGGACCCTGCCCATGTTCCACTGCAATGGATGGTGTACCACCTGGGGGGTGACCGCCGTGGGAGGCCGCCATGTGTGCCTGCGGGCGGTGCGGCCCGATCGGATCTGGAGTCTCATCGAGAGCGAGGGGATCAGCCACCTCAACGGAGCGCCCACCGTACTGGTGGGCATGGCCAACCACCCCTCCGCCCGGCGCCTGGATGCTCCCCTGACTGTCACCACTGCGGGCGCCCCGCCCAGTCCCACCATCATCGGTCAGATGGAGGAACTTGGCGCCAGGGTCGTGCATGTCTACGGGCTGACCGAGACTTACGGTCCCTACACGGTCTGCGAGACCCAGGCGGACTGGGTCCGCAGGTCAACCGAGGAACGGGCTCGCCTCATGGCCCGCCAGGGAGTTGCGATGGTGGGCGCCGACCCCATCCGGGTGGTGGACGCCCAGATGAACGACATTCCCCGAGATGGCGAGACGATGGGAGAGGTGGTGATGCGGGGCAACATCGTCATGTCCGGCTACTACGACAATCCCGCCGCCACCGAGGAGGCCTTCCGGGGAGGGTGGTTCCACTCCGGCGACCTGGCCGTATGGCATCCGGATGGCTACATAGAACTGCGGGACCGCGCCAAGGACATCATCATCTCCGGCGGCGAGAACATCTCCACCATCGAGGTCGAGCAGGCGGTGGTCAGCCATCCGGCGGTGCTGGAGGGAGCGGTGGTGGCCATGCCACACGAATACTGGGGAGAGCGCCCCAAGGCGTACGTGGTGCTGAAAGAGGGGCAAACCGCCGAACCGGGGGAGATCATCACCCATGTTCGGGACTGTCTTGCTCATTTCAAGGCTCCCGATGTGGTGGAAATCATGCCGGCACTACCCAAGACCTCCACGGGAAAGGTCCAAAAGTACGTGCTGAGACAGGACCTGTGGGAAGGAAAGAGCAAGAAAGTCAACTGATCGTGGTAATTTGGCCTTCGTGGCCAAGAAAACCGAGCCTCGACCATGACACGTTACGTGTTCATCACTGGAGGGGTGGTTTCGAGTCTCGGAAAGGGCATCACGGCAGCTTCTCTGGGACGGTTGCTGAAGAGCCGAGGCCTGCAGGTGGTGATCCAAAAGCTTGATCCCTACATAAACGTCGACCCGGGCACCATGAACCCGTTCCAACACGGGGAGGTGTTCGTCACGGACGACGGGGGAGAGACCGACCTGGACCTGGGTCACTACGAGCGGTTCACCGGCGAGCACCTGCGCCAACTCTCCAATGTCACCTCGGGTTCGGTGTACCTGGCCGTGATCAGGAAGGAACGCCGGGGCGCCTACCTGGGTGACACCGTGCAGGTCATTCCCCACATCACCAACGAGATCAAGTCACGGATACATCGGCTGGGTGAGGAGTCCAACGCCGATGTGGTGATCACCGAGGTGGGCGGAACGGTCGGCGATATAGAGAGCCTTCCATTCCTGGAGGCCATCCGGCAGTTCGGCAAGGAAATGGGTCTGGACAACATCGCCTACATTCATGTCACCCTGGCGCCATTTTTGAAGACTTCCGAAGAGATGAAGACCAAGCCAACCCAGCACTCGGTGGCCGAGTTGCGTTCCAAGGGCATCGCTCCGGATGTGATCGTGGTCCGTTCTGAACAGCAGATAGATGAAGCCATCCGCAACAAGATCAGCCTGTTCTGCGACGTGAAGCCCAAAGCAGTTATCAGCGCCGCGGACACCGACAATATCTACCGGATGCCGTTGCTGCTACAGGAGCAGGGGTTGGACGAGGTGATCTGCGAGCGGCTCTCGCTCCACACGCTGCGGCCGTCCCTGGACCGGTGGCGGGAAATGCTGTCCAGGATGGACTCGGCTTCCGAGCCGGTGAGAATAGGGATGGTTGGAAAGTATGTGGATCTTCCCGATGCCTACGCCTCGGTGGTGGAAGCCCTCCGACATGCCGCGGCGGGCGCCGGCAGGAATCTCGACGTAGAGTGGATCCTGTCGGAGAACCTCACCGGGATGCTGGTTCCCGGGGTGTTGGCAGACCTGGACGGGATCGTGGTTCCGGGGGGCTTCGGAAGTCGGGGTATCGAAGGGAAGATCGCGGCGATCGGCTATGCCCGTCAGTCCGGGTTGCCTTTCTTGGGGTTGTGTTTGGGTTTGCAGTGCGCGGTGATCGAATTTGCCCGCAATCGGCTGAAGCTGACTCACGCCAACAGCACCGAGTTCAATGCCGACAGCCCCCACCCGGTGATTGATCTGATGCCCAGCCAGGAGGGGGTGGAGGACAAGGGGGGGACGATGCGATTGGGCCTGTATCCGGCCAGTCTCGCCAGCGGGACGCTGGTGCGGGAACTCTATCAGTCGGACCTGGTATACGAGCGTCACCGGCATCGCTGGGAGGTGAATCCCCGGTACCGAAAGGCGTTGACGGACGGGGGAATGGTGATGTCCGGCACGTCTCCCGACGGTGTTCTGGTGGAGTTCATCGAACTCCCCACTCACCCGTTCTTCGTTGCCACCCAGGCTCATCCCGAGTTCCTCTCCCGTCCCGACCAGCCCCATCCGCTCTTCGCAGGGTTCATGGAGAAGGCGGTGGAACGTCGCCTCCAAAGGGAGACGGATTCTGTGCCCGTGGAGGAAGTCACCTTCGGTCAACGGTGAGCTTCCGACTGCTCGGAGTTCGCACGGTTGGTCGGGGGAGAATTCTCGACTACCAGCGTCTGCACCTGCTGGCCGGAGATGGGACCGCGGTTGTCCGGGATGTGATCCGCCACCGGGGAGGAGTGGGGATACTGCCGGTGTGGGGAGAGGAAATCACCTTGATCCGCCAATACCGGGCCGCGGTGGAGGAAGATGTACTGGAAATTCCGGCCGGAAAGATCGAGGAGGATGAAGCCTCGCTCCTCGATGCCGCCCGGCGAGAGCTTTGGGAGGAGACGGGCCTTTCGGCCAAGCGAATTACAGACCTGGGGGAGATCCTTCCCTCCCCCGGTTATACCGACGAGCGGATCAGATTGTTTGCGGCGGAAGGATTGACGCAGGGAGAGCGAAGCCCCGACGGCGTCGAGGAACGGTTCGCCCAGGTGGTCCGGGTGGGGGTCGATGAGGCATTGGGGATGATCGAATCAGGAAAGATCCGCGATGCCAAGACGGTGGTGGCGCTACTGCGTTGGGTCGGTCGCACCAAGGAACGAGGTTGACGAGGGTCGTTGTCTCCAGGAATCTTGCCCTGGCCGCCTTCAAGAGGAAAGGAATGCGACCCTGGGTTTTCACCTCCCGGATGGTCTGAGTGCCAGCGACGCTTGCGCCGCATGGTCCTATTCGAGTTAATCCCCCGTAACCAAGGCGGGCTCCTGAATAATTGAGGAGATGGCTTTCGATTCGCACTCGAGGCTGGAGGAATACCTTGCTTCTCTGGCTTATGAGAGGGGTCTTGCGCACAACACCGTCACGGCATACCGGCGAGACCTCCGACAATACCTGCAGTTCGTGGGTGAGAACGAGTTCGGTCCGGCCCGGGTGGGAAAGTACCTGGAGTGGCTGGCCGACGTGGGCCTCTCTCCAGGATCGGTGGCCCGGAAACTCGCGGCAGTGAAGGGTTACCACCGCTTCTTGCATGAAGAGGAGGAGGTGGCCGACCCCACTGTCGGCATCGCGGCGCCGAAGCAACCGCAACGCCTTCCCAAGGCACTGGCCACCCATGAGGTGTTCGCATTGCTGGATTCCCCTGCGGTAACCACCGCGGGAGGTCGTCGGGACGCCGCCCTCTTGGAATTCCTGTACAGCACGGGCTGTCGGGTGAGTGAGGCGGTGGGATTGGATCTGGTCCATCTTGACGTGGAGGATGGAATTGCCCTGGTCACGGGGAAGGGTTCTCGTCAAAGGATCACGTTATTGGGCGATGCGGCGCGGCGAGCCGTCAACAATTGGCTTGTGGACCGGTTGGAACTTGCCAGGGGCAGGACCGATGCGGTCTTTCTGAATCTGCGGGGCACTCGCCTCACCAGAATCGGCGCCTGGGGGGTCGTTAAGAAGGCAGCAGAGCGGGCCGGGATTCCGTCTGACCGGGTCTCACCCCACGTTCTGAGGCACTCTGCGGCTACTCACATGGTTGAGGGCGGAGCGGATCTTCGGGCCGTGCAGGAGATGCTGGGCCACGCTAGCCTTTCGACCACCGAGGTTTATACCCGCATTTCCCCAGGTTATTTGCACGAGGTATACCTACTATCCCACCCTAGGAGCCGATGAACGAGACCGACCTTACCCAAGCCAAGGCTGCCTTGACGACCGACCGGGAAGGACTGGTGCACCAACTGAACGAGTTGGGCGCCACCGAGACCGGGGAATTGCGGGCTGGCCTCAACCAGGGCGACGGATTTTCCGACGCCCCGGCTATCACTGCAGAACGCACCGAGCGTCTCGGCGTGATCCGAGCGCTCAAGAAGAAGCTGGACTCGGTGGATCGGGCCCTGTCGAGGATCGATGACGGCCAGTATGGATCATGCGTCCGTTGCGGAGAGCCGATCCCAGCGGCTCGGTTGGAGTTTCGCCCGGCATCGGTCTACTGCGTGGCCTGCAAGTCGTCCCGGGGCTGAGAGGCGTTGCCGGGAACCTGGGTCCATCTTGCCAAGCGATACCGGGAGGGGTTTCGATCCTCACCTCTGAGCGGGGGGGAACGGATGTGGGTGAGGAAGCGCTTGACTCCTCCCGAGTGGTCGGCCTTCTGCGAACAGGCGATTGCCGACCAAAGACACGGATATTCGGCCGCCCGAGTGGTGGATGCGGCTCTGGATGCCAACCGAAGCGCCGTGCGGGCCGCACTTCTCCACGACATCGGAAAACGGCACGCCCGCCTGGGGCTGTTGGGCAGGGTATTTGCCTCGGTCGCCATTCGCATGCACCTGCCGCTGTGGCCGCGGGCCCGGACCTATCGCGACCACGGTCCCATCGGTTCGCAGGAACTGTCGGATTGGGGGGCAGAGTCTTTGGTGGTGGAGTTTGCCCGCACCCATCACGCATCCCGCCCTCCGCAGATTGAACCGGCGGTGTGGCAGGCCCTGCGCGAATCGGACAAACCTCCCAAATAGGACGGACCTTCGATAGCATCCCGGTTGATGCCCGGAAGTTATCAGATCTCCACTGAGGCGTATGAGGGGCCCATCGACCTCTTCTACGACTTAGTGGTGGCGGACCGGATCGATCCCTCGGTCTTGAGCCTCTCCTCTTTGGTGGAGAGCTTTCTCTCCGAGATTTCCGAGGGCGCCGCGGTGGATTTGGAGCATGTGAGCCAATTCGTGTTGGTGCTGGCATTGCTGTGTCGGCTGAAAGCACGGAGGATGCTGGGTGCCCAGCAGGTGTCGTCCGAAGATGAGCCGGTCAGGAACCTTGACCGGGACCTTTGGTACCGGCTTGCCCATATCACCTTTAAGGGGGCTGTGCAGGCGTTGGCCGATCGCCTGGAGGAAAGGTCCGGTTTGCGTTCTCGGGAGGCGGGACCGGACTGGTCGAGTATGGGGTCAACTCCCGAATTGGCCTTCCGGCTGGACCCGGGGAATCTGGCCGAACTAGCCAGGGACATGATGAGGAGGGAGAGCGCCACGCCCGACCTGGACCATCTTGCCATGGACATCCCCACCGTGGAAGAGGCGACCACCCGGCTGTGGCGCCTGATGGGGAGAATCGGAGAGTCGTCCTTCGAGGCCCTGTCGCAACACTGCGCTGACCGCGTGGAAGAGGCGGTCTGGTTCATGGGGTTACTGGAATTGGCTCGCCAGGGAAGATTGCAGATCTCTCAAACCGGGCCGCAGGAGGACATCCGCATTCAGGCAACCCTGTCGTCGGCGCCGATGATGGCCTCCCCGGAAGGCCTGGCGTGACGTCTGCCGCCGCTTTGGAAGCCATCTTGTTCGTGGCGGATGCGCCGGTGTCCTCCAAGCGCCTTTCAAGAGTCCTGGGGATTCCCTTGAGTGAAGTGGAGTCTGAGTTGGGGGCGCTGTCTCATCGCTTGGAATCGCCTCACCGGGGCCTGTGCCTGGAGAAGGTGGCGGGAGGATGGCGGCTGTATACCCGTGGGGAATTGTCCGGCTATGTGGAGAGCTTCGTGACTCGGGGACCGATCAGAAAACTCTCTGCGGCGGCCCAGGAAGTGCTGGCGGTGATCGCCTATCGGCAGCCGGTCTCCAGGAACCAGATCAATGACATCCGGGGAGTGGACTCCTCCTCGCCTTTGCGCACCCTGGAGAAAACCGGTCTGATCGAAGTGGTAGGCCGTCTGCAGGTTCCTGGTTATCCGGTTCTGTACGGCACCACCGACCTGCTCTTGGAGAAGTTGGGTTTGGATAGCCTTCACAATCTGCCCCCGCTCTCGGATCTGGTACCCGCACCGGAGGTAGTGGATGAAATCGCAGCCGCCACGTTCGTCTCCGGATAGACGGATTCGTCTTCAGAAGGCCATCTCAGCCGCCGGGCTGATGTCCCGCCGCGCCGCGGAGGACCTGATAAGGGGGGAGAGGGTGACCATCGATGGGCGGACCGCCCGTCTGGGTGATCGGGTGGACCCGGATGCGTCGGTTGTGGAGGTGGACGGGTCCCGCCTTCCACTGGCGCCGCACCTGGTGACCTACCTGGTCAACAAACCTCCCGGCGTGGTGTCCACCACCTCGGACCCTCACGCTCCCCGCACGGTTGTGGAGTTGGTGCCCCACTCTCCCCGGGTGTGGCCCGTGGGGAGGCTCGACCAGCGAAGCGAAGGGTTGATCTTGGTCAGCAACGACGGTGAGTTGACCAACCTGGTTACCCATCCCCGTTACGGGATCTCAAAGACCTACCGGGTACTGGTGGCAGGAGTTCCCGGACGGGCGACGGTGCGTCGGTTGACCAAGGGAGTGCAATTGGAGGATGGCCCGGCCCGGGCGCTGCAGGCCCGGTTGGTGGACCGGACACCCCGCGAAGCGCAACTGGAGGTGGTGATGGGAGAGGGTCGGAACCGGGAGATAAGACGTATGATGAAATCGCTGGGCTATCCGGTCCGCAGGCTGGTGAGAGTCTCGATCGGACCCATTCGAGACGTGACGCTTCGCCCCGGGAGGTGGCGTAAGCTCTCCAACCGGGAGGTGGCGGCGCTTTACCGGGCCGCTTCCCGGGAATAATCTGGGGGTGGTGAGCATGGACTTTCCCGCCGTCATGGAGATCCCGGTTCGCAAGCGTCCCGTGGAGGGGTTGGTCCGCCCTCCCGGCTCCAAGAGCATCACCAACCGGGCATTGGTGGTGGCGTCCCTGGCCGAAGGAGGCGCCAGCCGTCTGGAAGGTCCCCTGGAGGCGGACGACACCGAGGTGATGCGCGCCGGGTTGCGGCAACTGGGGGTCCTGATCGATGACGTTGACGACCCGTGGCTGGTGCTGGGGACCGGGGGAGTGCTGTCTGCCCCCGGTGGAGTTCTTGACGCCGGTGCTTCGGGAACCACCGCCCGGTTCATCACCGCGGTGGCTTCGTTGGCCTCCGGTCCGGTGCGAATCGACGGTACCAGGCGGATGCGGGAGCGTCCCATCGCCGATCTGGCGGCGGCATTGGAGGAAGCCGGGGTGGTCGTGGAGACGTCGGAAGGCTGTTTGCCGCTGGTCGTGCATGGAGGAGGGCTCCGCGGTGGGGAGATCGGCGTGGACGTGTCCCGCTCTTCGCAGTATCTGTCGGCGCTGTTGATGGTGGCGCCTCTGGCCCGAGATGAGATGGTGATCAGCACCCGGGGGGAGATGGTCTCGGGGCCGTACGTGCAGACCACCCTGGAGGTGATGGAAGCCTTCGGCGCCCAGGTGCAACGGGAAGCGGGTGCGGCCTTCCGGGTAAAGCCGGGCGGTTACCGGTCGGCCACCTTCGAGATCGAGGCCGATGCCTCCGCAGCGGTTTACCCCATGGCGGCGGCAGCCATCACCGGGGGGGTGGTGGGGATCGAAGGACTTCTCCGAGGTTCGACGCAGGCCGACCTGGCCGTGGTGGAGGTGCTGCAGCAAATGGGTTGCCGGGTGCGGTGGGTAGGCTCCCGCCTGGTCCTGGAAGGGCCGGCGGACGGAGTCTTGGAAGGGGTGGACTGGGACATGAGTCGGATGCCTGACGGGGCGCTGGGCCTGTCGGTGGTGTGCCTGTTTGCCTCCGCTCCCAGCCGGCTGAGAGGCTTGGGCACCCTGCGTCTCAAGGAAACCGACCGCTTGGCGGCGCTTTCCATGGAACTGACCCGGGCCGGGGCGCGAGCAGTTGTGGTGGAGGACGATCTGATCATCGAACCCGGCCGGCTTCGTTCCGCTCGGTTCCACACCTATGACGATCACCGCATGGCCATGTCCTTCGCGCTCGTGGGACTTCGGCAAGTCGGCGTGGAAATACTGGACCCGGGGTGCGTGACCAAGACCTGGCCCGGGTATTTCGAGATGCTGAGGACGCTGTGAGCGGTGGGCGCATGGAGGGGTGGCGGGGGGTGATCGCCATCGACGGGCCTGCCGCCAGTGGTAAGAGCACCCTGGCTCGGCGGGTAGCCGGGGAACTGGGACTGGCCTACCTCGATACAGGGGGTTTCTATCGGGCAGCGGCGCTGGCGGTCTTGCGAGCCGGGGAGGACTGTGATCACGAAGAGGAGTCTGTCGCCGTGGTCTGCAGGGCGGCCATCGCCCAGAGCGACGGCCGCACGTCGCTTGACGGCGAAGACGTCGAGAAGGAGATCAGAACCCAGCGGGTGTCGGAGGCGGCCAGCAAGGTGGCGGCGTTGCCCGGTATTCGCAGGATCCTTGTGGAACGGCAGCGGCGGTGGGTCGAGGATCGGGGAGGGTCGGCGGTGGTGGAGGGCAGGGACATCGGTTCGGTGGTCTTTCCCGATGCTGAGGTGAAGGTCTATCTCACCGCGGCGTCGGATGAAAGGACTCGCCGACGAGCGGCGGAGATGACCGAGGACACCGAGCCTGAGGAGGTGGGCGAGAGCCTGGCTCGCCGCGACCAAAAGGACATCTCCCGCGCCGCCTCCCCTCTGCATCGGATGCCGGACGCCATCGAGATCAACACCACCGCTCTCAACCCCGAGGAGGCGACAGGGGAGGTGCTGAAGATGGTTCACGGCTGCAGGGCCACCGAATGAGGTTCACACTGCGGATGGATTCGGCCGACTATCCCCCGGGAGGGGGGCGGATGTGAGCTTGGTGCGCATCGTGGGAACGCTCGACCCTCATGTCCACCTGCGAGGCATGGAGTGGGCCCACAAAGGAGACTTCGATACCGAGACCACCGCCGCCGTGGCCGGGGGCTACACGGCTGTGTTGGACATGCCCAACACTCCTCCGTCCACCACCGACGGCCCGGGCTTGGAGAGAAAGCTCTCCGAACTGGGGGGACTTGCCCGCTGTGACTACGGCGTGTGGCTGGGGGCTCATCCCTCGGGGGTGAGACCTCGGGAGGAGTTGGCCCGGTTGGCCCCGATGGTGTGTGGCATCAAGCTCTACTGTGGGCACACCACCGGAGGACTGACCATCGGCGCATCGGACATGGACCGGCAGGTGGCCGCCTGGCCGGGGCCGGGAGTGATCGCCGCTCATGCCGAAGGTGATATGGTGCCTCGGTTCCTGGAGTCCTTGGCCCGGCATCGAAAACGTGGGCATCTCTGCCATGTCGACACCGCCCGGGCAGTGGCGGAGGTGGCCGAGCACAAGCGGCGGGGAACCCAGGTCACCGCCGGGGCATGTCCCCATCACCTGGTCTTCACCGAAGGTGACCTCTGGGGGTTGGGTCCCCGGGGCGTGATGAAACCCCCACTGGGGACATCCGCGGACCGCGATGCATTGTGGGCAGGGATCAGGGATGGGGCGATAGATGTGGTCGAGTCGGATCACGCCCCTCACACCTGGGATGAGAAGCTGGGTTCGGACACGCCTTTCGGGGTTCCGGGCCTGGAGACCACTATTCCCGTGCTGTTCACTGCGGTGCGAGAGGGCCGACTCACTTCCGAAAGAGCGGTGGAGTTGGTCTCGGTGGCGCCCCGTCGGATCTTCGGCTTGGATCCCCACCCCGCCGAGACCTACACGGTGGTGGACACCGGCGCCTCTCGGGTGGTCGGGTCCGGGGATCTCTACACTCTGTGTGGCTGGACGCCGTTTTCGGGAATGGAATTGTGGGGCGTGATTCGTAGAGTTGTGATACGGGGAACAGTCGTCTTCGAGGACGGCGAAGTACTGGCGCCGCCCGGTTTCGGACTGAACCTGTATGCCAAGAGCGTTTGAGTTGGAGGCCGCCGAGGCCGTTTACCGGGTCCTGCGGCGGATACTTTTCGCCCGGTCGGCCGGTGAAGCCCACCAACTGGTGATCAAGCAACTGGGCTTGCTGGATCGCAGGGTTGCCCTGTGCAGGGCTGCGGCACACTACCGGAGGCGTTCGGTTTCCACCGCCCGGATCGGGCGAGTAAGCCTGGACTCTCCCCTCATATTGGCGGCCGGGCTTGTGAAGGGCGAGGGATTCGCCACCCAGGAGGCGGCGCTGCGGGCGGTCCGGGAGGGGCGCAACATCATTCCGGGGTGGAGGTCGGTCCCCGCCCTGGTGGGACCGGTGGAGATGGGGTCGTTCACTCCCCGTCCGAGGTTGGGCAACGCCGGGCAGGTGCTGTGGCGGGACACCGGAGGCCGCAACCTCCTCAACCGTGTGGGTCTTCGCAACCCCGGCGCCGCGGCCGCTGCGGCGTTTCTGGCCGAGCGATCGGATGCCCTTCCCGACATCTACGGGATAAGCATCGCCTCCGATCCCGACCAGGCCGATCCGTCTCGCCGCGACGCCGACACGGCCGGGGCGGTGCGCCGGTTCGTGGAGGCTGGTCTTCGTCCCTCCTGGACTACGGTGAACATCAGTTGCCCCAATGTCCCCCAGGGATATGCCCATGCTGCTCTTCCGGAGGAGGTTGCCCGGCTGTGCAGGGCGGTGCGGGACGAACTTGCCGAGGAGACCGCCCTGTGGGTGAAGGTGGGCCCCGATGTCGGAGCGGGACGGTACGGCCCGATAGCTCAGGCGGCGGTGGAAGGCGGAGCCGAGGCGATAGTGGCTACCAACACGGCTCCCGGACGGCTATCTGATTCCGGGACAGGAGTGGGAGTCGGAGGAGCCTGTCTACATCCTCGGGCGCTACGGGTTGTGGAGGAATTGATGGTGGCCCGTGCGGAGTCAGGGACGATGTGGGAGGTCGTGGGTTGTGGAGGAGTGCTGGACGGCGCCAGTTACCAGGCCTTTCGCTACCGGGGCGCCAAAGCTGTCCAATACTGGAGCGCCTTGGTGTTTCGCGGCCCCACTGCCCCGGCATTGATACTGTCGGAGGCGGCCCGGCTGTGACTACCTCTGTACGCAAGGCTGCCGAGGCGCTGTTGGAGGCGGGGGTGCTGATCCTCTCGCCCGACGCTCCAATCACCTTCGCTTCGGGGATCCGCTCCCCGGTCTACATGGACATCCGCCGGCTCATCGCCTCGCCCCGTGCCTGGGTTACCGTCATTGACGGGTTGATGCAGAGACTGGAGGAGGGTCCGGCGCCGGAGGTCGTGGCGGGGGTGGCGGTGGGAGGAGTGCCCCACAGCGCCGCCTTGGCCTACGCGGCGGGGTTGCCCTGCTGCTTTGTTCGCAAGGAAGCCAAGGGCTACGGGCGGGGACTTGCGGTGGAGGGGGCGGAGGTCAGGGGACGGCGGGTCGCCCTGGTGGAGGACGCGGTCACCACCGGCGGGTCCAGCCTGAAGGCCGTCAAAGCCCTCCGCCAGGCGG
Organism: bacterium OM1 bin76; assembly: GCA_002238785.1. Classification (GTDB taxonomy): domain Bacteria; phylum Actinomycetota; class Acidimicrobiia; order Spongiisociales; family ZC4RG35; genus Bin76. Next base: position 143,324 of record MPNA01000001.1, on the reverse strand, counting down.
GCGCCGAGGTGACTGTGTGCCTGGCGGTGGCCGGGTATGGATTCAGCGATACTCACCACGCCTTCGCCGGGGCCGGTGTGGAGTTTTCCCTATTGGTCCCGTTCTTGGATTTGCTGGACACAGCAGCAGGCCGGGAAGGATTCCCGCCGGAGGCTGTGGATGAAGCGCGCCGCTGGTGGGCGGATCCCCGTGCGTGGGAGCCGGCGTAGATGTCCAGGTTCGAAGACCGCCTGGCTGCCCGGATGGAGGATGCCCGCAGCCTGCTGTGTGTGGGACTGGACCCCTCTCCGGGATTGGTGCTTGGAGAAGGTCCCGACCCGTTGTTCGACTGGGGTCGGCAGGTGATCGCGCAGACACATCGTCATGTGTGCGCCTTCAAGCCCAATCTGGCTTTCTACGAAGCGCGGGGCTCGGTCGGGGTCGCCTCTTTGGAGAAGATCATGGATTACCTGGCTTCCCGGCATCCCGACATCCCGGTGATCGGCGACGCCAAACGGGCCGACATCGGTTCCACAAGTGATGCCTACGCCCGGTTCCTGTTCGACCACCTGGGGTTTGACGCGGTGACTCTGAACCCGTGGCTGGGAAGAGACGCTCTCCGGCCCTTCCTGGACCGGGCGGACAGAGGTTGTGTGATCCTGTGTCGCACCTCCAATCCGGGCGCCGATGATCTGCAGACCGTAGAGGTGGACGGAGAACCGCTCTGGCAACGAGTGGCCCGGATGGTGGCCGAAGAGTGGAATGCGTTGGGGAACTGCCTGCTGGTCATGGGCGCCACACGGCCCGACGATCTGAGGACTGCCCGGCGGATGGTGGGCGACATGACTTTCCTGGTGCCGGGCGTAGGCGCACAGGGCGGGGATCTGGAGCAGGTGCTGAGGGCGGGGCTCACCCCGCAGGGGAGAGGGCTGATCATCAACAGTTCCAGGGGCATCACCACCGCCTCCGACCCCTCCGGGGCGGCGGCGGACCTGCAGCAGGCGATCAATCAGGCCCGCAGCATCCTCTGAATCCTGCCAAGTTGGACAAAAGTCGCCAAGAATTCCTCCTCAAAGCCACCGGAAAACTTTGTCTTTGTCCCACAGGTATCGCATACTGGTTGCACAAACATGGGGTGTGCGGTCCGGACCGCCCCCATCAGATCGGTCCTGTGTTCACATCGAGGGCGCTTCCACAGTGCCCTCGACGATGACGGGGCCTTTAGCCGAAGAATGGACTCTCGGTCTCGGATAGTGCTGCCCCTATCCGAATTCTGAAGGCGGCCAGGAGGCGGCGGGTCGGGAGGGAAGCCCAATAATTAAGACGACCACGCCGGTTTCGGCGGCGATGCCGGGTGGTGGGCCTTGTTGCGGTCCTGTCGGGGCCGCAGGGGCGGGCCCTATTGCGGATCTCGGCCCTTAGTGGGCATCAGCAGCAGGGGGCGTTCGCATATCCTGCTGACCCGGGCGGTCACCGACGACCACACGTCGGGCTCGAAGAACTGACGGGTGGCGCCCATGACGATCAGGTCGGCCTGCATCTTCTCGGCTTCAGTTACGATCGCCCCGGCCAGATCGTGGCCGGGTACATAGGACAGTTCCGGATCGATACCCGCCGCCCGGAAGCCGCTCGCCAAGGTGGCCACTGCCCGTTCGCCCCGTTCCCGTACGTAGTCATCCTCTTCAACCGATGCCTGATGCGCAGAGACTTCCGGAGTCTCGAAGAGGAACGAACGCGGCTTGCGCCGGAACTTGCTGAGCAGGCTTCGAGGCACCTGGACCACGGTGAGAATCACAACTTTTCCCGTTTCGCCCACCAGTGGCGCGCAAATGTCGATGACTGGCGGTGCTTGAAGCACACCCGAGGTACAAACCAAGATCCGCACATCTGCCAGAATACAACACATGCTTTCAAACCAACTGCTAAACAAGGTCACTTGGAAGATCCCCAATGCTCTGGCTCTGGTGGGATCGGCCTCCGGGGAGACCTGGAACGGAATGACCACTTCCTGGATTACCCAGTTGTCCATGGAACCGGTTCTCATCGGGATCGGTGTGGACAACAGCGCTGTCACTCATCGACTGATCAGCGAAGGAGGGAGTTTCACAGTCAACCTGTGGGATCCAGCCGACAAGCGGGTGTTCGTGAAATTCTCGAAACCGGCCGTGAGGAGAGGAACCACCCTCAACGACCGCCAGGTGCGGATCGGAAAGACCGGGGCTCCCATATTCGAGGATGCCATCGCCTACATGGACTGTCAGGTCCGATATGCCTGGGACATGGGCACCCATACCCTCTTCATAGGGGAGGTGGTGGACGCGGGCATCCGCGACGACACGATCCGGGCGGCTGCCATGAGCGACACGCGGATGAAGTACGGTGGCGTCAAACGGGGCGGCCACTGATACCCGGCTGCCGCCAAGGCTGCATGGCATGCTCCGGCGGTGGCTTTGCCGCGGCTAGGTGTCCTGTGTTCGAAAATCCTCGGGAAAGGTCAGTTTCACGTTGGCGGGATCGCCGGGCACGGCTCTCGTTGTCAGATCTGAGAACCGACTAACCGTTTCGGCGGTATCCACCCCCTCGAACCCTGCCTCCCGGGCCCGGTGATAGGCGGCCACCAATTCGGGTGCCCTGAAGACCTGAGGGGTCTGCGCCCGATGAAGCCGGTCTTGTCCCAGGGCCACCAGGTCACCGTCGTCCGACACACTGAAAACGGGGGCCTCCAACGTCATGGTGGGTACCGCGCCGCCATGAAGATGGGCATCCCGAAACAACGTCTCCAACAGACTTGAACTCAGGAAGGGTCGGGCGGCGTCATGAATCGCAACCAGATCGAGTTGCCCATCCCGGATCCGGTCTGAAAGGGCCTCCAACCCGTGGAATTCGCTGCGATGGCGGGACCGGCCTCCTGTGACCATTCTCCATGGAGTGGTGATCTCCGATCCCGCCACCACCTCCTCGGCCATCCCCCGATCTTGGGGTCTGATGACCATCACCAGTTCGACTACCCATGGTGAGCGGTCCAGGGTCTTGAGGGAGTGGCTGATCATGGGGGATCCGCCAACGTCGACGAACGCCTTGTTTCCCGAAAACCGGGCGCGTGATCCCTTCCCGCCTGCCAGCAGAATGCCTGCTGCCCGTCCTTCGTCAAATTCCATGAGCCCCTAGGTAGGGTAGGTGGCTCAGCCCTCCCGAGGTGTCCATGACTCCAATCTTGCCGCCTTCCCCCAGTCTGCGGGTCGCCGGAGAATGGGCGGTCTGCTCCCCACCCCTGGTGTCGCTTCAACACGGCGTTGTGGTGCTGGACTCCCGTGCGGTCCGCCGGGGCCTGAAGGGGTTGTCTCCACAGGTGTGGGGGGTGGTGTGCTTGGCAAACCCTGAAACCCTGCAAACGGATCGAGTGGATCTCGGTTCGATGGGCGCCGGCCTGCGGGCCGGAGCCGACGCGGTTGCCACGGTCCGGTCGGTCCCTGAAGCTGTGAAAGTGGTTGAGCACGGTTGGGTGGCGGGAAGCATGGACCGCTCCAGCCTGTTCTCGATCACCCTCCCCCTGGTGATCAAGCGGTCGGTGCTGGGCAGACTACTGTCCGGGGCCAGTCCTGTCGGGTCGGTGAATCCCATCCAGGAGATAGTCAACGCCGGTGGCAGGGTCCGGGCGGTGTTCCAGTCCATCTAAACGGCCAGGCTTGTCGGTAAAGCCGCGAAACAAACAGCAGTCTGCGGGTTGACTGCGCGCCTGGCGATAGATAACAGTGTGTGACAGTGTTATTGAAACGCAGCCACTCCAGAACTTGGCAGCATCGCGTGATGGCGGTGCGATGTGCGGTGGATCCGGTTTTGCATGCCCTGGCGCCCCTGGGACTGGCAGCGGCGCGAGGCACGGCCTTGGTGGTGGATCTTGACGAGGAAGCGCCCTCCTACCCGGGATCCACGTCACTGGCGAAGTTGGTGGTCTCCCAACCCCGGTTGGCGGACCTCCGCCCCCGCCGCACGGGGGTAGCGGTGCTTCCCAACGGCTCGATATGTCCCCATGAGGCCTCCGAGGTAGTGGCGGCCCTGGCGACCGGGTGGCCGGCAGTGGTGTTGCGCCTGGGTTCCTCTCTGGACCTTCCATCCCCGTTTGAGGAGACGCCGGTCGTACCGGTGGCACCGCTTCTGCCCGGGTTTCTCTATCCTGCTGTGAACACCCCGGCTGCCTATCAGGCGTTCTCTCACGGTCCATCCCCCCGGGTGCGAGGGATCCTGCTGCCTCCATTGGGCAGATCCGGCATCTATCGCATGTTGGGTGGGACGGGCTATCCCCCCAGACGCTGGGTTCAGGCGTGGGAGAGGGCGTGGAATCTGCCATGGCCCTGATCGACCGTCTGGTGGACACGATCCTCCTTTCCGACTTTCCCACCGACCGGGTTGCCCTAACCCAACACGTCCGGCGAACAGTGGCGACCGAAGCTCCACTGGCCCCACCCGGCATCGTGCAGAAGGTGGTGGACTCGCTGATCGGGTTGGGGCCTTTGGAGGAGTTGCTGCGGGACCCCGACATCACCGATGTCCTGGTCAACTCGCCCACTGAAGTCTGGGTGGAACGATCCGGACGGCTGCAACGGACAGATATCTCGTTCGGCACCGACCAGGCGGTCACTGCGGCGGTGGAGAGAGTGATTGCCCCCCTGGGCCTGCGCATCGACCGGGCATCTCCCATGGTTGACGCCCGACTGGCGGATGGGAGCCGCCTTCACGCCATCATCCCGCCGGCGGCTGTGGATCACCCCATAGTGGCCGTCCGGCGGTTTGTCCCCCAGGCCGAAGACTTGGAGGTGCTGGTTCGCCTGGGGTCGGTGACTTCCGATCAGGCCGACGAGTTGCGCTCGGTGGTCAAGACCCGCAGGAATGTGCTGGTGGCCGGTGGCACGGGCGCCGGGAAGACCACCTTATTAAACGTCCTGTCTGCTCTGATCGACGACACGGAGCGAGTGGTGGTGGTGGAGGACGCCTCAGAACTGCGGTTGCGCGGCCATGTGGTTCGATTGGAGGGCCGCCCCGCCAACTCCGAGGGGATCGGGGCCATCACTCTCCAGCAGTTGATCAGATCCGCACTGCGCCTGCGACCCGACCGGATTGTGGTGGGGGAAGTCCGGGGTCCCGAAGCGTTGGATCTGGTCAATGCCCTCAATACCGGACACTCCGGCTCCATGTCGACTCTGCATGCCAACAGCCCCGGCGAGGCCCTGTGGCGGCTGGAAACCCTGGCGTTGATGGGAGCCCGGAACATTCCCGCCGAGGCGATCCGGGCCCAGATCCGGTCCGCCATTGACGTCGTGATCCAAGTGGAGAGAACAGACGGCATTCGACGGGTTGCCACGATTGAACACCGGCAGGGCCAGTTGTGAGGGTGCTCGGGCCGCTCCTGTTGGGATGGGCGTTGACGGCCGGTTTGGACTGGCGATTGGCGGCATTGTTGGCCGCTGCCATGTTGCAACCCTGGCTGGTGGCGGCACTGCTGCTGGCACTGGTGATAGCGGATGCCCGCCGGGTCAGATTGCAGAAGGGCGGATGTTCGGAGGAGGCGCACGTCCTGCTGGGGGTGGCCGGGGAACTTCGCGCCGGTCAAGGAGTCCGCGCCGCCATAGCCGAGGCCGGGCGGCGATCACCTCGCCTCGACTTCCACGCGGTTCGTCGGCTGGTGGCCTCGGGAGCTTCATTGGAGCGGATTGCGGCCGCGGTCTCAGTGGCCATGCCGATCCACGGGGCGTTGACAGCGGCCGCTCTTCGGGTTGCGGATCGGACCGGAGGACGGGTTGCCCAGGTATTTGACTCCGCCGCGGCGTTGGCGTTGGAAGAAGAGGAACTCCGTCAGGAGCGAAGAGCGGCCCTGGCCCAGGCGAGGACCTCAGCGGTGATAGTGGTGGGGATCCCGGTGTTGGTGATCGTTTACCGGCTATTGAGCGGTGATTTCGCTCGGAGTCTCGCCGCCAGTCCCATCTCCGCATTCTTGACCATCTCCGGGGTAACCCTGCTGGGCCTGGGCATAGGAGTGATGTCGATTCTGATCAGAAGGGCGACTCCATGAGACTTGGTGCGCAGTGGCTGCGGGGAACCGGCGCCGGTCGGTCTTACTTTTGGGTTCTGGTGGGGGTGATGGCCATCCCGTTTCGATGGTGGTGGCTGGCCGGGTTGGGAGCGATTTCATTGTGGTCATTCGGCCGTTTGCGTTCCCGGCGACGGCCTGCTGCAACCGAAGACGTCATCCGCTTCGGACGTCTGCTGGTGATTCCCCTCACCGGAGGATTGTCGCTGTCCAATTCCCTGATGATGGTTTCCCGGGAAGCTCACCCTCAACTTCGGATTGAAGTATCGCAGGCATTGAGGCAAGGTCGGCAGATCGGCCTGGCCCGCGCCCTGGCTGCCAGCGGCGGTCATCTGGGAGAATTGTTCGGCAGGATGGCCGGTGCCCAGGCGTCGGGAAGTTCCGTGGTACGAGCGGTGACCACCCATGTGGACAACCTCCATTACCAGACTCGCATGGAAGCTCTCTCTCGGATTCGCTCTCTGCCGGTGACCCTGGCGGTGCCGCTTACCTTGCTGATCGTTCCCGGTTTCCTGTTGGCCTTGGTGGGACCTCCGGTCGCCACCAGGGTGGCCGAAATGCTGACCGGGCTGATCGGCACATGATTCCCCCTTCCCCCGCCCCGGCCGGACGCCGGGAGACAAGTGACCTAAGGAGGTCTGCAAATGACGGCTCTTTGGACCAAGATGATGATTTGGTTCGACCGCGATCAGCGGGGCCAGGGCACCGTGGAGTACATCCTGGTGGTTCTGGCCGTGGTGGCGGTGGCCACCGTGCTGGTGCAGTGGGTGAGAAAAGGTTCGGGCGACAACATGCTGGAGTCCATCTTCCGCAAGGCGCTCGACTTCGTGAAGGGAAAGATCGGTTTCGGGTTCTAGGTCCGAAGCTCGACCGATGAGAGACGAGAAGGGTTCCTTGGCGGTGGAAGCGGTGTTGGTGCTTCCCATCATCTTGTTGGTGCTGGTGGCGGTGGCCGAACTGTTCCTGATTGCCGTTACCCGTCTCGAAATGGAGGCCGCTGCCCGAGAGGGCGTTCGGGTGGCGGCCACCCATCCTGATCCTTCCCGGGCCGCCCAGGCGGTGCGAGGCGCCCTCTCACCGGGTTTGGCGGACAGGGTACGGGTCGAGGTGATCGCCGCCACGGTGGTGGGCGCCTCGGTCGAGGTGAAGGTCTCGATGCGTTACCGGCCCGCCTCACCGTTTCTGGATCGATTCGTTCTGGGACTCAACAGCCGGGCAGTGATGCAGCGGGAAGGCTGATAGGCACAGTGGTGGCACGAGGGGAGAGGGGAGCAGTCTCGGTGCTGGCGGTGGTGATGGTGGGAGTGATCCTGGCGTTGTCCCTGGCGCTTTTGGATGTCACGGCCATTCTCTCTGCTCGCACCCGCGCCCAGACCGCCGCCGACGCGGCCGCCCTGGCTGCGGCTGCGGCCACGTTCGCCCCGGACCTGGCTCCCCGGGAGGCGGCCCGGAGGATGGCCGAGGCCAACGGCGCCGGCCTGGTGTGGTGCAGATGCCGGGTGGATCGAAGCCTTGCTCCAAGGAGCGTGGCGGTGAGAACGCAGATGCTTGCCCGGCTGTGGTTCTGGGATGATGTGAGGGTCTCCGCCCAGGCGCGCGCCGAATTCGTTCCCTACCCTGTGGGGCAATGAGCACCAAGGGCAAGGGAGGAACGCCGGCCATTATCTCTTTGAGAAGGGCGGGGGTTTCCTTTCGGCTCCACTCCTACGTGGTGGATTACGAGGCCGTGTCGGACTATGGGAGAGCAGTGGCAGGGCAATTGGGGGTACCGCCGCAGCGGCTGTTCAAGACACTGGTGGCGTTTGCCGATGATCAGCCCATGGTGGGCTTGGTGTCGGCCGATGCGCGGCTCAGTGTCAAGAGGCTGGCCCGGGCGGTGGGCGCCCGGAAGTCGCGGCTGGCGTCTCCCAGGGAGGCCCAGCGGCTCACCGGGTATGTACCCGGAGGCATCAGCCCTTTCGGCCAACGCCGGAGGATGCCGACAGTAGTGGACGAGTCCGCGGTGACATTCGAGACCATCTGGGTCAGCGCCGGAAAGCGCGGGCTGCAGATCGAGATAGACCCCGCTGTTCTGGGATCGCAACTGGGGGCCATCCTCGCTCCGCTGGCATACGGATAACCTAGGCGGGGACTGCGGACCACAAGTGGAGTCGAAGGGAAGAACATGCTTGAAGACGACCGCCTCGAAGAGATCTACCGATACACCCGCAAGACCCACCGCTGGGTGGTCTTCATAGGGGCAGTCACGATCATGAGTATCGTGCTCAGTGTCTGCTCGCTGGCGCTCACCTTTTAGGCACCATGCCTGCGTGGCGGTCACCATCATGGGTATCGTGCTCAGTGTCTGCAGCACCCTGTACACGGCGGTCTGACCCACCTCTGCGGGTCAGGAGTTTCGAACTGTGACCAGTGCCGAAGGCGGCTGCCCCCGCCTGGTGGGCGGTGTGGACGGAGTCAGGGGAGGCGGCTGGATCATGGCCGTCACCGGGATGTGCTCGGAGTCATCGGTGACGGTTTTCTCCGTGTGGAGTTCATTCACCGACCTTTGGTCACATGCCTGCCGCAAGGGTCTGCGGGCGGTTGCGGTGGACATTCCCATCGGACTCCCCTGTGGGGGTGCCCGCCCCAGCGATACGGAAGCCAGGTCCAGGTTGAAGGGCCGGCCCGGAAGGACCTCCTCGGTGTTTCCCGCACCACCGTTGTGCACCCTTGAAGCGGATACCTACCAGGATGCCCGGAAGATGGCACAACGCTGCAGGGAGAAGGGCCTGACCGCCCAGGCCAACGCGCTCTTTCCGAGGATCAGGGAGGTACGAGGGGTTCTCCAGCCAGATGATCTTCAATCCGGCGCTGGTCCCCTGGCCGCCGAGGTGCATCCCGAGGTGAGTTTTGCAGCTTTGGCAGGAGGCGCCCCGATGCGCTTCCACAAGAGTCGGCAGGCCGGGGTGGCGGAGCGATTGGCTTCGCTTGTAGCCCACTTTCCCAACATTATGGAGGAAGCAGTGCGTACCCAGATACCCGGCCCGCCGGCGCCGGGATTGGATGACGTTCTCGATGCCGTCTCGGCGGCCTGGACGGCTCGTCGCCTGATCTCGGGCAGAGCCCAACGCTTGGGTGGTTGTGCCAAGGACGAGACGAACTACCCGATGAGCATCTGGGTGTAGCGATACCCGGATCATCCGGCCGGGAGACGGTGTCCCTTTTTCGTTTCGAAACGGACTTTTCCGATAGTAAATCCTGTTACGGTCTCTCCCATGGTCTCCAACCGACAGGTCCTGGCCATGCTCGACGAATTGATCGAACTGGCCACTTTGGACGAGGGTTCACCGCAGTCTTTCAAAGTGCGGGCCTACGAGAGGGCCCGGCGGTCTGTGGAGAACCAGGCCACCGAGGTGGCCGACCTGGGTTTGAAGGAGATTCAGGGCATTGGCGGAATCGGCAAGAGCATTGCTTCCACCATCGTGGAATTCTCCAGCACCGGGCGAGTCTCCAAGCTGGAGGCGCTGCGAACCAAGTATCCGCCGGCCATCCGGGAACTGACCCGAATTCCGGGCTTGGGGCCCAAGACGGTGAAGATGATCCGGCGGGAACTGGGAGTGGAGTCCTTGGACGATCTGCTGGTTGCGCTCGAACAACAGCAGCTTCGTGGTCTGCCCGGCCTGGGTCCCACCAGCGAGGCGAAGATTGCCCGGGCGGTGGAACGGCTGGGTCTGACCGGAAAGGACCGGCGTACTCCCCTGGTTAGCGCCCTGCCGGTGGCCGAGGCATTCAGCCGTGACCTCAAGACCCTGGAGGGTGTCCATGCAGTGGAGCTATGCGGAAGTGCCCGGCGGTTCCGGGAGTCGGTGGCCGACGTCGACCTGGTCGTGGCGGCCGACTCGACCGTCTGGCCTGAGGTGATGAAGGCTGTCTCCTCCCATCCCCTGGTCCACCAGACCCTGCTGTCGGGGACTACCAAGACTTCGGTGCTGACCCAAGGGGGGCTGGGAGTGGATGTGCGGGTGGTCGCTCCCCACCAAATTGGAGCGGCGATCCTGTATTTCACAGGTTCCAAGGCCCATAACGTGAGGCTTCGCCAGTTGGCCATGGCGCAGGACCGACTTCTCAACGAGTACGGATTGTTCCCACAGGATGGTGATGATCCGGTGGCTTCGGAGACCGAAGAGGAGATATATGCGGCCCTGGGAATGGCATGGCTCCCGCCGGAGATCCGGGAGGATGCCGGTGAAATTGAAGCTGCCCTGGAACACCGGGTTCCCCGGTTGGTGTCGGCGGCAGATCTGCTGGGAGACCTGCACTTTCACACCGACCGCTCCGGAGATGGACGTTCGTCTCCTCTGGAGATGGTGCAAGCGGCGATCCACGCCGGACTGGAATATGTGGCCATCACCGACCACGGGGAGGACCTGGCGATCAACGGGTTGTCCCGGGAACAGATGGAGAGTCATCGCAGGCACATCGCTCGACTCGGAGAACGTTACCCGGAGATCGAGTTGCTGTTCGGATGCGAGTTGAACATTGGCGCCGACGGCACGTTGGACTACGACCTCGCTTTCCGCATGGGCTTCGACTGGTGTGTTGCTTCCATTCATTCCTACTACGACCTCACTCCTCGTCAGCAGACCCGGAGAATCTTGCGGGCCATTGCCGACCCGACCGTCTCCGCCATCGGGCACCTGACCGGCCGGATGCTGGGGCGCCGCCCCGGCATCGAGTTGGAACTGGACCCGGTTCTGGAGGAGTTGGCGGGTCGGGGGGTGGCGCTGGAAGTGAACGGAGCGCTGGACCGTCTGGATGCATCTGCGGAGGTGATACGCCGGGCGGCGGCCATGGGAGTGAATCTGGTCGTTTCCACCGATTCCCATCACGTCTCGGAATTGAAGAGAATGTCTTACGGAGCGGCCAACGCCCGCCGGGGTTGGGCCACCCCCGAGGCGGTGTTGAACACCCTCCCCAGGCAGGAGTTTCTGGCAAGACTTCGGGCGCGACGGGAGGGGATTGGCTGAGCCGGTTGTCCGGCGGTGCGCAGACCCCACCCTGTTCTACTCGGGCATGGCGGCCGAGTAGGCATCCCGTTTCCTAAACTGACGGGTTGGCACTGTAAAGCAGACCTAACGGTTTCTCCCGAGGAGAGGTATTTCCCCCATGGATCAATCATTCTTTTTGATCGCCGCCCTGGTTTTGGGTTTGGCAGCGTTGATGTTGGCGGTGTGGTTCACCCGCCAGGTGTTGGCCGCCCCGATGGGGAACGAACGCATGAGGGAGATCTCCGCCGCTATCCGGGAGGGGGCGATGGCCTTCCTGCGGAGAGAGTATCGATGGCTGGCTGTGTTTGTGGTGGCAATGTTCATCCTGATCGGCCTGGTGCTGGAAGACGGTTGGTTGCGGGCCGTGGCCTATGTGTTCGGGGCGGTTTTGTCGGCTGGGGCGGGGTTTGTGGGAATGAGGGTGGCGACCGCCGCCAATTCCCGTACCGCAGAGGCCGCCCGGTTGGGTGGCGTGCAGCAGGCCCTGCCGCTGGCTTTCCGCGGGGGAGCGGTGATGGGTTTCACGGTGGCCGGTTTGGGACTGGCCGGAGTGACGCTGGGGTACCTGGTGTTCGTGGAGGCCAGCGGCATGGAATTGGCCCGGGGGGTGGACATCGTGGCGGCGATCGGTTTGGGCGGATCCTCGATCGCCCTGTTCGCCCGGGTGGGAGGTGGCATTTACACCAAGGCGGCCGATGTGGGCGCCGACCTGGTGGGCAAGGTTGAGGCGGGGATACCCGAGGACGATCCCCGCAACCCGGCGGTGATCGCCGACAACGTGGGGGACAACGTGGGAGATGTTGCAGGAATGGGCGCCGACCTCTTCGAGTCCTACGTGGGCTCTCTGGTCGCTCCCATCGCTTTCGCCGCTCTGGCCTTCGCCAACGCCTCCTATCAACTGGAGGCCATCGTGTTTCCTCTGGCGGTTGGGACCGTTGGAATGCTGGCCTCCATCATCGGTTCGTTCTTCGTGAAGCCGAAGAGTTCCTCCGATCTGGCCTCTGCGCTTCATCGGGGGACCAACACCTCCATGGTGCTGGCGGCTTTGGGGATCCTCGGTATCTCCTTTTGGATATTCGGGGACAATTCCGAAGTGCAGCCTCTCGGTCTGTGGGTGGCGGTGGTCATCGGCTTGGCGGTTGGATACGTGATCGGAAAGATCTCCGAGATCTACACCTCCGACCACTACCGGGCGGTGAAGGACATCGCCCAGCAGGCAGAGACCGGCGCGGCCACCGTGATCCTGGCCGGGGTGGCGGTTGGCAAGAAGTCGGCCGCCTACTCCGTGCTGGTGGTTGCCGCCGGAATAGGGGGAGCGTACTCGGCAGGGGAGTGGGCCCTGGGCGATGCGGGAGGCATCTATGGCGTGGCAGTGGCGGCTATCGGAGTGCTGGCCACCTTGGGTATAACCATTGCGGTGGATGCGTATGGTCCGATCGCCGACAATGCCGGCGGGATTGCCGAGATGGCGCACCTTCCGCCCGAGGTCCGGGAGGCCACGGACGCCCTCGATTCGCTGGGCAACACCACGGCGGCAGTGGCAAAGGGTTTCGCCATCGGTTCTGCAGCAGTCACCGCCCTGGCTCTGTTCGCCACCTTCACCCAGGCGGTGGGCCTGGAGGTCATCAACATCGTCTCGGTGGAGGTCACCATGGGGCTCTTCCTGGGAGGGATGTTCCCGTTCCTCTTCGCGGCCTTGACCATTTCGGCGGTGGGACGGGCGGCTTTCACCATGATCGAAGAGGTGCGCCGCCAATTCCGGGAAATACCGGGATTGAGGGAAGGACGTCCCGAGGCCAAGGCCGAATACGCCCGCTGTGTGGACATTGCCACCGGCGGAGCGCTTCGGGAAATGGTGCTTCCCGGGGTCCTGGCGGTTGCATTGCCGTTGGTGATCGGGTTCATCTCGACCTCTGCTTTGGGCGGTTTTCTCGCCGGAGCACTGGTGACCGGTTTCCTGCTGGCCATCTACATGGCCAACGCGGGAGGCGCCTGGGACAACGCCAAGAAGCACATCGAGGCCGGCGCCCGGGGCGGGAAAGGCTCTGATGCCCACAAGGCAGCGGTTATCGGTGATACGGTGGGTGATCCGTTCAAAGACACGTCGGGGCCGGCGATGAACATCGTGATCAAGGTGATGACCATCGTCTCCTTGATCTTTGCGGACGCCTTTATCGGTTAGCCGGGTCCCACTTTCGGACCTCTGTCCAGCAATCGCCAGGTCGGAGCGTGATCACCGAGCAGTGCTGTGGGCGATCTTGGAACAATTGCCGAAGGGGCTGTCCGGTCAGCGCCAATCGCGCAGCCTGGATGGGGTCTTGATGGCCAACCACCACCACCTCGCCGCTCGACGTGGAAGCGGCGATCTTCCGGACCGCAAGGGAGACTCTCTCTGCCAGTTCCATCAGGGTCTCCGAGGCAAAACCGAGATCGGAGGGGTGCTGCAGGTAAGCCTCGACTTCCCCCGGGAATAGCGTCGGTATCTGTTCCCAGCTATGCCCCGCCCAGCGGTCCAACAGCTTCCATTCCACCAACTCGGAGAGCACTTGCACTTCAGCGAGGTGAGGAACCGCAAGATTCTCTGCTGTCTCCACGGCTCTCTTCAGCGGTGACGACCAGATTGCCCGAATCGGGCGGGCGGCCAGGTACCGCCTGGCTTGGTGGGTCTGGAGAACGCCACGGGTGCTCAGGTAGAACCCGGGCAAGGAGGCATAGACCAGATGGCGGGGGTTGTGGACTTCGCCGTGGCGTACCAGATGAACCAATTCTGCCATATCCGGTCTCAGCTTATAGGTACTGTGGTGGGGATGATCCGCCCTAGATTCGCAGAACCGATTCTCCATGTGGACATGGATGCATTCTTTGTGGAGGTCGAGCGTCGCCGTCATCCGGAACTCGTGGGGCGTCCGGTGGCGGTGGGGGGAAGCGGGAGGCGCGGTGTAGTGGCTTCGGCATCCTATGAAGCCCGCCGCTTCGGAGTTCGTTCGGCGATGCCGGTCAGCCATGCCCGCAGACTCTGTCCCGGGTTGGTGATAGTGCCGGCCGACCATGGCGAGTACGGCCGGGTCTCTGCAGATGTGTTCGAGGTGTTCTCCTCTTTCACGCCCCTGGTTGAAAAGCTGTCAGTGGATGAAGCATTCCTCGATGTAGCAGGTCTCCGTCACCACTACCGGGAAGTCCCAAGGGTCGGAGAGGCCATCCGAAAGGAGATCCGTCGACGGTTGGGATTGCCGGCTTCCGTGGGCATCGCGGCCAACAAGACGCTGGCGAAGCTGGCTTCTGAGGATGCCAAGCCCGATGGCTTGTTGCACATTCGCTCCGGGCAAAGCCTGAATTTTCTTCACACTCTTTCAGTCCGGAGATTGTGGGGAGTGGGCGAGGCCACGGCGCGTCGTCTCAAACGCCTGGGGATCCACACGGTTGGGGAGTTGGCGCAGATACCTGTTGATCATCTCCAACCGGTGTTTGGCAAGGCGGCATCCGAGCATTTGGGCAGGCTGGCGGCGGGCATCGACCGTCGCCCCATAGTCACCGACCCTGCGGGAGTGTCCCTGTCGGTGGAAAACACGTTTGAACATGATCTTCATGATCGTTCTGAAGTAGAAGTAAAGCTGCGGGAGCAGGCCGAGCGACTAGCAGGTCGACTTCATCGTGGAGAGGCTTGGGCCACCACTATCACCCTAAAGGTAAGATTTAGCAATTTCTCCACGATCACCCGATCCCATACCAGGGGTTCCCCCACCCGCTTGGGAATCGAGATCTATCGAGAGGTGTTGGACCTGGTTGACCGGGCAGGTCTTGAAAGCAAGGGAGTCCGCCTGCTTGGCATTGCGGCGAGCGGACTGACCTACGGCCCGGCGGTTCCGCAACTGGAACTGGATGGGGCGAACCGGTGGGAGGATCTGGAGGATGAAGTGTTCCGACTCCGCCGCAGGTTCGGATTCGATGCGGTGCTTCCGGCCCGTCTCAAGCCTTTTTCCGGGGAGAAGTAACCCAAAGACGGCATCACTGGATGCCCACTGACCATATACTGTTACGTGGAAGCGGATTTACCGGAGGGCCGGGCTGAAGTGCCGTTAAACGAAGAAGAGCAGCGGATTCTCGAGGAGATCGAGAGCCACTTCTACGAAGAAGAGACTGTTCCCCAAGACGAAAAGACGTTGCTCTATTCGAGCAGGGCCGCCACGGTGGTCCCCATGGGGCTATTGGCGGCAGGTATGCTGGTCGTTCTCATTTTCTTCACCTCCCGGTTGCTGATTGCGCTCGCAGGCTTTGTGGTCATGGTTGTGGCTGCCACCTTTTTGGTGCAGGGTTGGCGAGCCCGTAGAAAGCTTCAATGGAAGGGTGTCCAAGACAACAGGGACACAAGGGCAAACGGATTCGGGTCTTGGCCTCGCTGAGCGGGTCCTGGCCGGAAGAGGTGTAAACGAATGCTGGAAGAGGGCTTTACCTCGTCTGAAGCGATGAGGTTCACAGGCTGCAGCTACAACCAGTTGAGGTATTGGGACCGGGTGTCCCTGGTAAAACCCTCCATCAAGGGGACGGGTGGTCGCCCAGGGGTGCGAAGAATCTACAACCTGCAGGACCTGGTGGCGTTACGGGTGATAAAGAGCCTGATTGACAACGGGATGTCGTTGCAGAGAATCCAGCGGGCCTGGAAATACCTGCGTAGGGAGGGTGATCTAGAACAACATCTGTCTCAGGCAGGCATGTTCCCGGATACCTTTGGCACCACGATTCTGGCCCGTCATCCCGAGAGCAGGGCGATCATCGACACCTTGAACAATGGCCAGTTTGTCTTCGTCGAGGTGATGGGCAAAGTGGTGGAGGATGTGGAGGACGACGAGTCCCGATTCGAATTCAACAGGGCCACCTTCCGCACGATGCTCAACCTGGTGTATGAAGACTTTCGGGACAACCCGTTTTGGGCGGCCAGCTGAGCAAGTTTCCCTAGCCTGTGTGTCAGCCAGGTAATTGACACCTTGGCGGGGGATGTCGCTGTCTAGGCTGGCAATCGGTGTCAGAGATTATGACCAAGGCCCTCGTCCTCAACGCTACCCACGAGCCTCTTTCGGTGGTGAGTTCCCGCCGCGCCCTGGTGCTGGTGTGGAGAAAACGGGCCACCGTGATGGAGGTGAGGGAGGAACTCTGGCACTCTGCCGAAAGGAGTTTTGTGGTTCCGTCGGTGGTAAGACTTAACTACTACGTGAAGGTTCCCTACCACCGAACCGTTCCTCTTACCCGCCGCGCCGTTTTCGGGCGGGACGGCAATCTGTGCCAGTACTGCGGCGGCGACGCCGAGAGTCTTGACCATGTCGTGCCCCGATCTCGGGGCGGGGCGCACAGTTGGGACAACGTGGTGGCGTGTTGCCGTCGGTGCAATATCAAAAAGGGCAACCGTCTGTTGAATGAGGTGGGATTCGCACTGTTGCGGTCGCCTCGGTTCCCGCGACGCTTCGGGTGGGTCTACACCAGTTCCGGCTACCGGGTGGATCCCTCTTGGAAGCCCTACCTGCTGGCCGACTCGGCCTAGGCGCCGCGGGATTACTCGGGGCGGCCCTCGGGTCCCTCCAGCCAAGAGACACCAGATCGCTTCCTGCCTTCTCGGTTTCTTGGGAAAGGGACCCCGTGCAGTGGAGTGGGTGTTGATGGTCGACCACTCCTCCCTGGCTCAGGGGAGCATCAGTTTCGCCGCTGGAGAAAGGTTCGACCCTGTCCGTGGTGGGGAAGTGGGTAGGTGTGGGTGGAAAAGGCGCTCTTTGACTGGAGAAATAACCGCGTCGGGGTGAATTTGTGGAGTAAAGTGGAGGAAAAGATACATTAGATAGAAAGAAGTGGTATATAATGGAGATTCCTGCTACGATAGGTGAACGAATCAACCACCGGATTACTGCGAAGCCCAATGTTTCTTGGAACCACCAAACGGACAGTCGACGAGAAAGGACGATTGCTGTTGCCTAAGCCATTCCGCGGCGAATTGGCGCCTTCTTGCGTCATAACCAAGGGCCAGGATGGTCATCTGGTGATCTATTCCCAGGATGGCTGGAACCAACGTGCCGTAGAGGTGAGGGAGGGCTACAGTCGCGAGACGGCCTCCGGCCGAAGGTTCCGTCGGCTGATGTTCTTCGGCGCCGCCAACCAGCAGTCCATGGACTCCCAAGGGCGTCTGATGGTCGCCTCCGAGCTTCGGGAGCACGCCGGAATCCAATGCGGAGGAGAAGTGGTAGTGGTGGGAGTCGACCAAGAGATCGAAGTTTGGAGCGCTCCTGCATTCCAGCGTCACCTGAAGGCAGCAGAGTACGCCTCTGCCGATCGCGAAGAGAGGTAAAGATCCAAAGTCCGTAACGAAAATCGACCGAACAACTATGGCTCATAGCCGGCTCCCTGGAGCTAAAGAAGGCCCCAATCCGCCCGCTTCCACTAGGCGCCGACCTTCGGGGGGCCGGCTATGAGCCACGGTGTTAGGCACGAGCCGGTCATGGCCGACCTCGTGTGCGAACTTTTCAAGCCCCTTCGAAAAGGAACGTTGGTAGATGCCACTTTTGGCGGAGGTGGTCACAGTCTGCGTTTGCGGCAGGTGATGGGACCCAAGGTAAGAATCATGGGAATTGACCGGGATCCGGCAGTAGCCGAACGAGCAGCGGATTTGGGTTTCGATTTCATGTCGGGCAACTTTGCCGATTTGGATCGATTGCTCGACGGGGCGGGGGTGGATCCGGTAACGGGTGTTCTGTTCGATTTCGGTCTGTCGTCGGATCAACTGGATCAGCCGGACAGAGGGTTCTCCTATCGGCGGAACGGTCCGCTCGACATGAGGATGGACCCGCGTGGAGCCAGGTTGGCTGCAGAGATTGTGAACACCTGGGAGGAGGGTCGGCTGGCCGCTGCCATCCGCAGATTCGGGGAGGATCCTTCCGCTCGACGGATCGCCAGGGCAATCGTGGCCCACCGTCCCCTGTCCGACACCTTGGGCCTGGCCGGCGTGATCGCTGAGTCTGTGCCCGCTGCGCTGCGTCGCAAGGGGCACCCCGCCCGGCGCACCTTTCAGGCCATCCGCATCGTGGTCAATGAGGAACTCGAGGCGGTGAGCCGCGGGTTGGAGGCTGCTCTTGGTCGGTTGGAAGCGAGGGGACGCTGTGTGACGATCTCCTATCACTCGCTGGAGGATCGCCTGGTGAAGCAGAGATTTGCAGAAGGCTTGCAGGCATGTGTCTGCCCTCCCGGTCTACCGGTGTGCGGGTGCGGTCGCCGCCCGGAATGGAGCGCGCTGGTGAAGGGAGCAAAGCGCCCTGACTCGCATGAGGTGGCCCGCAATCGTCGGGCTCGCTCGGCTCGTCTGCGGGCCGTGGAGAAGGTCGCCTCATGACCATGCGCGCCGCGCCCGGAGTCCCGTCAACTAATCGGTCTGCGCTGCGGCTCATTACGGCCGGCTCGGATTCCTCGCGCCGGACTCCCGCGGCAATTACGATGATGCTGGCGTTTGTCGTCCTGGTGGTGTCCGCTTTCTTGGGGATGGTCTGGAGCCGCACTCTTCTTGACGAGGGCGCCTTCGAGTTGGCCGAATTGCGCACCCGGATAGAGCATGAGACCATCCAGAACCGCCTGCTCCGCCTGGAAGTGGCCCGTTTGGAGAATCCTGATCGGGTCGCTTCCCTGGCCGAGCCTCTTGGGCTGTTCTACCCCGATGAGGTGGTGCACATCCACGTACCCGGCGTGACGCCGGTACTCCCGGGTTTCGAACCGCCCGGGTAAAAGTGGAGAACATCCCCGGCCCTGCGCCGCGTTCGATAGCCAGACGGCTGGCCCTGATGGGGGGATTGCTGGTGATTGCCTGGCTGGCGATGGCGTTCAAGATGTACACGGTCCAAGTGGTGGACGACGAGAGTCATGCCGAACGCGGCCTGCGGCAGCGCCTGTCCATCAGGGAAGTCCTTCCGGAGCGGGGGGAGATTTTCGACCGCAACGGGGAAGCGCTGGCTCTCACCGTCCTGGGCGCCAGCCTGTTCGCGATCCCCTCGGAGATCCAGGATCCGGTGCTGGTCGCCCAGCAGGTGGGCCTGCGGGTGGGGGCAGACATCGAGAAGCTGACCAGAGACCTTCAGTCGGGTGAGGACTTCGTATACATCAAGCGTCAACTGGAGGTGGACATGGTCGAAGAGATCATGAACATGGGTTTCGCCGGGGTGTACAGCGAGCCGGAGTCCAAGCGCATCTATCCGTCCTCAGTGGCGTCGCATGTGCTGGGGATGGTGAACATCGACGGGGTGGGCATCGAAGGCTTGGAGTATTACTACCAGGAGGATCTGGCCGGCGAACCGGGGAGGGCGATGATCGAACAGGACGTGAAAGGTCGCCAGATTCCCACCGGCTTGCGGGAAATCACCGAAGCTGTCCGAGGGTCCGATCTGATCACTACCGTGGATCTTCTCCTGCAATACAGCTTGATGGAGGCCTGCCGGTCGGGCGTGGCCCGGACCGGCGCGGAGCAGTGTTGGGCGGTGGCGCTGCATCCCGAGACCGGCGAGATCCTGGCCATGGGCGGGGTGCCCAGTTTCGATCCCGACGAACGGGTCTCCGAAGACGGGTCGCCCTTTGCCAACTTCGCGGTGCGGGGCATGTATGAGCCGGGGTCTACTCAGAAGGCAGTGACCATCGCTGCTGCTTTGGATACCGGATTCTGGAGGGCGTCTGATCTGATACCTCAGGTTCCCTACGAGATCGAGATCTTCCCGCGGGCCTGCGAGGAGCCTGATGACGACATATACGGGTGTTACCGGGACTTCTCCTACCACGATCCCTTGGATCTCACGGTGGCCGACATCTTCGTGCGTTCCTCGAATGTGGGGACCATCATGGTGCAACAGAGTTTGCCCAGGGGGGTGCTGTCCGATTACATTCACGCCTTCGGCCTGGGCACCCGCACCGGGGTTGACTTCTCCGGAGAACCCGAGGGATTGGTCAACCTGGACCCCTCCTGCAGCACCTGTCTGGCTTCGGCCGCGATCGGCTACTCGGTTGCAGTCACTCCCATTCAGATGGCGTCGGTCTTCGGCGCCATAGCAAATGACGGCGTGTGGGTACAGCCGCACCTGGTGAGGGCACTGCGGGTGGACGGGGAAGTCCGTCCCGTGGCTGACATCGAGCAACGACAGGTGATCAGCCCGGAGACGGCTCGCATTATGCGCTACCTGATGGCTGACACGGTTAACAAGGGGACCGGTCAGGCGGCTGCAGTCACCGGGTTCGAGGTGGGAGGAAAGACCGGTACTTCGTCAAAGCTGGGCTTCGACGGGTATGACGAGGAACTGAACATAGCGTCTTTCATCGGCCTGGCGCCGATAGACGATCCCAAGGTGGTGGTCATGGTGGTGGTGGACGGACCCACCAGGTCGGAGTTCCGAACCGGTGGCTCGGCGGCTGCCCCGGTGTTTTCCGAGATCATGGAAGTCGCTCTGAGAAGATTCGGAGAGATCCCCAATGGGAACTCCTGAGATGACGGTCGGGATGCTTGCGGAGCGCCTGGGCGCCTCGGTGGGAGGCCAGGCGGGGACCAAGGTTCAGGGGGTGAGCCACGACAGCCGCGCGGTGAAGGCGGGAGACGTGTTTGTGGCGATGGCCGGGGAGCGTTTCGACGGTCACGACTACATCGGTGAGGCTGTGTCTGCGGGGGCAGTGGCGGTGATCTGCGAGCGGCCCACCGATCACAGGGTCCCTCACATCGTAGTCCGGGATGGGAGGAAGGCCCTGGGCCTCGCCGCGGCCGAGGTGTACGACAATCCCTCCGCATGTCTTCGGCTGGTTGGGATCACCGGTACCAACGGTAAGACCACCGTGATGCACATGATCGAGTCGGTGGTCCGCGGCGCCGGCCGCAAGACCGGGGTGATCGGGACCCTGGGCGCCCGGATCGGCGAAGAGATGATGCCCACCTCCCTGACCACTCCCGAAGCCTCCGACATACAACGACAGTTGGCCGCTATGCGGGATCGGGCGGTGGACACCGCCCTGATGGAGGTCTCCTCGCACGGCCTGGCGCTGGGCAGGGTGGATTATCTGCGTTTCGCCCTGACGGTCTTCACCAACTTGGGGCATGACCACCTGGATTTCCACGGAAGTCAAGAGGACTACTACCGCAGCAAAGAGCAACTCTTCTCACCGGACCTCTCAGCGGCGGCGGTCGTGTGGACCGACGACGAGTGGGGGCGCAGATTGGCCGACAATTGCAGGATTCCGGTGACCACTGTCGGGACCGGCCCAGAGGCAGACGTGAGGGGCGAGGTAGTGAGCTGCAGTCTTGACGGGGTGACGGTGACCTGCTGGGCGGGTGATGGCAGTTTCACCCTGCGGACCTCCATGGGGGGGAGTCACAACGGAGACAACGCCGTCCTGGCAGCCGGCGCCGCACTGGCGCTGGGATATTCGCCAACCGAAGTCGCCGACGGGATAGCTGCCCTGTCACCGGTGGAGGGACGCTTCGAGGTGGTGGCGGACCACCCGTCGGCGGTGGTGGTCGACTACGCCCACACTCCGGATGCGATAGGCGCAGTGATGGCGGCGGCGCGGGAATCCACGGGGGGACGGGTGATAGTGGTGATCGGGGCCGGTGGAGACCGGGACCGGAGCAAGCGCGCTGAGATGGCCCGGGCGGCGGGGTCCGCCGACCTTGTCATGCTCACCTCCGACAACCCTCGGACCGAAGACCCCCTGGATATTCTTGCCGATCTCTCCGCCGGCCTGCAGGGTGGGAGCCACTGGGTGGAGGTCGACCGGGCCCGGGCTATCCGGACCGCGGTGGGGTGGGCCCGACCGGGCGATGTGGTCCTGATTCTGGGCAAGGGTCACGAGCGCTACCAGGAGGTGGGAACTGAACGCATCCCCTTCGACGACCGCCGGTTCGTCATGGAGGCGTTGGCCGCGGCCCGAGGCGCTTTGGGGGAGGGAGAAGGATGATCAGCCTCCTGGTGGGTTCGTCGGTGGGCTTTGTCCTCTCCCTGATGCTCACCTTCTATGGGATCAAGGTGCTGCGCCGTCTCAAGATCGGGGACTTCATTCAAGAGGAGATTCAGGGGGCCCACGGTCACAAACTGGGCACCCCCACCATGGGAGGGATCATCTTCGTAACCGCAGCAGTTGCCGCTTACCTGCTCACCTACGTCCGCTTCGATCTCACCGACGGTTTGTCGTTGTCCTTCAGGCCCCTTCCCATCGGGGGGATCCTGTGCTTGGTCGCTCTGGTGGGAATGGCTGCCATCGGCTTCTTCGATGACCTGGTCAAGACCCGACGACGCCGCTCGCTGGGGTTGGGCAAGGCAGCCAAGTTCGGTGGACAGATACTGGTGGCAGCCCTGTTCGCGTGGGGCGCCGGCAGAGCCGGGGTGATCACCGAGTTGTCCTTTACCCGGCCGTTGGGCATCGAACTGGGCGCCCTGTTCACCGTGCTGGTCCTGGTGATGCTCACCGGAGCGGCCAACGGAGCCAATCTGGCGGACGGGATGGACGGGCTGGCGGGCGGATCGGCGGTGCTGATGTTCGGCGCCTACGTGGTCATCGCCTTCTGGCAGGTTCGCCACTCCGACATCTATATGGCTGTGGATCCATTGGCCCTGGCCACCATCTCGGCGGCGATGGTCGGGGCACTGTTGGGGTTCTTGTGGTGGAACGCCCCTCCCGCTCATCTAATCATGGGGGATGTCGGCTCCCATGCCATCGGAGGCCTGCTGGCCGCGGTGGCGGTATTGACCAATACCCAACTGCTCCTGATGGTTATCGGAGGGCTGTACGTGGCGGAGACGCTGTCGGTGATCATCCAGGTGCTCAGTTTCCGGACCACGGGTCGGCGGGTGTTCCGCATGGCTCCCTTCCATCACCACTTCAGCCTGGCGGGGTGGGAAGAGCCAACGGTGGTGATCCGCTTCTGGATCATGGCCGGGTTGGGGGTGTCCTTGGGATTGGGCATGTTCTACGCCGATTTCCTGGCTCTGGAGGGATTGCTGTGAAGCGGTGTCTGGTCCTGGGAGCAGGCGTCTCCGGGCGGGCGGCGGCACGGATTGGCGCCCGACTGGGCTGGAAGGTCAGGGTGTACGACGCCCGGCCCGAGGCAGTGACCTCCCACAACGGGACGCCGCAATGGTCGGCGGTCACCGGCCAGTGGAGGAAAGAGTTCGTCAAAGACTGTGACTTGGTGGTTACCAGCCCGGGGTTCCCGGAGGGATCTCGACCGATTCAGGACGCCCTGGGAGCGGGAATGCCGGTCTGGAGCGAGGTGGAGTTGGCCGGTCGGGAACTGGGCGCCGAGATGATTGCCATAACCGGTACCAACGGCAAGACAACGGTGGCTTTGTTGGTAGGAAGGATGCTGGCCCTTTCCGGAATGAATGTTCCTGTGGTGGGCAACATAGGGGATCCTCTCTCCGATCTGGTTGGAAAAGACTATGACCTGGCCGTGGTGGAACTCTCTAGTTTCCAGTTGCGGTTCACCGAGACGCTCTCTCCCCGCACCGCGGTGATCATCAACGTGGCATCCGATCACCTCGACTGGCACGGCACCCAGGAACGCTATCTGGCCGCCAAAGCCCGCATACACCTCTCCCAGACCGAAGTTGACACTTTGATCTGCAATGGCGCCGATCCCGGCGCCCGCCGGGCGGCACGGGGGGCGCCAAGCCGGTTGGTGCAGGTGTCAGCGTTGTCGAGCACCTCCGAGGGGGGAGTGGACGGTGGTGATCTGCTGGCGGGCGGGGTTCGGATCCCCATAGACGAGTTGGCCGTGACCGACTCCTCCTACCTGTCGGATCTGTTGATCGCGGCGGCCGCCGCCCGACGATGGGGAGCGGGCGGAGCAGCTATAGAGGAGGCCATCCGAAGCTTCAGCCCCGGGCCGCATCGTCGTCGTGTGGTGGGGGAGATCAGGGGAGTGCGGTTCGTCGACGACTCCAAGGCCACCAATCCGCATGCGGCTCTGGCGTCCATCAATTCCTTCTCATCGGTGGTGCTCATTGCCGGGGGACTCAACAAGGGACTGGACCTGTCTCCCCTGACCACCGCCGCTGCGGTCAAGGCAGTGGTTGCCATAGGAACGGCTTCCCAGCAACTGGTGGAATCCGGGCCGCCGGGGCGGGTGACTCCCGCCCCGACCCTGTCCGAAGCGGTGGAGACGGCCTTGGGATTGGCCGGCCCCCAAGACGTAGTGCTGCTGGCCCCCGGTTGTGCCTCCTTTGATCAGTTCGATTCCTATCAGGCCCGCGGCGAGCAATTCGGGCGGATCGTCTCCGATCTGTCCCGCAGTCGGGAAAGGACTTAAATGGCTACGAACATCACCACCATCTACCGCGCCAGGACGGAACGGATCCAGACCGCGACCCGTTACCGCACCAACACTCAGATCATCCTGCTTTTCGGAACGGTGGTCTTCACCCTGGTGGTCATCGGGTTGGGCGCCACCATCTCGGCTTCCTCGACCGTGGGTATCAACTGGGAATACGGCCAGTACCACTTCTTCATGAGGCAGTTGCTGGGTGTAGGACTGGGGACGTTGGTCCTGGCTGCCACTTCCCGAGTCCCCTATCAGTTGTACCAGCGCTACGCCAACGTGCTGTTCGGAGGGGCGCTTTTGCTGCTTTTCATGGTCTTGTTGTTCGGAGTGCGGGTAGGAGGGAGTGCGCGGTGGTTGAGGTTTGGCCCGGTGGGTTTCGAGCCGTCCGAGTTGGCCAAGTTCGCGGTGATCGTGTTGATGGCTTCTCTCATTACCCGGGGCTCGGGGGTCTTCGACGACGTCAAGAGCTACGCCTCCGCCTTGTTGCTGGTGGTGGGAAGCGTCGGCCTGTTGCTGCTCATGCAACCGGACTTCGGTACCACCGTTCTGATCGCCATCTGCGCGTTCATGGTGCTGTGGGTGGGCGGGGCGCCGCCTCGCTACATGGCGGGATCCGCAGTGGCGGGATTGATCGGCGGCATCCTCTTGGCAGTGATGGCGCCCTATCGCCTGGACCGGCTCAGGGGATTTCTGGATCCGTGGGGAGACGCGGCCGACACCGGATACCAGTTGATCCAGTCGTGGGTCGCGCTGGGTACCGGAGGGTTATGGGGTGTGGGGCCCGGTAACAGCCGGGCTCGCTGGTTCTACCTTCCCAACGCTCACACCGACTTCATTTTCGCAATCATCGGTGAGGAGATCGGGTTGGTGGGGGGACTGTTCGTGATCACCCTGTTCGTGGTGCTGGTGGTGCTGGGGTGGATGGTGGCCAGGAGGGCTCCCGACCACTTCGGCCAGATGATGGCAGCAGGGATCACCGCCTGGCTGGGATTTCAAGGGTTGATCAATGTGGGGGGAGTGCTGGGTTGGATGCCGATCACCGGAATCACCCTTCCCTTCATCTCCTACGGTGTGTCTTCTCTGGTGGTGAACATGGGCGCCCTTGGAGTGCTCCTCAATGTGGCGCGCCAGGGAGGCAATCCCGTTAGGATGCGAAAATGACCTTCGCTATCGCTGCGGCGGGAACGGCAGGACACGTCTATCCAGGCCTTGCGGTGGCCGAGGCCCTGGTCTCCCAGGGTGTTGGGCCCGAAGAGGTGCTGTTCATCGGCGGAGACCGCCTGGAGGCCGAGGCCGTGCCGGCCGCCGGATACCGCCTCCTGTCGGTTCCTCTGCAGGGACTGGCTCGGCGGATCACCGTTCGTAACCTCACCATTCCCCAGAAGGTCTCCAAGGCGATCCGGTATATACGCCGAGCCTTGGCAGAGCGCGGCGTCACGGTCCTGCTGGCCACCGGAGGCTATGTGACCGCCCCCGCCGGGTGGGCCGCCCGGTCCCAGGGGATACCCTTCTTTCTCTCCGAGCAGAACGCGGTGGCCGGGCTGGCCAATCGAATGATGGAGCGATGGGCCACCCGCAGCTTCGCATCATTTCCCAACACCTCGGGCCTGAAGCGGGCCGAATGGGTGGGCAACCCCATCAGGGCCGGGATCGCCGATGTTGACAGGGCCGCAATGCGGGAGCAAGCCCATCGGCATTACCGGCTTGTAGCCGGTGTCCCGGTGCTGGGTGTCATGGGAGGCAGCCTGGGGGCGGCGGCCATCAACACCGGCGTGCGGCAGATGCTGGCGGACTGGGATGCGGACCCTGTTCAGATTGTTCACCTGACTGGCGCAGCCCATTTCGAAGAAATGTCGGAGCAGGCGTCCGCCAGTCCTTATAAGTGGCGGGTGGTGGGCTTTGAAGAGCGCATGGATCTGTTCTATTCGGCGTGCGACCTAGTGGTGGCCCGCGCTGGAGGTGGGGTGGCCGAATTGACCGCAGTCGGCCTGTCATCGGTGCTGGTGCCCGGGGAGTTCGGATCAGCGAGCCACCAGGATGCCAACGCCTCCGCCTTGGATGATGCAGGAGCGGCGGTGAAGTTGAATGAAGCCGACCTGACGGATTTGGGACCGGTGGTAAGAGAGCTTCTGTCCGACCGGGATCGCCGGGAATCCATGGCTGCTGCCGCGATGGCCATGGCTCGCCCCCTGGCAGCGCAGCAGATAGCCGCAGAAATGAGGTGTGCCGGTGTTTGACCTGGGCGGAAGGATCAGGATCCACGTGGTGGGAGTGGGTGGAGCGGGTATGAGCGGTTTGGCGAAACTCCTGGCAGAATCGGACAAGATCGTGACGGGATCGGACATCCGTCAGTCTTCCCGCTTGGACGCTCTCTCCGAGATCGGCGTCGAGGTCTGGCCCGGTCACCGACCTGATGGAATCTCCGAAGACACCGATCTGGTGGTGACCTCCTCCGCGGTGCCGGAGCAGGATCCCGAGGTGCAGGCTGCCCGCCGACTGGGAGTGACGGTGTGGAAGCGTCCCCGGCTGCTGGAAGCTATGAGTGCGGAGATAACCACGGTCGGTCCCACCGGTACTCACGGCAAGACCTCCTCCACGGCGATGCTGCTGGAAGCCGCTCGGGCGGCCGGACAGAATCCCAGCTTTGTCGTGGGTGAGCACGTCCTCGGTTTGGGTACCAACGCCGGTCGGGGGTCGGATCCGTGGATGGTCCTGGAAGTCGACGAAGCGTTTCGCACTTTCGAAGAGATCAATCTGAAGGGCCTGGTTGTCAACAATGTGGAGGCCGAGCACCTCGAGCACTTCGAGAATGTGGACAATCTGGAGTCGAGCTTCGTACGAGTTGCCAGGAGGGTGGACGGACCGGTGCTGGCGGGGATCGATGATCCCGGGGCTCGGCGAGTGGCGGGCAGGGCGGACGCCATGGGCTTCGGGCTGTCTGAGGACGCTCACTGGAGAATCACCGAAATCTCGGAAGGAGTCGGCCGGGTCTCGTTTCGCCTGGTCAGGGAGGGGTCATCCTGGCAGGTTGAGGTTCCCTTTCCCGGAGTTCACATGGCTCGCAATGCCGCCGGGGCACTGGCATTGTGTGGTGAGATGGGTTTGGACCTGGACCGGGCGGTGCGGGGGATTGCCCGCTATCGGGGGGTCCGGCGTCGCTACGAACACCGGGGAGAGGTGGGGGGCGTGACCATTATCGACGACTATGCCCATCACCCCTCCGAGATCGCTGCGACTATGCGGGCTGCCAGGGCGGCCGGTGGTCGGCGCCTCTGGGCCATCTTCCAACCGCACCTCTACTCTCGTACGGCCCAGATGTTCACCGGGCTAGGTGCAGCACTGTCCCTGGCTGATCGGATAGTGGTCACCGATGTGTACGGCGCCCGAGAGGAACCGCAGCCGGGTGTCAGCGGAGAACTGGTGGCTGCCGCCGCCCGACGTTCCGGCGGTAGGGCGGTCCAATACTTTCCGCATCGATCCGAGGTGGCCGAACGGGTGGCCCCGCAGTTGAGGGAGGGCGACCTGGTGGTGAGCATGGGGGCAGGCGACATCACCATGGTTCCCACCGAACTGCTGGCCCTCCTGGCAGAGCGGGAGCGAGGGCGATGAGCGATTGGGCCCGGTTGGTGGATCAGGGACTGGTCCGCAGGAATGTGCGCCTGGATGCCTTGACCACCTACAAACTGGGAGGAGCAGCCCGGTGGTACGCAGAAGTCCGCAGTTACGCCGATCTCGCCAGGCTGGGGGAGGCTTGGGCGGGAGTCGGCGAGTCGGACGTATTGGTTCTGGGCAAGGGAAGCAACGTGATCGTGGCAGATAGGGGCTACCGGGGACTGGTGATCAGGCTGGTGGGGGAGTTTCTCTCCATTCGGCACCACGCCCTCCGCATTGAATCCGGCGCAGGAGTGGGTCTTCCCCGTCTGGCCCGCTCGGCGGTGGGTGAGGGCCGGTTGGGATTGGAATTCATGGTGGGTATTCCGGGAACCGTCGGTGGAGGGGTCTACCAGAACGCCGGGTGCCACGGCAAGGAGATGGTGGATGTGCTGGAAGAGGTGGAGATCTTTGATCTGCCCGCCGGGCATTTGCAGATGATGTCCCCGGCGGCACTACACCTTCGATACCGTGCCTCGGAGGTGCAACCCTCGCAGGTGGTGACCAGGGCGTGGTTCGGCTTCAGCAGGGGGGAGCAGTCGGTGGGGTTGGAGCGGATGCGAGAGATCACAAGATGGCGGCGCCTCCATCAGCCGGGAGGCACCCTCAATGCGGGGAGCGTGTTCAAGAATCCTCCAGGCGATGCGGCAGGCCGGCTCATAGACGATCGGGGTCTCAAGGGTTTGCGGGTAGGCAAGGTCCGGGTTTCCGAGAAGCACGCCAACTTCTTCGTGGCCGAGAGAGGCGCCACGTCACAGGATGTTCGCCAGTTGGTCGAGAGAGTTCGTCGACTGGTTCGCGACGCCACCGGCATCGACCTGGAGCCTGAGATCAGGTTTGTCGGCTTCTCCAACGAAGGGGTGGTGGTGTGAATAAGAGGAGGACCAAGACTGCGGGGAAGAAGAGGCCGATCTGGCGACGGAAAAGACGCACCGGCCCTCCCTCATCCGGTGCTCCGGAGCCGACGATCGTCAGGGTCCCGGTACGCGGCGATAGCCAACCGGGGGGAGGTTCCCCCGTCCTCAACTTCGCCCGGCCCGATTCCACAAAAGCCGGCACAGGCGAATCCCGGTGGGAATCGAACGCACCTTCACAGGCCCCCCCTCCGGGCAGAACTGCAAATGTCCGAGGACCTTCCAAGGGCAAGAGTCCCAAGGGGCGCCGGTTTCGGTGGCGGAAGAAGGATTCGGAGTCCCCACAGGAAGGCAGGACCAAGAAAGGGAACCGCAGTCCCTTCCCTTCGTCCAAGCGGAAGAGGGCATCTGCGACCAGGACCGAGATGGATCCTCGCCTCGAAGAGCGAGCCCGCGAAGTCAAGGAGAAAGAGGAGCGCAAGGCTGTGCAGCGGGCGGTCTGGTTGCTGGCGATACTGGCCACCCTGGGCCTTGGCATCTGGCTGTTCCACTCTCCCTATCTGGCGGTGCGTAGGGTGATGGTTACCGGCCAGACTTTTTCATCAGCGGTGGAATACCTGGAGGGTAAGGAGGTGGTCGAGGGTGTGCCGATGCTCTCGGTCGACGAGGACTCCCTCCGGCAAGGGTTGCTGGCCGACCCCTGGGTGACAGAGGTGGAGATCCAAAAGGAGTGGCCCGGAACTGTCCGGATCGACATCACAGAGCGCTATCCGGTGGCGTGGGTCCTCACCGGCGAGGGATGGAAGGCGGTGTCGGCGGATGCAGTGGTGCTCGAGGTGGATATGGAGGAACCCATGCCGCATGTCACCGGCCTCGCCAGCGCTCCCCTGGATCTAACCCACCCGAGCCTGGAGACAACGTTGGGTTTCCTGGAACACCTGAGACCGGACTTGCTGATCAGCACGGTGCTGGAAGTCCACGGCCCGCAGGTGACCGCCGAGGTGGCGGGGCGGATTGTAAGACTGGGGAGAGCCACTGATCTGGACGAGAAAGCCAGGGTGCTTGGGGTGCTTATCGACCATCACACTGATCCAGGTTCAGTGATAAACCTGTTCTCCCCGCTGAGACCGGCGGTGTACAAGGGCATCAACACGGAGATAGTGCTACCCTTACCTTCTAGTTGAGAATTATTGTCTCGATTTGACATTTTTGTCTTTTATCTATAAACCTTCTAGTTGAACCTCAATAATTCCTTCTAAAGGGGGCAATTCTGATGCAGGACATCATCTGGGAACCGGCAAGCGCGTACGTGGCGGTTTTGAAAGTGATAGGCGTGGGAGGAGCGGGGGTTAACGCCGTCAATCGCATGATTGAATCAGGTTTGCAGGGGGTGGAATTTGTGGTATTGAACACCGATGCCCAGTCTCTCATGGCATCTGACGCCATGGTCAAACTCGAGATCGGAGGGGAGTTGACGAAGGGTTTGGGCGCGGGGGCCAATCCGGAAGTGGGCCGCAAGGCGGCGGACGCCCATCGTGACGAACTGGAAGACATCTTGCGGGGGGCCGACATGGTGTTCGTCACATGCGGAGAGGGAGGCGGCACCGGCACCGGTGCGGCGCCGGTGGTGGCGGAGGTTGCCAGAAACCTTGGCGCTCTGACGGTGGGCATTGTCACCCGACCGTTCGGTTTCGAGGGTCGGGTTCGGTCGGCCGTAGCGGAAAAGGGCATCAGCGAACTGCGAGAGCAGGTGGATACCCTGGTGGTGGTTCCCAATGATCGGTTGCTGGAGGTGGCTGATCCCTCGGCGCCCATCAACGAGACCTTCAGGATGGCCGATGAGGTGTTGATGGATGGTGTGGCCGGCATCACCAACTTGATCAACACCACCGGTCTGATCAATGTGGACTTCGCCGACGTCAAGACGGTAATGGCCGACGGCGGCTCGGCCGTGCTGGGCGTGGGGAAGGCTCGCGGCGAGGACCGTGCCCTGCAGTCTGCCAAGCGGGCGATCTCCAGCCCGCTGCTTGAGATCAGCATGGACGGCGCCTCCGGAATACTGCTGTCGGTGGCGGGGTCGCGGGAAATGACCCTTCATGAGGCGTATCTGGCCGCAGAGACCATCACCGAACTGGCCTCCGATGAAGCCAATATCATTTTCGGGGCGATTATCAACGATGCCTTGGGCGAGGAAATGCAGGTCACTGTGATAGCGGCGGGATTCGACCGCATTCCGGCCCGGCGGCCGACCGCCGCACCCAAGCCTGGCAGGTCTTCGGGGATGAGTTCCAGTTCCCCCGGCTCCGGGATCGTCTTCGATATTCCCAGCGCCTCCTCCAGGAGAAAATGATCCGACCTCTCCCCTGGCCGGGGGCGGCTTTCACCCTGGCGGCCGACGGAGATCAGCGAATACCGCGTTGCAGGCAGATTGTTGCGGGTAAGCTCGGAATCTCCCCGGAGTGGGCCACTGTCCGTCAGGTGCATGGGAACCGGGCGGTGGAGGCGACCAGGTCCGGAGTGGTGGAGGAGGCGGATGCAGTGTTTACCAAAGTGAAGGGACTTCCGGTGGCGGTGATGGCCGCCGACTGTGCGCCGGTGGTGGTGGGGGGACCGGCAGGGGTGGGCGTCGCCCATTGCGGGTGGCGGGGAGTGGTGGCCGGTGTGCTGTCCTCTTTGGTGGACAAGATGCAGTCGAACGGGATCACCCCCTCCTGGGCGGCGGTGGGACCCTTCATCGGACCCTGCTGCTTCGAAGTCGGGCCCGAGGTAGCCGCTCGATTCCCCCGGCAGGTGTCCCGGACCCGTATAGGGCAGACCTCTGTTGATCTGGGAGGCGCCCTGGGGGAGCAACTCGGTGACCTCCCCACCTGGTGGTCGCAGAGATGCACCCTTCATGAACCCGGCTGCTTCTCTTACCGGCGCAACGCCTCCTCTCAGAGAATGGCTGCAATAGCGTGGGTGATTCCATGAGCTACCCCTTGGTTTTGGAACAGATCGCCGCCGCAGCCGCGAGAGCAGGCCGGGACCCCGGGGATGTGACGTTGATTGTCATCACCAAGGGCCGCGATGTGTCTCTGATCAGGGAGCTCTACGATCAAGGCGTCAGGGACTTCGGAGAGAATCGAGCCCAGGAACTGGCCTCCAAGGTGGGTCAACTGCCTGTCGACATCCGGTGGCACTTTGTGGGGCCCCTGCAGACCAACAAAGTCAGACTGGTCCGACCTTCGGCCAGCCTGCTTCACTCCATGGACCGGCCAAAGCTTGCCAGGTACTGGAGCAGAGGCATCTCACGACAGGTCCCGGCGCTGGCGCAGGTGAATATCGGACTGGAGCCTCAGAAGCACGGGGTGGCGCCCGATCGGATCGAGGAAATGGTGGAGATGTTCCTGGGAGGGGGAGTCGACTTGCGAGGTCTGATGGCTATGGCGCCCCGGATTGCCGAACCGGAGCAGGCCCGTCCCTACTTCCAGCGTCTTCGCAGACTGTCGGAGCGCCTTGCCAAACAGTATCCGGCCATGACTGAACTATCCATGGGGATGACGGAAGATTACCCGGTAGCGGTGGAGGAGGGGGCTACCATGGTGCGCGTGGGCCGTGCTATTTTTGGGGAAGGATTATGAACAAGAACTTAATGGGGAGAGTGTGGGATTTCTTGGGTTTGGTGGAGGACGAGGACGCCTGGACTCCTCCATCGGCGTCAACCGCCGCCGAGGTCCGCTCCCCTTCCTCCGGTAACGTGCGCCTTCTGTCCCCCAGGACTCCCGACTCCCAGCCGGTCTCGTCGGTGCTGCGCACGGAGGTTCCCAGCATGCCGCGGGAGCATCTGGCGGCGCCCCTTGAAGTCGAAACAGAGGTCCTGCAGGTCGACGGCTTCCAGGACTGCCCCCACCTCACCTCCTGGTACAAGGCCGGAGTTCCGGTGATGCTGGATTTGCGGTTTCTCCCCGCAGAGACAGCCCAAGGCGTCGTTTACTACGCCACCGGCTTGACAAGCTACAACCAGGGTCAAGTCTCACAGGTGGGTGACGGCCTGGTGCTGGTGACGCCTCCCGGCGCCTCGGTTTCCCAGAGCGAAAAGGCCCGCTTGGCCAAGATCGGAATGTGGCCTTCATCGACCGGTATCTGAGACAAGAGGATCGGGTGAGTTGATGTGCTGACCCTGTTGATCTGCCAGTTGCTTGACTTGGCGGTGTGGGTGGTGTTGATCTGGGTGGTCCTCAGTTGGATTCCAACCACGGCGGGTCATCCCCTGCAAAGCGCCAAGGATGTGCTGAACCGGGTGATGAATCCGATGCTGAGACCGTTTCGCAACTTCTTACCGCCGCTTCGAATGGGAACCGTGGGTGTGGACCTTTCT
Source organism: bacterium OM1 bin76 (assembly GCA_002238785.1). Taxonomy (GTDB): domain Bacteria; phylum Actinomycetota; class Acidimicrobiia; order Spongiisociales; family ZC4RG35; genus Bin76. The sequence goes on along the minus strand of MPNA01000001.1, from coordinate 110,059 downwards.
CCGTTGGCCTTGCTGGTAACGGTCTTCATACTGGAAGGTATATTCTGTTGACCCTGCTGGGCGCCGGACTTCACACCGGCAGGTCGTTGGCTAACGGGTGGAGCGTTTTTATAATTCCTCGGAGCCACTGACCTAGAGATCGGTTAAACCATGCCCCTCACCCCCGATGACATCCAAGAGAAATTCTTCCGCACTGCGTTGCGGGGTTACCACCTCGAGGACGTTGACGAATTCCTGGACGAAGTGGCCCTTTCGCTAAAAGAGTACGAAGAACTCTTGGCTGAACGGGACCGGATCATCGCCGAGATGAAGAGGAGACCCCCGGCCGCGGATACGCAGGAGGCCGGCCGGGCCTTGTCACAGGCCCGAGCCGATGCGCGTCGGATCATCGAAGAGGCGCGGGAGAGCGCATCCCAGTTGGTGGCCGCCGCCCGGAACGAAGCCGCCAGTCTCTCACAGACGGCGTCCGGTCCGGCAGAAGCCGCCCCGGCAGTCGCCCCGGCGCAGTTGGGTGAAGTGGATCGCAGACGGGAACGCGCTGCCCAACTCATGCTGGCCGAGATCGAGCGTTATCGGATAGTGATGTCGGTGGTCAAGTCGACTGTGACAGGTTTGCCCGGCGCCATGGACGATCACATGGCGGAGTTGGATCAGGCCGCCGCCCAGATACGCAGCCTGCTGTGAGGGTTATCCCGGGTCGGAGATAGCAGCCTGGGGCAGGGTGGATAGGGAGACCGAGAGCGGGTAGGTTCCCACCTGCAAGCGGGTCTCTCCGCTTCCTTCCTCCCATACCGAAGCCAGAACCTCCGAAGCGATCATCTCCCCATGAGTCCGCATGGCGGCAATCACCGAGGGGTGTTCCGATGCCCAGATGACGGCTACCCGATCCGTCACCGCAAGCTTTCTCTCCCGTCGCAACTGCTGGAGTCGAGCGGTGATCTCCCGGGCCACCCCCTCGGTGCGCAACGCCTCGGTGAGGTTGACGTCCAACGTGACGGTGAGGTCGTCCTCGATGGCGATGGCAGTGCCTTCCGGCGCCTTGCGGCGCACAACTATGTCCTCGCCGCTGATGGGGATCCCCGCCACGCCAAGAGTCCCACCATCCAACAGGTCTTGAATCTGGTCCTTGCTTAGTTCCTCGATGCCTTGAGCCACCTCAGGTGTGCGAGGCCCCAATCGGGGACCGAGGCGGCGGAAGTCAGCCTTGGCGGAGAGTTCCACGATCGACTTCTCACCGCTCACCACCTGCATGGATCTCACATTGAGTTCGCTCGTCACCAGTTCCGACAGCACCTGCAGGGGGTCGGTGCGGATCCCCTCCGCCAGATTCACCGTCAGGGAACTGAGCGGTTGGCGGACCCGCAGGTTGTGTTGTTTGCGAAGGCCGTGGGTGAGCCTCACCACTTTTCTGGCCAGGTCCATGCCCTCCTCCAACTCCGGGTCGATCCGTTCGGGCTGTGGTTCGGGAAACTGGCGGAGATGGATGCTGGCCGGCGCCTGGGTGTCGCAGGAGGACACCAGGATCTGGTAGATCTTCTCGGTGATGAACGGCAGCACCGGCGCCAAGACCTCCGAGAAGGTGACCAGCACCTCGTAAAGGGTGGCGAATGCAGCCAGTTTGTCGGCGTCGTCCTCGCCTCGACTTCTCCAAAAGCGCCTTCGGGACCTGCGGACATACCAGTTGGTCAAGTGATCGATGAACCCCAGTGTGGGAGGGACCACCGCATACAGGTAGTAACCGTCCATCTGGAGGCGCACCTCGGTGATGAGGCTTTGCAACATCGAGAGGATCCAGCGGTCCAGAGAGGGACGTTGGTCGGGCGGGGGAGCGGCGGCAATGTCGGAAATCCCGATTCCGTCGGCTTCGGCGTAGGTGGTGAAGAACGAGAACGTGTTCCACAGGGGAAGCAGGACGGTGCGGACCACTTCTTTCACACCGGCTTCGGAGAACCGGAGGGGTTCGGCTCGCAGCACCGGGGAGTTGATCAGATAAGCCCGTAAGGCATCGGCGCCGAACTTGTCCAGCACCGCCAGGGGCTCGGGATAGTTCTTGAGACGCTTGGACATCTTGCGGCCGTCGGAGGCCAGAATCATCCCGTTCACCACACAATTGGAGAAGGCCGGCCGGTCGAACAGCGCCGCAGCCAGGATGTGAAGTGTGTAGAACCAACCGCGGGTCTGATCCAGGCCTTCGGCGATGAAATGAGCCGGAAAGTTGTCTTCGAAGCGCTGGCGGTTCTTGAAGGGATAGTGCTGCTGGCCATAGGGCATCGACCCCGACTCGAACCAGCAGTCCAACACCTCCGGGACCCGGTGCATCGTTCCCCCGCACCCGTTCAGGGGGCACGGAAAGGTGATCAGGTCCACCACATGCTTGTGCAGGTCGGTGGGTCGTTGCCCGGAGTGCTGCTCCAACTCGTCCAGCGAACCCATGCAATGCTGATGTCGGCAGACGTGGCATTCCCAAACGGGGATGCATGACCCCCAGTAGCGATTCCGGCTGATCGCCCAGTCGCGGGCATCGGACAGCCAGTTTCCGAATCGGCGCTCGCCCACATAGCCGGGCACCCAGTGGATGCTGCGATTGTGTTCCACCAACCGGTCGCGAAGCTGGGAGACCTTTACGAACCAGGTGGGGATGGCCTTGTACATCAATGGGGTGTCAGTGCGGTAGCAGAATGGGTAGGAGTGGACGATTCGTTCATGGCGAACCAGCTTTCCGGACTCTTTCAAGAGCCGCACCAGGGTGCGGTCGGCATCTTTGACATTCTGCCCGGCCACCTCTGGAATCTGGTCTGTGAAGCGACCTCCTCCATCGATGGGATCAACCATCAGCGATAGATCATTGGCCGCGAAGGTGTCGAAATCCGACTCGCCGTAGGCAGGCGCCATGTGGACCAGACCGGTCCCTTCCTCGGCGGTGACGTCGGGGGACGGCACCACAACGAAACCTCCCTCGGCGCCGAGGTGCTCGAAGTACGGGAAGGCCGGCTCATAGCGGCTGCCCACCATGTCCTTGCCGCTGGCGCGGGCGAGGGGTGCGGGAGGATCATCCCACACTGACCCGGCCAACTCCTCCAACACCCAGTACCGGTCGCCGTCGTGCGGGATGGCTGCGTATTGCAGATCGGGTTCCACCGCCACCGCCAGGTTTCCCGGAAGGGTCCAAGGGGTGGTGGTCCAGATCAACAGGTAGTCCCCGGTCTGTACCGGGCCCCTTCCCTGTATCACCTTTAGCCTTACCGTGATAGAGGGATCATCGACGTCTCGGTACCCGCCCAGGTTCAATTCGAAATTGGACAGCGGCGTCGCGCAGGCCCATGAGTAGGGCAGCACCTTGAAGTCCCGGTAAACCAGGCCCTTGTCCCACAGTTGTTTGAACACCCACCACACGCTCTCCATGAATCCCGGATCCATGGTCTTGTAGTCGTTGCGGAAGTCCACCCACCGGCCGATCCGATCGGTGACCTCTTCCCACTCCTCGGTGGTGCGTTCCACCATGGCGCGGCAGGCCTCGTTGAATTTGTCCACTCCCAGTTCGGCGATCTCGTGGGGGCCGCTGATTCCCAACTGTCCCTGCACCTCCATCTCGATGGGAAGGCCATGGGTGTCCCAACCGAAGCGCCTTTCGATCCGGTAGCCTCGCATCGTCCAGTACCTGGGGACGATGTCTTTTATCACCCCTGCGAGGATGTGGCCGTAATGGGGGCGGCCGGTGGTGAAAGGAGGTCCGTCATAGAAGGTGTACTCGCGATCGGCGGGGCGGCTGCGGATCGACTCCCCGAAGGCATCGATCCGCTTCCACATCGCTGAGACCTCGGCGTCCAGTTCAGGGAAGTGAACCTGGGAGGTGATACGGTCGAAATCGGAGGTGGGCATCGTCTCAGTTCGAAATGGCGTGGAAAGGTTGAATGCTACATTTGCGAAATGGCGCTGCGGCACACCTTTCCTCACAGTTGGGCTCCGGCGATGCGGTCGGTCAAGGGGAAGCAGCGTTTGCGGGTGGTGGTATCGCCACGGTCATCCAGAACCGAAGTAGTCGGAATCCACGCTGACGTCGTGAAGATCAGGGTCACTGCTCCTCCGGAACGGGGAAAAGCCAACCGGGCAGTGGAAAAGCTTTTGTCCCGTCAGGTGGGATTGGCGGCACAGGTTGTAGCCGGACAATCTTCTCGCCTAAAAGAAGTGGAATTCACGTCGCGACACGATAGTCTCTAATGCCGTTAATCGGGCACGGAGAGGAGTATTGATGGCCCGGGTGCTACACGAGAAGACGATCTCACAGCTTCGCGCCCGGCTGGAGTCGGAGAGGGAGCGGATCGTGGGTCTGATAGGTGGCTACAACCAGGCTATGGAGGATGCCCGGATGTCGGAGGGCGCCGGTGAGCGGAGTTCTGATCCAGCGAGCGCCGAGGCGGGCGCCGCCGCCACCGACTACGAGACACAGATGTCGCTGGAGCGCAACGCCACGATGTTGTTGGAGAAGGTGAACTACGCTTTGGCAAAGATGGATCGCAACGACTACGGCGACTGCGACCTGTGCGGCAAGCCGATTCCCGTGGCCCGTCTCCGTTACCTTCCCTATGTAGACAGTTGTATAGAGTGCGCCGGCCGAAACTGATCAGCACCTTCGGAGTGGCGGTGGGAACTGCCGCCGCGGTCGTGGTGGTGGACCAGATCAGCAAGCGGTGGGCGGAGGAGAGCTTCGAATCCGGCCGTTCGGAAGTGGTGCCGGACGTGTTGTGGTTTACCTACGTGGAGAATCCCGGTTCGGCGTTCTCCATGTTCCAGAATGCCGGGGTGTGGCTGGGTCTGGCCGCGGCGGGGGCCGTGGGAGTGATCGGTTGGGCGCTTCGGAGACCCCGTCCCGGCACGGAGGTGCTCGGTCTGGGTCTGGTGATGGGAGGGGCGGTGGGAAATCTGGTGGACCGGGCCACCAGGGGAGAGGGTCTATTGGATGGGAAGGTCGTGGATTGGATTCAGGTCCCCAATTTCCCGGTGTTCAACATGGCGGACACCGCTCTCACCGTGGGGGTGGGCCTGGTATTGCTGTCCGCCTTCCGTCAAACCCTTGCCACCTCCCGTTCCTGAATCCCCTGCGGGGCCGAAGTTGGATGGCCTTCGGGAGTGGCAGGTTCCCGAGTCTCTGGGGGGAGACAGGGCCGATCGGGTGGTTTCGGCGCTACTGGGTGTGAGTCGTTCCATCTCCCGCCGACTCATAGACGCTGGGTCGGCCCACTCTGTGAAGGGAAGGTTGAAACCCGCCCAGCGGGTGGAGTCGGGGATGTCCCTGTGGCTGGGCGATCCTCCCGAGCGAAAACTGCGCCCCGAGCCGGTCGAATTCGAGGTCACGTATGCGGATGAGCATGTGGCCGTGGTGGTCAAACCGGAGGGCGTGATCACCCATCCCGGCTCGGTGGTGCCCCAACAGAAAGGCACCTTGGCCGCCGGTCTCCTCCACCGCTTTCCCCAGATCGAGGGAGTCGGACAGCCGGCCAGATGGGGGATAGTGCATCGCCTGGACCGGGATACCTCCGGGTTGTTGATTGCGGGTCTCTCCCAGCAGGCCTACGACCGGTTGACCGAGGCCCTGCGCCGTCGGGAGGTCAAGCGGCAGTATCTTGCCTTGGTCCACGGCACGCTGGAGACCGCCCGGGGGGCGATCGAAGCGCCGCTTGGTCCCGATCCGCGCCGCAGGGGGAAGCGAGCGGTGGTGGCCGGAGGCCAGTACGCGCTGACCCGCTATCGGGTCCTCCGCCAATGGGCAGATCCGCCCTTGGCCTTTCTGACCGTGGAACTGCAGACCGGCCGCACCCACCAGATCAGGATCCACTTCTCCTCGATCGGACACCCGGTGGTGGGGGACCGTCTGTACAGTGGCCGGCCCGACCCCCTGGGCGCCGATCGCATGTGGTTGCACGCTTCCGACCTGTCCTTTCGACATCCCGTCGACTCCTCTCGTTTGATGGAGCACCATTCACCCCTTCCCGAGGGACTGCGACAGGCCATGGACTACCGATTGGGTGGTCGGTAGCCTTAATCTGGGTGTTGTCTTGAGCTCTGATCTCACCGTTCCTTCCTGCTATCGGCATCCCGATCGGCCGACGCGGCTTCGTTGCAGCAGTTGTGACCGTCCCATCTGCACGTCCTGTTCATACGATGCGTCGGTGGGACAGAAGTGTCCTGCGTGCGTGGGGCAGGCCCAACGCAACATTCGAACCGTCAAACAACGGGTTGGGCTTCCCCCGGTCACCGCCTCGTTGCTGGTGGTCACCAGCGCGGTTTACGTTCTGGCCTGGCTGCTCCCCGAACTTGAATCCCGCTTCGTGAGGGATCTTGCCATGATCGCAGGACTGCCGGAGTTGGGCGTGGGCGTGGCTGCGGGGCAGTGGTGGAGGATGTTCACCGCAGTGTTGCTGCACGGGTCGATGTTTCACATCCTGTTCAACATGTGGGCCCTATACGTGTTCGGCCCCCAGATCGAGAGAGAGTCGGGATCCCTTCCATTCCTGGCTATCTACCTATCCGCGGCCTCGGGGGGTAGCCTGTTCGTCTTCTGGTTCTCCGACCCCTTCACCTTCTCGATCGGCGCCTCCGGCGCCATCTTCGGGTTGTTCGGAGTGTGGCTGGCCGGCGCCTACCGCTTGAGGCACACCTATTTCGGCCGGCGGGTGCTCTCGCAGTTGGGGATTCTTCTGGCCATCAACTTCGCGCTGCCGCTCTTCATCCCCAACATCGCCTGGGAGGCCCATCTGGGAGGGATAGTCACCGGCGTGCTCATCGGGCTGTTGTGGTCGGCACAGCGCCAGCGAGGTCACCGGGTGGCTGGTTTGGCGGTTTCGGCTTTGGCGGTTGGGGTGGTGGCGGTGGCCGCCGCCGTGCTGTTGGGTGGGGGTCTGCCGGGCTGATGGCAAGCCGTAGTGGTTTCGCCCATCTCCACCTGCACACCGAGTACTCCATGCTGGACGGGGCCTCTCGGGTGGCCGAGATCATGGCGGCGGTGAGCGCCGACCGGCAGCCGGCGGTTGCCATGACCGACCACGGCGTCCTGTATGGGGCGGTGGAGTTCTACCAGGCAGCGAGAAGGGCCGGGATCAAGCCCATCCTGGGGATGGAGGCCTACCTGACGCCCGGATCCCGTTTCGACCGCCCCACCGGGGAGCGGAACGTCCGCCATCACATGACCCTTATGGCGTACAACGACATCGGGTACCACAATCTGATCAAGATCAGCAGCAGGGCGTTCCTCGACGGCTATTGGTACAAACCCCGGGCCGATCGGGAATTGCTGGCGGAGCATGCCGAGGGGATCATCGCCACCTCGGGATGCATGAGCGGCGAGATTGCTTCCCACCTGGTGTCCGGTCTGGTGGGCGAGGAGGGCGGAAGTGGGGGTGTGTTCGATCCGGACGGGGCGGCCTCGGCTGCCTCTGAGTACCAGGACATCTTCGGCCGGGAGAATTTCTTCATCGAACTGATGGATCACGGACTGGCAGAGCAGCAAAGGCTGCTGCCGGAGTTGGTGAAGGTGGCCAAAAGGGTGGGAGCCCCGCTGCTGGCCACCAACGACTCGCACTACACCCGGCCTGACGAGGCGGAGACCCACGACGTGCTGCTGTGTGTCAACACAGGATCCAACGTTGAAGACGAAGACCGGTTGCGGTTCGGTTCGCAGGACTTTTACATCAAATCGGCCTCGGCCATGCGACGACTGTTCCCGTCCGACCAGTATCCCGGCGCGTGTGACAACACCCTCCTGATCGCTGAGCGGGCAGATGTTCGCCTGGAGATGGGAAAGACGCTCCTCCCCGACTTTCCGACCCCCGCCGGCCACACCCACAGTTCCTATCTGGAGCACCTGGTGCTGGAGGGTGCGCGCCAGAGGTACGGCGGACAGATCCCCGCGCCTGTCTCCGAGAGAATCCGCTACGAACTGCGCGTCATCGGGGACATGGGTTTTCAGACCTACTTCCTGATCATCTGGGATTTGATACGAGAGGCCCGGGAGCGGGGGATACGCACCGGCCCGGGACGAGGCTCGGCGGCGGGCTCCATGGTCTCCTACTGCCTGGAGATCACTCACATCGATCCGCTGGAGTACGGGCTCATCTTCGAGCGCTTCCTGAACCCCGGCCGGGCGGCGATGCCCGACATCGACATGGACTTCGACGAGAGGTTCAGGTCGGAGATCATCGATTACGTTAGGGAGCGGTACGGCTCCGATCATGTGGCGCAGATCGTGACTTTCGCCACCATCAAGGGGAAGCAGGCGATCCGCGACGCCGCCCGAGTGTACGGGTATGAATACCGGGTTGGTGACCAGTTGGCAAAGCAGATGCCCCCGGCCATTCTCGGCAAGGAGGCATCGTTGATGCAGTGCCTGAATCCGCCTGCGGCCGACAGCGACGGGATCGCGAGGGACTGGTACGCCAATGCGGCCGGGTTGCGAGAAGCCTACAACACTGACGCCGACGCCCGCAAGGTAATTGACGCCGCCCGGGGTTTGGAGGGTCTCCGCCGCCAGGACTCCATCCACGCTGCGGGGGTGGTGATCTCCCCGGTCCCGATGACCGAGTTGGTCCCGGTTCAGCAAAAGGGCCGGGAAGCGGAGGTGGTCACCCAGTACGAGATGGGGGCGGTGGAAGAACTCGGCCTGCTGAAGATGGACTTTCTGGGTTTGAGAAACCTCTCCACCATCGAAAGGACTCTGGACATAGTGGAGAAGTCGGGGATGCCGCGCCCCGACATCGACAATGTTCCCCTTGACGATCCCAAGACCTTCCGGTTATTGCAGGCTGCGGAGACCATCGGGGTGTTCCAGTTGGAGGGCGAGCAGATGCGAACCCTCATCCAGAGGTTGCGCCCCGATCGCTTCGACGACGTGGTGGCGCTGGTGGCGCTGTACCGACCTGGTCCGATGGGCGCCAACATGCACAACCTCTACGCCGACCGCAAGACCGGGCGGGCTCGGGTGGAGCCGCTCCATCCCATGCTGAAAGAAGTACTGGACCCCACCTACCAGATCCTGGTCTACCAGGAACAGGTGATGGAAGTCGCCCGCACCATGGCCGGTTACACCATGGAGGAAGCAGACAATCTGCGGAAAGCGATGGGCAAGAAGATCAAGGCCGTGATGGACGCCGAGGAGCAGAAGTTCGTCGGAGGTTGCACCGCGCAGGGACACGATCGGGCCACCGGCCGGGAACTGTTCGAACTGATCAGCCATTTCGCCGGGTACGGGTTCAACAAGTCGCACTCCGCCTGCTACGGGCTGATCGCCTATCAGACCGCCTATCTGAAGGCACACCACCCCGCCGAGTACATGGCGGCCCTGCTGACCTCTTCCAAGGCCAACCGGGACCGCACCTCCATGTATCTGAAGGAGTGCCGGCACATGGGACTGTCGGTCAGGGTTCCCGATGTGAACGAGTCCGGGATGGACTACACGGTCAGCGCCGGCAGCATCCGGGTGGGTCTCTCCGCGATTCGCAACCTGGGGGAGTCGGTGGCGGAGAAGATCATCGAGGCCCGCCGGGAAGAGGGGTCCTTTCAGAGCTTCGTCGACTTCTGTGACAAGGTGGCGGTGGATGCCTTGCGACGCAACACCTTGGAATCGCTTGTCAAGGCGGGGGGATTCGACAGCCTGGGACACACCCGCCGGGGCCTCACGGAGGTGCTTCCCCTGATTGTCGACTCGGTTGTGGACCGCCGCCGCAGGGAACAGGCCGGCCAGTTCTCACTGTTCGGCGGCGGGGGAATGCCTGATCTCACCCTTCCCGAGATTCCCGACCGGCAGTGGGGAAAGTCGGTGCGCCTGGGATTCGAAAAGGAGATGCTGGGACTGTACCTCTCCGATCATCCCCTGGCTGACAGGGCCCGTGATCTTCGAGCGGCCGCTGATGTGACCACCACCGGCTTGGAGAGCCGTGCGGACGGGGACAAGGTAAAGATCGCCGGGCTGATCGCATCCCTGGTGGTCAGGTGGACTCGCAAGGGTGACCGGATGATGGTGCTCACCATCGAGGACCTGGACGGCGAGGTGGAAGTGGTGGTCTTCCCCAAGATGGTGGAGCGGCATGAGGACATCCTGGCAGTGGACCAGATAGTGGCGGTCGGGGGACGGGTCGACCGGCGGGAGGATGGAGTGCAACTGATCTGCACCCGCATGGAGTCACTGAAGAAGGCGCCACCCTCTGTGGATATCAACTTGAGCATGAGATTCATGGACGAGCGGGACAATGCTCACCGGCTGCGCGACGTATTGCGGCGCCACCCGGGCGCCAAGCGGGTGGTATTCTACATCAAGGAGAGCGGCACCCACGTATACACCTCCAAACCCAAAGTGAGCGGAGATCCAGGGATGATCGCCGAACTCGAAGAACTGTTGGGCGCCGATTCGGTGGTGGCTTGATCTGATCGGGATCAGTTACAGTGCCCGTCAGGTGGGCGGCGTGCTGAAGCGGCAGACGGGTCCCGGGGCGTTGGCGAGGCGTTGGTCCAGCGTTGCCAGAGGTGCCCCGAGGGCTTCCGCCAATGCGACATACCACGCGTCGTATGCAGTGACGGTTTCCCGCAATTCCCAGATGCGTTTGGCGAAAGGGCCGAATGGATAGAGATCCATGGGGAGGTTCAGAAGGTCGCGATACGCCAACGCGGCCACTTCACCGGTCAACTTGTTAGCCAAATGAGCCCGGCGCACAATGTTTGCCGCTTCCGCCGGCATCATGTGCGGTGCGGCGAGGGGGTGTTTCCTTACCCGTTCCATCGCCCAGGTTCCGTTAATGCCTGCGTCGATCAGTGCGGCGACCACCGTCGAGGCATCGACAACGATGCTCACCTGCGGTCTTCGTCTCGGTAAGCCAGAATGTCCTCTGCGGATAACCTCGTTTGGCTGGCCTGAACACGCTGTTCGACACGAGCCAGCCAGGTCTTGATATCGGGTTTGTCCGCCATGGCGATCAACACCCGCCGCAGGTACTGTTGCAGCGATCGCCCGCTTCGAGCCGCACGGGCCGCCAGTTCATCGCGAGTCTCGTCGGGAACGTCTCGGATAGTGATGGATGTAGGCATTGCATGGATTGTACAGTAAGAGCTGCTATTTTGCATGCACAGCCCATCTTGCCTTCGAAGGCTATTACGAGTTCTGACTCCCTGGTCTTTGATTGCGGAGGTCCGTCAGGTAGTGACTGACGGACCTCCGAGATAAGCGTCAGGTGTCCGGTCGGGTGTGGGCAAAGGTGTTAGGAGGAGGGTCTTCGCTACACGAGGAACCGGTATTTGCTGACCATGGACAGTTGCGACCACTGCTTGCCGAGTCCCAGATACCGTCCGGAGTCGGTTACGTAGGTTCCGATGAGGACGAAGGCGTAGATCAGGTGATCGTCCAGGAACGGGTTGTGCTCGGGCCAGAGGGCTGCCAACCACATTAGGACCAGCATCAAAGCACCTGAGACCGAGGCAATCCGGACCCCGATCCCGAGGAGCAGGGCCAGACCTATCCCCAGCAGGCCGATCATGAACAGCCAGTCGGCAAAGGCTCCGGTCATGGACTGGAACGACTCCGCGAAGGGACCCCGAGTAGCGAACTCGAGGAAGCCGGTGGTTGGGCTGCCGCCGTCCACCCAACCGCTTCCCGCTTCGGTTGCGAAACCCAATCCGAACAACTTGTCCAGGAAGGGCCAGAGAAAGATCCACCCCATCATGATGCGGAGCGCCGCCCAGAGGAACTTGTCGGCTGTTGGCCGTGGTGCGGTGGAAGTCATGAGTTACCTCCATTCACTTGGAATCATGGGGAACTGAAAGTCCCCGTGGGTTATGCCCTCGAATTCTAGGAATTGGTTGTGGTTTGCAACCACTGGTTTTTGTTTAGCCGAACTGGATTCGGCTCGTTTGGCGCTCTCTTCCCAGCCGTGAGAATCCCGTGGAAGGGTCTCCCGGTTTCGCCCACCAATTGAGCGAAAGCGTGGGCCGGTCCCTGCCGGTTGCGGCCGGGGTAATCTTGGTGGTTATGGCCGACCGACTTGATGTTGATGCGATGATCGCCCGCTATCGGGCCAGGGCGGAGGCGGTTCGGAACCGCTCACTCCCTCCGGTGGCCGGCGAGGAGCGGCGCCGATTCCTGCAGCAAGCAGAGGAGGACTTCTTGGACTACTCGCTGGTGGGTGCCGCCGAGTGGTCTGTGGATGAGGGTCACTTGGTTCTGCGCATCCCGTTGAGTGGTGGGGATTAGTCAAATACGGCAGAGCCTTAGGCGCAAGAGATGTCTGTGTTTCTTTGCGAGCGCTTCTCTCTTGGAACCCGCGTAAAGCTTGCCGCTGGGCTTGTTGATCAATGTCTTATCCTTGAAGTCATCTCGTAGGTCTCCGTCATAGGAGTAAAGCAGTCTGGCACCGCTGATCTGTGCCAACGCAAGAATATGCCAGTCATCAGATCGAATGCGCGGATCTTTGACTAGCTGCTTTGCTTGTCTGTTAACCCTGTCGTCATCCTGGATCTGGACAAGACCAGCGTTAATAGCTCCTACAAGCCACATGCGCACGTTGTTACCGGAATCCCAATACTCCTCTCGGAGTTTCTGGCCACCGAAGGCGATTTTGATCTTCCCATCCTCAACCTGACTCAAGAAGAAACTACCGGCAGTACCCACACCTTTCAATAGTTCCTTGATAACGTGCGCGTCAATGATGGCGCACATGACTTACGCAGACATAGAACGTCGCAACTCCTCCATAAAGAACTTGCGATACCCGGCAGGTGCGCTATCAATGTTTCCGAGACGGTCCACGCTGATGGAGTGGATTTGGACTGCTTGCTCATTCCGCTTGAAGTACAGGATGGATACATCCTCTGGTCGCAGACCCGCGGAATTGTCCCGGACAGCCATCCTTACCCGGTCAATGATGAAGTCACTGTGGGTCTCCAAGACGATCTGCTGACGGGTTTTCCGCCCACGTGTGGAGTAGCCCACGGTTTGGGAAAGAAGGCTCCCGAGTGCGGCCGCAGCGCTTGGATGCAGATGCACCTCAGGTTGTTGCAGCAGCATCAGTTGCGGCGCGTCCTGGCGCAGAAGTTCGGTGATGAGCGGAAGCACCTGACTCACCCCGTAGCCCCAGTCAACCAGGTTTCGCATGGGGCCCTTACGCTGTTTTCCAGCCTTTCGAAGCCGGATCTGGAACGGCGCGCTCTCGACTTCGCCGAACCGCTTTACTTCGATCTCATTGAAGAGACCGGCCTGGCTACCGAACTCCTGAATCCGACTCTTGAGTGCACCCCACTCTTGCGGTTCGCGTAGTGCCAACTGTGCCAGATACATCGGCACATAGTCACCCTCAGGATCTGGCGTCCCCAGGGCAGGATCATACGTCCGCTTGGGCTGTGACCGTACCGGCGCGCTTGCAAACAACCCTCTGATTCCCGCGTGAGCGCTTCCCAAGCGAGGCTTGGTGCGAGCATGTGCCAGGTTCTTCCTGATCTGATCCACATCCTCTGGTGAGATGGGTGGGGAACCTTCGAGCGGTCTGAAACGCTCCGCTATTGACGACTTCTCCTCTTGTTCGGCGTCGAGTACGCGTCTGAGAACCCACAGCGGAAAATCTAAAGTAGGTATTTCGTTGCTATAGCGTCCGGGGAAGTGAGGAAGGTGACGGTCTCGGGCATCCGCCCAAGCTCCACGTGGACTGCCATATGTGATGTGGGTTCCATCACTTTCGTTGAACCGTTGCTCAACCCAGTACTTACCCTGCGATATCCGTCGGCGTATGGGAACCGGCGCCGACAGATAATCGGCGAAGTCAACGTGTGTCGCCACTGTGGCTGCCTTTGTGGCCCTTGTCTGAGATGTCACCTCCAAGACAGCGCTGAACCGATCAGGGGGGTCACGCCGAGCGCCGCTGCGATGCACGATCTCTGTGAAGCTCCCTAGATCATAGGGAGGTTTCTTGAAGTCCGGGACTCGGTTAGCGTTGACGATATCCAACATGGCGCGGAGCATCGCCATCAGTGAGGTTTTGCCCGTGCTGTTGTCGCCAACGAGCAGCGTCAATGGCGCCAAGCGGGCGGTCTGCGAACCTGCGAAGCAACGGTAGTCGCGGACCGTGATTGTTTTGAGGGTGTCCATACGGGCCTTTCCCGGATGCAGCTCAGTTGAAAAGAGGCTACTGATCTTCTGTGCTGACGCTCGTCAGTTCCCATCGAGAAATGTTGATGGCTACCCCATGTTGCGCAAACCGCTGGACGGTTAGAGGTCAAAACTCCAGCGGCAAGGGCCGCGTTTGTCCCAAAAGACTTCTTTCTACTCGGCGCCCATCTTCCAGCCTTTCTAGGTCAACACCCTCGGTGTTGAGATACTTGAAAGCGTCGGCGATGCGGGTGTGACCGGCCACCTCGGCGATCTGGCGGTGCATCTCGACACAGACACGCCGGTAGTTGGGATGGCCGGCGGGCTGCGTGCGCAGCTCGATCAGGTGCAACGCCTGGCGGGCGTTCATCTCCATCATGAACCTGATGCGATAGGCGAAAGGCGCTGTGTATTGGGCGACTTGGCGACCCATTGACGCCCGTACTTGTTCGTAGAACTGTGCGGCTTCCTGCAGGGTGCGGTCCCAGAGGCCGTCCAAGCCGGCGTCGGAGAGTTCCTCCGGTCTTTCGTGGCCAAGCCGGGTGGTGAGCGGTTGCCATTCGATGGTCATCATCCGATGGCGCTGCAGATCCCGAAAGGCTCCGAAATCGCACAGTACGTCGAAGCGGTAGTAGCTGCGCTCCATGGCCCTTCCCGGCTTGTGCCGCCGGTTGCCACGTTCTCCAACCAAAGAAGCGATCAACTCGGTGACCTGTTCGGATGGCATCTGGTCCACGGCCTCTCGCAGCTGGGCATCCGGGAGCTCCGATACCCCGTAGAGAGCTGCGGCGGCAAGTTTCCGTTCGGCGTCAGGGTCCCAATCGGTGAGGGCCACCTCGGGAGCTGGGGCCGGCCGGATCCCGAGGCGGTGGGCCATCTCTTCGAGCCGCGCATTGGTGTCGGCGAGGTAGTTACTCCATAACACTCCCCGGTCGGGGAGGTCAACTCTGGTGAGAAAGGAGGGAATCACCTTGCGAAGCTCGGCCAGCATCATCGACCCGTAATCCTGGATTTCCCGCAAGGGGTGGGACTGCATCCGGATCATGGCCATTTCGTATGCCTGGCCGGTGGCGTAGATTCCCACGTTGGAGATGGTGGAGGCGGGGAGCAGCCCACGGATGGAATCGAATGCCTTCGCCCGGATGGCGGCCCGATGCACCCAGGCTGGATCTCCCTCTTTGCGTGGGTGGCGTTTGGTGAAGTAGTCGATCATCACCGGGCGCATCTCCCGATAGGTGTCGAACAGTCGCTCCATCATCGCCAGGTAGTCTTCCCGCAGCGACGATTCCTCGATATCGGCCGGGACGAAGTAGCGATACCTTCCCCCTAGGCGCTGGTCGTAGCTGATGTACCGGGTGGACTGCTCGAGGTACGCCGCCAGGCGTCCCCACTCCAGGACCTTGGTCAACAGGTTTGATGCCTGCTCGCAAGCAAGATGCACCCCTCCCAACTGGGCGACCGAGTCGTCACCGTACTCATAGAAGACTCGCCGGTACAGGTCTTCGGCTCTCTTGAGCTTGATGAGGGGGTCTTCGCGGTCCATCTCGGTAGCGATGGCCTCTATCCCGACCGAGGGATCGGTCACGAATTCGTCCAAGAACAACCGGCGCAGAGATTTGTGGGTCCGGCTGTAGCGGGCGAAGAGTGCTCCTTTTACAACCTCGGGCAGGTTGATAAGAGCGAACACCGGTCCGTCGAGATTGGTGAAGAAGCGGCTCAGCACGGCCCGCTCCTGCTCGGTGAAGGACTCTTGGTAGTAGGCCATGGGAGCTAATAATGATATGGAGTCCGACCATTGCGGTACCGTATCTGCCTTATGACCACAGGATTCTTTCGCATACTGATCGGCGCCTTGGTGGTGACCGCCATCGCCCTGGCGGTTATACCCTTGCTGGCCGCACTGGATCTGGCCCGGGGCGGCAGCGGGTTTGGAATCTGCCCTGACGGGGTATGGCTGTGCGCTGCTCCCTTTGTTCCGGTGGTGCGGCTCACCGGGTTGGTGGGATTGGGCATGGGCGCAGTGGCGGTGGGCATCCGCCTCGCCCGCCGGGGACTGCGGTGGGCAGAACGGGAGCAGGGAGGCTCTTCTTCCCAGTAGCCATCCCGTCAGACCGGTGGTGCAGGACCTGGCCGGGAAGGTACCTGCGATTACTCCTCCCACTAGATGGGAGACTCGGAACAGCAGATCCTGTTTGGTCCCACAGTTGACTCCTTAGTGTTTGTTTGCACAGGTTGGGGTGTGGTGGTGTTGTTTTGTCACATGCCTGGTCCATGGTGGTTGGTATGGACAGGGAGTATGTGAACGGAACACCGGGAGTGGTCAATCGGGGGCGGTGGTTGGCACCCACGTTGCCGGTGTCCGATGCTTCGTCTGAGCAGTTGCGGCGGCGTATTCGGTCGACTGTCCGGGTGCAGAACCAGGCGGCGGCGGCCCGTGCGGAGGCGGCGGCCGAGTTGGAGCGACGCCACGGAACCGAACTGGTGGAGACGGTGTTACGAGAGGACGGGTTGTTGAGCCGCCGCCGGGCCCGGTCGGAAGTGATTGTTGCTGGGGGGTTGGAAGAATTGCCCAGGACCCGGGAGGGTTTCCACAAGGGTGACATCTCCCCTGAAAACGTTCGGATTCTGGTGGGTGCCAACCAGCGGGGAACCATTGACGAGGAGCAACTGTTGGACGAGGCTCGTTCTCAGTCTCCTGACAAGTTCGCGGCCACGGTCCGCAAGCACGAACAACGGCGTGCTGAGGATGATGGGGTTTCCAAGTTGGTGTTTCAGCGTTCCCGCCGGTTCGCCAAGATCACCACTGACCTGCACGATGGGATGACCGTGTTGTACGGGCGGTTCGATCCGGTCACCGGCGCTCAGATAGAAACCGCGGTTTCGGCGATGATGAACGACCTGTGGCACCGCGAGGACCCCCGGAGTCGGGTTTCGGCGGGTCAGCGGATGGCCGACGCCATAGCAGAACTGGTCACCCGTCAACGCAAGGATGGTGGTGTTCAGGATGTGCGACTGTTGGTGATCGCCGACTACGACACGGTCGCCGGCCGGTTGGGCAATCCCCGCCTGGGGGACGGTACCCCGGTACCGGCGGGGACGTTGCGTCGTCTGGCGTGTGATGCTCAGGTTCTGCCCGCCATCTTCTCGGGTTCTTCCACACCCCTGGACCTGGGAAGAGCCAGGCGGACCGCCAGCGGACCCCAACGCGCCGCGCTGGTCGCCCGCGACAAACACTGTGTGGGGTGCGGCGCCAAGGCCTCTTGGTGTCAGGCCCATCACATACGCCACTGGCAGGACGGAGGCCCCACCAACATTGACAACATGACCCTGCTATGCACCCGGTGCCACCACATGGTGCATGATCAGGACTGGACAGTGGAACAAACCCCCACCGGCACCTACTACCTCCGCCGACCGGCCCGACAACCAGGCCGACCGCCCCGACAACCCAACCCCAGATACCGGCGCAGACGCAAACGCCCCATCAAACAACGCAAATAGACAAACCCCACTTCGCCCCTCAGCTTCCCCAACCCCACCGCCCCATACCGACCCCGCCCGGCGGGTCAACCCTTCGCTGAGCCTGTTCACCCTCGTCTGGTCCGTCAGCCTCTGGGCGGCTGTCACCGCAGGGTCGAACTGGAGGATGTTGCAGACTTCAAAGCCTCTCCCTTTCGTCGACCACCCCGATCGACGCTGTAGAAGAGATCGGATCGGTAACCGACTATAGATGACAGGGAGTTCGGGGACGGCTACCCCAGGTTTTGCCGCTTCCCACCCGGGTCGGTCCCCCAAAAAGGGAATCCCCTCCCGACCCGCCGCCTCCTGACCGCCAGAACAAATTCGGACAGGCACAAGCCAATCCGAACCGAAAGAACTTCAGTAACCGGCTAAAACAGGTCCACACCCCAGGACGAACCAACCGTAAAACAGCAACTGCTCATCCCAGAGCAGAACCCTCACTCTGATGACAGCGATCCGGACCGCACACTCATATTTGTACACATCAATATGCAACACCCCTGTGACAAAAGTCAAGCGTTTTGGCAGGTTTCTTGCTGGGGAACCTTCGCGACTCGATCAGGTCGGCGGTGTGTAGCGGCAAAGAGATGACACAGACCTGGTCTTGACCCGGCCGGTGGCGGCTGAAACTCTAGTCGCCAGGTGTGAGGATGCCCATTTCCTCCAGGGTCTGGGTGGTTATGAAAAGACCGGTCGACGAGGCGCAGACCGTGGAACCGGAGAGCAGTTGGGCAGAGATCACCAGGCGTTTGCCGCGTCTTTCCTCCACGCGGCCCCGGGTCCACAGGTTGGGATCGTCCACTTTCCCGGGACGCCGGAACTTCACTTCGAGCCTGCCGGTGACAACCATGGTCTGATAGGTGAGAATCGCCGCCCACACGGAGATCTCGTCCAGGGTGGTGGTGACGACTCCTCCGTGCAGGGTGCCTTCGGTCCCGCGGTGTTCGGCGCGAGGCTTGAATTCGGCGACGGCGTATCTGTCCTGGACTCCGAATCCCTCCATTCGAAGTCCGTGAGGATTGGCCTGGCCACAGGCGAAGCAACCCTCGCCGTAATAACTGCGCACTTGCGCAATCAGTTTGTTAACGGTGATATTGCTGCTTTTCATGCCCCGGGTGGTGTGATGATAGGGGAGTTTGGGTGGGTCTTCGAACCCTCTGGGCGCTATCTGTACGCAACGACGTAACTAGCATCACATTCGAGTGGCATCCAAGTTCCTTTCGGACGGTAAGGCGCCCACACCCGCCCAGCGGGGAAAGGCGCGGGCGGTGCTCAATCGGCTGGTACGGCGCTATCCGGCTGCGCAGACGGCGCTGGACTATCGCAACCCCTGGCAACTGTTGGTTTCCACCGTGCTGTCCGCTCAAACCACCGACGAGAATGTCAACCGGGTGACGCCGGGACTGTTTCGCCGATGGCCCACCGCCCAGGATCTGGGCGAGGCGAATCTCGAAGATGTGGAGGAGGCGGTGTTCTCCACCGGCTTCTACCGCCAGAAGGCCCGGTCGATCGTGGAACTGTCCCGAGATCTCACCGAGAGATTCGGAGGAGTGGTGCCAACCGATCTGGAGCAACTGGTCACCCTGCGGGGGGTGGGAAGGAAGACGGCCAGCGTGGTGCTGGCCGAGGCATTTGACATTCCGGCCATCGCGGTCGACACCCATGTCCGGCGGGTCACGGGGCGCATCGGCCTGACCACCCAGACCGACCCGGCCAAGATCGAGACAGATCTCAAAGCCCTCTATCCGACCAAAGCCTGGACCGGCGTCTCCATGAGATTCATCCAGTTCGGCAGAGACGTCTGCGATGCCCGCTCACCACGATGCGAGGAGTGTGAGATGACGCGGGACGGGCTATGCGACTGGCCGGCGCGGTCCTGAAGACTGCCTGCTTCGCCCGGTCGGACCAACACAGGCGGAGTCCGTGACTGGGGACCCGAAGCGAACCTGGGACCGTCGCATCCTGGCTCTGGCTGCCCCGGCCCTGGCCGCCCTGGTGGCCGACCCGCTGCTCTCCTTGGTGGACACCGCTTTCGTTGGCCGGCTGGGGAGGGTGGAACTGGCCGCTCTGGGAGTGGACGCCGCCCTGTTCGGGATGGCCTTTGCGATCTGCAATGCCCTGGCGTTCGTCACCACCCCCATGGTCGCCCAAAGCCTGGGGAGAGGAGACCGCGTCGGGGCGGGCCGGGTGGCCAGCCAGGCGGTGTTCACCGCTGCGGTCCTGGGGGTGATGGGATTCATCTTGTTCTGGACTGCGTCAGGCCCACTGATCGACCTGATGCAGGCCTCTGCGGAGGTGAGGGCTCCGGCCGTGGAATACCTGCGCATCCGGTCCCTGGCCTTTCCAGCCGCACTGCTCAATCTGGTTTCCCACGGGATCTACCGCGGCCATCAGGACACCAAGACGCCGATGTGGGTGTCGGTGGGGGTGAACGTCTTCAACGCGGCGTTGGACCCGTTGCTCATCTTCGGATTGGGATGGGGGCTGGCCGGCGCTGGTTGGGCCACCGTCTGGGCACAGTGGCTGGGGACCGGTTGCTTCTTCCTCCTCCTTTCCGGGCGGGCTCGCCGCGAAGGGTGGTCCCTTCGGCTGGCGGGTTGGAGTGGGCTGCTGCGGTTCTGGGGGACGGGAGGGGTGCTGGCGCTGCGGGCAGTGTTCCTGGTCGGCACCCTCACCATGACCGTGGCGGCCGCAGCCCGGGTGGGCACGGTGGAGGTGGCGGCCCACCAGATCTTGATCCAGGTGTGGGCGCTTTGCTCCTTCACCCTCGATTCGGTGGCCATTGCCGGGCAGGCTCTGGTGGCGTCGGGGACGTGGAGGGAGCGCACCAGGTAACCAGGCGCCTGCTGTGGTGGGGGCTGCTCATGGGAGGGGTGATCGCCGCCTCGCTGTTGATCGCCGCTCCTTGGCTGGGCGGCTGGTTTACCGACGATCCGGCCGTTGCGGAGACCGTGACCGGCGTGGTGGCTCATGCCGCCTTGATGCAACCGCTGTCCGCTCTGGTGTTCGTGGCCGACGGGGTCCTCATGGCGGTGCTGGCGGGGCGCCTGCTGGCAACCTCCACCGGGGTGGCCCTGGTGGCGGCGGCCGCAGTGCTCTGGGCCTCCGCGGCGTTGGGAGGGGGGCTTGCGGGAGTGTGGTGGGCGATCATCACCATGATGGTTGCCCGCTTTTGTGTCTTCCTGTGGGGAGGGCGACGAGGTTTAGCGAAGTGGATAGGGACAACTGCTAGATAGAATTCCAGCCAGGCGACCCTGCCCCGCGACAGACGACCCCTCGGAAGGGACTTTTGATGGATTTCTTGGACATGGCATTGGCACTGCAGTTGGCAGTGGCATTCGGAGGAGGCCTGCTGGCTTTCATATCGCCCTGCGTCTTACCGCTGCTACCCGGTTACCTTGCCATGGTGTCGGGGTACTCGGTGGCCGACCTGCAGACCGGGGCGGCTTCCACCTCCAAGATGCTGCGGGCGACGCTGCTGTTCGTGGCGGGGTTCACCATCATCTTCGTGGCGCAGGGCGCCGGCGCCACCTCCATCTCCAGGTTCCTGCTGCAGAATCAATTGGTAGTCACCAGGATCGCCGGGGCGGTCATCGCCATATTCGGTGTGGTGATGGTGGGAATGTCCTTCTCCAACCGGGGCATATTCGCCTTCTTTGCCCGGGAGCGCCGCTTCCATGTGGTAAACGCCCGTTTCGGGTTCCTGTCTCCGGTGGTGTTGGGGGCGGCGTTCGGTTTCGGATGGTCGCCCTGCATCGGCACCATCCTGGGCGGGGTGCTGGCGATCGCTGCCTCCCAGAACACCGTCCTGGCGGGGATGTTCCTGCTGTTCGTCTTCTCGCTGGGCATCGGCGTTCCCTTCGTTCTGTCGGGGATCGGCCTCTCCAAGGCCTTCAGCGCCCTGGCGGTGGTGAGAAAGATCAGCCGCCCCCTGATCATCGTGGCCGGGGTCCTGATGACCGCCTTCGGGGTGCTGATGATGTTCAATGGGCTCAGTTGGTTGTCGAGGGTGATCTCCAACCTGTTCGCGGCGCTTCCCTTGCTCAGTAACCTGACGGAAATCTGATCAACACCAAGACTCTGAGCCCCCCGATTCCCACCCAGCCATCCCCTTGGACATGAACGACCCTGCAATCACCCCCACCCTTGAGGAGTACCTGGACATGGCCTCACACTGCCGGGTGGTTCCCTTGGCGGTGAACCTGGTGGGCGACCGTGAGACTCCGCTGACGGTGTTCGAGAAACTGGCCGGCGATGACCCCGGTTTCCTGCTGGAGTCGGTGGAGGGGGGAGAGAGGTGGGCCCGGTGGTCGTTTGTGGGCTGGGATCCCGCTTTCATCCTCACCTCCCGCGACGGAAAGGCTGAGATATCCGGCATAGACCTGGAAGTTCCGCCCGGCAATCCGCTGGAGGTGGTGGAGGAGTTGCACCGTCAGTTCTCGATACCCCAGATGCCGGGATTCCCACCGCTGTACTCGGGGATGGTGGGGTATCTGGGTTATGACTGCGTCCGCTACGTCGAGAACCTGCCCGACCGACCTCCCGACGATCGGCAACTTCCAGAGATGCTGTGGCATTTCCTGGGTGGGCTGGCGGCCATGGATCGCTTCACGCAGAACATCACCCTGATGAGAAACATCTATGTGGGCGAAGATCCCGAGTCCGACTATCGGGAGGCGGTGGACCGGTTGTCCGAGGACATGGCTCGGCTGGCTGCGCCCCTCGAATACCAAATGCAGCCGGTGGTCCCCGACCTGCCCCCCACGCCCCCGTTCGTCTCCACCTTCACCCGTTCCGAATACGAAGCCGCGGTCGTGAAGGCCCGGGACTACGTGTGGGCCGGCGACGTCTTCCAGGTGCTACCGAGCCAGCGGCTCACGGTGCCGTTCGCAGGCGACAGCTTCGACATCTACCGGGCACTTCGCCACATCAACCCGTCTCCCTATCTGTTCTATGTGCGGTCTCCCGGGGTCGAGGTGGTCGGGTCCTCACCGGAGTTGATGACCCGGGTCCGCGACGGGACGGTCTACTCCCGTCCCATCGCCGGCACCCGTCCCCGGGGCGCCACGCCGGACGAGGATGCCGCGCTGGCAGAAGAATTGCTGGCCGATCCCAAAGAGCGGGCCGAGCATGTGATGCTGATCGACCTGGCTCGAAACGACGTCGGCAGGGTGTGCGAGTTCGGAACCGTGCAGGTGGACGACCTGATGGTCATCGAGCGCTACAGCCACGTGATGCACATCGTCTCGGCGGTGTCGGGAACGCTTCGGCCCGAGGTGGGCCCGGTGGATGTGCTCCGCGCCACCTTCCCGCACGGGACGGTGTCGGGTGCTCCGAAAGTCCGGGCCATGGAGATCATCGACGAACTGGAACCGGTGGCCCGCGGTCCCTATGCCGGTGCGGTCGGTTATATCGACTTCTCCGGCACCATGGACACCGCCATCTGCCTGCGCACCGTGATAGTGGCAGACGGGACGGCCTGGGTTCAGGCCGGAGGCGGTGTGGTGGCCGACAGCCAACCCGACCTCGAATACGAGGAGACCATGAACAAGGCGGCGGCGCCGCTGGTGGCCATCGCCATGGCGGCACGGGACTGAGCCGGAGGCCTGTTGTGACACTACCTGTCCGATCGGGTGAACTGCCCGACAGCTTCGGGAACGTGACGGCCGAATACCTGGCGCTTCGCAGAGGGTGCGGATTGGTCGCCGGGCTCTGGGAGGTGGTCTGGGTGGAGGGTCCCGACGCGGTCTCCTTCATGCAGGGACTGGTCAGCGCAGACGTGGAGTCGTTGCCGTCTGGGGGGGTGTGCCGGTCCTTCTTCCTGACTCCGCGAGGCATGGTGCGCTTCGTGCTTTGGATACTCAAGGACGACCGGGGTCTGGGTCTGATCTGCGAGGCGGGGGAGGGGATGGAACTGGCCGAGATGCTGGGCTACTACCGGATTCGCGTCAAAGCGAAGATCCGGGTCGGTTCCCGGGTGGTCTCGGCCCTGGTCGGCCCCGACTGTCCCTGGTGGGAGGCCGTCGGGGATGGAAAATGGATGAGAGACGGAGAGGACTTCCGCGCTGCGGCGGCGTTGGCTGATCTTCCCCGGATCTTCTTCACCGCAGATTCCCCGGCAGGCGCCCATCCGGTGGGAGAGTTGGCCTGGCGGGCTGTGAGGGTGGAGGCCGGCGAGCCCTCGGCAAGCATCGATTTGGATCAGCGGACCATCCCCCAGGAGACCGGTCAACTGGCGGAAGCCGCCATCTCGTTCACCAAGGGTTGCTTCTTGGGCCAGGAACTGGCGGCCCGAATCGACAGCCGGGGGCGAGTGAACCGCACCCTGCGGGGGTTGGAACTGACGACCAACATCCGCCCCCCCGAAGGAGCGGAAGTGCGCAAAGATGATCGGAAAGTGGGAAGAGTCACCTCCGTTGCAGAGTCCTTGGAGGTTCGGGCGCCGGTGGCACTGTCCCTGATCCGGCGGGGCGCCGATCCCGGTGATGGAGTGCAGGTCCTTTGGGAGGGTGGGGAGGCCCCGGCCGTTGTCAGAGCCCTTCCGATGGTTGGCGGGCCGCCGAACAAGGGTTGACCGAGCCTGGGCGATGATAGCCCTCGTCTCCGCAGCAGACGAGGTTTGGGACTCGGGCAGCTTCGGCATTGGGGCTGCATCAAGCCTCTACCATGAAACAGGATGACCGGGCGGAACATGAATCTTGACCACGACATCGAACTGTTCCGTTCGATGTATCTGATCCGGCGGTTCGAGGAACGGGCTGCCCATCTGCGCCAGCAGGGATTCATCCCCGGTTTCCTGCATCCTTATGTCGGCCAGGAAGCGGTGGCGGTGGGGGTGTGCGCCGCGTTGGAGGAGGGGGACGTGATCACCAGCACCCATCGGGGGCATGGTCACATGCTGGCCCGGGGCGCCGAACCCAACCGGATGTACGCCGAGTTGTATGCCCGGCAGGACGGTTACAACCGCGCCAAGGGAGGGTCGTTGCACATGATCGATGCGGAACTGGGGTTCCTGGGGGCCAACGGCATAGTGGGAGGAGGGATACCGCTGGCCACCGGCGCCGCACTCCAGAAGAAACGGGAGGGAAAAAAGCGGGTGGCGGTCTCATTCTTCGGGGACGGGGCCACCAATGAGGGGAGTTTCCACGAGTCGCTCAATCTGTCTGCCCTCTGGTTGCTGCCGGTCGTGTTTGTGTGCGAGAACAACTTCTACGGCGAGTTCACTCCCCAGCACAAGCACCAGCCCATAACCGAGATCGCCCGGCGGGCCGATTCCTACGCCATGGAGGTGGTGGTGGAGGGAAACTACGTCTTGGAGGTGCGGAAGGCCGCCCAAGAAGCGGTGGATCGGGCCCGGGCAGGGGAGGGTCCCACCTTGATCGAAGCCCGCACCTATCGTCACCGCGGTCACTACGAGGGGGACATGGCCCGTTACCGCCCACCCGGAGAACTGGAGGAGTGGATGGCCCGGGATCCGCTGGTGGTGTTCGCAAAGCACCTCCGGGACCGGGGAGTCGATGACTCGGTGCTTCGGGAAGTGCGCCAGGCGGTGGAGGACCGCTTGGACGGGGCAGCCCGCTTTGCCGAGCAGAGTCCTCATCCCCAACCGGGTGAGGCACTGGAGGACGTGTACACCGAGACTCATCAGGGAATGGCGCTGCGATGAGGAAACTGCGGTACGGGGCGGCGATCGCAGAGGCGCTGGCCGAGGAGATGGAGAGAGACCCCGAGGTCTTTCTGATCGGGGAGGACATCGGTGAGGCAGGGGGAGTGTTCGGGGTCACCCGGGGGTTGTTCAAGAAGTTCGGGCCCGACCGGGTGTTCGACACCCCGATCTCCGAGGAAGCCATCGTCGGGGCAGCGGTCGGCGCCGCACTGGTGGGAGCGCGCCCGGTGGTGGAGGTGATGTTCGGGGACTTCGTGACGCTGGCCATGGACATGCTGGTGAACCAGGCGGCCAAGACTTCGTACATGACCGGGGGCCGGATCGGGGTTCCGGTGACAGTGAGGATGGTGACCGGGACGGCGGGATCAACCGCCGGCCAACACTCCCAGAGTCTGGAAGCCTGGTTCGTGCACACTCCCGGGTTGAAAGTGGTGGCGCCCTCCAACGCCGCCGACGCCAAGGGGTTGGTGAAGGCTGCAATCCGGGACCCCGACCCGGTGATGGTGTTCGAGCACAAGCTTCTCTACGGGAGGTCCGATCAGGTTCCCGACCAGGTCGATCCTCTGCCGTTGGGGGAGGGCAGAGTGGTGCGGGAAGGAGAGGATGTCACGGTGGTCTCGTACCTGCACACCCTCTATGCGGCTTTGGAGGCGGCGGAGAGGTTGGAGGAGGAAGGGATCTCCGTGGAGGTGCTGGATCCCCGCTCGCTGGTTCCTTTCGATCGCCGGTTGCTGTCGGATTCGCTTCGAAAGACGGGAAGACTTCTGGTGGCTCATGAAGCCCCGCGCCGGGGAGGAGTGGGCGCTGAAATAGCCGCCATAGCGGCGGAAGAGATGTGGGACCTGCTCGGGGCGCCGATCACCAGGGTGTGCGGCGCCAACACCCCCATGCCATACGCGCCGGAGTTGGAAGGCTTCGTCATCCCCGACGCCGCCCGGATCGCCGAGGGTATCCGGGCCACTGTGAAGGGATCACCAGGCCGGCTCACGCCTGTTTGATCGCCAGGGACCACCAATAGAAGGGAGACCCCCAATGACCCGAGACATCCTGATGCCCAAGTGGGGCCTGACCATGGAGGAGGGCACCATTGTCTCCTGGGAGATAGAGGTGGGGGACCGGATAGAAGTGGGTGATGTGATCGGGGTGGTGGAGACCGAGAAGGTGGAGGTGGACCTGGAATCGCCGGTGGCGGGGACGGTGGTCCGCATCCTGGTGGAGGAAGACGAGACGGTGGATGTCGGCACGGTGCTGGTCCTCGTGGAGTAGCCACAGAAGGAGGAAGGCATGCAATCAGGAAACGACCTCGAAGACCTGTCCGGACAGGTGGCGATCGTCACCGGCGGCGCCCGGGCCATCGGGCGCCGGATCTCAGAAGCTCTGGCGTCCCGGGGGGCGACGGTGGAGATCTTCGACCTGGCCCCGGCTTCGGAGACAGTTGACTCCATCGCGGCCGCCGGTGGTGGGGCCCGGTTCCAAGTCGTCGACGTTACCGACGAACAAGGGGTGAAGACGGCGGTCCGGCAGGTGACGGATCGCAACGGTCGCCTGGACATTCTGATCAACAACGCCGGTTTGTTCGCAGGGATACCGCGTCGGCCCTTCTGGGAGATCGAGTTGGCCGAGTGGCGCCGGGTGATGGAGGTGAACGTGGACTCCATCTTCCTGCTCTGCCGGGAGGTGCTGGAACCCATGAAGGTCATCGGGGGAGGACGGGTGGTGAACCTCTCCTCCAACGTGATCACTTTCGGGATGTCCAACCTGATGCACT
The DNA here is from genome assembly GCA_002238785.1 of bacterium OM1 bin76. Classification (GTDB taxonomy): domain Bacteria; phylum Actinomycetota; class Acidimicrobiia; order Spongiisociales; family ZC4RG35; genus Bin76. Next base: position 82,987 of record MPNA01000001.1, on the reverse strand, counting down.
ACGTGGCTTCCAAGGGGGCGGTTTCGGTGATGACCCGCAGCCTTGCCCGGGAGATGGGCCAGTTCGGCATCGCCGTGAATGCGGTGGGGCCGGGACTGGTCACCACCGAGATCACCACCGCCGAGATCCCCGAGAAGTACCTGCGGTTGGTGGCGGAGGGTCAGATGATCACCGAAGCCATTCTGCCGCCCGACATCGCCGAAGCGGTGGTGTTCCTTGCCTCACCGGCAGCCCGGATGATCACCGGACAGACGCTGTTGGTCAACGGGGGCGCCACGGTGGGAGGGGTGTGATGAAACACGGGGTCAGTCTGCAATTCATGTGGACTGAGCTTTCCTTTCCCGACCGGGTCCGCAAAGCGGGGTCCCATGGCTTCGATCAGGTGGACTTGTGGGATTGGAGGGATGTGGACATCGACGAGTTGGGCGAGGTCTGTCGGTCCGAGGGCGTGGCTCTGGGAGGCTTCTTCGGGCATCGTCAGGGGGGCCTGGCCGACCCTTCCCAACGCGGGCAGGTGTTGGAGGAGTTGGCTGCCTCCGTGGAGGTGGCCGAGCGGGTGGGAGCCACCCAACTGCACACTTTCAGTGATGGAATCGGCCCGGGCGGGGTGATCGTCAAGCCGCCCCCACTCACCTGGCAGGCCCGTTTCCAGTCTTGCGTGGACGGGTTGGCAGAGGCTGTGAAACTGGTGGAGGGAACCGGGATCACCCTGGGGGTGGAGGCCATTAATAATGTGTACGTCCCGGGGTACTTTTGGGATGAGGTGGGCATGACGGTGGCTGTGTGCCGGGCGGTGGATCACCCCCGGGTCCGGTTGGCGTTCGACTGCTTTCACCAGCAACTGTCCGGAGGGCGGCTCACCGACAACCTTCTTGCGGCGCTGCCGTGGATGGGCAGGTTCGATGTGGCCGACGTGCCGGGGAGGGGACAGCCCGGCACCGGGGAGATCAACTACGCTCATCTGCGTCGAGTGCTGGAAGCCCAGGGGTATGACGGGTTGGTCTCCTTCGAGTTGGTTCCCCAAGGCGGTGACAGTGATCGGGCCGCCCGGGCCTGCCGGCGGGTTTTCGGGTTCTGAGGGTCTCTTTCGAAGTCGATCGGAACGGGACCCTGCTCAGTTGAGAGTTGGTTCGGGGCCCTTCTTGGCGCCGTCCCGGGTTTCAGGGGGGCCGGACTTCGTAGAATCGCAGGGTGATGCTGGATGAGATAATCGCCTCCACCCAACGGCGGATAGCAGAACTCAAGGAACGGGAGGGAGTTGACCCGCAGAGTCCCCGGACAGCCCGGGGGTTGGCGTCCGCTCTGGGTGAACCGGGACTGGGAGTGATCGGGGAGGTGAAGAGGCGATCACCCTCGCGGGGAGTGCTGGCTGCTGGGCTGGATGCGGTGGAACAGGCCCGGATATACCAGCAGGCTGGCGCCTCGGCGGTCTCGGTGCTGACTGAACCGGATCACTTCGGCGGCTCCAACCGGGATCTGACCATGGTCGCCGAGGCGGTGGACATCCCGGTGTTGCGCAAGGACTTCACGCTGGACGCCGCCCAGGTGTGGGAAGCGGCCCGGATCGGCGCCGACGCGGTGCTGTTGATCGTGGCCATCCTGGACGACAGCCGGTTGGTGGAACTGTTGGAGGCGAGCGCCGAGGCGGGCTTGGCGGCGCTGGTGGAGGTGCACAATGCCGCCGAGGCCCGGCGCGCCATCACGGCCGGCGCCCGCATCGTGGGGGTCAACAATCGCGATCTTCGCGACTTCAACGTGGATCTGGCAACGTCGGTGCGGCTGGCCCCGCTACTGGGGGATGTGGAGGTACGAATTGCCGAGAGCGGCATCCACACTCCGGCGCAGGCGGCGCAGATGGCCGAGGCGGGGTACGACGCCGTCCTGGTGGGTGAGGCCTTGGTGCTGGCGCGCAGTCCCGGCGATCTGGTCTCCCGAATGCGAGGTGTCACCCCCTGATGGTGTGGGTCAAGGTGTGCGGGCTGTCGACGTTGGCGGATCTGGAGGCGGCTTCGGAGGCGGGCGCCGATGCCTTCGGGATGGTGCTGGCCGAAGGGACGCCCCGCTGCATCTCGGTGGAGAATGCCGAGTACCTGGCGGGCGCCGCCCAGATACCCGGGGTTCTGGTGACGGTGGACCAAACCCCCGGGGACCTGATTGGACTGGCGGAGCAGGTGGGCGCGTGGGGAGTGCAACCTCACGGGAGACACGGGGCCGAAGCCGCCGAAGCGGCCGTCCGTCACGGGCTGAGGGTCTTGAGGCCGGTGAAGGTGGGTAGCCAAAGGGTCTGCGTGGACGGGGTGCCCCCCGCTCAGATCCCCATTCTCGACACGGCTGACTCCCGCCGCCACGGAGGGACCGGTCGCTCCTTTGACTATGGAAGGGTCCCCCAGATTGGCCGAAAATGGGTGCTGGCGGGAGGTTTGGCGCCCCACAATGTGGCTGAAGCGGTGAATAGACTGCAACCGTGGGGCGTTGATGCTTCCTCTCATCTAGAGTCCTCACTGGGAGTCAAAGACCCCGCCCGTATCCGCTCCTTCGTGAAAGAGGCCAAGAGACTATGAAACCCCGACTGCACCGCCCCGACCGAAGAGGTCGCTTCGGGGAGTACGGCGGCCGTTTCGCTCCCGAGACCTTGATGGCGGCCCTGGAGGAGTTGGAGGAGGAGTTCGCGGCGGCTTGGGCGGATCCGTTGTTCGTGGGGGAATACAACCGGTTGCTGGAACTGTACGTGGGCCGTCCCACGCCGCTCTACCCCGCCCACCGCCTCAGCGAACGGTTGGGGGTCGAAGTGTGGCTGAAGCGTGAGGATCTGGCTCATACCGGCGCCCACAAGATCAACAACGCCCTGGGACAGGGTCTGCTGGCGCACCGGATGGGCAAACCGCGTATCATCGCCGAGACCGGCGCCGGACAGCACGGGGTGGCCACCGCAACCGCAGCGGCGGTGCTGGGGTTGGAGTGCCAGGTCTACATGGGAGTGGTGGACATCCGTCGCCAGGCTCCCAATGTCTCCCGCATGCAGATCCTGGGGGCCGATGTGGTGGAGGTGTCCTCGGGCGCGGGAACCCTGAAGGACGCGGTGAGTGAGGCAATGCGTGACTGGGCCCGGACCGTGGAAGAGACCCAGTATGTGATCGGTTCGGTGGTGGGTCCCCACCCCTTCCCCTGGATGGTGCGGGAATTGCAGAAAGTGATCGGAGAGGAGATCCTTCGGCAATCGGAGCAGTTGCCGGATGTGGCGGTGGCTTGCGTGGGGGGTGGGTCCAACGCCATCGGGATGTTCTGGCCGCTGGCCGGGACCGGGGTGGAACTGGTGGGAGTGGAGGCCGGCGGCGAGGGCATCCATACCGGCCAGCACGGGGCGTCAATCGGCATGGGGAGCCCGGGGATTCTGCACGGGGCTCTCACTTACATGCTTCAGGACGACGACGGCCAGGTGCTGGAGGCCCACTCCATCTCGGCCGGTCTCGACTATCCGGGGGTGGGACCGGAGCACTCCTACTTCCAGGAGGCCGGACTGGCCCGCTATGTCTCCATCACCGACCGCGAAGCACTGGACGGAGTGCGGCTTCTGGCCAGGACTGAGGGCATCATCCCGGCCCTGGAGAGCGCTCATGCCGTGGCATGGGTTGCCAAGGAGGCGGTGGCGCTTCGCAACAAGACCGTGTTGATCAACCTGTCGGGGCGGGGCGACAAAGACATGGAGATGCTGGTGGAGAGGCTATGAAAAGCTCGGATCGGACCTCGTCGACCGAGGCGGCCCGCATGCGTTCGGGCGCCGAGCGGATCGCAGACCTGTTCGTCACCGCCCGCCGGGAGGAGCGGTCGGTTTTTCTTCCCTTTCTGACCGCCGGCCTTCCCGACCTGGGCTCCTCGCCTGCGATGTTCCAGGCGATGGCCGAGGCCGGCGCCGACGGATTCGAGGTGGGCATCCCCTATTCGGATCCCCTTATGGACGGGCCGGTAATCTGCCGGGGAAGTGAACAGGCCATCGGGGCGGGAGCCACCTTGGACCGCAGTCTCTCCATTCTGGGAGAGGTATCGGAGACCACCGGCGTTCCGTCGTTGGCCATGACCTATGCCAATCCGGTGTTCCGCCGGGGAGCCGACTGGTTTTGCGACCGTCTGGCGGAAGCCGGGGCAGCAGGCCTGATCGTCGCCGACCTCCCGTTTGACGAAGCGCAACCCCTGGGCGAGGCGGCCCGCCGCCACGGCCTGGGAATGGTGTTGTTCGTGGCCCTGACATCCACCTACAAGCGGATCAAGGCGGTGGCCGAGGCGTCGCCCACCTTCATCTATGCGGTGGCCAACCTGGGAGTGACCGGCGAGAGGAGCGAGTGGAGCAGTCGGGTGGAGGAGTTGGTGGAACGGATCCGGGACGTCACCGACATCCCGGTGGTGCTGGGAGTGGGGATCTCCAATCCCGAGCAGGCGGCGGTGGCCGCCCGACTGGCCGACGGGTTCATTGTGGGGACCGCTCTGGTGCGCAGAGTCCTGGAGTCCTCCGATCCCCAGAATGCGGCAGGGGCACTGGCCACGGCGGTGAGCGAGATGGCGGCAGCGGCCCGTTGGTGATCCACGAAAGAAACGTTTTCGCGGCCTGGGCGTCTTGAAAGGCAGAGGGGGAGGACCAATCCCCGGACATAAGACCTGCCGGGGCCTAAGGTGAGATCAGGAAGGGAGGGACAGCAGAACCAGGGGGCTTAATCATGAAACGTTTACTTATTTTGATGGTGGTGGGGGTGATGTGGGTCTCGGCCTGCAGCGCCGATGTGGAAGTCCAGACCCCTCCGGAGACTTCTACGACTGCTCCAAGTGTGGAGACGACCGTTGAGGAGCAACCGCCGTCCACCACCGGGGCAGGCACCCAGACCACCAGTGGCGATGACGGTCCGAGGCTGGTCACGGTGGGCCTGCGAACCTTCGGCAGTTGTGACGAGATCCTCGACTATTACATCGACAACGCCCTGGAACTGGTGGGTCCCTACGGGCTGGACGGGGGTCCCCAGATCTTTAGGATGGCCGCGATGGATGCGGAAGTCATGGAGGAGGCGGCCATGGCCGATGACTCCGCCGGGTCGTCAACGCCTTCTTTCACCGGCACCAACGTGCAGGTGGCGGGTGTGGATGAAGCCGATCTGGTCAAGACCGACGGCTTCTACATCTACTCATTGCTGGACACCAATGGCCGGCTGCGGATTGTGGAGGTGGACGACGGGACAGTGACACATCTGTCATCGATCATCGTCGATTTCCAACCCCAGGAGATGCTGCTCCACCAAGACATGCTGCTCCTGGTTGCCTCGGAGTGGCGGGTGGGACCTGTGACGCGTATCGTGCAGGTCGACATCTCCGACCGGGCCTCTCCCCAGGTGGTGGCCGATCTGAGCGTGGACGGCAGCTACAACGGCTCTCGACTGTCCGATGGAGTTGCGCGACTGGTGATCACCTCCCATCCGGTGGGGATCGAATGGGCGCATCCCCAGGGCAGCGGCTTGCGGGCCGAACAGGAGGCCATCGAGGCAAACAAGGAACTGGTGAGAAACTCCACCCTGGGGAACTGGCTACCGGCCTACGTTCTGCAGGCCCCCGAGGGGGGAAATCCCGAATGGGGCCAGTTGGTGGATTGTTCCAACGTCCTGGCGCCGGGTGTGTTCTCGGGTTTGAACACCCTTTCCATCCTCCTGTTCGATCTGTCGTCGGGAATAACCGACTGGTCGGCGGCCAGTGTCGTGGCGGAGGGAGACACCCTGTACGCCACCGCCGACAGCGTCTATGTGGCCACTGCCCGGTGGGTCAACTGGCAGGCTCTGGCAGAGGATGACGTGGAAGCGGAGTCAACCGGATACACCACGCTGATCCACAAATTCGACACGTCCTCAACTGACCTGCCCGTCTACGAGGCCAGCGGGGAGGTCTCCGGTTTCTTGCTGAATCAATTCTCGATGGACGAGTACCAGGGTGACTTGCGGGTGGCGGCCACCACTTCGCCGTCTTGGTGGTGGACCGAAGACTCGGAGAGTCATGTCACGGTGCTTCGCCCCGACGGCGACCTGCTGGATGAGATCGGGTCGGTGTGGGGATTGGGAGAGGGGGAACGCATCTTCTCGGTGAGATTCATGGGACCCGACGCATATGTGGTCACCTTCCGCCAGATCGATCCACTCTATGCCTTGGATCTCTCTGATCCATCCGACCCCCAGGTGCTGGGAGAGTTGAAGATTCCGGGGTTCTCCTCATACCTGCACCCGGTGGGGGAAGACCTGCTGCTGGGAGTGGGTCAGGATGCCTCTCTGGAAGGCAGGGTCGAAGGCCTGCAGGTCTCGCTGTTCGATGTCTCCGACCCCACCGACCCCATCCGCGTCGCTCATCTCCGACCCTTGGAGGTCGACGGGCTGGAACCCGAATACAGTTGGTCTCCCGTGGAGAACGACCATCGGGCCTTTCTGTTCTTCGATGATCGGGCTTTCATTCCCTATCGGGCATATTGGTGGGACGACAATGAAAGCAGCCAGGATGCGGGGGTGGCCGTTGTCGATGTCAGGTCTGGCGACCTGGCCTTGGAGGACCTGTTGCGCCCCCTCTCGGACGGGCCGGTCGGAGAGGACTCCTCGGATTGGAGGAAGGTGGACTGGGCTGTCCCGCAGCGGGTGATCGTCATCGATGAATGGGTGTACTCGATCGCCCACAGCGGAATAGCGGTTCACCAACTGGACACCTGGGATCGCGCCACCTTCCTGGAATACCCCGCCCGATGAGCGCAGTCTCGGGGCGACATCCCCGGGGCATGCGCGGGTTGCGCTCAGGAGCCGCACTGGCGTTGACGTGGTGGCTACTGGACGGTAGTCGCGCCGAATTACGACACTATCTCGCGAAAATCTGGCTTAGATTCTCCGGGAAAGGGCCCACCCCCGCCCCCACCGTGCCATCAGTGGCGCGCTGACGCATAGCGGTTGGAAACGCGCCTTTCTTGAGTTTTCGACCTCTGGCGAGTCTGATGACGTCCGATCAGACCGTCAGTGATTGGCTTTCTTCAGTTTGGTCGCGGGGTGGAACAAAAGTCAATGGTCTGAAGCGGTTTATCTTGACGATCACCTGATCCATAAGAGGCGAGTCGACCGGTCAACGTGAGTGAGCCGTGGAAATGCGTCCCGTTTCGGTGTGTAATCTCGGTGGAGTCGCAAGCGGCCGGTCAAGGAAAACGGAGGCTCTCATGTCATTGGTGGAATACTCGATGGAGGGTTCGGTGGCGGTGGTGTGTCTCAACCGTCCGCCGGTCAACGCCCTTTCGTTGGAATTGTCTACCGACCTGAACGAAGCCTTCGGGAGGGCCGAGGATCCCGCCGTCCGAGCGGTGGTGGTGACCGGGCAACCCCATTTTGCCGCCGGGGCGGACATCAAAGGCTTCCAAGCCGCCTACGACTCCGGCAAGATGACCGAGAACCTCGCTTATGAATTGGTGGACGCCATCTGGCGTTTGGAGTCACTGGCCAAACCCACCATCGCCGCCATCTTCGGATATGCACTGGGCGGGGGTTTGGAACTGTCCATGGGCTGTGACTTTCGCTACTTCGCCGAAGACGCCCAGGTGGGGCAACCCGAAATCAAGCTGGGGATCATCCCCGGAGCCGGTGGGACCCAGCGGCTTGCCCGCATCGTCGGGTTCCAGAAGGCTAAGGAAATCGTCTACTCAGGCAGGTTCGTGCCGGCTGCCGAAGCCCAGGAACTGGGTTTGGCCGACAAGGTGTTCCCCCCCGATGAGTTGCTGGACCGAGCCATGGAAGATGCCCGACGCTACGCCGAGGGGCCAACCGTGGCCCTGGGTGCCGCCAAGCGCGCTCTGATCGGCGGATTGGGGCTCCACCTGCGGGATGCCATGGAGGTGGAGAGGCAGGCCTTCCTGGACTCCTTTTGGACCGATGACGCCCGGGAGGGTGTGGCCGCCTTCCTCGAAAAACGTCGCGCCACCTTCGGGGGAACCTAACCTCCGGGCTCCAATCCCGATTCCACCCACCTGCCGAAGCTGACCAGGTTGGCACGAAAGATCCGACGGAGAATGGGTCGGGCAAACCACTCGATCACCGGGCCGCCCATGTACCAGGGGAAGTGGAGTTGCTCCTTTCTCACCAGGATGCTCCCGTGCTGATCCCCAAACAGTTCGAACCGGCCCCAGCCGCCGATCCGCCCGGTGTGTTTAACCCCGATGCGCTCCTTCTCGACCCACTCGTCAACCTCCATCGTGTCAACGATCCGAAGCGGCCCCACTCGGGTGGGCACCGTCATGGCCACCCCCACTCCCCGACGTTGGTCTCCGTCGAACAGAATGGTGGTGGCATCGCTCATCCATTCTGAATGGGTCGCAAGGTCGGATAACTTCTCCCACACCTGATCCACCGGGGCGGATATCTGTATTGACACTGAGGTGTTCCCCACGACCCCAATTCTATGGGAATGTGCAGTGCCTGACGCTTCCGCGACAGCGAAGGTTGTTGGGCGCAACGTAGCAGTGGTTTTGATGTGATTATTGGTCCATGCTATGTTGATATTTTACATTGGCGAACCCCGAATCAGATCTTCCCCCCGCTGGCTCCGCTCATCTGAACAATGCGCGGGCAGCCAACATCGCCCTATCGGGAGTGGGCCGGAACCTTGCGGACGGGAACCAGGGTGTGCATGGCCTGCATGCGACCAGTTCTGTTATCCACTTTCCTGACACGCTGCTATGATGAGGTTCGCCTTCGGGGGTGGTGTAATTGGTAACACGACAGGTTCTGGCCCTGTTATTGAGGGTTCGAGTCCTTCCCCCCGAGCCAGGGTCGGGTATCATCCGGCCTTGTTGGCCCCGTCGTCTAGTGGCCTAGGACGCCGGCCTCTCAAGCCGGTAACGCCGGTTCGAATCCGGTCGGGGCTGCCTTTGCCTGCAATTGGTGCATGGCGATGCCACAGGCGGAAGGCCGATGGGAAGCCCTTTCACCGCAGGCTGCCGGTGTTTTCTGCCTACTCGCGAAAAAAACCGACTGCCGGTCCTTGACTATTCGCTAACTGATGTAGGCAGATTTCTATAGCTACAACATGAGGTAAGAAGATGGTAGAAAGCTCACAAAGCCGAGGAAGTGATTACCCATCGGTAATTGACACAGCCCAAGTGGCGGAACTGCTGCAGATGAATGTTCAGATGGTGCGAAAATACGCCAGGGAGGGTCGGCTACCTGCCTACCAGTTGCCGGGATCGCGGGTATACCGCTTCATCTACTCAGAGATCATCGATTACATCAAGGCTCACCCTGTGGTGCCGGAGGGCACCCGCACCGCAGGTTCCTAGAGCAGCGGCCCTGAGGTCGGTCGGCCCTCGTCAACGCGGCTGACTGCAACAGCCACCTCTCCCAACGGGAGGTAGGATTCCAGTCCCGCCCGCTCTGCCAACCAGATGTGGTCGCCGGAGACAACTCTGATCCTTCCTTGCCTGGAGTGGCCCAATGATGGCCCGTACAACTCCACCGGTTGGTTGGTGAGTTCCAATTCCCTCAGTCGGGCGCGCCAGGTATTGGCCACTCCCTTGGCCTCCATGCCTCCTGACTGCTGTTTGGTCACCACCAGGGTGATCCGATCCAGCCGGGCATCCACGCACAGATGCCCGGCGCCGAGAGTCAGGTAGTCCTCTCCGGATCCCACCACCTCTCCGCTCCACATGAGGCTGCCGGCCTGAATGGTCACCAGGTCCCCTCGATGGAGCAGCATCCTCACCACGCCCTGCAGGGTGCGGTCCCGCATCCGTTCCTGGTGGGTTTCGAACTCGGTGGCCTCGAGTTCCGCTCTCCACTCTTGCCCTACTCCTTGGCGCAGGTAACGGGCCAGCCTTGCCAGTTCCTTGTCCTCGGCAGGGTCTTCCTCTGACGAATCCGTGGAAAAAACCGTCATGTTGGTAAATCACTCCTCCCTCGGGTAGCCGTTCCCGAACTCCCTGTCATATATAGTCGGTTACCGATCCTATCGCTTCTACAGTGTCGATCGGGGTGGTCGACGAAAGGGAGGGGCTTTGAAGTCTGCAACATCCGCCAATCCGATAGACGGTCGGGCCGAGCCAACTGCTCGACGCCGGAAGCGGTTCCCGGCCGTCTCCGGTGTTCACCTTCTGATCGTGGCGACCGGGGTTCTGGCCCTGGTTGCGAACCTGGCGCTGCTTCGCCGAGGTGAAGCCCCGTCAACCAGGATGGCCGTGACCACCGTCGATCTGGTGCCGGGACGGCACCTTCAGCCCGATGACATAGAACTGGTCCCCATGGATGTGGCGGAACCGGTCGCCGCCGGCTTGATCACCGAATCCGACTTGGTCGACTTCCAAGGATGGGTGGTGGCCGCCAGGACCGCCTCGGGCACCCTGCTCAGCAAGGCAAGTCTCCGGGCGCCCCTCACCAGATCGGATTTCAGAGCCATGAGCTTTCCGATCGACCCCGAGCACGCTGCCGGTGGTGACCTGGTCCCCGGTGACCTGGTGGATGTGATCAGGGTGGATGAGGAGGAGGCCTCCTTCGTGGCCACCGGGGTTACCGTTCTGGATGTCCCGGGCGAGTCCGGAGGAGCGCTGGGCCTGTCCGGCAGCTTCTACCTGATTCTGGAAGTGGACGACCGGACTGCCCTCACCTTGGCGTTGGCCCTCGCCAACGCGGACGTTGAAGTGTTGCGTTCCACGGGAGCCGGTTCGGTCAACGTTCAGAGCCTGCAGGACAGACGGTCGATCTCTGAGGAGGACTCGCCTGCGGTCGGGCAGGTTGGCCCGGCCTATCTGCCGCCTCCGTCTTCGGGAGGTCTGCCGCCGATCGGAGGCGGTCTGTGGCCATGAGAGATGTCGCCATCAGAGACATAGAGATCGCTCTGGCCGTGTCCACGCGGCAATGGTCGGCACATCTGCATCGGTTCCTGGTCGACCACGGTGGGGCAAGAGTCCGCCTGTATGTGATGCAACCACAGGATGCCTTCTCAGAGGAATTCGACGTGCTGCTCATAGACGACATCTGCTCCTTTTTGTCACCTCACCTCGTTGAGAATCTGAACCGGGCCGGCCACCGGGTGGTCGGCGTCTACAGTCCGGCCGAGTTCTCTGACGGCAAGGACCGGTTGCTCGCCTGCGGGGTGACCGAGGTGATCGAATCCGACGCCGGTCCGGAAGAATTCCTGGCACTCATCGACCAACTGGAGATCAATAGGGAGTCCCATGGCGGTCCTCCCGATGAAGAGGAGGATCGGGCATTCGCGGAGGTATCACCGCAGCAGCCCGCCCCATTGGTGGCGGTTGGCTCTCCTCCGGGTGGATGTGGCGCCACCGAAGTCGCTATTGCGCTGGCGCGGCGGATGGCGGAGATCACCGAGGGGGTTGGACTGCTCGATCTTGACCAGCGTGCGCCGTCGGTGGCTCAGAGACTCGGGCTGGGGCTGCATCCGAACTTGCTGACCGCCATCGACGCGGTCTACCACCACAGTGACAGCCTTGAGTCCTGCTGGCACACCATGCGAGGAAGTTCATTGCGGATCCTTCCCGGGGTTCCCAATCTCGTCGACCGGTCCCATCTGCGTCGCAGCGAGGTGGCTGAAGTCTTGTTGGAGACTGCCAGGGTTTCCAGGGCGACAGTGGTCAACTTCGGGCATTGGCAAAGCCCTTCCACCGATCAGCCGGTGTGGGGAGTGACCGGGAGCGTGTCCGACGCGGTGATGGAGATGGCAAGCGTTGTGGTGGGCGTGGCACTGCCCAACCCGGTGGGCATCATCAGGATGGTCGAGTGGATCGGGGACATCCGGGCCAGGCGTCCGGAGGCGTCGATCCATGTGGTGGTGAACAAAGCCCCCGGTTCGCTCTCTGTGAGAAAGGCGCTCTTTGAAGAGTTGAGTTCCGCGGTCGGCCCGGCCCGGATCGCCTTTCTGCCAGAGGACACCCGGGTGGCGGAGGCGGCATGGAACGGCGTCCTGGTGGAGCGTGGAAGGTTCCGGCGGGGGTGCGACCGGTTGGCTGACCAAGTTCTGGAGGGGGTGTTCGCGCATGAATGACCGCCCGAGTGTCCGGCATACCTACGCGGAGATCCGCCGGTCGGCCCTGGAGTTTATCGAGGAACGAAACGTCGATCCCGAGACGGACCGGCCAGGAGCCCGCCGACTGGTGGAACGGGCGGTCAAGGAGTACTGCCGTCGCACTCAGGTCGGATTGGGTCGAGCGCTGCGGGACCCCGATGACATGACCGAACGAGTGATCCGTTCTATCGCCGACTACGGGCCTCTCACCGATGTCCTGGCCCGCTCTGATGTCGAGGAGGTGTTCATAGAGGGCCCCCGGGTGACGTTCATCGACGGAGAAGGAAGGTTGCAGGGTCTCAAAGAGCCGACCACCCTGGAGGAGAACCGACAGGTGGTGGATCGCCTGCTGGCAGGCAGTGATCGACGGCTGGACGCTTCCCAGCCCATCGTTCAAGCTCGGGTGATGGACGACTCGGCCCGGTTGACAGCGGTGATACCACCGATAGCCGATCGCCTTTCGGTGACCTTGCGACGATATGCCCTCCGGCGCCAGGACCTGGAATCGCTGGTCCAACTGGGGTCCCTGACCCCGCAGGCCGCCCGCTTCCTGGCCGCTGCCATGCAGACCGAATGTGGAGTGGTTGTCTCCGGTCCTCCCGGAGCGGGAAAGACATCGATGCTGAGTGCCTTGCTGGACGCCTGTCCACCCACCCGTTGCATCCGGTGCTGCGAGGAAGTCCGAGAACTGCACATTCCGCTGGTTCACGGGTCCTTTTACGAGGCAAGGCCACCCGGGCTGGATGGGACGGGAGAAATCAGTCTTCGAGTCCTTGTCAAGGCTGTCCTGGCCATGCGCCCCGACCTGATCGTGGTCGGCGAGGTCAGAGGCGCAGAGGCCTTTGAGTTGACCAGGGCCGCCAACGCGGGATGCGGGTTCGCCTGCACGGTGCACGCCAATTCGGCGGCCGACGCGTTGCACGCCCTGGTCAGCGCCGCCCTCATGGCCGGAGAAAACGTGAGCGAAGCAGTGGTTCGAAGGGTGTTCGCCTCTGCCATCGATGTGATCATCCATCTCGACCGGGAAGCCCTTGGAGAGGGTTACGGTGGTGGCCCGCTGCGGCAGGTGAGAGAGATCATTTCGGTGGCCCCCGGCAGCGAGGGATCCTACTCCGTGCGGGTGCTGTTCTCCAGGCCACGGCTGGGCGAGCCGATGACCTGGAGCGGGGAACTGCTGCCCGACACGCTGAATGACCGCATCGAACGTGCTGCGGGGGTTCCCATGGAGCAGATAATGGATGGGCCGGGAGGGTTGCGGTGAGGTTGGCTGCGGCTGTGGCAAGCGGGGTGTTTGTCTCTTTGGCCACCGCGGTGTTGATGGGAGTCCGTCCCCGGTTGCGGCTGGTTGGGCCCCGCAGAGGCGGGGGAGCGCGGGAGTTGTGGCTGGCGCAGGCCGGCCTGAACGTGACCCCCATGCAGTTCACCATGGTGTCGGCCGGGGTGGGCCTTCTGGCACTGGTGGTTCTGCTGGGTCTTTCGGGAGTCTGGGCAGTGGCGCTGCCGCCTTCGGTGTTGGTCTCTTTGCTTCCCCGCTTCTATTTCGCCAGGGTGCGGTCCAGGAGGCTGTCGGAGGTCCGCAAGGCTTGGCCTGACGGGATCCGGGATGTCATCGGAGCGGTTTCCTCGGGTATGTCGGTGCAACGGGCACTGGAGAATCTGGCCCGTTCCGGTCCGGCGCCGCTGCGGGAGGCCTTCGGTCGTTTCCCGGTGCTGGCCCGCACCTTGGGAGTGGTCCCGGCCTTGGAGTCGATCAAGGAGGACTTGGCCGATCCCACCAGCGACCGGGTGATAGAAGTGCTGATGATCGCTCACGAGCGGGGTGGGGTGCTGATCCCCGAGATCCTCCGCGACCTGGCCGACTCCACCTCCATGGATCTTGCCGCCACCGAAGAAGAACAAACCGAGGCCCTGGAGCAGCGCATCAACGCCCGGGTGGTGTTCATGCTGCCATGGCTGGTCCTGGTTGCCCTGACCTTCCGCCCAGGTCCGTTCCGCGCCTTCTATTCCTCGCCGGCGGGAATCCTGGTGGTGGTGATCGGCGCCGGCCTGTCGCTGCTGGGCATTGCTATCATCTCCCGGCTGGCTCGACCCCAGGATGAACCGCGGGTGCTGACCAGTACGGGCGGGGGGAGCGGTCAGTGGTAGAGCAGTCAGCTCACCTGTTGGCGGCGATCCTGACCTCCGCTACGGTGGTGGCGGCTCTGCTATGGGCTTTCCCGCCGCCCAAGCGTTTGAGCGGCAGGGTTCGCCCGTACACCGGGGCGGGAGGACGGTCCGGCCCCGGTGCGGCGGATGGTGGTCGCTCATGGGCGACATCCAGTTCCGCGGCGGTGCGACTGTTCGGCCCGATAGTCCTCGCAGCCGCTCACCGGGTCGGGCGGGTTGCCGAACGTGTGGGCGAGGATCAGTTGGCTCTCCGCCTTCGACAGGCCCGGCTCTACTCGGGGCTTGACGACCGGGACCGGGTGGCGTCCTACCGGCTGGCGGTACTGGGAACCACCGTGATGTTCCTTGCCTTGGGAGCGGGGGTCACCGTGGTCCTCCGACAGTCCACCCTGGTGGTGCTGGTGGCCTCCTTAGGATGTGGCCTGGCGGGTGCGTTGCGGGTCCGAGGCCGGCTGGATCGGACCCTGGAGCGGCGTCGATCCAAGATGAAGATCGAGATCTCCACCATCAACCAACTGCTCGCCATCCGGGTGAGGTCGGGTAGCGGGATCATCCACGCGGTGGGTGAACTGACCGAACGCGGCAGCGGGGAGGTGATCGGGGAGTTGCGAACGGCCCTCAGGATGCACCGATCAGGTATGAGCGCCCCGGCCGCCTTTCGAAGATTGGCTGAAGTCACCCCCGAAGCTCACTGTGCCCGCACCTACAAGTTGCTCGCCTCGTCGGAGGAGATGGGTGTGGATCTGGCCTCAGGTCTGAGAGCCCTTGCCGATGACGCCCGCCAGACCCGGCGGGAGGCGCTTCGGCGATCGGCTACCAAGAGACGCTCGGCGATGCTGGTTCCCACTATCGCCATTCTGGCGCCGGTCATGCTGCTCTTTGTGGCGGCGCCTCTTCCGCAATTGATTCTGGGTTGGAAATAACGCAAACGACAAGAAATGGAGGCAACGAACATGCTGACGATGGCACTTCGAATCATCTGGGATAGGGCGTTGGTGTTCTGGCGCCGAGAGGAGGGTCTCAGCACTGCGGAATTGCTGGGAAACGCAGCCTTGGCGGTGGTAGCTCTGCTGGCCATCTGGGCTGTGCTGCAGGCGCTGGGAACCGACATCGTGGGATGGATACGCAATCAGCTCTCCAGCCAACTGAAGTAGGGAAGGTTGGGGTTTGCGTGAGCGGGCCGCATTGCGCTCGAAGGACGCCTGGCGGCGTAAGACTGCGTCTGGGGAACGCCCAGGGCTTTGCCACGATGAGCTTCGTGGTGGCGGCCGGGTTCTCCATGTTGTTCTTTGTGCTGCTGGCCAACCTGCTGGTGGTCCAATATGGCCGGGCGGTGGTTCGGGTGGCTTTGGATGACGGTGTTCGTCATGGCGCCGGCTTCGGCAATGACTCACCCCAGTGCGAAAAGCGGATCAGCGAGGTCCTGTCCGGCCTTCTGGCCGGCCGCATGGGTTCGGGAGTGTCCTACCGGTGCGTGAAGGGCGCCACCCAGGCCAGAGCCACGGCGGACGTGGTCTTCTCGGCGTGGTTGCCGGGCATACCCGACTTTCGATTCCAGATGGCCGCCACAGCAACGGCAGAGCGAGAATGACGATGGCCAACTGGAAGGCGCACCGGGGCTCGGCACCCATCGAGTTGGTGCTGGGCATCGGGCTGGTCCTGATTCCCTTGGCTCTGCTGGCGCTGTCCTTCGGGCCGTTGCTCGAGCGGATTGTGTTTGCCAGAATCGCGGCGGCTGAGGGCGCCAGGGAGTGGGTCCTCTCCGACGGGTCGGAGACAAGTGTTCTGCAGATGGTCAGCCAGATTGCGCTCAATCATGATGTGGGGACGGACACGGTGAGCGTCGGGTTCTGTGACGGGGACACCGGCCCGGTCACCTCCCCGCCCCGCTCTTCCTGCGGGCCACCGGTCAAGGGCAAGCTGGTGAAAGTGGTGATCATTGCCAGATCACCTGCATTGTTGACTCCCTATGGTGCGGTGGGGAGTGTCTCGGTGCGGGCCTACCAGACCGAGATGGTGGGACTGTACCGCTCCACCCCATGAGACTGGTGAGGGGACAGGGGGGTTCGATCACCATCTGGTTGTTGGGGTTGGGAATCTGCCTGCTGGTCCTTGGTGGGTTGGGGCTGGACCTGTGGTCGGTGGTGATCATGCGCTCCCGTTTGTCGGGGCTGGCCGAGGCAACCGCAACCGCGGCAGCCTCCGGGATCTCCGAAGAACGCTGGCGGCGTACCGGGCAGGCCCATCTGGACCCGGTCAGGGCCGAAGAGTTGGGACGTAGCTTTGTCTCCCAGCATCCGTCATCCTCTCTTCTGGATGGACCGGCAAAGGTCGTGGTCAGTCCCGACCGGCGGTCGGTGTCGGTGCAGGTGTGGGGATCAACGCGGCTGGTCCTGCTCAGACTGGTGTCGGAATCCGACCGCATACAGGTGGCGGTGACCTCCACCGCGGTGCCGCATGTTGTCGGATGAGGATTCCCCTGCCGTGAAACAGCCTGCAGCCAGCGGCTGAAGTCTCAGGATTGCTTCAGAATACGTAGAGTCCCACCACAGCCAGCGCGGCGGTGTAGGCGGCGAACGGCGCCAACCCGACACGACGGATCACCGACAGCAGTCCGATTATCGACAGGTAGCCCACTACCGCCGCAACCAACAGACCGACCAGCGCCGGCCCCAGGGTGTCGGGGGTTAGGTCCATGCGGGTTACCGAACGCAGACCGGCGGCCGCAATGGCAGGGACGGCCAGCAGGAAGGAGTATCGAGTCGCCTGCCGAGGAGACAGGCCTCGGGACATCCCGGTTGTGATGGTGACTGCTGATCGGGAAACCCCGGGCACGAAGGCCAGGGCCTGTGCCAAACCCACCCACAGCCCGTCCCGCCAACCGGCCTCCTCCAGGCGACCCTCCCGTCTGGCCAGCCAGTGGCTCCACAGCAGCGCCGCGGTGGTGAGGAGTAGGGCCCCCGACACAGCCGCCGGGTTGTCCTGGGCAGCTTCCACCCAGTCCTCCACCAGCAAACCCAAGGCGGCGGGCGCGGTTCCAACCGCCAGCAGGCCCCACAGGTGGCGACTCTGCCGGCAGGTTCTGAATCTGAGCAGTAGGCGCAGATCCTGTCGATAGTAGAAGACCACCGCTCCTAGGGTGCCCAGATGAAGGAAGGCGCTTTCCGCCAGGGAAGGGGTGGAGATTCGCCATCCCATCTCCGACAGCAAGGCCGGGGCCAGGACCAGATGGCCGCTGGAGGACACGGGAAGAAACTCCGTGAGTCCTTGGACGATGCCCCATACCAGTGCGTTGACCATGGCATGACACGCTAGCGGTTCGGAGCTACGGCCACCGTCAGGGTTCCATAGGCAGATGCCGAGGAGACTCGGCTCAGGTGCTCTCCGGGGATGGCGATGAGGGCGACATCCTCCGCACCGCGCCTCTCAGTGCCCGGGCGGATCACAATCCCCGCTATTGCCTGGTCACCGGATCCCAGTTGTTGCTCGCCGGCTACCAGCATCACCTGCTGACCGGGTAGGAGTCCGGGTGGCGACTCGAGTTCCACGGCCCACCACCCAGCAGGAACCGCCACCCGGGATCCGGTGACCAGGGAGGGAAGCAGGGGGTCTCCTGCATTCATGGCTGCTGTCAGAGTCCCTTGCGGGGCGGCAGGCGGAAGGACTCCCGCCGGTATTTGCCGGAATTCGAACAGGTCTGCGAAGACATCGGCGCCTGCTTCGATGTCGTTTTTGGCAAAGGGGTGCGGTGTGGTTGGCGCCGGCATCATCTGGATCCACCAGGAGAGACCGACAATCGCCACCGCTCCTGCCCACCTCAGGTAGCCGCGAGGAGTAAACCACAGCATTCCACAGGATGGTTGGCTATCAATGCAGAACACCAACGCCAATGGGTCGCATTGATTCGCGACCCACCGTGATATTTCCCAGCCATCCCGCCGGCCAGGGCAGGTGGTTACTCCGAGGAGGCCTTCTGGCTGCCGGAAGGCTTCACCGACGACTTCTCACCGTTGGACTTGGATTTCGGGGAAGACTCTTCCTGGGACGACTCCGAGGACTTCCCATTGGTGCCTCGATTGGCGGGATTGGGCTTGCGGGAGTCGGTGACGTAGAAGCCGGAACCCTTGAAGACCACTCCGCGAGCGTGAAACACCTTCCGCAACGACCCCCCGCAGGCCTGATGCAGGGTGAGAGGGTCATCAGCAAAGGATTGCCACACTTCCATGCGGTCACCGCACTGGCGACAAAGGTATTCGTAAGTGGGCATAGCGTGTTCTCGGCTGGATGACGCGGGGAAACCGAGTCTGAGAATACCTCCAACAGCGCGGGGAGCATAAACTGGTGAAGAATCATGGACTTTTCTGTTGTGGCAGCCGTCGTTGTCTCCTATCTGATCGGATCGATCGATTTCGCCATCTTCGTCAGTCGCCTGCATGGCGTGGACATCCGCGCCCATGGGAGCGGGAATCCCGGCGCCGCCAACGTGTTCCGGGTGGTGGGGGTGTTCCCGGGAATCATGGTGCTGGTCGGGGACTTGTTGAAGGGACTGGTCGCCGCTTATCTGGCCTGGTTGGCGGTGGGAACCACCAACCCCGTGGACTCATGGGAGATCATGTTGGCCGGGGCCGCGGCGGTCATCGGGCACTGCTATCCGGTTTTCCACCGGTTCCGGGGAGGAAAGGGCGTGGCCACCATGTTCGGGGCGATGCTGTTCGTCCTGCCGCTGGTAACGGTGGTGATGGCGGTGCTCTGGGCAGTGGTGGCCCGGGTGGCCAAATTCCCGGCGGCGGGTTCCACGCTGGCCGCGGTGGTCTACCTGCCTCTCAGCTACTGGCAAGGCATGGAGTTTCCGGCGCTGATCTGGTTGCTGGTGATAGTGGTTGTGATCCTGTACCGGCATCGGTCCAATCTGGACACTTGGAGGGAGAGAAGGTCCGGCGCCGGGTGATCATGGCCGGCGAGGAGATGAAACCGCTCACGGAAGCACGCCGAGAGGTTCTCTCGGCCATGAACCGTCTGCCCGTCATCGAGCCTCCTTTGGAACGGGCGCAAGGTCTGGCGCTCGCCGCCGATGTCGTGGCTCCCCATCCGGTTCCGTCCTTCGCCAATTCTGCCATGGACGGCTACGCGGTGCGGGTGGCGGATGTGGCCCACCCGCCGGTGGTGTTGAAGATCAGCGAAGACGTGCCTGCAGGGAGCGTTGCCTCCGGGTCGGTCGTTGCCGGTCAGGTCATCAAGATCATGACCGGGGCGCCGATGCCGGCCGGAGCGGAAGCGGTGGTCAAGGTGGAGGACACCGAGCCTTTGGCTGGAGGGAAGGTCCGGATCATGTCCTCGGTGCCGATGGGAACCGCGGTGAGGCCGGCTGGCGGGGACCTGGAAGAGGGGCAATTGGTGTTGCCTGCCGGCGCCCGGCTGGGTCCTGTCCATTTGGGAGTGCTGGCCACCATCGGCGTAGCCAACCCCAAGGTGAGAAGAAGAGCCAGGGCCGCCGTTCTGTCAACCGGGGACGAGTTGTTTCCGCTTGACAGCCCGACTCTTCCTCCCGGAGGGATTCGAGACTCCAACCGACCCCTGCTAAAGGGTCTGCTGGCCGAACTGGGGGTGGAGATCCTCGATATGGGGATCATCCCCGACCAGGAGGAGGTCCTGCGTTCCGCTCTTCTGGAAGCGTCTGATCGAGCGGACATCACTGTGACGTCGGGGGGAGTCTCCATGGGGGAGTACGACCTGGTGAAGCACGTCCTGTCTACTCTGGGCAACATCCAGATGTGGAAGGTGGCGATGCAGCCCGCCAAGCCCTTCGCCTTCGGCCACATCAACGGCACTCCTCTGTTTGGGCTGCCGGGCAATCCCGTGTCGGCACTGGTGGCGTACGAGCAGTTCGTGCGTCCATCGCTATTGAAGATGATGGGATCGCAAGCCGTCTATCGACCCCGGATCCCGGCCGCGGCGGGACATGATCTTCGCACCAATCCGCTAAAGACCGTTTTCGTCCGGGTGGTGGTGCAAATGGAGAACGGCCGCGTCGTGGCCCGTTCCTCGGGTGGACAGGGATCCAATGTGCTCTCGGCCGCTGCCTATGCGGATGGTATGGCAGTGGTGCCGGTGGGAGTCGACGTGGTGGCAGAGGGAGAGACAGTGGAGGTGGAAATGTTGCGGTCTCCCGAGACCCGCAGCGAGGATGAAGTGCCTGATGAATAGCGAAGGGGCGGTCACCCATCTGAACGAGCGGGGTGAGATGCACATGGTGGAGGTGGGGCACAAGCCTGTGACGATGCGTCGGGCGGTGGCCGAGGCCAGGGTGGGGGTCAGCCCGGAGGTGACCCGCTCCATCCTGGAGGGAGTCGTCCCCAAGGGGGATGTGGGGGCGGTGGTGAGAATGGCCGGGATCATGGCTGCCAAACGGACTGCCGAGTTGGTCCCGCTGTGCCACCCACTTCCTCTCTCTGGAATCGAGGTGAACCTGGAGCCCTGTGACGATGGGATGGTGATAACCGCCGAGGTTCGCACCACGGCCCGCACGGGGGTGGAGATGGAAGCGATGTCGGCGGTGTCGGTGGCCGCCCTGGCCCTCTATGACATGATCAAGGGTCTCGACCGCGGTGTGGCAATCGGCCCGATCCAACTCTTGGAGAAGGGCGGAGGCAGGTCGGGGGAGTGGCGGCGATAGGCCTTCGGGTAGCCGCCGGTTGCCGAACACGGATGCGTTCGGAGGCACCCGAGTAGAGCGTGATCGGCAGAGGTCTATTCGGTAAGTCACCATTCCAATAGGGCCTGAAGGTATACTTGTATTCCGTATGGCAGCCCTGATAATCGCCCTCTTCGTCATCGTTGTGGTGTGGGGTTGGTATCTGATACCCAAGAAAGCGGGTGCCCACAAAGCCTCAACCCTGAATGTTCGAGGCAGGCAGTCCAAGACGGCCAGTCAAGTGGCCCGTTCCAAATCGACCTCCGATGTCCAGGTGGTTCCGGCTGCCGGTACTCGAATGGGCTATGGCGCACCCGTTCCGGTGGTTGGTGGCAACCGGTCGGGAGCAACGACCCGGCGTCGCAGGGTCCGAGCGGTGCTGATCGCCATGGCGGTTTTATCGGCGGCGGCCGCTCTGTACACAGGTTCGGTTAACTGGTGGCTCACCCATGCGGCCAGTGACGCATTGCTGCTTATCTACTTTGGACTGGCCCTGCATTTGCAGGACGGCAAGGCCGCATCCACGACCGCGGCTCCTGCTACACAACAGGATTCCCAGCCGGCTCTGAGGCGGGTGGTCGGGGGCTGAACTCCCCGAACAGGACAGGGAGGGTGGTGGTAAACTGCTGTTCCGGCGCGGGGGTGTAGCTCAGCCAGGCAGAGCACTTCGTTCGCAACGAAGGGGCCACGGGTTCAAATCCCGTCACCTCCACCACCACCGGTTTCCTCTGTTTTCCTTGAATCACACCGGGTTTCCCGGAGGGTTTCTGTCTTGAGAGGATGGAGATTTATGGGAAGACCTAGTAGTTATTCGCCGGAGGTCCGCGAGCGGGCGGTTCGGCTTGTGTTGGCCCGTCAGGGTGAGCACCGTTCACAGTGGGCGGCGATCTGTTCGATCGCCGAAGATGGTTGGGTGCTCGGCTGAGACCCTCAGAAAGTGGGTGCGTCAGTCAGAACGCGAGCGGGGGGTTCGGTCGGGTTTGACCACCGAATGAGTTGGAGGAGCTGAAGGGTGTTGCGGCGGGAGAACCGCGAGTTGCGCCGGGCGAACGAGCATTCTGCGAAAAGGCGTCAGCATATTTCGCCCAGGCGGAGCTCGACCGCCTACCGAGCAGATGACCAGGTTCGTGGACCAGCACCGCCACGCCTATGGGGTCGAGCCGATCTGCGCCGAGTTGCCGATCGCCCCGTCAACTTATTACGAGCACAAACGCCGCCGGCGGGAACCCCAGGCGGTGTTCGGCGCGTTCGCGTGGGGACACCGAGCTTCGTGAGGTGATCCGACGGGTGCACCAGGAGAACTTTGGGATGTGTGCGGCGCTCGGAAGGTGTGGCGGCAGCTGCACCGCCAGGGAATTGGGGTGGCGCGGTGCACAGTTGAGCGTCTCATGCGCCCTGGAAGGGCTCAGGGGCGTGGTCAGAGGCAAGAAACGTCGCACGACAGTCTCAGACGAAAACGCTCACAGACCCGCTGATCTGGTCGATCGGCAGTTCACTGCCACAGCACCGAACCGTCTTTGGCTGGCGGACATCGAGCGCCACGAGGCGTGTTCTGACTGTGCGGTGGTGAAAGGACACCGCCTCGTGCTCGTCGCAGCGAGCATGTTGAAGCTGGGGGCAGCCTGAACCCTGGAACGAGGGTGAGGGTGGACAGCAGCCCTGACAACGACGGAACGGACCAGTACTGCCAGATGGTCCGGGTCCGGCTAGCAAGACAGAAAGGTGTACGTGAGGAACCAGCGACCGAACGCTTCTCAAGACAAGCCAGCGGCTCGAACCTGGTGGATACAGGGCCGCGCAGCAACGCACACCCACACAGATGTTGTGTGAGGTGACTCCTCGGTTGGTAGATGTCGCCGTCCGGGAGGCCATGGTGAAGGTCTGCGGCGTAGCCGTGGCGAGGTTGCAGGGGCATAGCTGGGCACCGACCCTGTCAAACGGTCAGAAAGTGAACGTGGGAACCGTCCTGTTGGTTCCTCACCGACCAGCGGCCTGCTGGTCGGTAGGAAAGGTCCGTTGCCGGCTGATACCGACGGGATGGGGCGGAGGACCCGTAGTAGTCCGAGACCGGGAAAGCCGGTCACATGGCGAAGGGGTCCAGTGTGTTTTGTAGCAGACATGCTGATTACGGAGGTCGCTGGTGAATATCGGCGCACCGTGGCTCGACTCGGTTGAGGCCGGGCGGCGGGTACGTGTGATGCAAACGAAGCTGCACCAATGGGCAAAGGCTGATCCTGGCCGTTGCTTCGATGATCTATACAACCTCGTTTATGACCCGGCGTTCCTTATGGTGGCGTGGCGTCGGGTACGGGGTAACAAGGGTGCACGAACCGGTGGAGTGGACGGGATAACACCCCGTTCGCTCGGCTCCGGTGCGGAGGAACTGCTGATGGGCCTACGGGACGATCTGAAGGCTCGCCGGTTTGTTCCTCAGCGGGTGCGACAGAAAACGATTCCCAAAGCGTCGGGCAAGGTCCGGTCGTTGGGGATCCCTACTGTGGCGGATCGGGTTGTGCAGTCCTCGTTGAAACTGGTGCTCGAACCGATCTTCGAGGCGGATTTCAAACCATGCTCGTATGGTTTCCGTCCCAAACGCCGGGCACAGGACGCTATTGCCGAGATTCACTACCTCGGATCACCCAACCGGAACTACCACTGGGTGTTCGAGGGGGACATCAAGGCGTGCTTCGATGAAATAGACCACACCGCTCTCATGGGGCGGGTACGGAAACGGATCGGAGACAAACGTGTCCTGCGGTTGGTGAAGGCGTTCCTCAAAGCTGGTGTCCTAACTGAGGACGGCAGCCGCTATCGGACGATCACCGGCACACCCCAAGGTGGGATACTGTCGCCGCTGCTGGCCAACATCGCCCTGTCCATTTTGGACGAGCACTTCACCCACAAATGGGAAGCGCTTGGACCATCATGGACCCGCGCCAAGCGGGGTCGTGCCGGGGAACCGATCATGAGACTCGTCCGCTATGCAGACGACTTTGTGATCATGATCCGCGGCACCCGCAATCACGCTGAGGCGCTCCGGGAAGAAGTCGCCGCGGTACTCGCTCCGATGGGTCTGCGCCTATCGACCGACAAGACAAAAGTCTGCCACATAGACGAAGGGTTCGACTTCCTGGGATGGCGTATCCAACGCCGAGCCTGGCGAAGCCGAGCCAACAACAAGAAAGCTATCTACACCTACCCATCGAAAAGGGCGCTGGCTTCTATCGTGGGCAAGGTAAGACGGTTGACACGCCGAGCCAAACATCGAACGCTCTCAGACCTGCTGCGCCGACTGAACCCGGTGCTGCGGGGCTGGTGCAACTACTTCCGTCACGGAGTCTCCAAACGGACTTTCGGCTACCTCGACCACTACGCCTTCTGGCGGGTGGTGGGATGGTTGAAGAAACGACACCTCGGACTGAACATGCACACCCTGGTCCGTCGCTACCTACCCGGATGGGAGATCAGCGCCGGGAGGATCGAAATGTTCCGACCAAACCGGTTCGCCATCGTGCGATACCGGTATCGGGGCACCAAAATCCCCACACCATGGCAGAGCACAACCACAGGACCAGCCACAACCATGGCATGAACACATGGAGAGCCGGATGCAGTGGAAGTTGCACGTCCGGTTCGGAGGGCGGGCCGGGGAAACCCACCAGCCGAAAAGCAGGAAAGGGCGCCCCGGTCCGACCCCTACACCTATGTGCCGACCTAGTCGGGGGGTTTCGTGTACGCGGCGTTCGTGATCGACGCGTATTCCAGGTTCATAGTCGCATTGGCGGGTAGCGACCACCCTCCGCGCCGATCCGGGTGCTTGACGCGTTGGAACAAGGTCCTATGGGCCCGTGACCCCAAACCCGGCGAGCGTCTGGTTCACCATTTGCGACGCCGGCGCCCAACTTCCTGTCAATTCGGTACACCGACCGTCTGGTCGAAACCGGTATCTCACCGTCGGTCGGATCGGTCGGCGATTCGTATGACAACGCCCTGGCCGAGTCGGTGATCGGGTTGTACAAAACAGAACTGATCCGCAACAAGGGACCATGGCGCAACCTCGACCAGGTCGAGTACGCCACCCTCGAATACGTGGACTGGTTCAACCACCGCCGGCTCCTCGAACCCATCGGAGATATCCCACCCGCCGAAAAGGAGGCCAACTACCATCACCAACACCCCCCAAAACGACCGAAACAACTCACAAAAAACACTCTCCGATAAACCCGGTACGGTTCACCTTTCTTAAGGTGCCTGACGGTTTCGTGGTTCTTCGGAATTCTCGGGGGAGTCGGGAATCCATCGATTGTGAGGGAGGGTCCTGTGGAGACTGATGGTAGGCGTATGTGCGAGGTGTTGGTGGGGCTGGGTGAGGTTGATCTGGTGGGTGTCGAGGAGTTGCCGGGTGACCGGTTGAGAGTGACGATCCGGTCTCGTGGATCTCGTCCGGTGTGCGGGGGGTGTGGTGGGAGGGTGTGGTCCAAGGGCGACCGGCTGGTGCGGTTGGTTGATTTGCCGGCGTTCGGTCGTCCGGTGCGGCTACGGTGGAGGAAACGCCGCTGGGTGTGCCCAGACGTGATGTGTGGTGTGGGGTCGTCTTGCGGAACAGGACCTGTCGGTGGCGCCGGAACGGGCCTTGTTGACCTCTCGCGCCGGTCGTTGGGTCACCGCTCAGGTGGGTCGGTTTGGTCGCACGGTGTCGGAGGTGGCCGAAGAGTTGGGCTGTAGTTTGGCATACGGTGAACCGCGAGATCGTCCGGTGGGGAGACGCGCTGTTGGAAACCGACACCTCGCGGTTCGGACAGGTGGAAGCGGTGGGGGTGGACGAGACCCTGTTCTGGAGGAAGGGCCGGTGGAAAAAGAAGCAGTGGTGCACCTCTGTGGTGGACGTTGGCGGCCGTCAGCTCTTGGACATTGTGCCTGGTAGAACAGCTGAAAGCGCCGCCTCATGGTTCCGTTCCCAACCCCCTGGGTGGTGTGAGGCAATGTCGGTGGGCGGTGTCGGGGCATGTCAGGCCCTTACCAGGTGGCCTACGACCGGGTGCTGCCCCACGCCCATTTCAGGTGGCCGACCCGTTCCATGTGGTCCGGTTGGCGAACCGCTGTGTGGACTTGGTGCGCCGCAGGGTCCAGAACGAGACACTCGGTGCACCGAGGACGGAAACGTGATCCGCTCTATCGGATCAGGCGGTTGTTGATCATGGCGTCTGAACGTCTCGATGATCGTGGTGAGAAACGCATCCAAGGGCTGTTGCGGGCAGGTGACCCCTACGCAGGAGGTGCGTGACGCCTGGTACGCCAAAGAGAGCGTCCGGGAACATTTACCAGATCGGAGACCCGCAACTGGCCGCCGAGGTTCACCCACCGGCTGTCGGGGGATCTCCAGGACCGGTCACTTCCACCGGAGGTGAACAGTCTCGGGCGCACTATCGCTCGTTGGGCCACCCAGATCGCTAATTGGCATCACTCGGCCGTCACCAACGGGCCGACGGAGGGATTGAACAATCTGATCAAAAGGATCAAACGGGCAGCGTTCGGGTTCCGGAACTTCGCCAACTACCGGATCCGAGCACTCCTATACGCCGGGAAGCCCAACTGGAAACTCCTTGCCACCATCACTCCCCCCTAATTTCCGAAGACCCTCTTAACGGCCGCCTCCTCCTCGGCCCCATATCCATTCAGAGGCCCAAACCCAGGTCAGGCCCCGCCCGTTCCGAGTTCGATCCTCGGTTAAGGCCCAAGTACTCTTCCCAAACTTGGTCGACAAAGTATTGGACGGCCGGGCGCAGCAGGGCAGTGCCGTAGCCATCTCTGACCAAGTCATACAGCTCTTGGCGCGACGCAATACCCACCTCTCTCATAAGGGCAAGTGCATCTTTTCTGTCCGTGGCGCGGGCCGCGAACAGTTTCATAGCCAGGACAACCCTCGCCGGTGCCGAGTAGAGCCGCAGTCGCTCTCCGTCGTACACGAGTGTGGAGTCCGTGGCTGGCATCTCCAGGTTCGGCACCGCCACCTTCGCGGCATCGTTGAACCATCCCGGCTTTAGATCCAGTTCCTTGTTATCACCCGCAACTCTCTCAATCGCCTCTCGCAGGTCGTCTGTCATCCCTTCGGATACGATGTCGATGTCGTTGGTGCGACGGCGGTCGTTCCACAGCAGTGCCACGGCCGCACCGCCCGCCATCATAAGGTCATGTTGGTGATCCGTGTTCGCTGCCAGCTGCTGATCGACCTGCTGGATGAGGCGGATGAGCTCGTAGCGGCTCAGTTCCAAGGCAGCCACCAGTTCTGGGTACCCCTATCCAGCAGCCGCGGATGGAAATACACCCTGTGGTCAGCACAGGCGCGGGGGGCTTTCTCCAGAGAGTGTTTCCAAAGGTAGGACTCGGGCGGGTCGCAGAACACCACCCAGTCCTGCGGGGCGACGTGTTCCCGTACCCAATTGGGAACAGGAAAACCCTTTCTGTCCGCCAGAGCATGCACGAACGACGCGATGGTGGGCAGCAGCCGCCAGTCATCGCCCTCATAACTTGGCGGGTCAGCGATGAGCGATCCAGGATCCTCCGAATGGTTCCAGTAACCCACAAACTCGGTGAGAGCGTAACGGTAGGCATCGAACCAGTCGTCCTCACCCATGATCCCAGGCAGATCACAAGCCCGCAACGGTCCCCTGACCGAGAGACTGTCTGACACCGGAATGATCGTATCCGCCCGGATCGGCAACTCAAGCTCTCCCCACTTCAACGGTCTGCTCATAAAACGACATCCTACCGCCCCTCACCCACCGCCGCCCCCCGAGAAACAGCAGGTCAGCCCCCACAATTGGTCACTCACGTCGTTCGGTTATATCGCTCCGCTGAACATCAACCCGAACACCACCAGCAGGAAGGCTGCCACAACCGTGGTTCCCACCACGATCCTGCCAGCCAGTTCCCGCGCCAACCTCGCTCCATCGGAGTCCCCGACCCGTGTCATCCCTCAAATGCCCACAACCACCGTCCAGGCCCCGGCGGTGATAGCCCACCACATCACGGCAAAGCACCAAGCCCCCTTGTCGCAAGCGTTCGCCACGTTCTGGATAATGGTCAGTCCGATCATCGCTCCCACCGCAAAGGCACCGGAAATACCCATCAAACAGCACCCGATGTCCTCCATCAACTCGGCATAGCACCCCCGCGCCACGCCCTGCCTGTCCCCCTCCGGTTCGGCTGATGGCCTGGTAGGCGGCCACCGGCCCGCCGGCCACCAACATGCCACCAATCAGAGGTACCACCAACACCTCCGACACCAGGTCGGGTACCCCCGCCAGCCCCGCCAACCGCCACGTTCCCCGCAGCACTGCTGCCGCCGCCCGGTCGGATCATCGCCGACGCCCCCCAGGAGGCCTGTCGAACCAGCCCATCAGCTCGCTGACCGCCGTGTCGCCCAAAGTGGTGTAGGTCTGCAATACACTGCGGTTCCGGTGCCTGCTCTTGGCCTGCAACTGCGCCGAGTTGGCACCCATCGCCGCCAGGTCGGTCAGCAACGAATGGCGCAACTGGTGCAACGTCCAACCCCCCGAATGGTCCTTGAAAAGCCGAGCAGCGTTTTCTCCCGCAACGCCACGTTCCGCCGCTACCACAACGCCCTGCAGGTCCTCGAAGTTGGTCGCCCGGATCGTCTCCTGCTTCGGCCGGTGCCGATCGACCCAGGCAAGCGGGTCGGCGTCCCTGTCGATCCACTCACGCCGCCGACAGGACGACAGCAGGCCCTGCACGGGAATCCGGCAGGAAACGTTGCGGATCCCGGTGAACAGATTTCGGGTAAGACACACCCACTTGCTCAGATCAACAGCCACGCAGCCCCCTCATGCCCCAAGGCACCCTACCGGGCAACTGTAACACCCCGCGGCTTCTGCAAGCCCCTCTTCACCATCGCCTCTCCTTCCGTTGGTCCGGATGTCTAGGCGGCTTCATGCACCAAGGGTACGCCGAAAACCCCAGCTAGCACAGCATCCGCCTTGGGATGTTGCTCCAGGATATGTGGTAGATATGCGGAGTAAGGAGCGTTAGAGGCCGAAAGACAGTTCGGGCCCGGCCCGCTCGTCGCGGTCTCGGCCGGTGTAGAGATCGCGACTGGCGATCACCTGTTCTATGTACGACACCTTCCTCCACACCGGGGTCGCGGCGTCCAGGCCCGGCGGGAACTGGTCCGCGGTATATAGCGCCACACGGCAGGCCGCTTTGGCGATCTCGGTGAACACCTCGGCGGTGGGCGTGACCCACCGTTCGTAACGGGCCTGTTGCTGCCACCTCTGAAGATTCTCGACACCCACCGATTCCAGACGCGTTTCGATCTCGCTCTTGTGCGGTTCGGGAAGCTGAGGAAGAAGCTTCTCTATTTCATGGCCCCAAGGCTGAGCCTGCGGAGCCGCCGAAAGGTGGATCAGAGACTTCAACGCGGTCTCCACTGTAAGGTGCCCGGCCGCGCACCCCAGGGCGAGTCTCTGTTCGTAGACCGCGAACGCCTCCATCTCCTGGCCGGTCTGTTCCATGAGCCGCTGGTAAGAGGTGGGCTCCAGACTGGCAGAGATGCCTACCAGCGCGTTCCCTACCTGGCGCAGCCGTTCCAATGCTTCTTCGTAGTCGCTTGCCGGCATGACCATCTCTTTGTCCCAATAGACGTCTCCAGGTTCTTTGTCCACCAACAACACCGCCTGGCCCTTCACCCTGCTTTCAAACGACGTGGCCACCTGCTCGGTACGCATCTTCCACTCTGGACGATCAGTGAGATGAACATCCACAGAACAGCCCACTTCATCCCTAGCCAAACGCTCCAGTTCCATGGTCAGGTCCTGGCGGCGGGCGTAATCAACATCGTCGAAGATCACCATCAGATCAATATCACTGTGACGGCGAGCCTCGCCCCTGGCAACCGACCCGAACAACAACACCCTCCCCGCACCCGCACCTGCAACCACCTTCGCAGCCCGCTCCGCGGCCGCCAACGTAGGAACGGACCCCGCTCTTCTAAAGCCGGACTTAACCTGAGGAGAAACGGTCACCATTAGAAGTCCAATGTTACGCCCCGCAATCGGCTCCAGGTGGATAGTAGATATCGGGAGTAAGTCGGGCCTTACAGATCGAACGACAGACCCGGCCCCTCACGGTTACGTTTCTGCTGATCTCGAAAGCGACGCAATTCAGTAAGCGTCAAGTGATCCTTTTCCCTGTTGGCCAACTCCTTGGAATGGATTATGTCGTCCATCGAGGCGGCCAGCACCATCACACCATCACCGACTTCGACCTCAACAGCCCTCTCGAGTAGGTGTTCGTAACCACCGCCGGCCGGGGCGTGCAGGAGATCCAGGTCACCATATACGGTACGCAGATTCCAAATCTCGCCTTGGGCCAACAGCCGGGGATCGTTGGGAAGCCGTACCGTCTCCTCGCCGATCCGGAGGCGAGCACCCAACTCCTCCAAGGCAGCCGCCATCCTCGGTCTCCACCGGCGCACCCTGCAACCGGGCTCCGTAGTTGCCTATCACTATGAAAGTGACCTGGTGTTCAGCGAAGGCTTCTACGATGCGGTCGAGAGGTTCCAACGGGCACCGTACTTCTTCCGCAGAGCCAGTACCTCTCTGCCCATCAGCACATGCAGGCTGTCCATCGTGCGGTTATGAAGTGGCCGTTCGGACATGTCCCTCATCGCCTCTTTGCTGTTGATCACATCCTCCAACGACGCCACCGACACCACCAAACCCTCAGCCACCTCAAGGCAAGCGGCATTCTCTTTCACCCGGTCGTAGCCACCCAACTCCCAAGGTGCATCCACCACGTTCACCATCCCCGCCGACGTCAACAGCCGCCTGTACCCGGGCAGACTGTGTTTTTCGACTGACCCCCACTCGTCTCTCTCCAACGGACGCGCTTCCAACACCTCCAACACCCGTTCCAACCCGGCGAGGTTCCCAGAATCCAGACTAGGGGTAATGTCGATGTTGTAACTGGGATAAGGAGCCCCACGCAAATACCCAGCACCCATCCCCACCACCACAAACGCCACCTCATAGTCACAGAGAGCCCGCACCACCCGCACCGGATCAAACCGCACATGCTGCAGCTCGCATTGATCCCCTCCACGCCGCGGGTCACCGCCCACGAACCATGCCCACCTCTCCATCCTCTCCCGTGGCGACCGAAGCAAATGTTCCCGGATCTGGTGATACCAGCCGTTGGGGTCGTCCTCCTCCGGTATTGGTGGGACACTCCGCAAATAGGCAAGCAGATCGCGGCTCTCCCGAGTCAAACGCTCCTCCCCAGGTTGCGGAGTCAGGCTGATCCTTGTCTGCAACATTGCTCACACCATCCTAAGCCCCTACGCAACCCCTCTTCTGATCAGCCAGCATAACTGTCGGATCGGCCGGGATAGATAGTAGATATGCGGAGTAAGAGACGGCCTACAGATCGAACGCCAGACCCCGCCCTTGCGTGTCGTCCCTTACACGGCCGGTGTGGAGGTCGCGGGTGGCAATCTCCCGTTCTATGAACGACACCACGCTCCAGACACTGGTAGCGATCTCTTGGCCGGGTGGAAACTGGTCAGCCGTGTAGAGAGCTACCGCGCAAGCCGCTTCGGCGATCCCCGTGAACACCTCGGGGGTGGCCGCGACAAACCGTTCGTAACGGGCCTGTTGCTGCCACCTCTGAAGATTCTCGACACCCACCAATGCCAGCCGGGTTTCGATCTTGCTCTTGTGCGGTTCAGGAAGCTGAGGAAGAAGCTCATCTATCTTATGGCCCCAAGGCTGCGACTCCGGGGCCGCCGACAGGTGGATCAGAGACTTCACCGCGGTCTCCACAGCAAGATGCCCCGCCGCGCACCCTCGGGCGAGCCTCGTTTGGTAATCGGCGAACGCCTCCATCTCCTGGCCCGACTCATCCATCAGCCGTTGGTAAGGTGTGGGAACCACACTGGCACCGATACCTCGCAGCGCGTTCACCGCCTGGCCCAGTCGCTCCACCGCCTCTTCACGATCGCTTCTCGGCATTACCATCTCCTTGTCCCAATCAACCTCTCCAGGTTCTTTGTCCACCAACAACACCGCCTGGCTCTTCACCCTGCTCTCAAACGACGTGGCCACCTGCTCGGTACGCATCTTCCACTCCGGACGATCAGTGAGATGAACATCCACAGAACAGCCCACCTCATCCCTAGCCAAACGCTCCAGTTCCATGGTCAGGTCCTGGCGGCGGGTGTAATCAACATCGTCGAAGATCACCATCAGATCAATATCACTGTGACGGCGAGCCTCACCCCTGGCAACCGACCCGAACAACAACACCCTCCCCGCACCCGCACCTGCAACCACCTTCGCAGCCCGCTCCGCCGCCGCCAACGTAGGAACGGACCCAGAGCTTCTAAAGCCGGACTTAACCTGAGGAGAAACGGTCACCATTGGCAATCCAATGTTACGCGCCCCAATCGGCTCCAGGTAGATAGTAGATATGCGGAGTAAGGAGCCGAGCGTGGGTACTGGTTCAGTTGGAAAGAGGCGGGGGCAAAAGCCCCCCCGGGGGGGCTTGCTGGCGGTCCTGTTGGGCGTCTGACCGCACCCCCTGGGAGGGTAGGCGGGTGCGTGACACCCTAAGCCTGAATCCCCTCATACTGATGGGTGAACCGCACCGGGTTTATCTGCTTCCGGCATCCGGTAGCCGACGCGGGGCTCGGTGAAAATGTATCTGGGGTTGTTGGCATCATCGTCCAGTTTGCGGCGGAGTTTGCCGATGATGGTGCGTATGGGCCGCACGTCGCCGTTACGCTGCCTTCTCCCCCATACTCGGTCCAGAAGGCGTTCGTAGGTAACCAGCCGCCCGGCGTTGGCCGAAAGCTCAGCCAGCACCCGGTACTCGGTTGGGGTGAGATGCACGGGACGGCCGGCCAGGACCACCCTGCGCCCGGCGTAGTTGATGGTCAGGTTGCCCAGTACGTACGGTTCCGATGGTTCGGACACGATCCTCGGGCGAAGGGCCGCCCTGATCCTTGCCGATAGCTCCGTCGGCGAGAAGGGCTTGACGACGTAATCGGTGGCCCCCGCGTCGAACGCCCTGGCGATGGTTTCGTCCCGCCCATAGACGGACAGGAAGATGACCGGCACGTCGGCCACATCGAGGATGTCCTTCATCAGCCTGATGCCGTCCGTTCCTGGAAGCATCAGGTCCAGCAGCACAAGCTCCGGCCCTTCCTGTTCCACGAGGCGGAGCACATCCTCCGGTTCTCCGGTCACAACTGGTTCATAGCCTGCCTTGACAAGGGTGTCGCGGACGTAGCGGAGGTCCTGGGGGTCGTCGTCCACCGCCAGGATGGGCACGCGCTCCTTCCTGACCTGCTGCTCACGCCGCGCCGATACGGGGGAGAGTCGGCCCCCGGCGCCGCCCCCGGCGTCCTCGACCGATGGAAGCGTGAAGGTGAAACAGGCCCCCGTTCCCGGCCCGTCGCTCTGGGCCCGGATTCGGCCCCCGTGCGCTTCGACTATGCCCTTGCAGATGGCGAGGCCCAGGCCCGTGTCCCCTCCCTGTTCATCGGACTCCCCCTTGGAGAACTTGCGGAACAGGTCGGGCAGGCTCTCGGCCGGGATTCCCCGCCCCTCGTCCGCCACCGAGAAGACTACGTGAACGCCGTCCTGCACGGCGCTCACCCTGATAGCGGACGATTCCGGGGAGTGCCGGGCCGCGTTGGACAGCAGGTTGCCGAGCACCTGGACGGTGCGCCGACGGTCCGCCATCACCAGGGGCAGGTCCGGTTCGACATCGATGGCGAGGGTGTTCTTGCCCCCCGCGTTGGCGAAACCTCTCCGCGCCCGGTCAACCAGCACGGCCACCTCGGCGGGTTCGGGAATAACCGGTAGGGTGCCCGTCTCGATGCGGGCCACGTCCAGCAGGTCGGAGACCAGGGCATTCATGTGGTCGGCCTGATCGCCGATGATCTGGACGAACTGGCGGACCACCGCGGGGTCGAGGTCCAACCCCGAGTCCATGATGGTGGTGGCCGAACCCTTGATGGAAGTCAGGGGAGTCCTCAGCTCGTGGCTCACCATCGCCAGGAACTCGGCCCGTAACCGCTCCTGCTCCTCGACGTCGGCCATGTCCTGCAGGGTGACGACCACCGACTCGACCGCGCCCTCGTCGGAGAGGATGGGTGTTGCATTGACCAGGGTCGTAACCGTGCGCCCGTCGGCGACGCCGAGGACGATCTCCTCGGCCCGGATCTCCTCCGCAGCACTGAAAAGCTCGACCAACGACATCACCTGCCCGTCGGCCCGCTTGAAAGTCAACTCCTCCAACAGTTGCTCCGGCGACTGGCCGGGATTGCGCAGGCTGTCCACGATCCGGCGCGCCTCCCGGTTGAAGGACACGGGCGCTCCCGTCCCGGTGTCGAAGACCGCCACTCCCACCGGGGAGGTGTCTATCAAGGTCTCCAGGTCGGCCCGTGCCCCCCGTTCCTCGCGATGCCGGCGGGCGTTGGCGATGCTCATCCCTGCCTGGGAAGCGAACAGCACCAGCGTCTCCTCGTCCTCCCGGGTGAACACCCGGTCGTCCGTGTCATGGGCCAGGTAGATGGTCCCCACGCCCACCCCCTGGTGACGGATCGGCGCCACTAGCAGTGAGACCACGGGTACCGAGGGCCGGAACCCCGGCATGTCCAACGCCTGAAGATGGCTACCGATATTCGAAACCCGCAAGGGTTGCTCAAGGCCGCTGAGGTACTCAAAGAAACCCAGTCCTTCCGGCATGTCCCACAACCCTTGGTGCTCTTCTCTGGTCACACCCGAGACGATGAAGTCTGGGATCTGGCCGTTTTCGTCAAGAACAGTTAACGCCGCGTAGCGAGAGGCTGTCAACGCTTTAGCGCTGTCTACAACCTCCTGCAACACGGTGTCAAAATCCAAGCTCTCGTTGATTCGGAGGCTGGCCGCGCTCAGGTGCGAGAGGCGCTCTTCCAACTCTTTTATCCGTCGGTCTCGGTCGTCCGGTCCGTCCAACTCTGTCACCTTGAGGGCCTGCTGATGGGGAGTGTAGTGGCTTTATGTTGTGCCGTTCTGCGGAATGCTCACTAGTCGTCATAGCATAATGCCCCAATCGTCATATAATGGTTATATTAATGTTTGTTTCGTAGTCGCGGAACGGTTGTACAGTTTGTAAAACCGAGATGACAGAACACCGCACACTTCTCCGTCTCCAAGCCCTTTTTTGTGCTGCTCTTTCTTGCAGTCTCCACCTTGCCGGTAACCCTGGCCGGGGCAAGCCCGGGGACCGCTGAAGCAGTTCTCGCTGAGCGGCCTCATGGGTGGCAACACTTACACCCTGGAGGCGTCGTTCAACAGCGACTTCTAGGACAAGTCGTCGGCGTCCTTCGCCATGCCGACACCGGCCGCGTCGGTGTCGGCGGGCAGCATCACCCATTCGTCGGCGACGTTGACACTGGCGGTGGCCAATCTCGATGAAGACGCCACCGTATACCTGCGCTACCGGGCCACCATGTTGGCGTTGGAGCCCTTACAGACACCGGACGCCCTCGGGAACGACTCTCGGTTCGAACGTGGCGTTACGGTCTGCCGGCAAGTCCAGATCCACCGCGCTGATCTCGGTCAGCGCCAGCTAAGGAGTGGTCCCGGTATGGTTGCTTCCCGTGCCGTGGCCGATCGGGTTACGGGTGTAAGGCAGGCTAGATGATCGGTCATGAGCCTGTGCCCGGCTCACTGGGGGGAATGCGATACGGCTCGACGTAGTGGCCACAGAGATCTTCACCGCGGCACTACTCGGAGACCTCCACGGACAGTGAGTATGAACCCTCGCCGTAACCCGACACCTGGATGTAGTAGTCCCCCGTTGACGGCGCCGTCCACTCGACACGAGACGCCAGGGAACCCTCGTAGTCATCATTCCACGCCAATTGGAATCCGTCGGAGTCGTTCACGGTGACGATCGAGTCGGTGAGGGTGCCCAAAGTCACGTCTATCTCATACAACTCGCCTTCCACCGCCTCGAGCACGAAGAAGTCGACATCATCGGGATAGTCCAACACGCCCTCAGCCGTCTCTCCCGCGCCCACCGCGGTGGCACCGACAGCCAGATCCGGGTGGTCGTCCACGATGTCGGACACTGCGACTGTCAAGGCATAGGATCCCTCGCCGTAACCCGACACCTGAACGTAGAAATCTCCGCTGTGGGGCGCCCTCCATACCAGCCAGGACGCCAGGGAACCCTCGTAGTCATCATTCCACGCCAATTGGAATCCGTCGGAGTCGTTCACGGTGACGATCGAGTCGGTGAGGGTGCCCAAAGTCACGTCTATCTCATACAACTCGCCTTCCACCGCCTCGAGCGCGAACACGTCCACATCATCGGGATAGTCCAACACGCCCTCAACTGTCTCTCCCGCGCCCACCGCGGTGGCACCGACAGCCAGATCCGGGTGGTCGTCTACGATGTCGGACACTGCGACTGTCAAGGCATAGGATCCCTGTCCGTAACCCGACACCTGGATGTAGAAATCTCCGCTGTAGGGCGCCCTCCATACCAGCCGAGACGCCAATGAATCTTCCCCGCGGTCGTCGTTGGAACCCAACCACACCCCGTCGGCATCAGTTACCGCCACCTCAGAGTCAGACAACGAACCCAACTCCACCTCCAACTCATACAACTCGCCTTCCACCGCCTCGAGCGCGAACACGTCGACATCATCGGGATACTCCAACACGCCCTCAGCCGCCTCTCCCGCGCCCACCGCGGTGGCGCCGACAGCCAGATCCGGGTGGTCGTCTACGATGTCGGACACTGCGACTGTCAAGGCATAGGAACCCTCACTGTAACCAGCCACACCGACGTAGAAATCCCCGCTGTGGGGCGCCCTCCAGAACAAATGAGATGCCAGGGAACCCTGGTAGTCATCATTCCACGCCAACTCAAACCCTTCGGCATCACACACAGCCAAGATCGAGTCGGAGAGTGAACCCAACTCCACCTTTATCTCATACAACTCGTCCTCCACCGCTCCGAATACGAACACACCCGCATCCCCACCGGACTCCACCACACCTTCAACCGATTCCCCCAGGCCCACCCGCGTGGCGCTCTCCACCCCATCCGAAGAGGTACCCATCGGACAGGCCCAACCAAAGGGGTCGACATCCTCTCCCAAGACCGAGTCCTCTCCCACCCCCATATCGAAGCCCGGTATGCATCTCAGAATGACGGCCATCAGTTCCAGCAACTGGGCGGCACTCTCCATCTGGGCGGATTCGTCAGGGGCGTCAACCTGCGCTGCGATGGCCAACAGCAAGGCGGCCCCGTCCATCTCGGCAATGACCTCCCGCAGACAGGACTGTTGCTCCTCGCCCACCTCCAAGCCTTCCAGTTCCATTCCGTAGACAATGCCGGCCAAAAACACCGCCTCTAACAGGGGGGCCGGGAGGCATGGGTAAATCGGAGCATCCCACAACCTGGTTTCATCCGCCACCAGGATCACCTGCTGTAACACCCACTCCGTATCCTCTCCCAATGCGTCCTCAATGCAAGACTGCTCCGATGTGGTCAGGGTGTTGAACAGGTCTCGCCATGTCGTCTCGGCGTCGATGTCGAGTCCGGCGTCTTCCTGAGAAGCCTCCGCAGCGGTTGTGGTTGTCGGCGGGACCGTGGTGGTTGTCGGTGGGACCGTGGTGGTTGTCGGTGGGACCGTGGTGGTCGTGGGTGGGACCGTGGTGGTCGTGGGTCGCAACGTGGTAGTTGTTGTCGCAGGCGAGGTCGTGGTTGATTCCGCTTCGGAGCCGCATGCCGAGAACAGCAGGACTGCAGCCAAGCAAACCGAACCGACTCTAGGGAATCTGCGGTTTGGTAACAGACATTGCATCATTGGTAACAGACATTGCATCACTCACGTCCTCCAGGCATCACTATGGCTATTACTGCAATCCTAGGACGGCCGTTGGGCGGTCACCTCGTAGGGGGCGCCCGTTCCAACTCGCCTGCCTAGGACACTAAATCGCGTGTCGTCCCCCGACCGCGGAGGTCACTTGTCGAAAAGTCGCAGGCAGTCTTGCTGAAGGACGCCAAGCGGCCCTGCCGCATCGCTGGTGGTTGTCTCGTGGGCGCCTGATGGGTCCGTAAGTACCATCGGGGCATGTCCGAGTGCAACTTCGCGGTGGCTCTGCCGAGCAATCACATTAGGGAAGCGATTCCATTGGCCAAGTTGGCGGATGCCGAGTCTGTCGACTCGCTTTGGACCATCGAAACACGGCTGACAGGAGATGCGATCACACCTCTTTCGGTGTACGCAGCCAATACAGCCCGGATCCGCGTAGGTACCGCCGGGCTCCCCATTTGGACGCGGCATCCAGCACTGATTGCTCAGACATTCGCGACACTTCATGCGCTGGCGCCCGGGCGAGTAGTACTCGGTCTGAGCGCTTGGTGGAACCCGTTAGCGACTCGCGTGGGTCTCAGCCTAAAGAAGCCCGTTACGGCCATGCGGGAGGTTGTCGAATCGATCCGGCTTCTCCTTACTGCAGAGGGTCCCGTAAGTTACGACGGCGAATTCGTACGGCTCCGGGAAGTTCAGCTGGAGAATCGGGTTGATGATACGCACAAGATCCGTATATACATAGGTGCCGTGGGGCCTCAGCTATTGCGTTTGGCTACCCGCGTGGCGGATGGCATCGTGTTGAACGGCGGTCACACTGTGGCCGCCACGCGCCGCGAGGCTGAGGTCATCCGCGAGGAAGCGATGAAGGTAGGCCGCTCCTATGACGAAATCGACATTCTTAAGATGATGCGGATCCGTGTCGATAACAACAAAGAGAGGGCGATAGCAGGACACAAACCGGATGTTGCGCGGTACATTGCCGAACAAGCTCACATCGCCAGGTCCTCTGAAGCCGATCCTCGGCTTGTCGCCCGTCTGAGATCGATGATGTCCTGGCCTTCATCCGAGAGGGAAGCCATCAGGGCGGCTGACTTGATACCCGATAGTCTCGTCGAAAGCCTCGGGTGTTACGGTGACCACAACGAAGTGCGCGGAAGGATCCGTGAGTATGTGGCGGCTGGAATCACGATGCCTTTGCTCCTACCCGATAACATCACGTATATGCGCCGAGCAGTAGACCTGATGTTGGAAGGCTGGTGACTTGATGTCTCCATGCTGTGCAGCTCGCCGGAAGAGTACGGTCGACTAGCCATCCACGGACGCCGTACCGACGAGCACCGCTGTGCTTAGAGTTACCAACCTTCAGGTCCATTTCACTACGAGGCAGGGAACCGGCCGAGCCGTCGACGGTGTGTCTTTTCACCTGGAGCGAGGCGAGACGTTGGCGTTGGTTGGCGAGTCGGGGTGCGGTAAGAGCATCACCGCCCTCTCGATCATCGGTCTACATCCGCGGCCTGCCTCAAGGGTTGTCTGCGGTGAGGTGGAACTGGATGGGGAGTCCATTCTCACGCTTTCGAAACGGGAGATGCGCAAGGTTCGAGGAGAACGGATTTCGATGATTCTCCAGGATCCCTTGACGTCGTTGAATCCCGTTGTCACGATTGCCAAGCAGGTGGGCGAGCCGCTGCGACTCCATCGCAACATGGACAAGTCGACGTCGCGCAATCGGGTGATCGAGTTGCTCCGTCAGTTACACATCCCCGAACCCGAGTCGAAGCTCGACGATCACCCTCACCAGTTCAGTGGTGGTATGCGTCAGAGAGTAGTGGGTGCGATCGCGTTGGCGGCAGATCCTGATTTGCTCATTGCGGACGAACCAACCACCGCGTTGGATGTTACGCTGCAGGCTGCCTTTCTGGCTCACCTAAGAGCAATACAGAGAGAGCGAGGTCTTGCGATCCTTTTCATCACTCATGACTTCAGCATCATCGCCAAGATGTGCGACAGGGTGGCAGTCATGTACGCAGGAAAGATCGTTGAGACTGGACCCACCGCTGAGTTGCTCTCCTCTCCACAACACCCTTACACGCAGGCGCTCCTTGAATCCGTTCCGTCTGTCGACCGGGGCAGAGAGAGGCTCAACTCCATCGGGGGGAGTCCACCGTCGATCTACGATCTACCGAAGGGATGCACGTTTGAACCCCGATGCTCGTACGCCATGGACCGCTGCGGAGAGTCATATCCTCTGCAATTCGACACCGCCGACGATCACTCCGCGAGTTGTTGGCTGCTGGAATGAACCATCCCGACCCCATCATTGGAGTTAGAGACCTAAAAAAACACTTTCCAATTGGCAGTGGAACTGTGTTACCGCTGAAGGAGAGGAAGTTCGTTCGAGCTGTAGATGGTGTGACGCTCAACCTCTATCCACGAGAAACCTTGAGCCTGGTTGGCGAATCCGGATCAGGAAAGACGACCACTGCTCGAATGATCCTCCGGCTCATCGCGCCCACGTCCGGCCGTGTCCTCTTCGAGGGGGAGGACGTGGCGAAGTTCCGGGGCACCAAGCTAAGACGCTATCGAGCATCGGTTCAGGCAGTGTTCCAGGACCCCTGGAGTTCTCTCAATCCCCGCAAGCGAGCCGGATCGATCATCGCTGAACCGATAGTCATCAACCAACCGTTGCCAAAGGCGGAGATTCAGGTTCGTGTTGAGGAACTCCTGGCGGCCGTAGGGCTCAGTCCAACCGTCATGAGGCATTACCCGCATGAGTTCAGTGGTGGAATGCGTCAGCGAATTGCGGTTGCCCGTGCACTGGCGCTCAATCCATCCGTAATCATCCTCGACGAGCCCGTCTCAGCACTCGATGTCTCGATCCGGGCGCAGATCATGAACCTTCTCCGTGATCTCCAAGACAGTTTTCACATATCGTATCTGCTCATCGCTCACGACCTTGCGACCGTCCGCTATCTGAGCGACAGAGTGGCTGTGATGTATCTGGGGAGACTTGTAGAGGTGGCTCCTTCAGAAGAGCTATTCGAAAACCCGCTGCATCCCTATACCCAGGCGCTAATTGCTGGCTCACGATCGACCACAATGGTAGATGAAGAAGCAGCCCGTCTACTGGCTTCCGACATCCCGTCACCTGTTAAGCCCCCTTCCGGTTGTGCCTTCTATGCCCGATGTCCGGTCTCGGTGGCAGCAAGGAGCAACGATCCCACCTTCTACGAAAGAACCGTAACAGAGAGACCAGAACTCATCGAAGTCCGGCCTGGTCACCTGGTGGCCTGTCATCAATTCGATCCCAAGGATTGAGAGGACAGTACGACAAACCGGAGGAGGTTCGAAACGACGCCGTGTTGAGAATGAAACCGTCGGCCATCGAGAACGCAAGGGAGACTTACCACCCAATTTGGACCTCCCAACCCCTCGAGAAGACCCGATTTGGAAACATAAAAGCATCTGGAATTCGATAGCCATGAAACACCGATTTGGCAAAACATAGAAGCATCGGCACCGGCCAGGATCAGATGGCTGCTACTAGGGTTCTAGTTAGCGCCATCCCGAAATGGAGAACTGTAAAAATGCGACGGTACCTGGCTCTCTTATCCTCACTCCTGTTTATTTTCGCTGCTTGTGGAGACGGTGAAACGGACACACCCTCAACCTCCACAACCACTGCAACCACCCAAGCTGCGGCTACCACCGCACCTGCAACCACGTCCACTGCGCCGGAGGCTACAACCGAAGAATCGGCCGCGACCACCGCGCCGCCGACTTCAACCACGTCTACCACTCTTGACCCACCGGCAACTGGGCCCACAGGGACCGTGACAGTCGCGATTCCAACCTTTGGTAATGAACTCCTTGATCCGACCCGGTCCTCGAACCCCGACTTGCCGTACTGGGGCAACTCCTTTGATTTCCTCATGGGTATGGATGAGAACGGAAACCCGACGACCGAAAACGGTGCAGCCAGGGCTGTCGAATCCTCCCCGGACGCCAAGGTTTGGACGATCGAACTCCGCGAAGGCATGACCTTCCACGACGGTGTGGAGGTTACCGCTGAGGACGTCGCCTTCAGTTTCGAGTTGTACGCGAGTGAAGGCTCTGCCTGCACCTCCTGTGGAAAGATGCAGAATAACTTCGATTCTGCCGTTGTCACGGGCGACTACAGCCTCGAAGTGACCTTCAAGGAGCCAAACGCTCTGTTCCTTCGCGACCTGACCAGAGTGAACGACACTCTTGCGATCATCCCAAAGCACCACTGGGAAGCGATGGGGGGCGCCGATGGGTTCAACGAGAATCCTCTCGGGAGCGGACCTTATGTCTTCAGCGATCGCGCCATTGGAGAGTTCGTCGAATTCAATGCGAACACCGAGTATTGGAACCCTGACCGGATACCCGGATTCGAGACTCTTCGCATAGTCCTCGCTCCCGAAGCGACCAGCCGATTGGCTCTCCTAGAGCGCGGAGACGCCGATCTTGCGTTGATGGACCCGTTTACGGCTCCCGACGTGCTGGCCGCCGGCCTGGAAATTGCCGGGCCGAAACGCGTCCAGACTTTGAGCATGGCGTTTGGCATGCCCTGGAAGACCGAGTTCTTCTATCACAACCAAGCTGCCCGCGAAGCTCTCATCAAAGCGGTTGATGTCGCAGCGATCGTTTCCGCTATTTACCCCGAGGGCACAGCGGTGCCTGCCGCCAGCTTCGCAGCGGTTCCGAGCCAGGAAGGGCACGACCCCAGCCTCACCCCATACGCGTACGATCCCGGTGCCGCCGCGCAAGAAATTCAGGATCTGGGGCTAGTCGGCCAAGAGATCACGATGTACCAATACGCGTTCGGCGCAACGCCGGAGTTTCCGCGGATCCAGGAAGCTGTTGCAGCCTTTTGGACCATAGCCGGGCTTAGCCCTCAGTTGAGGCCCACAGACTTCGCCACAATCCGTCCGAATTTCCTCGAGGCGCCGTACTTCACCGAGCCATTCACTCACCTTTGGTTCGTTACGGCTGGCACAACCACTGAGAACGCCCTGAGGATCGGGGTCATCAGCAAGGATGTCGGAGGCTTCTATGCGGCTTTCGGCGATCCTGCACTCGACGACATCTACGGTCAATACCGATCTGAAGTTGACCCTGCGAAGAGAGCGGATCTTGCCGGCAGCGCCGTCAGTCTGATCTACGACACCTTCGCGGTGCTTCCCATCGCCACTACCGACATGATTTGGGGTAAGGGTCCCCGGATAGCCAGTTGGTCACCAACCAACGGATCCATAGCGGCCGTGAACTTCGAGACCCTCCGGCCATGACGACCAGTCACTGCTGAGCTGGAGAAGGCATAGCCTGATGAAAACACCCAAGAGATTCGGAATCAAGCTGCCGGGTGCCGGAATTCGCAACAATATCGACCTGGCTCAATACGCTGATGACGTTGGTGTGGATGCAGTTTGGATGGCGGAAGGGCGTCTCACCAATGATGCGATAACTCCGATGGCCGTATATGCGGCATACACGGAGAGCATCAGGGTCGGATGTGGCGTGCTCCCCATCTTTACTCGCAATCCAGCCCTGATCGCACAGACCTTTGCCACCTTGGACTTCCTGGCGCCGGGAAGGATAATTCTCGGCCTGGGTGTATGGTGGGATCCGATCGCCACCAAGGTTGGCATCGACCGCGGGACCAAACTCATTCGAGCGGCCCGTGAATACGTCGAAGCGATTCGACTTCTGCTTGAACGCAGGGAACCGGTCACCTATGAAGGCGAATATGTACGGTTCGACGATGTGTTCCTCGACCACAATGCAACTGGTCCACACCATGTTCCTATCTACCTGGCCGCCGTCGGACCGCAGATGCTCAGACTGGCCGGTCGCGTTGCCGACGGTGTGGTCCTGAACAGCAGTCACACTGTTGAAGCCACGCGGGACGAGGTTCAGCAGGTACAGGTGGGGGCCGAGGCGGCAGGCCGCAGCCTCGACGACATCGATATCGTGCAGCCATGCACCATTCGCCGTACCAACGACAAACCGACCGCCATCGCTGGGGACAAGGTCGTCGTCACACAGTTCATCGCCCAGCAACCACACGTTGCGGGACCTACCGGAATCGACCCGGAGTTGGCGGATCGAATCCGAGAGGTGGTGGGCGGTTGGCCGGCCAGCCGAAGCGCCATTGTGGAGGCGTCCAAGCTGGTTCCCGACCAGATCATTGAGAATATCGGTTGTTACGGGGACGACGATGAGGTGAGAGAGCGGCTGCGAGCATACGAAGGTGCAGGGGTAGATTGCCTCTATGCCGCAGCCGACAAGGCATTAATTGACTTCCTCGCGCAGGGCTGGTGACCTGAATAGTCAACCGATGCTCACTGTAGATACCCACTGCCATGTCCTTGATACATGGTTTGAACCAGTTGAGGTACTCCTGTTCCAGATGGAGCGAGCCGATGTCGACAAAGCTGTATTGGTGCAGCTATCCACCAACTATGACAACAGCTACCTAGTCGAGTGTTCCGATCGATTCCCGGGGCGGTTTGCCATCGTGGGCGCTGTCGACACTGCTGCATCGGACTGTCTGGAGAAGCTCGAATACTGGGCGGGCCAGGGTGTGGTTGGGGTGCGGCTCACGCCGATGCAGAGGTCAGCAGGCAGAGATCCGTTGGCTGTTTGGAAGAAGGCGAACACGTTGGGCATGTTGGTGGACCTGTGGGCTTTGCATGGCCCGGATGCCATGAAGGGATTCGTGTCTGAGGAATTCGCCGGATTGGTGGAACGCTTTCCACAGATGCCATTCATCATCGAACACCTCGGGTTTGTGGCCAATGATCCGGTTCCTCCTTATGCCGACTTCAAGCGGGTCCTGGCGTTGAATCGATACGCCAATGTCTTTTTGAAACTGCCTGGGATCGGCGAGTTCGTCCCCAAACCGGTCCCTCACCGTAGTCCACCATTTGACTTTGACGCTATCCCAC
This sequence comes from bacterium OM1 bin76, assembly GCA_002238785.1. Lineage (GTDB taxonomy): Bacteria > Actinomycetota > Acidimicrobiia > Spongiisociales > ZC4RG35 > Bin76. Next base: position 38,205 of record MPNA01000001.1, on the reverse strand, counting down.
CCTTCATCGACATGGCTCTCGATGCTTTCGGGCCGGATCGGGTAATGGTGGGCTCTGACCATCCTCGCTGCTCGGATTGGGAAGGGTATTCGAATGTCTTCGGGTACCTACGGGAGTACCTCGGGCGATTGCTGAACACTGATGAGATGGCCTCAGTCTTGGGGGCTACGGCCGAGCGGATCTACTTCGCCAACCACGCGTGAAGTGAAATCAAGGGCGCGTGGGATGACGTTCTCACACGAAGGGAGTGTACGGTCGTGAGGCGGTGTCGCGGCTACGGCGTGGCTGGACCCCGAGGTTACGCGAACAGTACTCCTGCTGTGTGCAAATGAGGCGGGCTCGGGTAACGACAGTCGCCTCCGGCGTGGTGGCGCTCGGTGCTGTGCCGGTTTTTCTAACCGGTGCCATGGGTGTCCAGATACGCGCCGAATTCGGACTCGGTCCTGCTGGGTTCGGCATTATGTTGAGCGCCTTCCATGTGAGCTCTGCTTTGGCATCCCCTGCGCTGGGCCGAGTTGCCGAAAGACGCCCAGCGATGTCGATGCGTTGGGCTGTGATTCTCACTCTTGTATCCCTTTCCGGTATCGCGCTGGGTGGGAGAAGTCCCGTCTTGTACGCAGGCTTCCTAATCGGAACCGGGCTGGGATTCGCACTAGCGCAGACTTCTACGAATCTCTTCATCACGCGAACTGTGCCTGCAGGCAACCGGGCCACGGTACTAGGCATCAAGCACGCTGCCATTCCGCTCGCCGCCTTGTTGGCGGGATTGGCGGTGCCGACGGTTGCGGTGACTATCGGCTGGCGCTGGGCCTTCGCCATCGCAGCAGGCGGTGCGACTCTCCTTTGGGCACGGCTGCCGAAATCATTCAAGGGGTTCAGCAAGCCCCCTGAAAGAGATGGCGGCGGCAGTCCCCCGAAGGAACTTGTCGTGCTGGTATTGGCAACCTCTCTGGCAATGGCCGGCGGTTCTGCCCTTAGCGCTTTCCTAGTCTCCTTCGCTGTCGCAACGGGCATCGGCGCGGCTACTGCCGGATTGTTACTCGCCGCAGGCGGTGCTTCAGCCATTGCCATGCGAGTCATGTGGGGATGGTTAGCCGATCGCCGTTCAACCAGGGGTTACGTTGGCATAGTGTGGCTTCTGACTGTTGGTAGCGTAGGCTATTTGCTGCTTACCACGGCGCAACCGACGCTTGTTCTCGTCGGAGCGATGACCTCGTTCGGGGGAGTCTCGGGTTGGTCCGGGCTTCTAGCTCACGCGGTGGTTGACAGGAATCAGAAAGATCCCGCTCGTGCCACAGGGGTGACCCAGGTCGGGTTCTACGTCGGAGGAGGTATCGGACCGCCACTCTTCGGTCTTCTGATCGATCAATTCTCATATCGTTTCGCGTGGGTGACAGCCGCAGGATTTGTGCTGGTCGCAGCCGGTCTCGTGCTTGCAGTGGAGTTGAGTAGTCGCGCCAAGCAGACCTGATCACCCGAGATGGCACACCCGCCAACCGATTTGCAAAAGATGGGAGCATCCTGGGCGGCTAACCGACCCAACGACTACCTCAAACTCGACATAAGAGTCAATGGAACAACTATCCTCAACTCACATCAAGGTCGGTTTTCCATCCTGAACAGGAGGTCTGGTCGGATGTGCCCAGCTATTCCAGAGATGGAACGTTACCGCCAAGTCACCCCCGGGTCTCGAGTGCCCTGGGAGCGAGCCGCATGTGTCCTGCCTGGCGGGGACACCCAGTCCAGCAGCAATTGGCGGCCTTACCCAATCTACCAGTGGACTCTGGCGATATCGCCAGGTATGCCGGGAGCCTGGTACACGTGTTGACTCACCTCGGATCAGCGCTGTCGAGGGTTGGGACCTGATGGTCGAAACTCTTATCAAGAACGGTCGGGTATACGACGGTACAGGTTCCGACTGGTTCGGCGCCTCCGTCGCCATTGAGAAAGCCAAGATCCAACTTATCTCAGGTGACACCTCAAGTCTGAAGGCAAGGCGCGTGATTGATGCTACAGGCAAGATAGTGTGCCCAGGTTTCGTTGATATGCACGCCCACTCCACAATGGTCATCCTCAAGCATCCTGAGCACGAGCCAAAGGTGCGCCAGGGTGTTACCACCGAGTTGATCGGTGTTGATGGCAATTCCTACGCCCCATTCCTTTCTGCAGAGGACCTTCGTCACTGGGGAATGCTCAACGGGGGTCTGGATGGTCATTTGCCCGAGAACCCGCAGTGGCTCACCGTCGATGAGTACCTCTCTCAATACGATCGACGAGTAGCGGTCAACATTGCGTATGTAATCGGGAATGCTCCTCTTCGCATTTCGTCCGTTGGTTGGAATAACCGTCCTCCCACGGACTCCGAGGCAAGGAAGATGCTGGAATTGCTGCGTTCTGGGATGCGTGACGGCGCATTCGGCATGTCTACCGGGCTCACCTACCCACCAGGCAGCTATGCGACGCCGGATGAGATCGCGGCGCTGTGCGAGGTTGTCCGGGACATGGGAGGTGTGTACGTCACTCACATTCGATACGGATCCGGCGACGGCTTCATCGATCCCAACCTTGAGGCACTCGATGTCGGGAGAAGAACGGGAGTGCCGGTCCATGTCTCGCACTTCGCCAGCACTTGGAAGCGTAACGGCCAGTTCCGTCCCCTGCTCGGGCTGGTAGAGGATGCAACTTCCGACGGCGTTGACGTGACATTTGATGCCTACCCGTACGTACACACCGGCAGCCGTGCTTTGGTAATGATCCCCGAATGGACGCATGAGGGTGGGCCGCAAGCCCTTCTCGCCAGGCTCCGCGATCCGAAAGTTCGCAGTCGCATGCGTCAGGAAACCGATCCGCGGGCAGCTCGCTGGAGGGCGGGCGACGGAATTACCTTGGGCGGGTTTCGTAAACCTCGAAACAAGAAGCTTGACGGGATGACCATCGGCCAGATTGCGGAAGATCTGGCAAAAGACCCGCTTGATGCCCTGTGCGATCTCTTACTCGACGAGAATCTTGGCATTTCAGAGGTGGGTCTTTACGCCAATAACGCCACCAACAACAGGAAAGTCCTGGCCCACCCCAGGTGCATGGTCGGAAGCGATGCGCTTCTCTTGGGCGACTACCCCAGCCCGCGTTCCTATGGCACGTTCCCCAAGGTCCTCGGCGATCTCGTGCGTGACGAAGGGCTGTTGTCGATGGCGGATGCGATTCGCAAAATCACCTCCCTGCCGACGCAACGACTTGGGCTCCAGGATCGAGGGATTCTGCGCAATGGCTTCGTCGCCGATCTGGTCATATTCGATCCGCTCGAGATTCACTCGCCGGCAACATTGGAGAGTCCCCGCCAGTTCCCCCTGGGGATTTCGCACGTCATGGTCAATGGTGTCCTCGTGATAGACGATGGGGAGCACACCGGCGCCCTCCCGGGCCGAGTCCTGCGGAACGCATGACTCCCGCAACGCTTGATGTGTCCAGGGATTCGGGTGGCGCTACCTTGATCATCAGGGGTGGCCGGGTTGTGACAGAAGTTGGCGTTGTCGACGCAGACATCCATGTCGTGGACGGGTCCATCGAGTCGATCGGATCTGGCTTTTCCGGTGGTCCGGTCGTAGATGCTCGCGGAGCATGGGTGTTACCCGGCGTCGTTGATCCGCATGTTCACACCTCGGTGGGTGGTTTTCACACGATCGATCCTCTCGCCGAGGATCTGAAGCAGGCGACCGATGCGGCTGTAATGGGCGGCGTCACGACGGTCGGAGCCTATGTGAGTCGTGGACCCGAGATGGGATTGATCGACACCGTCAAATATCAGATCCAGTTCGGGACCGAGCATTCTGCGGTCGACTTCGCTATCAACGCTCTGTGCTTACCGGGAGACCCGCTGACCGAGGTGGTTGATGCAGGCGTTGGGTTGGGGGTAACCACATACAAGGCTTTTCTCGGATATTACGTGCGTGGCGCCATGTTGGAAGATGATGAACTGGTCGAGTTGATGGTGGCCGTAGCCTCTCACAATGGTCTGCTCCTGATTCACCCCGAGAACGGGAGGGCGACCAAGTACTACCACGATATCGAATACACACGCGATCCGACCGACGCTGAGGGCTTCCTGCGATGCTCCCCGGGAATCCTCGAAGCCGAAGGCATGTTCCGAGCCGCCGCGCTGGCCGAACTCACTGGTTGCGATGTGCTTTTTGTTCACCTGTCCGCAGCCGAGACTGTTGGCGTGCTCTCTCGGCTCAAGGATGGTGCGGCTTCACCACGGATATGGAGCGAGACCCAGCCTCACTACCTCATATTGACGGAGGATGCCCTTCTCAAGCACGGTTCCCTCGGGAAGATAGGCCCCCCGCTTCGCAGAAGTGAGGATGTGGCTGCAGTCTGGGACGCGGTCGACGCAGGGCACGTTGACTTGCTCTCAAGCGATCACTCACCTCGCACGAAGGCTATGAAGCAAGCTGCACGAACCATATTCGACGCCCCATACGGTGGCATCACGTCGTCGGAGGCCCTATTTCCGCTAGCGTACGCGCTCGGCTTCGAGACGGGTCGATTCGACATACGTAGGTTGGCGGAGTTGACCGCCACCAACGCCGCAAAGGCATACGGTCTCTACCCCCGAAAAGGTGCCATACGCGTTGGAGCCGACGCCGATTTTGCCATCGTCCCGATTGAGGGGGAAGCCCGTGAGATAGGGCCACACACTCTGCACGGTCGTTCGGACTACTCGATTTACGGAGGCCTCACATCTAGAGGGTTCCCGAAGTACGTGGTGAGGCGTGGGTATTTGGCAGTATCGGAAGGTGAGGTGTTGGACAACCCGAGCGGCAGGTATCTGGCTCGAGGTATGAAGTCATGTCTCTAGCTCCCGCGGCGAGTACCGACACACTCCGGTAATGACAAGGCTCATAGTAAGTCGTGCATTACAGGCGTTGGTTACCCTCCTCGGTGTCAGCGTGGTTGTATTCGCGTTGAGCCAATCGACCGGTAACCCGGTCGATGTCCTGCTACCAGTAGAAGCGACGCCCGAACAGCGGATGCAGTTGATCGATGAGTTGGGATTGGACGAGCCACTCGTCGATCAGTACCTCACCTTCCTGGGCAATGTGATCCAGGGGGATTTTGGCAGATCGATACGTACCAAGCTACCGGTTCTTGAACTTGTTGTGGACCGCCTTGGGAACTCGGTCCTGCTAGTCAGCACATCACTTCTCTTCATGGTCGTATTCAGCCTTCCTCTCGGTGTCCTTGCGGCAGTGAAGCGCGATACGATCGTGGATCGCATCGCAATGGGCCTAGCCGTTCTGGGTCAATCACTTCCGCCCTTCTTCACCGGTGTCCTAGCGATCATTCTGTTCTCAGTCAGGTGGCAGGTGTTTCCAGCGCAAGGTTCGGGAACCTGGCAGCATCTGTTGCTTCCCGCGGCAACTATGGGTCTCTTTACCGGAGCCGGGATCACGAGACTGATGCGGTCGGCCATGCTTGAAGTGCTTGACAGCGAGTACGCCAAGCTTGCTCGTATCAAGGGTGCCAGCGAGATGAGGGTTGTGTGGATGCACGCCTTCCGAAATGCCTTGATTCCGGTGGTTACGTTTGTGGTACTCATGTATGGCGTTCTCGTAGCTGCTGCGGTCACGACAGAAGTCGTCTTTGCGTGGCCGGGTTTGGGCCGGCTTGCCTTCGAGGCAGTTCTATGGAGGGACTTCCCAGTGCTGCAGGCTGTAGTCATCATGTGGGCGGCACTAATTGTCTTTGTGAATCTTCTCGTAGATCTGTCATATGCAGTCATCGATCCGCGGATTCGTCGTAGTGTCTGAGTTCTTTGGCAAGGTACGGACCGGATTGGGCACGACCTGGCGTAGCCTTCCCATACTTCCTCTTCTGATTGTTTTGTTGGCCGTAGCGGCCGCCTTATTGGCGGACCTCATCGCACCCCACGGACCGGATGAATTGAACTTGGCGCACGCCCGCCAGGGATGGGTCTTTTCAGAAGGAGGTAGCTGGCAGTTTCCCCTGGGGACGGACAGCCTAGGCCGCGACATCCTCAGTCGGCTCATCAAGGGCGCTCAGGTGTCCATGGCCGTGGCCGCCGGCACGGTCCTACTCGCAGGGTCTATCGGAACGACCCTCGGTATTATCGCCGGCTACTTCGGAGGTTGGGTTGATACGGTGATCATGCGACTGGTCGATGGCTGGCTGGCCTTTCCCGCTATCTTGATCGCTCTCGTTTTCGCTGTCATTGTCGGGCCAAGTGTTACGGTTGTCGTGTCAGTAATGGCGCTGATCCTGTGGGCACGCTATGCCCGTCTGATACGAGGGGAAGTTCTCAGCTTGAAGGAACGCGACTTTATTGCCCTCGCCCGAGTCGCGGGAGGATCACCCCTGCGGATAATGGCTTCACACCTGCTGCCGAACGTGCTCAACAGCGTGATCGTCCTTTCCACCCTGCAGATCGGTTGGGCCATCACGGTGGAAGCCACCTTGAGCTTTCTTGGTGCCGGGGTTCCTCCGCCGACGCCAACCTGGGGTGGCATGGTCGCCGACGGGCGTGACCTGATCCGTTCGGCTTGGTGGATTTCCGTATTCCCAGGAGCTGCGATAGGTCTGGTGGTGCTTTCTTTCAACCTGATCGGTGACCGCATTCGAGACCTCCTGGATCCTAAACTCAGAGCGCTTTAGCGGCTTCTTCTATCAGGGAATGAGCCGTCAAGCTCTGAGAGCCTCAGCGTCAAGGTGCGTGGTTTCCGTAACCTGGCAGCGGCTATTTCAAGATCCGTTGAGAACTGTAATCCGTGCCTCCAACCGTCATCAGCGTCATTGAGGATCGCGTCTCAAGAACCGGCAAGGACGCCAGCGCGTTGACAATGTTAAATAACGTCGGAAGTTCCTCCCACGTCGACTTATGAAAGGACACAGAACCTTCCCCGGTCCAGGCTCCCTTGAGATAGGGACTCAGGTCGGGAGGAGGCGTAAACGTGACGTACTCGACATCATGTCTTCCCCAGTCGTGGGTCCGAGGCATGTATTTGTAGAGAAGAAGACCCTGCTGTTTCATGGCTAAGTCGGCCATCTCCTCGTCGTCCAACTTGGTTTGCTCCCGAACCGTCATCGACATGAACTGGTGTCCTAGCCAACCTGCGCTGCAATGTGTTGTGTCGTTAAAGTGACGCGGCTCGGGAAGTTCCCCGTAGATCTTCGGGTACCCCAGTTCCTCGCGGCCGGTGATAATCGGGTCAGTTAGGTTCTCCCACAGCACCATGAGGAAAGCGCCCGCAGTATTGGCCCGTTCACCACGAAAGACAACTGGACAAGTGACCCCGAGCGTGTTGTATCCGCGCCCCGCCAGCCACTCGATGTTGGTGATATAGCTCGCCGTTACGGTGACGACCGGCTCGCCGACGAGTTCGAATCTGGGGGGAAGTAGCTTGTCCAACGCGTCAGCCGTAGTACGAAATCTGACCGAATACATCGTTTTATTGGGACTGCCTGTGTTCGCGTATCGGTTTCCATCCACCCCCTGTCGGGGACCCAAGCTCGGGCCGAAGTGGGTCGGCATCCTGTACATCTGGCGTGGTTCAAAACTGTATGGCACCGGTTTCTCCCTCGATGTAGGGCGCAGGACTCTCGTGAATGTCGCCGTATTCGCCCGGTCAAGGTGGGCCTCAACCCGAGAGTCATGAGAACCCGTCGATACCGGTGTCCTGAGCTCCGAGCATCACGGCTCCCTGCGCAAAAGACCCTTATGGGATAGGTACTGCATAGTAGCACCCATTTGCTCCGGATGATCAGACCAGCGGGGGAGACCGGCTGGATCTAGTGGGGCCTTCCCTGTGATCCGAATATCTGGGGATGGGTTCAGCGGCGAAAGACACCAAACACTTTCCTGGATACGAGCGAACACCCGGGTACCTGCCGGTCACTGCCTGCGGTGAGTCCACACCACGTTCAACCCGGCCCCGGCGAGCAGGCCCATCGCCAGAAGATACAACCACAGCAGGAGGCTCAGAGCCCCACCCAGCAACCCGAACACGGCGTTCACACCGCTGGAGGCCAACTCGAGGTAGGCGCGGAAACCTGCCGAAACAACCAGCCACCACACGGTTCCCACCACGGCTCCCGGCAATTCCCGTCGCCATGGCACCCGCCTGCGGGACGCCATGTGGTAAACGGAGGCGGCCCATGAGACCAACACCGCGAATACCAAAGGCCAGCGCAACCACCCCCAAGCTGCGGTGAACGCGGAGCCAGCCCCCAGACGCTCGGCCACCTCCTCGCCGCCGCCCAGCAGAGGACCGACCACCACCATCGCGGCAACCAGGGCGGCCACCAGAATCGTGGAAGCCGTGAGGCCCAAACCCAGGACCCGGGTAGACAGCCAGGTTCTCGGTTGATCGTGGCCATACGCCACGTCCAGAGCGCGTACCATGGCGACAAAACCCCGCGATGCCAGGTACATCGTCAAAACGATGCCAACGGTGATCAGTCCTGCATTCGACCGTTCGAAGAGTTCCGCGATGGTAGAGCGCAGCGTATTGTCGGAGCCGAAGATCTCTTGAACCTGATTGAGGACCCATTGCTCGGTGTCGGCAGCCGCGCTCTCGCCCATCACCACGTCAAGCGAACCGAGCGCGGCAGCAAAGACCACCACGGCCGGGAACAGCCCCAAGAGTGCGAAGAATGCGATCTCAGCCGACAACCCGCTCACCCGAGTCCGTGACCAGTCGAGGCGAAGCTCCTCTGCGAACCGTACAACCTGATGTGCTGAACTGCGCAACAGCGGCTGTTTGAAACGGCTCATACCGGTCGATACTACGGTTGCCGACCGCCGACGGTCTGCCCATGAGGAGGTCTCCAGGAGCATTGGCGAGCCACTCATCTTCCGGGAGTTGTCGGTGCCCTCGGGTGGTCTGGCCTGGTGAGGTTGACTCGCTTCCATCAGTCGGTTTGGCAACCGGGGGCTGTGCCGGCAGGTCTCTGAATCACGCCGGGTGCAAATACTCCTGACACGACTAACGGCCAACAAAGCCGGTCCTGACATCGGAGAAGTTGGGGAGAGGCCCTAAATTGGGGTTCATGACTCATCCGGTGCTGGCTGCGGCCCGCAATCTCGGCCCGCAGGTCCGGGCCCGATCAGCGGACATCGAGGCGCTGGGCACGCTGCCTCCGGACCTGGTCGATAGGATCCGGCCGACGGGGGCCTTTCGCCTATGTGTGCCCGACGATCTGGGCGGACCCGGGGTGACCGCCACTGAGAGCTTGAAAGTCTTCGAGGAGTTTGCCTACCATGACGGCTCGGTCGGCTGGTGCGTTGCCATAGCCTCAACGACGTCGGTGCTGGCGTCGTACCTTCCCGATCCGCACGCCGGGGACCTGTTTGGTGATCCCGGGGCCATTGGGGGAGGATTCGTGGTGCCCCGGGGCCGAGCGGTGCCCGTAGCGGGCGGTTTGAGGGTGTCGGGGCGCTGGCAGTGGGGCTCTGGAGTCAAGCATTGCACCACCATCGGCGGCGGTTGTTTCGTGGTCGGCGCCGATGGGCGGCCCGAACCCCGGCCCGACGGCTTGGCGGCGCCCTTCGTGTTCATGGACCCCGATGACCTCGAACTGTTTGACACCTGGGACGTGGCCGGCCTGGCCGGCACCGGCTCGGTCGACTTCGAGGCGCGGGATGTATTTGTGCCCGAGGGACGCTGGGTGCAGATAGTCGCGGCGGAACCGGTGCGGGACAACGCCTTGTCCCGGTTCTCGTTCTTTGGGCTGCTGGCCAGCGGGGTAGCGGCCGTCGCGGTGGGTGTCGCCCGTCGCAGTATTGACGAACTGGTGAAGTTGGCTGGGGCGAAGATGCCCCAGGGCAGCACCAGGTCCCTGGCCGGGCGGGCCGCAACCCAGGCAGAGGTCGCCCAAGCCGAGGCGCGGCTGGCCGCGGCGTGGACGCTGTTGCTCGACGCGGTGGATCATGCCTTTGAGGACGCGCAGGCGGGACGGCCCTCGACCATTGAGCAGAAACGCCGGATCCGGCTAGCGGCAACCCACGCCACCCAAACCGCGGCCGATGCGGCCGCGTCGATGTTCAAGACCGCGGGCGGCGCCGCGGTGTATCGCACCAGTCCTATCCAGCGCTGCTTCCGGGACACCGCGGTGGCGGCCCAGCATGCCATAGTGGCGCCGAGGACGATGGAGACCATGGGCCGGATGCGCCTGGGCCTGGACACCGAAACCTCAACTCTGTGATCGGACGGTGACGCAGTCACCACGCTGTAAACGCCCTGCGGCGGTTGTAGGTCTACCGCGGCGTGGCGTAGGGCATGTCCCATCCGGGTCCGGCGCCTCCCTGGGGACGGTTATCACTACCCGTTGTCAGCTTTCTCCCATACTTCGCTTCACGGATTCGGAGGCCAACCCGGCCGCCAGGTCCGTGAGCCATCTGCGGTAGGCATCCTTCTCCAGCATCATCCGAGCCTTGTTCTGGTCGATTGAGTCCCGCTTTTCCCGAAGGAAGTCGTCCACCTTCAACCCAGGTATTTCCTCGGCCGCTTCGATGAGTCGGCTGGCGCCTTCGATCAGCCGAAATGAACCGTATATCGCCCTCTCATCAAGGCTGACACGGGCAGAGGTGATCAGATAGAGGACGAAGTCGAAGAGCGGATCGTCGGGCCTGGCATCGCTCACCGTGGGTGGCTCCAATCCTGTCCGTAGAGGTCGTGGTGGACACTGGGATGGAAACCCTTGACGGGCTTGGGATGGTTCTTTACGGGAATCCCGATGGCCATCAGGACTTCCGGCCTTATGTGGTCCGGAATGCCAAAGATCGCTTGGACCACCTCTTCTGTCCAACTCGTGACTTTGCACACTCCGATCCCGAGTGTGGGAGCGGCAATAGTGATGTAACCTGCCGCAGCACCGCTGTCGAGCCGGGTGACGACCTCTACTCCCCGGGGTCCCATGACTTCCTCAGCCCTCCTGAGGTCGCTGCAGATCACGATGACAACGGGTGCGTTGTTCACGAAACCTGGACACGCACTCCGCACCGTCCGAACCAGCCGAGGGTCGGTGACGACGATAAGATGCCGGATACCCGGGCGGGCTACCTGAGCCCGGCTGGCCGCGTAGACAAGTCGATCGAGGACCTCGGCGGCCGGAAGTTCGGAAGTGAAGACGCGGTGCATCCGGCGAAGACGCATGGCTTCAAACACGGCCTGCGCCGGGCTGCCATTGGTATCGGCTACGCTTTCGGTCACCGGGCACCATGCTACAGCCACCCAACGTCACCGCCACCCACCCCCGAATGCTTTCCTGTCATTCTTCAAGGTTCCTAAAGGTTCAACGCAATCTCATCTGCATCCGTCTCTGGAGTGAAGCTCGTCGCGGATTGAGGCAGTTCACGCCAATTCTCGACCTATGGCCAGGTCGCTAGGGCAGTTGCGGCATCGTCCGCCGAGGTACTCCGCCGCCGCTCTGGCTTGGCGAGGGTTGCGGGGCCACACTTGGCCGAGGGTCTGGCGCGACCCCGAGTTGAAGACCTCCTATGACGCGGTGGTGGTTGGCGGTGGCGTGCACGGTCTGGCTACCGCGTATTACCTGGCTCGGAACCACGATATTACCGATGTGGCCGTTCTCGACAAGGCCTATCTTGGCAGCGGCGGTTCCGGCCGGAACACTGCCATCATTCGGGCCAACTACCTTACCCCCGCCGGGGTGGCCTTCTATGGTCGATCGCTGCAGTTGTACAACTCGATGGCGGTTGACCTGAATATCAACGTGATGTTCAGCGAACGCGGCCACCTCACTCTGGCCCACACCGACGGGGCCCTGCGAACCATGCGCTGGAGGGCCGAGGTGAACAAACTCGGGGGCGTTGACTCCAGCGTGATCGGCCCGGGCGAAATCAAGAAGATCGTTCCCAGCCTTGACACCTCCGACCGTCCCCGCTATCCGATCTTGGGGGCCCTCTACCATCCGCCCGGGGGGATTGTGCGTCATGACGCGGTGGTGTGGGGTTACGCCCGGGCAGCCGACCACCTGGGGGTCGAAATGCACCAGCGCACGGAAGTACTCGACGTTCTGTGCTCAGGAGGCGAGGGGCCCGGCGGCAAGGGCGCCGGAGGGCGGGTCACCGGGGTGCGCACCAACCGGGGCGACATCTCCACTCCGGTCGTCATCAACTGCACCGCCGGGTGGGCGTCGCTTGTCTCGGCTATGGCGGGTGTCCGTCTGCCCATTGTCACTCATCCGCTGCAGGCTGCTGTCACCGAGCCGGTGAAGATGTTCCTGCCGGCGGTGGTGGTCTCGGGTTCGCTGCACGTTTACGTGAGTCAGACCAGCCGGGGCGAGTTGGTCTTCGGGGCGTCCGTGGATCCGGTGGCGACCTACTCGGTTCGGGGGTCCTCGGAGTTCACCGAGGAACTGGCTGGTCACGTGCTGCAGTTGATGCCGGGAATATCCCAGATGAGACTGCTGCGCCAGTGGGCCGGACTGTGCGATATGACTCCCGACTACTCGCCGGTCATGGGCTTCACGCCAGTAGAGGGCTTCCTGGTGGATGTCGGCTGGGGAACGTACGGTTTCAAGGCGGGGCCGGTCTCGGGGGAGCAGATGGCCGAGGTAGTTGCTACCGGCCGGACTCCCGAACTGATCGAGCCTTTCGCGCTGAGTCGCTTCAACACGGGTAACTTGGTCGGTGAGAAGGGCGCCGCGGCGGTGGGCCACTGATCGAGTCTGCGTTCATGTCCAGAGCAGCCGGAGATGCTGCGGAGACTTCCCGCGTTCCCACCCCCGGGCGGCCACCGATGGGGCTGGCGCTGAGAGTCGATTGCTGATGCTGCTGGTGCCCTGCCCGAATTGCGGACCGAGGAACTCCGCCGATCTGCGTTACGGGGGAGAATCACATGCCCGCCCCGACCCCGCCACTGCCTCCCCCCACGAGTGGCGAGCCTATCTCTACCTGCGCCACAACCCCGCCGGTTGGCTGCGGGAGACCTGGTACTGCCGGTCGGGGTGCCGGCGATGGTTCGCCCTGGAACGCAACACTGCCACCAACGAGTTCCGGGATCCACCATTGCCCGGTGACAAGCGGGGTGGCGCCGCATGAAGGCTGCGGTAGCCCCGACCATGGTCGGCATTTCTGGCGCGGCGACCACCTTCGGGGGTGCTCCATGGCGATGAGCCGGCTGGGTCAGCGACCTACGGAGGTGATCAAACGGTCCGTGACGCTTCACTTCCGCTGGAATGGCAGGAGCTTCAGTGGGTTCGAGGGTGACACCGTGGCTTCCGCGCTCGCCGCCTCCGGGCAGCAGGTGTTCTCCCGTTCTCTGAAATACCACCGGCCGCGTGGGATTCTCACTGCTGATTACTGGGATCCCAACCTGATGGTGCAGGTCGGCGACGACCCCAACGTGAGAGCTGGCCACCGCCTGCTCGAGGAGGGCATGGATGTGCGGGCGCAGAACGTGTGGCCATCGTTGCGTTTCGACCTCAAGGCCGCCAACAGCCTGGTGGGGCGCTTCCTGTCGGCCGGTTTCTACTACAAGACCTTCATGCGTCCCCGGTGGTTGTGGCCCTCCTATGAGAGGGTCCTGTCCGCATTCGGCCCGGGGGGCCGGGTGGACATCGACTCTCCCGATCGGTACCACGACAAGCGCTACACCCATCCAGATGTGGTGGTGGCCGGCGCCGGACCCGCGGGCATCGAGGCAGCTCTGGCGGCATCGAAGGCCGGCGCCCGGGTGTTGCTGGTGGAGCACGAGCACTCGGTGGGTGGACACCTGCGTTACAGCACCCGCGCCGCCGAACAGGTCGCCCTCGGCAAGTTGCGGGGAACTCTTGAAGCCTCAGACGTGGAGGTTCTCACCGATTCCACCGTCACCGGGCGCTACGAGGACAACTGGCTCGGCATCGTGCAACGCAATCACCCGATCGCGGTCGAGCGTCTCATCAAGGCCCGGGCGAAGATGCTGGTGGTCGCACCGGGCCTGATCGAGCGGCCCTACGTATTCGAAGGCAATGACCGCCCGGGGGTGATCACCTCCGCAGCGGCCCGCCGACTAATCAACCTGTGGGGTGTCAAACCGGGGGAGCGGGCTGTCGTGTTCAGCGCCAACGACGAGGGCGACGCGGCGGCGGATCTCAGGGATGCCGGCGTGGATGTAGCGGCCGTGATAGATGGCCGCAAGGGACATCGCATCAACTCCACCCGGGGTTCCCGCCGGGCTGTGGAAGGCGTGGTGGCGGACGGTGTCCGCATAGATGCTGACCTACTGGTTGTGGCGGCGGGTTGGACTGCTCCCACGTCGCTGCTCAACATGGCCGGAGATCGACCCGCTTATGACCGGTACGCGGCCCGCTTCTTCCCGTCCAATCCTCCCGACAGCGTGCTGGCCACGGGTGGTCTTTCCGGAGACGGGACCCTTGACGAACTGCGTACCCATGGCGCCGCGACCGGGCGCCTGGCCGCGGCCCGGGCACTGTCGGTGGCTCACCGGATCCAAGCCCGGACGGCCCGGGCCCGGGCTGTGGGGGGTCCTGAGCCGGACTGGGCGGCCGACGATCGCCTGCCGCTTCGGCGGGACTTCCACCCGGAACTGTTCCGCTCCGACACCCACGGGATGATCGACTTCTCCGAGGACGTCGGCTCCAAAGATCTCCTGGCCGCCGCCCGGGAGGGATACGACTCCGTCGAACTGGCCAAACGCTACACAACGGCCACGATGGGCTCCTCGCAGGGCAAGCTCGAGACCGTCAACACGGTGGCGGTCCTGGCGGAGGCGAGAGGCGAGAACATCGGAGAGGTGGGCACCACCGTCTGGCGCCCTCCCTACGCTCCGGTCAGCCTGGGGGCCCTCGCTGGGCGGGTGTTCGAACCGGTGCGGGTGTCGCCCATCCAGCCCTGGCACGAAGCCAACGGGGTGCGGACCATCCTGGCGGGCCAGTGGGTCCGTCCCGACCACTATGGCGACCCTGCCGCGGAGGTGCGCAATGCCCGTTCCAACGTCGGGATCATCGATGTGACGCCTCTCGGCAAACTCGATCTGCGGGGCCCCGACATCCCCAAACTGCTGAATCTGCTGTACACGAACAAGTGGTCGAATCTGGCGGTGGGGAAGGTTCGCTACGGGATGATGTGCGGTGAGGACGGCGTGGTCCTCGACGACGGAGTTACCGGCCGCCTCGGCGAGGACCACTACATGATGACCACCACCAGTTCCGGCGCGGGCGTCGTGTGGGAGTGGGTGGAGAACTGGCTCCAGACAGAGCGGCCCGACTGGCGGGTTCACGTCACGCCGGTGACCAGTGCCTACGCCAGCATCAACGTGGCCGGCCCCAAGTCGCGGCGCCTGGTGGGAAGGGTCGTGCGGGACGTTGATCTATCACCAGAGGGCTTTGCCTACATGGAGGTCCGCTCCGCAACCGTTGCGGGAGTGGCGGGGTGTTTCATGTGGCGTATCGGCTTCACCGGGGATCTCTCATACGAGCTTCACGTACCGGCCGGGCACGGTATGCACGTCTGGGAAGCACTCATAGAGGCAGGGGCCGACCTCGGGGTCGGGCCATTCGGAATGGAAGGCCAGCGCATCATGCGCCTCGAGAAGGGGCACTTCATCGTCGGTCAGGACACCGACGGGCTGACCATGGCGCCCAGCACCGGGCTGAGCCGACTCATCAGACTGGACAAAGAAAACTTCGTGGGCAGACCCGAGCTTGGTTGGTCCGGGAGTCGGCGGCTGCCGATGATCGTCGCCATCCAGCCCGACCACCCTCAGACGGTGCCTGACGAAGGGTGCCAGATCGTTCGCGGCGACACCAATGAAATCCTGGGCCGGATCACCTCGTCGCGAATGTCGCCGACCCTGAGACGGTCCATCTGCCTGGGGCAGGTGGAACCTGAGCTGGCCATCGGAGGCAGTAGGGTGACCGTGCTGCTCGCTTCGGGTGACCGCATCGGCGCCACGGTGATGGGCCACCACGCCCATTTCGATCCCGCCGGGGAGCGACTCCGTGGCTGACGCGCTGAGATTCGAGAGCCCGGTGACGCGGTCCCACCCGGCGGGGGAGTCCGGCGGTCTCACGCTGACGGATTCCAGCGCCACCGTGAAGTGGCTGGTGCGCGCCTTTGACGAAGGCCCGGCCGCCGCATGTCTTCAAACGCCGTTCGGTTCGTCGAGACAGGATCCCTCCGGTGCGTTGGTGCTCGGGTCCCGGCCCGGCGAGTGGATACTGTTGGGTGCCCAGGATGCGGTGGCCAGGGTGGTGGAAAGCCTCCAGGGATTCGGCTCGGGAGACTTCGTGACGGCTGTGGAGTGGACTCACGGCCGGGCAATGTTCCGTGTCAGCGGTCGCCACGCCCCTCGAGCGCTCGAGAAGGTGTGCAGCCTCGACTGGTCCGACCCCATGACCCCGGACGGCGCGGTGACTTCGGCATCGGTGGCGAAGGTCATCTGCGACATCGCCCGCGACGACTGCCGCGGCACGCTTTCCTATCTGGTTCTCTGCGACCGCTCATTCGGTCAATACGTATTCGATGCGCTCATAGACGCGGGCCGCGAGTTCGGCCTGACCGTTGTGCCTGCAGGGCTTTCCTTCAGCGACACTCAAGACACCGTGGGTTGATCGCAGGCAAGCGAGAACCCCCGCCGGGCGGTTGGGTTGCTACTCGCCGACGCTCCCCAAGACGTTGCCGAACCTGTGGAGTGTGCGGCTGACAGTCTGTTCTTTTAGATAGTTGAGGAGTTCCACCCTGCCGTTGGCGGTGACCGGGCCGTCGGCCAGGTGGATCCCTGCCCGGTTGGCCGCTATTCGTATTTCGGTTGCTGCTTCACCGAGTACCCGGATCCGCTCTGCCCCCGAGTCGGCCAACCGAGCTGCGAATTCATGATCGTCCTCGTCTTGGAACACCGAGGTCCGGTAAGGCGTCCCGGATCTTTCCGCGGCGGCCTGCGCTCTGGCCAACTCGATCTCCGACGCTCCCTGCCCGGCACGAATCAGGACGCTGCGGAGGGGGCGGTAACGCAACCGGTTGGATTCGCAGAACAGCCCGGCGGGATCATGGGCGAGGCTGTATTCGTGTTTCCACCAGTATTCGTCGCTGGCCGCCGCTTCGGCCAGGAAATCCCCGGTGGTGGAAGGCTGCCAGGTACCCAGTTGGCGTACATAGTTGGGTCCCCCTATCTTGCCCCCCGGGCCTACGTTGGATGCCTTCCAGCCTCCGAAAGGCTGGCGGCCCACAAAGGCACCGGTCGTCCCCCGGTTGACGTAGGCCACTCCCACCTCCACCCGTCCCAACCAGAGTTCGATCTCGTCCCGGTCGAGGGTGTGGATGCCTCCTGTCAAACCGAAGGCGACATCGTTCTGGATCTCGATGGCCGCTTCCAGGGTCGGTGCCTCCATCAATCCCAGCACCGGACCGAAGCACTCGGTCTGGTGAAACCAGGATCCCGGCTTCACTGCGGTCCGGATGCCCGGAGTCCACAACCTACCGTCCTCGTCCAGTTGCTCGGGCTGCACCAGCCACTTTTCGCCGGGTCCCAGTTCGGTGAGTCCTGCGAGGAGCTTTCCCTGCGCCGGTGCGATCACCGGTCCCAACCCGGTCCTCAGCCGGTTGGTGCGACCCACCCCCATGCTCCGCACCGCGTCGATCAGTTGGCGACGGAAACGCTCCGACCGGTTCACCTCTCCGACGCAGATCGCAAGAGAGGCCGCCGAGCATTTCTGCCCTGAATGACTGAACGCCGAGTTGACCAGGTCCCCAACCGCGTGGTCGAGATCGGCGTGGGGAGTGATGATCATCGAGTTTTTGCCGGAGGTCTCCGCGAACAGCCGTATATCGGGCTTCCAGGACTGGAACAACTTGGCGGTTTCACCGGAACCGGTGAGGATCACCGCGTCGGCAGAAGTGATCAGGCGCCTGCTCACCTCACCCTCCGGAATGCGCAGAAACTGCAGAGCATCCTCTGGAATGCCGGCGGCCCAGGCACATTCGGTCACGATCTCCGCGCAGCGGGGGGTCATATCCGAGGGCTTGAGGAGCACGGCATTGCCCGCCGCCAAAGCCGCGAAGGCACCGCCCGCCGGGATCGCTACCGGGAAATTCCACGGCGGCGCCACGGCCACCACCCCAAAGGGCTGGAAGTAGGCGCCGTCCTGCGGTTCGAGATCCGTAGCGCGATCTCCGTAGTAGCGAGCAAAGTCGATGGCTTCGGAAACCTCGGGATCCGCCTGTCCGAAGGTCTTGTGTCCCTCGTGCACCATGGCGTTAACCAGATCTCCCCGCCTTTGGGCGATGCGGTCGGATGCCCGGTGAAGTAGCTCACGGCGCTTCTTCGGCGCGGTGGCGCCCCAGTCCGAGTTGCGAGCCTTGGCCACAGCCCTGTCGAGATCGGCAGCGGAGGTCAGCAACGGGGTGGTGGGCCCCCGGGGTTCTCTGTGGACGACCTGGCGTGCCCACGCACGGTTGGCGGGCAACGCCGGATCCGTGTCGGGTTCGTTTACAAAACCGCCATTACCCGACCCGGCTGCAAATGCTTGCTTCGAAGGTCGTGTTCTAGTGCGCCGGGGTTGATCCGACACCTTCCACCGGGTGGCCACGGCATCTCGGAAGGCCTGCGCTTGTCGCTCGAATTCCGGCGAGTCGGGCGTAAGACTGAACAGGACTCGAAGGAAGTTTCCCTTGGCGGTGTTCTCGTCCAGACGTCGGGCCAGATAGCTGATCGCCACATCGAAACTGGCCGGCGCCACCACCGGGACGTAGAGGAGAAGAGCGTTGTCTCCCACAGTCTCCTTCACCACCCGCGCCTGCGCCGGGGCCATGCCCTGCAGCATCTCGAAGTCCACCCGATGCTTCACGCCCCGTTGCCGGCTCACCAGATACGCCCATGCGGTGTCGAACAGGTTGTGGCTGGCAATCCCGATTCGCACCGCCCGGGTGCGCTCGGGGGTCATCACCCAATCAACCAGGCGCTTGTAGTTGGCGTCCACCTCTGCCTTGGTCAGATAGGGCGCCTGCGGCCTGTTGTATATGGCGGAATCCAGTCGCTCCACATGCAGACTGGAGCCTTTGACGAAGCGCACCTTGATTTCACCGCCTCCGCGACGCTTTCGCTCTGTGGCCCAGGACACCAGATCCCGGAGCACGTTGATGGTCTCAGGTAGGTAGGCCTGCAGAACGATGCCGGCGTCGACCTCGTGGAACTCCGGCTCCGACAGCAGCGACTTGAAGGCTGTCAGAGTGATCTCCAGATCGTGGTACTCCTCCATGTCCCAGTTGACGAAGACCGGGGGAGAGGCGGACGACGCCACTCGTAACAGAGCCCGGATCCGTTCATTGACCAGGTCCAGGCTCCCGTCCCAGTCCCAGTAGTTCAGTTGAGAAACCATTCCGGAGACCCTGATCGAGATGTAGTCGACATCGCCCTGTTCGACCAGTTCGCGGGTGGCCTCCAAGTGTCGTCGGGCCTCGTTGTCTCCCAGGATTGATTCGCCCAACAGACTCACATTTACAGCGAACCCAGAGGCTCGCAACCTTCGAAGCTGCCGACGCAGGGGACCGGGGCGGGCATCCAATACCAAATGGCCCACCATAGAGCGCATGCGTCTGCGGGCCAGCGGAATGACAATCCCCGGCATCAATGGGCCCAATCGAGCCCCAAGCCACAAACCCCACCGATTCCATCCCGAAACGAAACCGGGCAGCGAATTGGAGTCAACCAGGGTCCTCAGTTGTTTTGCAGCGGTCCGATTCTCCTCGAGACGCATCACTCGATCCACGAACCACATGGCAAACTCGACCCCATCCGGGTCTGCCATCAGATCCCGTAGAGCCGAGCCTTGTTTCCGGCTCTGCGCTTCCTGGCGTCCCGCCCTATCCAGCCACTCCTTGACTAGGTCAATGGCTTCTGCGGCCAGGAATACAGATCCCATGGAAGCCATAGGTTAATGTGCTGCGTGGCCTTGACGTGCTCCAACAGATGAAACGGTAAAGCAACTGTCAAAGACAATAGGCACATGAGTACCCTTTGGAATTTGTGCTCGCTAAGGGCGGAAAGCAGTCGTACCACCGGGTCTTGTGAATCGGAGGCCAACGGCCGGAAAGGAATGCCGGGATGAGCAGGAGAAGGCGATCTGGAGGACGGGCGGCGCGGGCGGCGGCGCGGGAAGCCGCTCGTGAAACCAGAAAAGTCCCTTTCCTCACCAGGAAGTTGGCTCCTTTGGAGGTTCTCACCAACGAAGGTGCGGAGATAATCGAAGAAAACGCCGAGACCATCCTGGAGACGGTGGGATTGGACATAACCGACTCTCATGCGCTGAGAACGTTTGTGGAAGCCGGCGCCGAAGCAGAGGGAACCAGAGTGCGGTTTCCCCGGGGGATGTGTCGGCAGATCATCCAGGCCAGCGCTCCCTCCGTCTTCACCCAGGTGGCCCGGAATCCTGAACGGTCAGTGGTGATCGGGGGTGACAACCTGGTTCTTGTCCCTGCGTACGGATCTCCATTCGTCAGGGACCTCGAAGGGGGTAGGCGCTACGCCACCATGGAGGATTTCCGGAATTTCGTGAAGTTGGCCTACATGTCTCCCTACCTTCACAGTTCGGGAGGGACTGTTTGCGAACCGGTCGACATCCCCATCCCCAAGCGCCATCTTGACATGGTCTACGCCCACCTGCGCTGGTCGGACAAACCTGTGATGGGTTCGGTGACCGCCCCCAACCGCGCTGCTGACTCGGTGGAGATGGCGGCACTGGTGTTCGGTGAGGATTTCTTGGAAGAAAACGCGGTGATCATGGGATTGTGCAATGCCAACTCTCCCTTGACATGGGACCAGGCGATGTTGGGATCCGCCCGGGAGTATGCCCGCCGCAACCAGGCTGTCCTGATCACCCCCTTTATCCTGGCCGGGGCGATGGCGCCGGTCACGGTGGCGGGGTCCGCTACGTTGACCCTGGCGGAGGCGCTGGTGGGGATGGCATACACCCAATTGGTGCGACCTGGGGCACCCGTGATTTTCGGATCGTTTGCCTCTTCGATGTCCATGCAATCGGGGGCGCCCACTTTCGGGACTCCGGAGCCCACCCTGATCCTGTTCGCATTGGCTCAGATCGCCCGCCGGCTGGGAGTCCCATTCCGAAGCGGCGGGAACCTCACCGCATCGAAAGTCCCCGACGCACAGGCCGCCTCCGAGTCGGCTGCCACCTTCCAGCCCACTTTGCTGGCAGGAGTCAACTACGTGATGCACGCCGCCGGATGGTTGGAGGGCGGCCTGACAATGGGTTATGAGAAATTCATTCTGGACGCCGATCAGTGTGGAATGGCTGAAGCCTTGGTGACAGGGGTGGATCTTTCCACCAATGGGCAGGCGCTGGATCCGATCATCGACCTGGGTCCGGGTCAGCACCACCTGGGATCAGAGCACACCCTCGCCAATTTCGAGACCGCCTTCTACCGGTCCTTCACCGCCGACAACAACAGCTATGAGCAGTGGTCGGAGGAAGGATCGCTACGGGCAGTGGAGCGGGCCAATTCCCTGTGGAAGAAGGCTCTGGCAGAGTATGAACCTCCTCCTTTCGACGAGGCTGTCGATGATGCATTGCACGAATACATGGCCAAGAAGAAGGAGACCTATCCGGATTTCCAGGCGTAGCGGCTCCTTACGGGATTAGCCGGACCGATGGAGCATTGCCGGACTGGGGTTGCAGTGTGCGGCGTTCGGAAGGGCATCCGGGGAGGGGTGGCCCGTTCTCCTCGGCGGTAATGTGCTGAGGCATGAATGAGACCTACCGACGCATCCTCGGCCTGAGGGCCATCCGTCATTACCAGGACCGCCCCCTTGAGCAGGAGGACCTCGACCGGGTGCTGGAGGCAGCCAGGTGGACGGGTAGTTCCAAGAATCGCCAGAACTGGGCGGTGGTGGTGGTTAGCGACCGGGATCAGATCGAGCGGTTGGCTGCCTGTGGCGATTTCACCAAGCCGCTGCGGGCGGCGCCGGTAGCCGTGGCTCTGGTTGAAGAACCACAGACCTACGAGTTCGACACGGGCCGCGTGGCACAGAACATCATGCTGGCGGCCGACGCTTTGGGCATGGCAACCTGTCCGATCACCTTTCATCGGGACCAGGACGCCGCCGAGGTTCTCTCGGTGCCGCCGGGGTGGCGATGCCGGTACGCCATCGCGCTCGGGTATCCGGCTGCGGAGGCCCGCCCGGCGCGGTTCGGGGGTCGCAGACCCATCGGTGAACTCGTTCATCGGGACTCGTTCGGCGAATGACCGCCACCGCCGCAGCGCTGGCCGCCGAATACTGGGAGTTCCAACTCGAACACCGCCATTTCGGTAACCTGGCCCGCGGCGAGTTGAGCCGCTTGGAGCGATGGGACGACCTTTCGGCCGAAGGCCTCTCTGCGGCCAGGGAGGCATCCCTCCGCTTCGTCCGAGATGCGAAGGGCGTCATCGTCCACGATCCCTCCGATCGGGTCCTCGCAGAGACCGTCTCCGCGGTCGCCTTCATGGATGCGACGGTGACGGCCTGGTGGCCGGAACTGCAGGCGCCCAATTGGCAGACCGGCTTGCTGAGCGTGCTGCTGCCGGCGCTTCACCTGCAGCCTCTGGTCACCGCCGACCACGGCCGCCGGTATCTTGAGAAGCTGAACTCCTTCCCGGCAATGGTGGACCAATTGGCGGATCGGCTCTCCGAAGGCGCCGCCACGGGGGTGGCGCCACTTGCCCGCCACGTGCTTCAGACCATCGAGAAGCTGGAGCAGTTCCTGGCCCGGCCGCCGGCTGACGACCCGATCGCCACCCAACCCGTCCCCGCCGAACTTGGCCCAGCCGAGGCCGACCGGTGGCGGGCCGCGGTGGTGAAGGCGATTGAGACCGGTGTGCGTCCCGGTCTGGTCCTCTTTGAGGAGGCGCTGCTGGAAATCACCCTGCCTGCCGGACGCCCGGACGACCGGGCCGGGCTCTGCCACCTCCCCGGCGGCGACGCGGTGTACGCCGACATGGTGAGGGGTCACACGACCTTGGACATGGACCCGGCGGCGATCCATCAGATCGGCCTGGAGAGGATCGGGTTGCTGGAGGAGGAGTACCGTCGTATCGCCGGACCTCTGCTCGGCACCCTCGAGGTCGGTGACATATACAGCCGCCTGCGGGACGATCCGAACCTCCGATATGCTCGCTCGGAGGATCTGGTGGCCGACGCGGTGCGGTGTCTCGACAAGGCATCCGCAGTGATGGGCGAATGGTTCGAGCCCACCCCCCGGGCGCCCTGCATTGCCAGCCCCATCGACTTGGGGTCAATGGCCTATTACTACCCGCCCACCGCCGACGGTGAGCGACCGGGTCGTTTCTTCTTCAACGTTGCCGACCCGACGGCTTGGACCACGTTCCAAGTGCCCGGCGTGGCATACCATGAAGGCATACCGGGTCACCACCTCCAGATTGCCCTGGCCATCGAGAACCCCGAGATCCACGACATACACCGCCACAGCTACCTTCCCGCCTTCGGCGAGGGATGGGGTCTGTACAGCGAGCGCCTCTCCGACGAGATGGGCCTCTATGCGGACGACTGGGAGCGAGTGGGGATGCTGACCGCTGACTCGCTTCGGGCCGGCCGGTTGGTTGTGGACACTGGTATCCACGCCTTGGGCTGGTCCCGCCGCAAAGCCATCAATTTCATGGCCGACCATTCGCCGATGTCCCTTCACGAGATCACCGAGGAGGTCGACCGGTACATCGCTTGCCCCGGCCAAGCCCTTTCCTACATGCTGGGACGACTCGAGATCGAGTCCCTTCGCTCGGAGGCTGAAGCCCGCCTGGGCGCAGCCTTCGACGTCAGGAGCTTCCACGGAACCGTCCTTGGAAACGGCACAATTCCACTCATCACCCTCCGTCGGGTGGTCCGGGAATGGGTGGACGCCATCCGACGGACGCATACCGGTCGCTGAAGTCCCTGCAAGATGAATCAGGGTTCCTTCGGCCGCTCCTCCGGGGAATCCAGGCAACCCGTAGCCACAAACCTCCCCAGTCGGGACAGGCGGGGCCTTGCTTCTAGGGTGCCGCCGCCGATGACGGGATGGCAGAGGAACGCCTGTCCAGGAGAGGCGCCGCCGTGTGGGCCGCAACCTCGGCAAGGGAGATTCCCGGAGACACCTCGGTGACCCCAAAGCCATCCGCGGTTACGTCGATCACGGCCAGGTCGGTGTAGATCCGGTTGACCACCCCGGCTCCTGTCAGGGGATAGGAGCATCGCTCAACGAGCTTGGGAGTCCCGTCACGGGTGCAGTGGCGAGTTATCACGTAGACCGCCTTTACCCCCGACACCAGGTCCATGGCGCCGCCCACCGCGGGGATGGCGCCCGGTCGACCGGTCGACCAGTTGGCCAGATCACCGTTGGCAGCCACTTCCAAGGCGCCCAGCACGCTGAGGTCCAGGTGACCGCCGCGGATCATCGCGAAACTGTCGGCCTGGTGGAAGAAGGAGCCACCCGGCAGGACGGTGACCTGTTTCTTGCCGGCGTTGATTAGTTCGGGGTTGCCCCCTCCGGGCCCCGGCGCCGGGCCCATTCCCAAAAGCCCGTTCTCGGTGTGCAGCACGATTTGACGGTCGGGCGGGATGAACCCGGCGATCAACTCAGGCATGCCGATCCCCAGGTTGACGTAGGAACCATCGGCTATGTCCCGGGCGGCGCGCCGGGCGATCTGCTCCCTGCTCAAACCCACCGGCGTGTTCATGGGTATCTGGCGCCGCTGGCAACCAGTTCCGACTCATGCTGCGGGTTGGCCACATGCACGACGCGGTCGACGAATATGCCCGGAGTGACCACTGTCTCGGGATCCAGGGCGCCCGGTTCGACCACCGAGGAGGCCTGCACGACCGTGGTCCGGCCGGCCATGGCCATCACCGGCGAGAAATTGCGGGCGGTCATGTTGTAGAGCAGGTTGCCGTGCCGGTCGGCGGTGCGGGCCCTGATGAGGCTCCAGTCGGCCACCAGGGCATGTTCGAGCAGGCATGGCCTTCCGTTGAACTGGCGTTGTTCCTTGCCGGCTGCCAGGTCCGTTTGGGCGGCGGTCGGCGTGTAGAAAGCCGGGATTCCGGCGCCCCCCGCCCTGATCCGCTCGGCAAGAGTGCCCTGGGGAACCAGTTCCAGTTCGATCCGCCCGGAGCGGTGCATTTCCTGGAACATAGTGGAATTGGAGGAGCGGGGGAACGAGCAGATCATCTTGGCGACTTGGCCGGCTCTGATGAGAGCGGCGAGCCCCACCTCCCCGTTTCCGGCGTTGTTGCTGATGACGGTGAGTCCGGTGGCGCCCTGGTCTATCAAGGCATGAATCAGTTCGATCGGACTGCCGGCCTCCCCGAAACCGCCGATCATGACGGTGTCGCCGTCGGCGATCCCCCCCACGGCTTCTCCGGGACCGATCACCTGTTTGTCGATCACTTTTTCCGCCTGGACGGGCACGGCGACCGCATGGTGTATCTGCCATGCATTCCCGGGCGGGTGGGTTGGAGAATTCGCCGGGGCGAACAGGACCGGCAACGGTATCGATCGGACCCGGGAGTGGGGTTGCCAGCCACGACTCTCACATTACCCCCCGGTAGGGGCTTTCGAAGGCACATGGAGAACCTGAGGAATGGAGGCGCCTGTCCAGGTTCCGGCGCACGCGGGGATCACTACCGTCGGCTGCCCCGATTGCGGGCTCCCCAGTCCCGCAGTCGCTCCACCGCTGGCTCCAGCACGGTGAGTGAGGACTCCGCTCCGGGCAGGGCGGGGTCCTTGATGCCGGTTGAGGTGCTGATGGCGACCGTCAATCCGGCAGCGCTCCGGGCAATCTCACGCGCTGCTGCTATGGCTACGGCGGACGAGATCTCCACGAACAGGCCGTCCCGGCGCCCCACCCGTTCTCGCTCGGCGAGGTATCTGTCCTGATCAACCGCCACCGCATGGCCACCCGAGACTCGCAGAACATCGAGGCCTTGGAAGAATGCGTAGTTGTTCCCGATCGACCAGGCCAAAGACTCGTGGCGCTCCACCCGGGTTCGTTCCTGGGCCTCGGGGTCCGGATTGGAGAGGGCAGTGGTGAAAGCTGCTCCGGTGGCGGCTTCGGCGGCCACCAGCGCAGGCATCCTGGCGATCAACCCGGCTTGGTGCAACTCCTGGAAACCGCGCCCGATTCCTGACATCAAGTCGGCCTTGGAGACCGGAACGACCACGGTCTGGAGTTCGTCGCCGTGGTCCCGGGCCAGTTCATAGGCGATGCTCTTGAAGCCCTCGTTGCCGTAGGGGTTGCCGCCCACCCGATCATCCGTGAAGGCAGCGGGATACCAGCCCAGTTCCCTGACCGACGCGGCCAGCATGCGATTTCGGTCGGCGCCTGTCCGGTATCCGATGAGAGTGGCCCCGATGCCGGCTAGGAGTCGCTCCATTACCGGGGGGATGCCGACGGTGGTCAGCACGATGCAATCCAGCCCCGCCCGGGCCGAATAGGCGGCGGCCGCCGCTCCGGCGTTTCCACTCGAG
Organism: bacterium OM1 bin76; assembly: GCA_002238785.1. GTDB lineage: Bacteria > Actinomycetota > Acidimicrobiia > Spongiisociales > ZC4RG35 > Bin76. The sequence goes on along the minus strand of MPNA01000001.1, from coordinate 11,718 downwards.
GCGATCACCACGGTGGTGGCGCCGATCTCCCGGGCCTTGGTCAGGGCGGCGCTCATCCCGCGGTCCTTATGTGACCAGGTGGGGTTGGCCGCCTCGTTCTTGATCGCCAGCGGGCCGGAGCCCGGATCGACGTGGAGCGGGACGCTGGGAGTGTTCCCTTCCCCCAGGGTCACCGGTGGGACGTCGGCGGCGATGGGAAGGGTGTGCCGCCACTCGTAGAGGCCTCCCCGGTAATGGCCCAGGTCGTATCCGGTGAGGTCTGCCGGTGGAGGCGCCAGGTTGACGTACACTCCCTGTGCTGCGCAAACCGAGCAACCCTCGTATCCGGCGCCAGGTTTGCGGCACCGCAGGCAAAAGAGCATCACGCCGGGTCCTTCCGGACGATTTCGATAGGGTGCCAGCAGGCATACATTTGTTCAGTCCCTTCAAGTAGAGGTGCCACGGTCCGACATTTCAAGTCGTCGCAGCGGGGGCAACGGGGATGGAATGAGCATCCCGCCGGGCGCTGGGCAGGTTGGGGAGGTTCTCCCTGCAGGGTGGTGCGGCTTCGTTGGCTGGTCTGGTCGACCGACGGGATGGCGGAGATCAGCGCCTGGGTGTAAGGGTGCCGAGGTTGGCAGAACACGTCCGCCACCGTGCCCTGCTCGACGATACGACCCAGGTACATAACGGCGATCTCGTCACACACCCGCTCCAGGACCGAGAGGTCGTGCGATACCAGCAGAACGGCCACCCCCCGATTTCGGGCAGCCTTGCGTATCAGGGACAGTATCTCCCCGCGTGTGGACACATCCAGCATCGAGACCGGCTCGTCGGCGATGATCAGGTTGGGGTCCAGCACCAGGGCCCGGGCGATCGCCACCCGCTGCCGTTCGCCTCCCGACAATTGACTCGGCATCCGGTAACTGAAGGTGTCGGGGTCGAGTTCGGCGTCAGCCAGGGCGGTCCGGACCAGACGCTCCACCTCCGGTTTGTCCTTGATGCCCTGCGACCGCAAAGGCTCAGCCACGCTGTCGAAAACGGTGAACCGCGGGTTGAGAGAGTCGTATGGATCCTGAAAGATCAGTTGCACATCCGACCGGACCACTCGCCACTCGGCCTGGTCGAGATCAGCCACCTCCCGGCCATGGATGGTGATAGATCCGTTGCTGACCGGGGCGAGGCCGGTGAGCGCCTTGGCCAGGGTCGTCTTTCCCGAACCGCTCTCCCCGGCGACCCCGAACACAGTACCGGGTTGGATGGTCAGATTGATGTCCTGGATGATCTGGACCTGATGCTTCTTCAGCAGGGTGGACAATCCGCGAGCAGCGCTGTACACGACGGTGACATCCCGCACGTCAATGGCGGCGGTGGTGGGTTTACGCACCCGTGCTCCCATGGGTGCCCGCCGGCGCCCCGTGGGCGCTGGACAGCAGCATCCTGGTGTACGGGTCCCGAGGATCTGACACCACCCGGTCGGTGGGCCCTGCTTCAACCACGTCGCCGTCCCTCATCACAATCAGGCTGGAGCAGGTCTCCGAAACCAGGGCGAGATCGTGGCTGACGATAGTTATGGCGGTGCCCAGTTCCTCCCGGACCCGTTCCAGGTCGGCCATGATCTGGTCCTGCACCACCACGTCCAGCCCGGTGGTGGGCTCGTCCGCCACCAGCAGGGTGGGCTCCAGGACCTTGGCCATGGCAATCAATGCTCTCTGTCTCATCCCTCCGCTGTACTGGTGGGGGTAGAGCCTGCCGCGCGCCGGGTTGATCCCCACCTGTTGCAGGGCGGTTGCGCACATCTCCTTCGCCTGGGCGCGGGTGACATCGCGGTGCACCCGGATCGCCTCGATGATCTGGTTCTCCACCCGTTGCACCGGGTTTAGCGAGTTCATCGCCGATTGCGGAACGAATGCCAGGTGCTCCCATCGCAGTGCGCGAAGCTCACTGTCTCCGATGCGATAGAGGTCGCGTCCTTCGAACCACATTCCTCCGCTCACTTCGGCGGTGGGGGGGAGCAGTCGGAGAAGGGCGCGGACCGCGGTGGTCTTCCCGGACCCGCTCTCGCCCACGATGCCAAGCATCTGGCCGGCGTCGAGGCGGAATGAGATGTCTTTTACTGCTGGGACCGGTTGCTCCTCGGGGGTGCGAGGTTGGTAGGTCACCGCCAGGTTCTCCACGGCGACCAGGGCATCCGGCGGGTCGCCCGCCACCGGGACCGATACGCTGCGCTTCAAGGCCCTGCGAACCCGCCGGGTGGAGGGGCCGATGTTGGGAGTGTCCATATGCCTGAGAGCACGTTGAACGCCTTGCCCGACGCTGTATACCGAGTACATGAAGACCATCAGCGCCAACCCGGGGAACATCGGCCACCACCACGCCTGCCTCATCCTCTGTGACGTGAACGCATCGAACATGATGGTGCCCCAAGAGAGAGAATCGGGCGGGGCGAACCCGAGGAAACTCAGGGAGGCCTCCGCCATCACCGCCTCGGCGATCAGCAGCATGCCGTAGACGAGGGCCAGCGCCACGACATTGGGGGCGATGTGGGCGTAAAGCACCCGGCGAGGAGAGGCGCCGCCCGCGATGGCGGCCTTGACGAAGGTCCGCTCCTTGGTGGTGAGCACCTGGGATCGGATCACCCGGGCGGTGGTGCGCCAGAACAGCAGTCCGATTACCGCTATCAAGATCAAGTCGGTGCGCCCCACGATTCCCACCAGAACTATGGCGAACGGCAAAAAGGGCAGGGCATAGGCGGCGTCGGTGGTGCGCATCAGCAGGTTGTCGACCCGACCACCGCGAAAGCCGGCGATCAGTCCCACGTTGGTGCCGATGAACACCGCCATGAAAGCTGCGATAGCCCCCACCGACAGGGTTCGCCTGGTTCCCACGATAAACTGGCTGAGGATGTCGCGGCCGAAGTTGGTGGTGCCCATCCAGTAATCTCGCTGCGGCGGCAACAGCCTGGCCAGTTCGCCGTCGGCGGTTCGGAGTCGCTCCTGCGGATCGTAGGGGGCGATCATCGGGGCGAAGATCGCCACCAGCACGATCAGGCTGAAGATGATCAGGCCCACCCGCACGTTGTTCTCCCGCAGTGCCCTCCGAATCGGGCCGGGAGGCCGACCTGCCGTGTTGGGGGAGGTGGGTCCGCCCTGGCCGGCGGGTTCGATCGGTTTCTGGGTCATGTCAGGCGTACCCTGGGGTCGAGATAGGTGTACAGGATGTCTGCAAATGCATTGACCATGATGGCCAGCGCCGCGATCGCCATGAAGGTTCCCTGCATCATGGGATAGTCGAAGCGGTTCACAGCATCGACTATTTCCCGGCCCATGCCTGGCCAGGAGAAAACTATCTCGATGATCACCGACCCGGCTATGAGGTGACCGGCGATCGAGGGGATGAGGCTGACCATGGGCAGCAGGGAGTTTCGGGCGGCGTGGAGGGTGATCCGGGACCGGGAGAATCCCTTGGCGTGGCCGAATTCCACGAAGTCGTCGTTGAGGATCTCGGTCATGGAGGTTCTCATGGTCAGCAGAGGCTCCACCGTGAAGATTGCCGCCAGGATCACCAATGGCAGGATCAGGTGGGACAGGACGTCGGCGGTGAAGAACCGCTCGAGTCCCTCGATGCGAGGGGCGCCCGGGGTGGTCATGCCGCCCGATGGGGTGAGGCCCAACCACAGGCTGAAGGTGACCAGCGCCATGGTGGCGATCCAGAATGAGGGGGCTGATTTCACGGACAGGAAGAATTGGGTGATGAAGCGATCGACGCGTGAGTTGGGGCGCACCGCCGTGTACGAGCCCAGCAGGGCGCCGAGCCCGAAGGCGATCAGCATGGCGGGCAGGACGAGCACGGCCGTGTTGGCCAGTTTCTCGGTCAGCACCCTCGACACCGGCACCCGGTAGCGGAAGGACATGCCCAGATCCCCCTGGACCGCATTGGTCAAGTACGACCAGTACTGCACTCCCAGGGAGCGGTCCAGTCCGAAAGACTCCCTTATGGAGTCGGCGGCGCTGGCTTCGATCTCGGGGCCGATCAGCACCAAGCTGGGATCCCCGGGCACCGCCCGGAACAAGAAAAACGTCACGGTTACCACAATCCACAGCGTGAACAGCATGACGCTGAGCCGCTTGGTCAGGTACTGGGTCACCTAATCCCTCTTTGGATCCGGATTGAAAAAGAGACGGGGCAGGCAACCGGGTGGCCGCCTGCCCCAAATGCTATTCAGACAATCCTTACGACGATGCGCAGAAGCTCATGTCTCGATTGTCTGCGTCGGACGGTGGATAGTAGAGGGTGCCGTCGTCACCGAACACATACCCGGCCGCCTCAAGGTGAGAGCGAGCCGCGTCGGGGTCGTAGGGGACGGGTCCCACATCGGGATTCGCCCACAACGGAGGAGCGATGATCCCCTTGGAGACCGCCGCCACGCCCTCGTACACGATGTCGATCATGTCCTCGGTGGGAACCAGGTGCGACAAAGCGATCCGCATGTGCAGGTCGCAGAAGGGCTCGCGCCGCATGTTGTAGTGCAGTGCGTTCACACCGTGGCCGGTGTTCGACTCGATGGAGACTCCCTCAACGCCTTCCAGCAGGGCAAGTTGGGTCAGGCTGACGAAGTCGCCCAGAACGTCGATTTCCTGGGTCTCTATTGCCGCCAGCAATCCATCCAGACTCCCGAAGGTCACCCAGACCAAGCCGGATGCGGCTGGAGGGCTGAAGTGGTCGGTGTGTGCGGTCAACCGCAGGTCCTCACCGAGCGCCCTCGACTCGAACTTGAATGGACCTGAGCCAACCGGCTCTTCATTGGCGAACGAGGAAGGGTCATCGATAGCCGACCAGACGTGCTCGGGAAGGATCGGGACCTGGGCCAGCGCAGTGGTTGCGAAGGCCGCGTTGGGCGCCGAAAGGGTGATCTCCACGTTGTTGCCGTCGGCGGTGACCGACTCGACCGGCCCGAGGCGTCCGCCGTAAAGCGGGGACTCCTTCTCGACCAGGTAGTTGAAGGTGAAGGCAACGTCTGCGCCGGTCACCGCTTCGCCGTCGTGGAAGGTCATACCGTCGCGCACCGTGACGCTCACGGTGGAGCCACTGATGGAATAGTCCGAAGCCGCCCAGTTGACGAGGTCACCGTCGGGTCCGATGCGCAGCAGCGGGTCGTACATGTGAGCGATGGTGCCGGCCGCCTCAGAGGTCGCGGCAACCACGGGGTTGAGCGTGTCCGCTCCGCTGGTCACACCAATGACGAGCGGTTCAGGATCGCCGACCGGAGTCAGGCTGATCGCATTCCAGAAGTGATAGACGGGTGTTCCCACCGACTTGACGAAGTTCGTCCAATCGGCGCTGTTGTAGGCCCCGCCGATCACGATATGGATGAAAGGCGCCACCGGTTGGTGGTCGAAGAGGAGTTGCTGCATGTCGTGCACCGCGGCAACCCGTTCCTCGAAGCTGGTGGCATTGACCTGCGCCTGGTAAAGGTCGTCATAGGCCGGGTTGGTGTAACCGGAGAGGTTGGATCCGTCTATAACCGCCTTGCCGGTGGTGAACCGGGCCAGGAAGTTCTCCGGGTCCAGGCGGTCGGTGGTCGGGTCGTAGATAATGATGTAGACATCGAAGTCCTTGACCGTGAAGCCACGCCGTCCGAGTTCGGAACTCTCGACCGGTTCGATCTCGGCAGGGATGCCTGCGGCGGTCCACGACTCGGCAATCAAGCGGGCCTGCTCATACCGAGGGGGCCCCTCAGCGGCGGTCTTGGTGATGATTCGCAGCGTCGGCACCGGCCGCAGTTCCTCGGCCTCCTCCATGGGGGCTTCGGTGGTGGCGGGTGCCTCGGTGGTCGGTGCGGCTGTGGTCGGTGCGGCTGTGGGTGCGGGTTCATCGTCGTCACCGCATGCGGCCGCAATCAGGGCGAAGACGGCGATGTACGCCACCCAACGCGCCCAACGGGGTTTCTTGGTCAGTAAGTTCATGTCACTCTCCTGTGTGAGGGTCTAGGCATGGTGTTGTGGCTGCCTTTTGGATAGATTTCAGGCGTCGGGACTTTCTTTGGGTGTTGATCCGGTGGATGGGGTCGGTTGGGAGACGGTGGTGGCGATAGAAGAGTCGATATTCGGGTCGAACCGTTCAGAAGCCACGAATTTGGCATGGTCCAAAGGCTCGACGTGAACGACTACTTCATCTAGGAAACGCACTTTACGTTGGAGAGTCTCCTGCACAACTTCTCCAATACCGTGGCTTTCTCCCACTGAGAATCTCGAGTCGACGGCAATGGAGATGTCGGAACGGAGACGATGGCCCATCCACCTTACCTGGCAGGTGTTGATGCTGAGCACCCCGTCGACTTTGATTGCCACCCTCTCGATTGTGTCAACATGTTTCGGATCGACCGCGTCCATGAGCCGCCAGAAAACGTCACGGGTCGCCGACCACAGGATCCGAAGGATGATGATGCCGACGATGATGCCGGCGATCGGGTCGGCGCGCTCGAATCCCAGCCAGACGCCCACTGCGCTGGCCGCTACCGCCAGGGATGTGAATCCGTCGGCGCGGGCGTGGCGACCGTCGGCGACCAGGGCCGCCGAGCCGATCTGCTTACCCACGCGAATGCGATAAACGGCTACAAGTTCATTGCCGAGGAAACCGATGACTCCGGCTGCAAAGAGAATCCCGAGGTGTTCGAGTTCCCGTGGATTGAAGAGTCGGTCGACTGACTCCCAGATCGCCACGACCGCCGATGTGAGGATCATCAGCACGATGAACAGGCCGGCAAGGTCTTCAGCGCGGCGGTAACCGTAGGTGTAGCGCCTGGTCGCCGCTCTCCTCCCCAGCCGGAAGGCAATGAAGAGCGGCACGGCGGTGAGCGCGTCGGAGAAGTTGTGGATAGTGTCTGCGATCAGCGATACCGAACCGGTAATAAACACGATCACCAACTGGAGCACGGCAGTCACCATCAACCCGGTAAAGGAGATAACCAATGCCCTCATCCCGCGAGCACTGCTTTCCAGCGCGGTGTCTATGGAATCGGCATGATCATGGGAGTGAGATCCGAACAACTCGCTGACTCCATGCTTGAACCCCGACCACAGCGAGGAACCGTGATCGTGCCCGTGCCCGTGATCATGGCCGTAATCGTCTCCGTGGGAGTGGCCGTCTTCGTGCCCGTGCCCGTGATCATGGCCGTGATCGTCTCCGTGGGAGTGGCGGTCTTCGTGCCCGTGCCCGTGATCATGATCGTGCCCGTGTTCGTCTCCGTGGGAGTGGCCGTCTTCGTGGGACTGTCCGTGATCGTCTCCGTGGGAGTGGCGGTCTTCGTGCCCGTGTCCCTGATCATGATCGTGCCCGTGATCGTGGGAGTGGCGGTCTCCGTGGGAATGGCCTCCACTGTGGCCATCAGAACGAGAGGCGCCGTTGTGCCGGTAGTCTGATTCCTGTGTTTCCACTGTTTCTCCGTTTTGCGTGTGACTGCTGTTGCATGTCACTGTTTTTCTGTTATGTTACAGTTGCAACTAGTGTCGTTAAGTAATCCTAGGGCAGAGTACTGCTGTCTTGGAAGCCATCGCACCATTTTTTGCTTACGAATACGGTCCCAACTCGATTGTTCACAAAGAATCGGCAATACGGGCCAGTCCCAGCCGGCCCGAGGAGTGTCCCGAACCCACCGGTGATCGTGAAACTGGAGGTCCAGTGACAAGACCTGAGCCATTCGACCCACAGATCCTGGCACAGATACGAGACCGGTTCCACTACGCTGACCGAGATCCTCAATCAGGGCGGCGGGTGTTTCTGGATGGAGCGGCGGGATCATTGCGCCTGAAGGAGGCCGTCGGCACCCTGGCGCAGTGGAGTCGCCGGCCCGACGCCATAGGGCGGCCCAGCCCCGGATCAATCCAGGCCAGCACCTCTATAGAGATGGGGAACGCCTCGGTCCGTGACTTTCTCGGCGCCGGGGACCGGGTGGTAATGCCGGCGATGAGCGCGGTGCATGCCATCTTCCGAGCCGTCGGTGCGGCGATGGTCGGAGGGGAAGGCGACAACATCGTCACCACGGAACTCGATCATCCGGGAGCATTCGATGCGGCGAAATACTTCGGCGACCAGTTCCGAAAAGAGGTCCGCGTGGCCCGACTGGACCCTGGTACGGGCAGAGTGCCAGCCTCCAGAGTGTTGGATCTGGTTGATGAAAGGACCGACGCGATTGTCGTTACCCACGCCTCCAATGACACCGGCGCGGTGGTTGATGTGGAGACGATCGCCGCCGGTGCGCGGATCCGCAACCCCCAGGCGATCACCATCGTCGATGGCGTCCAGTACGCCGCCCACCGTCCGGTGGATGTCCTGCAGTTGGACGCTGACGCCTACATCTTCGCGCCGTACAAGGTGTTCGGGATCAAGGGCATCGGATTCGGGGTTCTCTCCGACCGGTTGGCCACTCTCCCGCACTGGAAACTGGACGCAGCCCCACCCCATGCCTGGAAGCTTGGCTCCATGGAGGACGCCACCTACGCAGCCTGGACCGCGGTGGTGGATTACCTGGAGTGGTTGGGTGGGGAGTTGGGGGATCCGGCCGACCGCCGCCAGGCACTGCTACTCGCCATGGGGGCCACCGCCCGGCATGATGCCTTCCTTCTCGATCGATTCCGGCACGGCACAGACTCCCTGCCGGGACTGGCGCACATCACGGGGGTGCAAATCCATGGAGGCTCCGACGGCATCGGAGACCGCATTTGCATCATGATCCTCAGCTTCGACGAGATCGACGCCAGCACCGCCACACAGATGTACGAACAAGCCGGTATCGCGGTGAGGGCCCGTAACCTGGACATCTATTCCGGGCGGGTCCTGGAGGCGCTGGGCTGCGGTCCGGTGGTTCGGGTGTCCACCTGTCACTACACCACCGCCGCCGAAGTGGACTCCTTCCTCCGGGCAACTGCGGCAATCGCAGCGGGGAGACCGGCATCCCGGTGATCGACTTCGGTGTGATTGGTGGGGGCATCGCAGGCGTATCGGCCGCCGCCCACCCGGGACCCATGGGTCGGTGATCCTGCTGGAGATGGAGTCGGTCCTGAGCTATCACTCCACCGGACGGTTGGCAGCAATGTTTCGTGTCAACTATCCGGATCCTGGTCCCAGGGCGCTGGCCGGGGCCAGCCGACGTTTTCTGGAGGACCCTCCGGCGGGTTCCGCGGATGCACCGCTTTTGACCGATCGAGGATTGCTATGGGTTGCGGACGAGATCCAGGTGCCCGGCCTTGAGAGGGGCCGAGGAGGCGGAGCCGACCCCTCGGCTGCCGGATCAAGGCTTCTTTCGGCGAAGGAAGTGAACGACATGGCGCCGGTTATGAGGAGGGAGAAGCGGAAGAAGAAGGGCTGGGGGTTTCAGTTCATCGCTTCCGGCCTGAGTGTGTCTCAGGCTCAGCAGGTTGGCGTCACGGGGATGAGCCTCAATGTGACTACCCGTTCCACCACCCACACTGCCCGCCGGGCGACTTACGTCGCGGCGGCGGCCGCCAATGTGGCGTACTTCAACGATAAGGCCTCGGATATCGAGGAAGAGAAAGAAGTGGTTCACTCGTAGGCCTGATGGCGCCTCTATATCGGTTATGATTGAAAGAGAAGAGATTTAATGATTGAAGGAGAGTTTATGACCCACCTCGACGACCAAGGCGCCCGATTGCGGCAATTGCGACTATTGAAAGGGATGAAAGATGAAGACGAAGAGGAGAGGTCGGCGTGCCGTAATTGGCATGCTGGCGACGATGATGCTGGCCGCCTCGGTCAATGTGGTGCTGGCGCAGAGTGAGACGAAGCCGGTGCTCTCGTTCGTAATAGACACCGACTACATTATCGAGCATATGGGGGGATGGGCCACCGCCGGTCATTCCTCCGCCGGTGTGGGGGTGGCTATCCCCACGCCACTGAGTGAGGATTCGTGGGTGATCGTGAAGGTGAAGGACGACGATCAGCACGACACTACCGCCACGGAAGGCGAGGACTACCGCTTTTGGGGCTTGCAGAAACGAAGCGGTGAGTGGATGTTGCGCCTACCTGCTGGTCAAACAGGGGCAGAGTTTTGGGTGTTGTCCACCGGCCCCGACTTCTCCAACGATGGCAATAAAAGCCTCTACCTGATTTTGGAGGCCATAGACGGCGCTCCCTATACCGTCCAGGGGGATAACTACCAGCTCGCGATAACAGATAACTCCGCCTCCCCCCCGACATCCGAACAACTAGCGAACGCGCCGCTTGGGCGAGGGTTCTGGATGTATCCCACCGGCAACAAAGGCAACAAGTTCATGTGGCGCAATCGTCATGTCACGATCCCAGAGGGTGGTTCCTTCACCTACGGTATCTACCTGACCGGCCTTCAATACGATGAGATGGTTATTGTCCGCAGCGCCTTCGTGTTGCCCCAGAACCCTGAAACTGGCCGCGTGATGGTCGGACCGTGCGGGGACCTGCAGATCGAGGGCTTTGACGGCAATAACGAGATACATCTCATTGGTCCCCGGTGGGCGGAGATCACTCTGACTGCCGGGCAGATCGACGGCAAGCGGGAGAGGTGCGCCTTTACGCACCACCTCAATTCGAGCGACGACTGGGATACCAACGTGGTCTCTGTCTGGAATCGAGAAACTGGACAGTACGACCAAAGAAGGGAAAGAAGCGCAGTTGGCGGCTCCCCTTGGTTCTCCAGTAATGGATTCTTCCACGGCAAGCCATATGACGGTCAGCTTCTCCTGACGGTCACGGTGGTCGATGATCCTGACTACTGCCAGAACTGCTCTCGGGGTGGTGATGTGGGTTCTATCAAGCAGCCCGATCCCGAGCCTGTCCAGCGTCCGCCCCAGGAGCCGCCGCCGCAGGAGCAGCAACAGGCGCCCCCGGTGGAAGAGCCCGTTGTGACTCCTATCGAGGAAGAGCCGGAGGAAGAGGAATCGGAGCAGCAGGAGCAGGCGCCCGAGACGACGACCACGACTAGCACTACAACTACCACCGTTCCGCCGACGACCACGACAACCGTGCCGCCGACCACTACAACAACTGTCCCTCCCACCACGACCACAACTGTCCCTCCCACCACGACCACAACCGTGCCGCCGAGCTCTTCGACGTGTTATACCTACGCGGAGTACAAAGCGGAGGCGGCGAGGCTGAACGATCCTCTCCTGGCCAATTGGGGCGAGGTGTTCGACAAGGTGATGGAGATGAAGCGGAACCTCTGCTAGAGATTTAGGAAGCCCGGTACTCGCTGTACGACTGCGGAGAATTCGAGTAATGAAAGGAAGCAAGTATGTGACTTGTAAACGCTTGCTGCGGTTCCGGCGTTCGCCTGTCCGCCGGAACATCCGGATGAGCAAGGAAGCTAGCTCATCGGTAACGATGGGGACTTATAACGAATAGTTGACAGGGCTGTTTCAACACCCGTAGCCCCGCGTAGTGTCACACCGTCTCGGCATTCTGTATGGATTATGACCCCGTGGATGCAGACGATGCGGATACCTGTCAAGGTGTCAGCTTCTGGTCACCGTCGTCTCGATCAGGTATTCGGGATGTGCGCCGAGCTTTACAACGCCAACTTGGAGTCTTGGAAGGGAACGTACCAATGGTGGAAGGAACGCCACAACCCCGAAGTGGAGGAGTTCCCGTCGGAGTGGAACCTGTCGCTTTTTGACCGGATAAAGATGTTCACCAAGGTCAGGTCAGACCTCCCCGAATGGGAACGCCTATCCGTGCAGGTAGGAC
>MPNA01000012.1 GCA_002238785.1 bacterium OM1 bin76 | reverse complement strand
TCACAAGAAGTGCCTCCTCTGTCTGGGTCCTAGCGGTCTTTGATAACAGCTATTCTCCCAGGTCAGAGAGGCACTTCACAGCATTTCACCCCCACACACCCCCCAACCACCGGTGGATCTAGGCTAAGAGCATCCTCCACGATACGGGGGGAAGGTCACATGGTGAATGGGGATGAGTTGGATGGTGCTTGGGGCCCAGGTGGATGTGCTTCAAGAGCGTGCCTGTCGGTACGGAATCGACCGTGAGTGGTGTAGTCGGGGGATCTGGATGGTTGGATGGTCTATGTAGATCATTGGTACGGGTTTTGCCCTGGGTTCGGGGTACACTTCGTGGGCGGTGGGGGTTCCCTCCAAGTTCAACACCCCCTCGGGCAACGGTTTCCATCCTCCCCCAACGACGCTAGTCCCCCCATCCATCCCAGGGGACACCGTTAGACTTCGTGGCAAACCAGTCTGAACCGACCTCCTTTTCTGGGTCGGTCACACCGTCAATTCAAATAACCCGACTCCACCAAAGTGGGGCACACCTTCTCCGGGAAAACCGGGGCGATTCACTCGTTTGGTTGGTAGGGGGACGTTTTCGTAGTCGCGGAGGGTGGGGTCGGGTTTGGGTTTGTTTCCGGTGGTTGTGGCGGGCGCGTCGGGATCACGGATGGCGAGCGCTGTCACGATATCTCGGAGGGCGCGGCAGGGGACCGGTGTTCCTCACCCACCGAAGACCACGCTTCGCACCCGTCTTTGCGGATCTGTGCCCGGAGACAGGGAGAACAAGGCTGTCCTATAAAACCGCCGCCAAACTCTTGAAAGACGCTACCGACAGCCGATGGACCCTGCACGAGCTCCGCCACTCCTCACTAACACCCTCGCCGAGAGCGGCATTAACACCGAAGTGCTTTTGACCAAGAGCCGTCACAAGGATCGGCGATCGCTGGACATTTACGCGCGGCCCGGTTCTCAAGCAGTGGCCCGAGCAACCGCTACATTTGACCAACTCAACCATACGCGGTTGGCAGTTCGCGACTACACGCACAAAAAGCCCGACGATCATCGCTAACGTTCCGCCTCCAAGAAGCAACGGTCGGTGAGATAAGCCACCACGGCCTCCTCCTACAGGAGGCGATATGCGTTTGTCGGACGAGTTTCGGCAGGGGATTCTTGAAACGGCCGGGGAGGCTTCTCAGTGAGGGGTTTTCAGCGTAGTGGAGGCGGGAATTGTGTGCGTCCGAAGTCGAGGTACATCTCCAACGCTATGTTCAGGCGGGTCCCCTGTTCCCCGCCGTGATCCATGCACCGTATGCGGTCTGCCATGTCCTCGTCCACCACGGTCTCCCAGTCCTCCCACGCCCACGGATCATCATCCCTATCCGGCTCTGGCGGAATCAGCCCTAAACACACTGTACAGCCCAACTCACCGAGGTCACGGGCCTGCCACACTCGTTTCACACCGTCCAAGGTCAATCCTTGGACGCAGGAGCCCTGATAGTGAATTATGCACTCACACATATAACCGCCAAACCTACCACACCACTGCGACACCGATCCGAGGATTCTTCCCCTCCCCCACTGGCGTCCCTGCATAGCGGTAGTGGCCCGTACAGAGGCCACCTAACGCCCGAGCCCGATACGTTGCCCGTCTTCCGAGGGACGAGTTGGTGTCTCGTTCAGCCCTTTCTCGATGAGTGCCAGTTCCTTGCTGAGTATCTCGCATTGATGCTCATACCAGCAAGTGGGTACCCGCTGGGAGTGTTTCTATCGCTGTTTCTGTGGGGGGTGGTGCCACCTGCCCTGTTCGCTGAACATACTGTTTTGGTTTTCGCGGCGGCGTTGTCCGCATTCGCAGGTTGCGACCAGGGTGCTGCCTCCATGAGCGCGTTCGTCGTGATCGCGCCATCGTTCGGGTACTACCACACACCCGGTGAATCCCTGCACCTGCACAGTTTGTTGCGATTCGGTATGATCGCAACTGCCTCTGGGGAGGCGGGTTTTGTTGTGGTGCGCCATTGTGTGTTTCTCCTTTCGCCGTTGGCGAAGTGGTTGTTCTCTTCGCCCCGGTTCCGCCGTCTCCTGGTGGATGGCGACGGTCCCGGGGACTCTTGCACTACCATTCATAGCCCTGTTGGCGGCGAACACCTAATCTTTTGGAAATTCCGTACATCTCCCTGTGTCAGCCCGAGACCGGTGTGTGTCTTTCGGTCATTGGCCATGTCGGCCGGGGTGGTCGTGGTGGGGCCGTTGGGCACGCCCCTGCCCTTCTGCGGGGGGAGCACCCGGCGGGACCGACAGCGGGGGGTGTGTTGTCGGTTGGAACGGGTGGCGGGTGCCGGGCGGTTCCCCGCTGTTACGTACCGTAACCGTCTTGCCCATCGGGCACCTTCCCCACACTCGGGTGGATCTTGGCGGCACCACTCCTTTTTTCCCGAACCGGAGAACCCCGGTGGTGGGAGGCGTTTCACTTGGCATAGGGCACCGCGGTGGGGTAGGTTGGATGGTCATGGTGGGTGTGCATCGACCTCGGAGTGGACCGGAGAATGTGGGCCGGTTGTTGGAGGGGTCGGATCTGTTCCGGGCGAGGGAGGCGGTTGCGTTTGCTAATCGTCGTGGTGAGCGTCGGGTGAGTTGGTGGGCGCATCGAGCGGAGTTGGATGTCCTCGACGAAGAGGCTTATCAGTCGTATTCGAGCATGAGCAGTGAGGTACGGAAGTGGTGGTTGGACGGTCTGCCGTTGTTGGTAGACGTGTCGGTACTGTCGGAAGAGCCGGAGGGTTGGACGCCCTATGCTCATCATCTGCCCCGATATTTGCCCCGTGCGAGGGGCACGCCTCGTGAGGAGTGGGTGGAGTGGCCGTTGCCCGAGGGGGTGTTGGATCTGGAAGCGGCGGCCACAGCCGGCTAGCCGACGGGCGTCCTGTTGCAGCATGGTCGGGGTGTTACAGGTGGGGGTGCCCGGGGGTTGTGTTACAGGTGTTTTGGGGGTTTTGGGTCGCGTGTAGGGTTTTATCGCCCCAGCTGGCGATGGGGGTCTGTAACGTGTCACACACTGGCGGGGTTGGCTGGTTTGATGCCCCGGCGCATCCGGGCGGTTTTCCCGTTGACCCGTACCACCTTGGAGGGTCCGTAACTTTGGGTGAGGAGCTGTTGGAAGCTTCTGCCTGGGATGGGTTCGATGCTGTGGGTGGCACAATAATGCTGGTAGGACGCCTCTAGCACAGCCGTGGGAGTGGCAGCGTCGGGATCTTCCACCAAACAGTCGCTTATCCACCGGTCGAACGACCCCATGGGCGACCGGTCGGGCGGGTCGGGGGGTGGGTTGCTATAGGAACCCGGGGTCCGGGTGGTTTCGAGCCAGCGGGCGATCCGTTCAGGGAGGGAGTCAAAGTGGTCGAGCCGCTGTTCTACGGGTTCGAGTCCGGTGTTCTCGGCGATCTGTTGGCTGATATCACGGTCGCTTTTGAGGTGCGCCCAGGTTTGGTCGACGTTGATGCCCCGCACCTGGAACGCCGACGACGGTTCCCCATCTTGGGTGACCTGGCACACGAAATGCCACCTGGGCATCCCCAGCAGGTGGCGGCTGTCAACCGATGTCGGGCCCGCCCGGGGGTCTTGGGGTGACCCGACCCGCCTGGGTTGGCCGCCCATGGCCTTGGCGATGTATTCGGCGTCTTTGGGGTTACCCAACCGACCAGCGAAAATGTGGGTGCGGTTCGCGGCGATGATCTCCCGCAACGTCGGTGACAGCCCCGCCGGCGACTGGTTAATGAAATGCACCTTCACTCCGTTCTTTCTCAGTTCCTGCACGATCACCTCGGCTTGGGCTTCCAACACCGGCGCATACGATTGGAACTCGTCCAAGAACAGGTGATAAGGAAGGACCGGCTGGTCCGGTTGGTGGGTGAGGCTTCGTTCCTTGAACGCGGCGATCATCTCCCCCACCACCAGACGCGCCAAGAGGTTGTCCGTTTCGGACCGGTCGGCGTTCAACACCACGAACAGGATCTTCCCCTCCTCGATGATCTCCCGCCATCGCAGGGTGCTGTGACTGGCGCCCAGCAAAGCTTGGACCCGGTCCTGGGTCTTCCACAACTCCAAGGCGTTCAAAGCGGGTTTCAACGCCGTCGAGGAAGCGCCCTTGTCGCCCACGATCATCGGAAAGGTGTGATGCCACCACTTCTGATCCCGCACCGGAAGACGTGATATGGCCAGGTTCCGCCACTCTGAATCCAACAACAGATTCTCGATACAGAAAATGTTGGCCTGTAACTGTTGGGGGAGGTGAAAGTTGAGATTGAGGAGACACTCCAACGTTTTCCGCAACAGCGTGGCCGTCTGCGGCGCTTTCCCGTCTGCGGTGAAATAGGTCGGAAACAACGCCACGGGGAGCATTGCCTTCAGAGTGTCTATCCGACCTTTTCGCATCTGTTCTGGTACGACAGTCAGGTCGAGAGGATTCCAACCCGCCGACATGGGTGTTCCCACACTGTTGGTGGCTTGGAGATCAATCTCGATGATCCGGTCGGCGTGACGACCGCCGATGAACTGTTTGATGTCTCCCACCGCGGTGCGGTGCGGGTCCAGAAAGAGGAACCCCCGTCCGGTTTCGGCCAAGGCCACCACCCGCGACAGGGCATGCCAGGTCTTCCCGCTCCCGGTGGCTCCCACCGTCCAGTCCACCATCGGATCGGTGGGACCACCCCAAGACACGCCCACCATCCGCTCCCGCCCGTTCTCCACTAGTGCCCCGATCGGCATCAAATCCGAAGGTGCCTGCGGATGGAACGTTTCCAACCTGGGCGGGTCGGGCAGGCGCTTGCCGGTGGTGGACCTGCCGATACTCACCGGCGGCGGCGCCAACAACGCCGCCAAACAATCCCAATGAAAACAAGGAACATCCCGACCGACGGCGCCACGCTCCCACATCTCATCAAACCTCTTATCCGACACCTTCTGCACCGCCAGACGGTTGTGGTCGGTCGCCCAATAAGTGTCCAACACCCGACAGACACGATCCGCTACCTGTACGCACTCGGCCAGATGGCCCGGACCCGAGCGGGACACCCTCAACAACACCCGAACGCCCTCCACCAACCCCCGGCGGTCATCGGTCTCCCACCCCACCCGATCCGGATCAAAGTCTTCTAAGCCCTCCAGGCGCTCGTTGCACACCCGGGACCGTTCCGACGGGGACAACGCCACCAAATCGACCACCAACCGCACATCCACCCCCGGGTGATCGGCCATGATGTCAGCCACCGGCGCCATGGGATGATCAGGACCACCCGCCGGGGAATGCAACGGCCGAGCCAACACCGCAGGCGCCAACAAGCGGCGGACCACCGCACCACCACCCTCACCCATAGGAGCACTGTCGGACACTTCCGCCCGGTCCTCCAACGGCCACGGCTCGATCCTGGTCTGGGGCCACACCTTCCCCACCGCACGCTTCACGCTGCGTTCCAAACCCCGATCAATCGACAGGCCCCACAACAGCTTCCCCTCACCATCGCCGGCCCATAACACCCGGGCGACCCGACCCGGACCAGTGGCCAAACCGCTCGCGTGACGCAACAACCACGAGCCGAAATCCACCGCCTCCCCACCGGTCCGACGCCGCCGCCGCGGCCCCCGGCCCGTACCCGCACGACGGCGACCACCGCCGCCGCCCCGCACCGGCACCACAGCAAACACCGCTCGACCGGCCGGATCCCAACCAACCCCCGAACGCCCCCCAGCACGGGCAGAACGACCCGACCACCAACCCCCCACCAACCAAACACCAACCCCCACCAACCCCCCCCCCCCCCCACCCCACAAAAGCCACACCCCCCACCACCCAACCCAACGCCAACCACCACACCACCACCCGGGCAGCCTCCAAAAATTCGCCCACAGCAACACGATTAGCCGACCACCACGGCGACAACCAACCCACCCACAACACCCCCACCACCACCAAAACACCCAACAAACCATCCCGCTTCTTCTTCATGTTCCTACGTTCCTTTCAACCACCGCGGGCTCAGAACAGGTCACCGACCCGGACCGTTCAACCAAACCCACCTACAGTTCCAATGTCCCGGCACCACCCCGAAAACAGAGCAAATGCTCGGACCTCGGGGACCCTAACGTCCCGCCAACACAGCCAACACGCATTAGTGACACCCCCGCCGGTTTGACATCCAAGGGGCCCGGCGAGTTTCTTCTCTGAGGCAGGACAGCGGCCGAATGTAGGTGGTGGACCGCCTCGACGGGAAGTCAGGTGATGCAATTGATTCCTGCCCATACGAGTACAAAGCGGGTGGGGCTCCAACCGGGACAGGCTTCGGGGGTTCTCGGTACCGCCAACCCCATACCCCTGACACGAACCACCAAATCTCAGCACCCCCCATCCCACAGAATTCCCATAGACACCGCCCCTAAAGCGACATCTCACACCAGCACCGCCTCTGTCCCCACAGCCGCCAACAATGGACATTTACCCGCCAGAATCGCCGGAAAACAGCCCGCCCGCCCGCTCTGAAACCAAATCCAAGGCTAGGGGCCAAAAACCCTACGTATCAACGCGTCTAATGCGCGATCCGGCCTTTTCGGCCCGAGTACCGTGCGTTTCGTCGGTTAAGGAGTGGCCATTAGCAGCAACAGAGCCATAGAGCACCAATCGGTGGCAGACACGTCCGCTACCGCGGTAATTCTTGACCTGACCGAAGCGTCAGCTTTACTTGGCCTGTCACCGAACAGCCTCTTTCGGAAACTCAAGGCGGGTAAGTTCCCCCAGCCCGTGTTGGTGGGCGAACCTGGCTTCTATGCCGCGGGTTGGTTTTTGGAAGACCTGTTAGCGTACGCCGCAAACCAGGTCGACTCCTTCCTTGGGGACCCTCACGAGGGCGAGCAACGACCGGAGCGGCTAAACGAGGAGTTTGTCCGAGACGTTGAGACACCCGGCCGCTATGGGAATGGCAGAGGAGGGTTTGGTTTGTCATTGCTGGTCCAAGCGACCAAGGTCGAGGGTTCGGTGTCGAAGACATGGAGCCAACGAGTCAGCCTTGACGGGCGGGAAACTAACGTCGGGCTCGGCAGCTACCCGGGGGTTACGCTGGAGGAAGCCCTCCAACGTGCAAAAAAGAACCGTCGGGCTATCAAGCAAGGCCGAGATCCCAGAATCATTACGACTCTCACGTTCGGTGTGGCCTATGCCAAAATGCTTGAGCGACGCGTGAAAGGCCTCGGTCCTGAATCCGGCAGCCCAGCGGAATGGGCGGCAAGCTTCAGACTCTACGCGGATCCCCATATTGGCGACTTAAAGATCGACAAAATCTCGAGTCACGATATCATGGCCTGCCTGGATCCCATTTGGTTCACAAAACGGGTAACCGCCACAAAGCTACTACGGCGAATCAAGGCGGTGATGAGATGGGCGATGGCTCACGGCTATATCGACCGCGACCCGACCGAGTATGTCCGAGACGGTCTTGGACCAAATCCCTCCCGACCCAACCACAGAGAGTATCTGCATCCCGACGAGGTTAGGTCTGCTATCACGGCCATCGAAGAGTCCGGCTCTGGCCTGGCGGTCAAGGGCGCCACGAAGTTCTTGATCGCGACGGGATTAAGAAACAAGGAGGTTCGCGGGTTAATGTGGGATGAGATCGACTTTGCCAAAGCAGTTTGTCGCATTCCTGGCTCTCGCCGGAAGAATGGGCAGGATCTTGATTTCCCCCTTTCTTGGGCGGCTCTTGTCATCCTTGACGAAGCCCGACAACGCACGGGCGGGGTGGGTCTGGTGTTCGCTTCGCCTAGAGGAAAAGCCAAGATGCTCTCGGGCGAGGCGCTTCGGCATGTCCTACGAGCTAACGGGATTCTTGCAGTGCCACATGGGTTTCGTACATCGCTAACGATCTTCGCCAAGGAAAAGGGATGGGATGATGAGATTGCCGAGGCTGCGTTGGGACACGCCTTGCCGCCACGCGTGATAGCCTACCTGCGCCAGC
This sequence comes from bacterium OM1 bin76, assembly GCA_002238785.1. Taxonomy (GTDB): domain Bacteria; phylum Actinomycetota; class Acidimicrobiia; order Spongiisociales; family ZC4RG35; genus Bin76. Next base: position 82,433 of record MPNA01000012.1, on the reverse strand, counting down.
AGCCACCTGAATTACGGCGCACATTCATGGATGCATGGGCCACCCATGCGGGGTTTGACTCTCCGCCCATCTTCATACCCCTACCCAGCCGCTTACCGCCATACGTCGCTACCAACCCCATTTACGAAGGCGCCCAGCAATATTTTAAATGAGCTCGGAGAATGGGCCCGCGAGGCTTGTTGGGCCTGGGCACCGACAGAGAAAAGGGCACCGAATCCACCCACGGTTGCAGAACAAAGGGCAATTGGATACGGCTTTGCTATGCCCGCTGGACAGACACCCGTCGATTCGGTATACAGCTCTCCCGGGCGGGCCACCTCAAAGCATCGGCGCCGGTTCCAGATGCCGTACTCCCTCCCTTCGGTAGATCATCATCCAACCGGCGGCAGAAACGGATGCGAGTTGTGAACCCGCCCGGAAACGATGTCGGACCAGTTCCGGTAAGCCCCGATTCCCCGTCGCTCCGACCCGGCAAGTCCTTTTGCAGCCAAACCGCATCATCGGGACAGAAGAACTATCGGCTGCGAATCCGGCGGGGAAGGTGTCCTGGGACAGATCAACGCCGTTCTGAAAAGGAGAACACTGATGGCAAAGAATAAACCTGGCAAGATTCCTACCTTCCGTGAGATCCTGGAGGCCATCGAAGGGTCCAAGGCGTATTGGGCGACCAAGGCAGCCGTCCGATTCCTGGTCTTGACGGCCAACAGACCCGGTGCGGTCCGAGGGGCGAGATGGGAAGAAATCGATCTTGCCAAGGCCATTTGGACCATTCCGGCCAATCATGCCAAGAACCGGGAGGCGTTCAAGGTGCCCCTCAGCCTCCAAGCCCTCTCGGTGCTTCACAAGGAGAACACTGATGGCAAAGAATAGATCTGGCGAGATTCCTACCTTCCGCGAGGCGGCCGGCATGGTGCTTGATCTTCAAGCCGAGGGCGGCGATAGTGGAAGCAAAAGGCGTCGGGTGGCGGAGTCCATCCTCAACCTCCATGTGTATCCCTTTATCGGGGACAAAAAGCTTGACCAAATCCTGTCTCCGGAGCTGATGGCCTGCCTGGATCGCATATGGTTCGAGAAACGGGTAACCGCCCACAAGGCCTTCAAGCAAATCAGGGCAGTTATGAGATGGGGGTTGGCTCACGAGTTCATCGAACGGGACCCGACCGAGTATGTCCGGGACGGCCTTGGACCGAACCCGGCCAGAACGGTGCACATGCCATCCCAGCATCACAGCCTGATCGGGGAGGACCTGGAGGCCATCGAAGGGTCCAAGGCGTATTGGGCGACCAAGGCAGCCGTCCGATTCCTGGTCTTGACGGCCAACAGACCCGGTGCGGTCCGAGGGGCGAGATGGGAAGAATTCGATCTTGCCAGGGCCATTTGGACCATTCCGGCCAATCGTGCCAAGAACCGGGAGGCGTTCGAGGTGCCCCTCAGCCTCCAAGCCCTCTCGGTGCTTCACGAGGCCCGAGAACACACGGGCGGTGTGGGGCTGGTGTTTCCGTCACGACGGGGACTGCCGATTTCCGACTCGACGATGAGCAAGCTGTTCCGAGAGCATCGGGTTGGCTCCGTCCCATACGGTTTTCGAAGCACCTTCAGGGTATGGTGCGCGGAAGTAGGGGTGGCCCGCCAGGTTGCGGAACCCTGTTTGGAACACATCTGCGATGGAGTCCGGCCCGCTCAGTCGCCCGTGGAGCACAGGCGCCAGGTGTTGGAGGCCTGGGGGCATTATCTATTCCCAATTGTTCCTCCCCGGTGAGATGTCACTCAATTTGCCCGGGTTGCATCTGATCACCCCCAAGCCGAGCAGTGCCAGGCATCAACCCTTCGGCGATTCCAGAGGGGACGGGCCTGAAATCCCGGCCCATCCCCCTGGGAAACCACTCAACAATTCGAGCCCATCAACCTTGTGGCCCTGCCCCATCCTGGTCCGAGCCTCCCTACACAGCACCTCTAAAACCCTCTCCTAGGGCACTCTTTACAGCGACCACCCGCACAAGTTCTTTCGGGGTTGTTTGCCCTTTAGGGGCGGACACCACCCTCCCAAACAGGTTGGCGCCACTCCGAAATAGGCGTTAAGCCACTGATAAGTCAATTTTGGCTTTCCCAATAAAAGAGCCTCTGACCTGGGACAACAGTGATCGTCCAAGGTGGAGGTGCGGGGAGTCGAACCCCGGTCCGCCGAGTTCTTCGTGTCGAATTCTCCGAGCGCAGCTGCCGGTTGGTTGTCGGCTTGGAGGATCACGGCAGCCGTTTCCTTCCGAGCCCATCCGGGATTGGCTTGGCCCGACGGTCCCGGAGACCCGCCAGGGGCATCCCGCTTTAGCGACGCCCTCGGCCGACGGGGCGGGAACCCACCGGACAGGACGGGCTACCTATCTATCAGGCAGCCAGCGCCATTTGTGGTTTGGCACTTATTGTGTTTGCCCAGTTGTTTAACGAGGGACCGGAAACCTCGGCTCGCTTCCGACACGGCGATCACTCAACGTCGAATCCAAGTCACCCCCATGCCTTTTTGTCGGTATAGATCACTATACAAATCCGGGGTGACAACCGTTCCCCCTTTTTCTGAGGACGGCTAGAAGCCTCCCAGCCTGCGCCCCACCCTGCGAATCCCTCTTTCTATCTCCCGACGCTGCTCCCTCTCCCTGATGACCTGCCGTTTGTCGATGCGGGTGCGTCCCTTGGCAAGGGCCAACTCCATCTTGGCCTTCCCTTTCTTGAAGTACAGGCGCAAGGGGACCAGGGTGAGACCCTTTTCCGCCACCCGGGAATCGATCCGGTCGATCTCTCGGCGGTGCAGGAGGAGCTTTCTGGGTCGCAGGGGATCGTGTCCGCCGTCCCGGGCGAAGGAATAGGGAGCGATGCGCATTCCCATCACCCAGGCCTGGCCGGCCTTGACCTGCGCAAACGACTCTGCGATCGAGGCGCCGTTGTTTCGAAGGCTTTTGACCTCCGATCCGAGCAGCACCAATCCAGCTTCGAAGGTCTCCCGGACCTCGTAGTCAAACCGGGCCCGGCGGTTGGTGGCGATCAGTTTCACACCCATCAGTATCTCACCCCCGAAGATACTTGAGAGGATCCACCGGTGCGCCGCTCTCCCGCACTTCGAAATGGAGGTGAGGCCCGGTACAGAGTCCCGAGCATCCCACGTAGCCGATCACCTGCCCCTCATTGACGTTGCGGCCCACCGAGGTGTTGAACCGGGACATGTGGCCATAGATGGTGGTGACGTCGCCGCCGTGCTGGATCACCACGGTGTTTCCGAAACCACTCCAGGACTGGGCCAGGATCACCCTGCCCTCGGCGCCGGCCCGGATCGGCGTGCCGGACGGAGATCCCAGGTCCAGGCCGTTGTGAAAGATCCGTCGGTTGAAGATGGGGTGGGTCCTCCAGCCGAACCCCGAAGTCACCAGGCCGTCGGTGGGCCAGGACATGCTCCCGGGACGAAGCGCCCGTTGCAGGAGCACCTTGCGGTAGGCGATCTCCTTGGCCAGGGCGGCAGCGTCCTCCTGGAAACTCTCCTTCTCCTCCTGATAGGCCTGGAGTTGCAACTGCACCCCGGCCACCAGGTCCTCCACCACCGCCAACTGCGACGAGGCCTCCAGGCGCAGGCGCTCCACCTCCCACAACTCGGCGACCCGCAACTCCCGCTGCTCGTCCAAGAGGGCCAACTGCCCCGAAGCGGCCTCCTGTTCTCTCTCCAAGAGAACCTCCTTGGCCTCGCGATCCTGGTCCAGGGCGTGCAGGTCTCGAAGCTCCTGGTCGGCGTCGGCCAAAAGGTCTCCTCCATAGACCCGTCCCAGGGTCAGGTTGATCATGTCGTCCTGCTGGAGCACTGCCCATCGGCCCGGCGAGAAGAAGTCCATGTAGAGGTCCACCGCCCTTCGCTCGATGGACAGGGTCCCCTCCACTATCTGGGAGCGGATGGCGGCCAGTTGCGTCTCCAGAAGGCCGATGCGGCTTTCCACTGCCGACAGTTTTCGCTCTCCGGCCGCCACCTCCTCGTCGGCAAGCACCAGACGGACCCGGGCCGCCTCCAATTCCACCCTCACCGCGGTGAGGCGTTGGCGGGCGATGTCGACCTCCACCTCGGTGGCGATCAGCACCTCCAGGTTGGCATCCACGGAGCCCTCGATCTCTGTTATCCCCTCCCTGACCCCCTCCAACTCGGCCTCCAGCTGGGCGATGTGCCGGGCGATCTCCTCGGCCGTGTCGGCCTCTGCCCGGTTGTTGGGGGAAAGGGTCACCATCGCCATCACCAAGATGACCACCGCCCAAACTCCCCATCCCCGTTTCACCTGTGACTCCCCACTACGAATCCACTTCCCGAAGGTGTCGACTAAGCCCCAGCAGCGACCCCGCCACTCCCACCGTGGCCCCGAACAGGACCAGCACCACTCCCCACCGCAGGAAGAACCGCCCGGGGATGCTGAGAGTGATCAGCTGAATGGTGTCTCCCAGACTGTGGAGATTGCGGGAAGCCACCCACACGGTGAGCACCGCCAGTGAAGCTCCCACCACACCCTCGATCAATCCTTCCAAGAGGAAGGGGACCCTGATGAACCAATTGGAGGCGCCCACCAGTTTCATCACCGACACCTCGTTTCGCCGGGCGTAGATGGCCAGGCTGATGGTGTTGGAGATCAGGATTATCGCCGATATGCCCAGTACCAGCGCCAGTCCCCACCCCAACACGTTGAGCACCCGGGAGATGGTGGAGAGTTGGTCGATCTGCTCACCGAACGACCTCACCTCCCAGACCACCGGATTGGCGGACAGGCGGAACTGCACATCGCGGTACAAGTCGATGGTCTGCAGTTCGATCCGGATCGAAGCGGGCAACTTGAGCGGGTCGGTCACCTCGATCAGTTCCGGGCGGGAGGCGAAGATCTCCTTGAACTCCTCGTAGGCGCCCGCCTTGTCGACGTAGTGGACCGCCGACACCTCGTCCCATCCGGCCACCTCGTCCCGGTAGGCCAACTGGCCGCCGGAATCCAGGCCGCCTTGGTCGGGATCCTTCAAAAAAGCGATGATGTGGGTGCCCTGCTGCCATCCGATCGTGTTGAGACGCAGCAATTCGTTGACCACCAGGGCGCCGAACGCCAGCGTCAGGGAGATGAAGACAGCCAGGATCGCCCCGGTGGCCACCAGGGCATTGCGACGGAGGTTTGTCAGCGATTCCCCCACCAGGAATATCAACCTGCCCATGAACCGCTACTCCAACAACTCTGCTTGGCCCAGCCCGTACCCGTCGGTATCGGGCGGGAGCGGCAGGCCCGGGGCGCCCGGAGGAGGCGGCGCCGCAGTCTCGGGCTCCTGGGCCTCCTCGAATCCTCCCACTCGTTCGTCCCGTACCACCTCGCCCTTGTCGATGGCCACCACCCGCCGTCTCATGGCATTGACGATGGCATGGTCGTGAGTCGCCATCACCACCGTGGTCCCCGACCGGTTGATCCGGTCCAGAATCCTCATGATCCCCACCGAAGTGGCGGGGTCGAGATTCCCGGTGGGCTCATCGGCCAGCAGGATCAGGGGGCGGTTGACGAACGCCCTGGCGATGGAGACCCGCTGCTGCTCACCCCCGGAAAGCTGGTCGGGATACCGGCCGCCCAGATCCTCGAGGCCCACCAACTCCAGGACCTGGTCCACCTGGGATCTGATCACCGACCGAGGCCGGCCGATTACTTCCAGGGCGAAGGCCACGTTCTCGGTGACCGTCTTGGTGGACAGCAGTTTGAAGTCTTGGAAGACGGTTCCCATCGAACGGCGCAGAAACGGGACTTTCCAGCCGGGAAGGCGGGTGATGTCCTTTCCCGCCACCCAGATGGTTCCGCGGGTGACCTTCTCCTGGCGCAGCAGCAACCGGACCAGCGTCGACTTACCGGACCCCGAGGGTCCCACCAAAAAGACGAATTCCCCTCGCCGGATGTTGAGAGACACACCCCGGGCGGCCACCGTCCCACCTTTGTAGATCTTGGTTACAGAATCGAGTCTGATCAAAAGTAACTCTCCGAACGACCAGTGAAAGGCAGGTTGACCAGCCAGAAAATCATGCTACCACCACTGGGAACCAAACATCAGTAACCCTCCGCGGACGCCGATTCGGCCCGGGTTCTGCGTTCATGCCGGGCCCGCCGCCACTGCAGGTAGGACTCCACCAGAGGACCGATGTCACCGTCCAGCACCCGGTGCACGTCTCCGATCTCCAGCCCGGTGCGGACGTCCTTGCACAGTTGGAAAGGCTGGAGAACGTAGGACCGGATCTGGCGTCCCCAGCCCGCTTCGTCCTGCTCTCCCCGGATGGCGTCCAATTCGGCCTGGCGCCTGCGGCGCGTCAACTCGGCGAGGCGGGAGCGGAGAATGTCCATGGCGCGGGACCGGTTCTGCAACTGGGAGCGCTCGTTCTGGCACTGTACCACCACTCCGGTGGGAAGATGGGTGATTCTCACCGCCGAATCGGTGGTGTTCACATGCTGTCCCCCGGCGCCCGTGGAACGGTAGGTGTCGATGCGCAGGTCCTCGTCGTTTATCTCCACCTCGGCCTCCTTGCCCATCTCCGGCGCCACATCCACTCCTGCAAAGGAGGTGTGACGGCGGTTCTGGGCGTCGAAGGGAGAGATGCGGACCAACCGGTGCACGCCTCTCTCCGACTCCAGGTTGCCGTAGGCTCGCTCGCCGGTGATGGTCAGGGTGGCCGACTTGAGGCCTGCCTCCTCACCGGGGGTGATCTGGATCAACTGCCACCGGTATCCCTGGTCGGATAGGTACCGCTGGTACATTCGCAGCAGCATCTCGGCCCAGTCCTGGGCGTCCACTCCCCCGGCCCCGGCGTGAACGCTCAGGATGGCGGGCCGGTCGTCGTACTCGCCGAAGTAGAGGCTGGAGAGTTCCAGGTCGGCCAGCACCGACTCGGCGGTCCGCAGTTCCTCGGAGGCCTCCGCGATGGCTTCCTCCGCCTCGGCCCCACCCTCGTCCGCCAACCCCAAGAGGACCTCGGCGTCCTCGAGGCGCTGAGCCAGGCCGTCGAAGGCGGCTATCAGGCTCTCGTGGCCCGCTAGCCGACGACCGGTCTCCCGGGCGCGTTCGGGGTCCGACCAAAAACCCGGTTCCGATGAGGCGCCGCGCAACTTGACGACCTCGGTTCGCTTCTGGTCGAGGTCAAAGGAACCTCCCGGCTTCGTCCAGGCGGATACGCAATTCGGCCAGGATGGCCGTGGGGTCAAAGTGCTCTACAGGCATGGGATGAGGTTCCAGAAGGGTGATAGGGGGCGCAAGACACCAAGATTAACGCCGGCGCGGGGCTACCGGATCCCCTTTTTCACCCGACCTTCACGCCGCCGTGGCACCGCTTGTACTTCTTGCCGCTGCCGCAGGGACATGGGGCGTTGCGCCCCACCTTCCCGCTCTTGGCCCGCACCGGCCGGCGGGTCTGTGGAGCGGCGACAGCCGGTCGCTTCGGCTTGGCCACCTTGACATGGAACAGGTAACGCACCGAATCCCGTTTCACCAGGTCCACCATCTCGGCGAACAGGTCGTACGCCTCCCGCTGGTACTCGGTGAGCGGGTCTCTCTGTCCCATCGCCCGGAGTCCGATGCCCGAGCGCAGGTAGTCCATCTCCGCCAGTTGCTCTCGCCACTTGTTGTCGATCACCGACAGCATCACCGATCGCTCCACGGCGGCGACCACCTCGGGGCCCAACTCGGCAACCTTGCGCCGGTATGCCTCCTTCGCCTGGGCCAGGGCCATCTCGGTGACCGTCTCGGTGGTGAGTCGCCGGCCGGAGTCGTCTGGCGAGAGGCTGCTGGGGTAGTAGACCTCGAGTTCCCGGTTGAGGCTCTGCCAGTCCCAGTCGGTGGGCGCCAGGGGGCCGAATTCCTCGGTGACGATTCCCTCGATGGTCTCCTTCATCCACTTGGCCACCAGGCTTCCGGTCTCCTCCTTGACCAGGATCTCGTTGCGCCACTCGTAGATCCTCTCCCGCTGGCGGTTCATCACCTCGTCGTACTTGAGGACGTTCTTTCGGATCTCGAAGTTCTGAGCCTCGACCTGGCGCTGGGCCCTCTCCACCGCGTTGGTGACCATCTTGTGCTCGATGGGGACGTCGTCGGGAATCTTCAGCCTGCCCATGATGGACGCCACCCGCTCACCCTGGAAACGGCGCATCAGGTCGTCCTGCAGGGAGAGGAAGAACCTGGTCCGCCCCGGATCGCCCTGCCGGCCCGAGCGGCCCCGCAACTGGTTGTCGATCCGGCGCGACTCGTGGCGTTCGGTCCCGAGCACCAGCAGGCCTCCGGCTTCCAGCACCCTGTCACGATCCCCGGTCAACTCCTCCCGGTGGTTGGCGGCCAATTCCCGAAAGCGCGCTTCGTACTTGGGGTCTTCGGGATCCACGCCCTCCCTGCGCAGTTCCAGCCGCGCAAAGGCCTCGTGATTGCCGCCCAACATGATGTCCACTCCCCGTCCGGCCATGTTGGTGGCCACGGTCACCGCCTGGGGACGGCCTGCCTGGGAGATGATCTCCGCCTCCCGGGCATGGTGCTTGGCGTTGAGGACCTGGTGGCGGACTCCCCGGCGTGACAGCAGAGTGGAGAGGCGCTCGGAGTTCTCGATGGAGACCGTCCCCAAGAGCACCGGCTGGCCCTGCTCGTGAGCGGAGGCCACTTCCTCCACCACCGCCTCGTACTTGGCCTTCTCGGTCTTGTAGACCTGGTCGCCCTCGTCGTCGCGGACCACCGGCATGTTGGTGGGGATGGTCACCACTTCCAGGTTGTAGATCTGGGCAAGCTCCGGCGCCTCGGTCACCGCGGTGCCGGTCATCCCCGACAGCTTGTCGTACATCCGGAAGTAGTTCTGCAAGGTGATGGTGGCCAGGGTCTGGTTCTCATCCAGAATCCTCGCCCCCTCCTTGGCCTCGATGGCCTGGTGCAGGCCTTCGGAGTACCGACGGCCCTCCAGCACCCGTCCGGTGAACTCGTCCACTATCTTCACCTGCCCGCGGTCCAAGAGGTACTCCTGGTCCCGGTGGTACAGTTCCTTGGCCCGCAGCGCGGTCTCCAGGTAATGGACGAAGTCCACCGCGGCATGGTCGTAGAGATTCTCCACCCCCAGGAATTGCTCCACCTGGTACACCCCCGCCTCGGTGGTGAGCACCTGCCTCTTGCCCTCGTCGACCTCGTAGTGGAGGTCCCGGTGCAGCCGAGCCGCGATCCGGGCGAAGTCCTTGTACCACTTGGCGCTGTCGGATACCCGGCCTGAGATGATCAGGGGAGTGCGGGCCTCGTCGATGAGAATCGAGTCGACCTCGTCCACTATGGCGTAGTGGTGGCCGCGCTGCACCATGTTCTCGGGCTTCATGGACATGTTGTCCCTCAGGTAGTCGAACCCGAATTCGTTGTTGGTCCCGTAGGTGATGTCACACTCGTAGGCAGGGCGCCGCTCGGCAGGGGACATGGCCGACTGGATGAGGCCCACCTGCAGGCCCAGGGCGCGGTGCACGGTGCCCATCCACTCCGCATCCCGGGAGGCGAGGTAGTCGTTGACCGTCACCAGGTGCACTCCCCGCCCGCCGAGGGAATTGAGGTAGGCGGGCATGGTGGAGACCAGGGTCTTTCCCTCCCCGGTCTTCATCTCCGCCACCCGTCCCTGGTGCAGTGCCCCGGCGCCCACGATCTGCACGTCATAGGGCCGCTGGCCGAGCACCCGCCAAGCCGCCTCACGCACCACTGCGAAAGCCTCCGGCATCAGTTTGTCGAGGCTCTCACCCCGATCGACCCTCTGCCGGAATTGGCCCGTCTTGGCAAGTAGCTCAGCATCGGAAAGCCGTTTTACATCGCCCTCCAGGGCGTTCACCCGGTTGGTCAACGCTGTCAGGCGTTTCAGTGAACGGCTCTCCCCTGCCTTGAGAACCCTGCTGAAAATTCCCATCCGTCAATAAATCCTAGAGGAACGCCGAGGCTAAACGGTCAGTTTCGGGGGCCCGGCAGTCAACTGTGAGACTCGATCAGCCCCAGGCGCCCGTCCCTGCGACGATAGAGAACACTGTGCCGGTTGTTGGAGCCGTTGAGAAAGAAGAAGAAGTCATGGCCGAGCATCTCCATCTGCAACTGCGCCTCGGCAATGCTCATCGGCTTGATGATGAACCGCTTGACCCTGACTATTTCGTCGGGGTCGGGACCCGGTTCCTCCGGCGAGACCGGGCCGGCCTGCCGGCTGCGGTCGATCAGCCTTTGCTTGAGTCGCCGCAGGCGGCGAACGAACCGGTCGGTGGCGGTGTCAAGAGCCGTCTCCGGGGTGGGCGCGGCGCCCTCCACCCGGATGATCCTGCCCAGCGCCTGTCCGGTCAACTCGATGCGATACCGCTCGCCGGCCAGGCGGGGATTGGTCTCCCCGGTGAGTTCCACGTCCACCGCATCCAGGTCGGAGAACACCCGAGCCGCCCGGTTCACCTTGGCCACCACGCTGCGGCGCAGGCCTTCGCTGATCTCGGCATTGCGGGCGCTGATCCGTACTTCCACTTGATGATCCCTTTCCAGGTTCCCTTGGTCCCAGAACCTATCCGTTCCCTAGGCGTCTAAAGCGTAGCCTGTCCCGGTCTTTAGACGGAGGTGGTTGCCGTGACCGCCGCCCGGATCCTGGAGAAGCCCAGGGTCGACGCCGCCGTCTCCAGGGTGACGCCGGTGGTGATGACATCATCCACCAGCACCAGTCCCGGCGGCGGACTCCCCCGGCGCCGGAATCGCACAGCCCGGGCCGACCGGCGCCGTCCGGCATTGGCTGCGCCCCACAACCGGGGGCCGAGGGGACGCAGCGCCGGCAGGCCGCTGCGACGGGAAAGGGCGTCGGCCAGCAGCACGGCGGGATCGGAGTGGTATTTCAGCCGCCGCAGGTAGATCCGGGGAATGGGCGCCAGCGCCCGGGCGCCCGCGGGCAGCAACGGCGCCATCATGGCGGCCAGCACCTCCGCCGATTCCCGGCATCCCCGGTACTTGACACGAAGCACCAACCGCCGCGCCGCTCCACGGTGCACCATGGCCGAGACGACCGTCATTCCCGAGTCCAGCACGCGAGGGCGGGCCGGGACCATGGTGGCAGCGCACGAACGGCAGACCGCAGCCGAGTCCCGAGTTCCGCAACAAAGGCACCAAACCATCCTTCCAAAGATGCGAAACCCCTGTGACAGTTCGGACGTCGGCAAGGAGGTCGACCGGGGGGACTTGAGCGGTCGGGCGCCTCAGATCAGGGCCGGGTTACCTAGACCTCGACGATCTCCACCAACACCACGGGGCGTTGGCGGGTCTCGCTCCTCACCACCCGCGCCACGGTCCTTCTGGCCACTGCCCTCAGATGACCCGGGTCCACCAGGCCGTCGGCCACCCGGACCGACACCAACTCCACCAGGTCGTCGGTGGCCACATCCAGCACGGCCACCGGGTCGTCCACCAACCCCCGACTCTCCAGAAGGGGTTCGGCGGCCAACTCGCCGGTCTCGGCGTCCACCACCAGGGTCACGGTGACCACTCCCGCCTCGGACAGACGGCTTCGATCCCGCAGCACCCTGGTCTGCACCCCTCCCAAAGAGGACCCGTCCAAGTACACATAGTCGGCATCCACCACCTCTCGCTCCACCCACAGGTCGTCCCCTTCCATCACCACCCGGTCGCCATCCTCCAGCACTTCGATCTGCTCCACTCCCACCTGGCGGGCCAACCGGGCGTGGGCGTGCAGGTGGCGATACTCCCCATGGACCGGAACGAAAGCCTCGGGTCGCACCAGGCGCAACATGACGGCCAGTTCGTCGCGGGCGGCATGTCCCGAGACGTGGACCGGCGAATTCAACCCGTGATACACCGTGGCGCCCAGGCGCAGCATGCCCGACACCAGTTTGGAGACCGCCTTTTCGTTTCCGGGAACCGGCGTCGCCGAGATCAGGACCATGTCTCCCTCCTCCAGGGAGAACTGGCGATGGGTGCGGTTCGACATCCGGGTCAGGGCCGAGAACGGCTCACCCTGGCTGCCGGTGGCGATCAGCATCTGTCGATCGGCGGGCAGCCTCAACAACTCGGCGACCGTCACCACATGCTCCTCGGGCAGTTCCAGCACTCCCAGTTCGGAGGCGATGCGGCTGTTACGCAGCATCGACCGGCCGGCCAAGGCGATCTTGCGCCCCGCCGCCACCCCGGCGTTCACGATCTGTTGCACCCGGTGGATGTGCGAGGAGAAGCAAGCCGCAATCACCCGTCCCTCGGCGGCCCGCACGATGTCTGCGATCGGTGCGGACAGCGACCCCTCCGACGGCACGAACCCCTCCCGCTCGGCATTGGTGCTGTCACCCAGGTAGAGCCGGACTCCCCGGTCGCCGAGTTCCGCCAATGCCCCCAGGTCGGTGGCCCGGTCATCAATGGGCGTGGGGTCCAGTTTGAAGTCACCCGAGTGCAGGATGACGCCCTCGTGGGTGTAGAAGGCCACTGCGGTCGCATCCGGAATGGAGTGACAGACGGGGATGAGCATGAAGTAGAAAGGCCCGTGCGTTATCTCCTCGCCGGTGGGGACCGGGCGCAGATCGGCGGCCACTCCCAACTCCTTGATCCTCTCCCCGGCGATTCGCAGGGAGAGTTCGGTGCCGTAGACCGGCACGTTCACCTGCTCCAGGAAGTACCCCAACGCCCCCACATGGTCCTCGTGGCCGTGGGTCAGGATCACGCACTCCACGTCGTCGGCTCGTTCCACCACCCAGGACCAATCGGGGAACACCAGGTCCACGCCCAGCATGTCGGCCTCGGGAAACATCAGGCCGCAGTCGATCAGGCAGATCTTCCCGTCCACCTCCAAGGCGGCGCAGTTGCGACCCACCTCCCCCAATCCCCCCAAGAACGTGATTTGTACGGTCACCCTTGGCTCAAACCTGCCAAAGCCTCCCTCACGGCTCGAAGGGTCTGCTCGGACGGGGCCACCAGGGGCAGCCGCGGACCTCCCACCGGTCCCCAACTCTCCCCGAGGGCAGCCTTGACCGGGCCGGGATTGGTCTCCATGAAACACGCCATCCCAAGGGGGATCAACGCATGGTGCAGCGCTGCCGCCTTCCGGTAGTCTCCCGCCACCGCCGCATGCACCATCTGCGCCACGGTGGGGCCGGCCAGGTGGGAGATCACCGAGACCACCCCCACCGCACCCACCGACATCATCGGCAGGGTGTAGGAGTCCTGTCCGGAATAGATGGTGAGCCCCGGCGCGGCGCCCACCGTCCCAGATGTGAAGTCCAGGTCCATCACCGCGTCCTTGGTTGCCACGATGTTGGGGTGTTCGGCAAGGCGAGCCAGGGTCTCGATCTCGATCAGCCGGGAGGTGCGGGATGGGATGTTGTAGACCAGCAACGGCAACTCGGTGGCGTCGGCGATGGCCTCGAAATGGGCCACCAGTCCCCCCTGAGTGGGCTTGTTGTAGTAGGGGGTGACCGCCATCACCCCGCCGCACCCGGCTTGGGCGGCCATGCGGCTGAGCTTCACCGAACCGGCCGTGTCGTAGGTGCCGGTGCCGGCCACCACCATGGCCCGGTCCCCCACGGCTTCGGAGACCGCTTCGTACAGCCTCACCTTCTCGCCGGTGGAGAGGGTGGGCGACTCGCCGGTGGTGCCGGTGATCACCAACCCCTCCGACCCGTTCTCAACCAGGTGCCGCGCCAGGCGGCCGGCCTGCTCGGAGTCCAGTGAACCGTCGGCGCCGAACGGCGTGACCATAGCGGTCAGCACCCGGCCGAACGGCGGACTCTCAGAACTCACAAAGGGGAGGATAGCCCCAGGCCCTCGGGCTTACTCCAGCAGGACTCCCAGGCCCACCGTCACCCCGGCTTGCAGGCCCGCCACCCCTCGGACGGCCAGCAGGACCCCCGGGAGGAAGGAGACCCGGTCGGTTGAGTCGTGACGGATGGTGAGAATCTCCCCGGGGTTGCCCAACAGCACTTCCTGGTGGGCGAGAAGGCCCGGCAGGCGCACCGAGTGGACCGGCACTCCCTCGACCCTGGCCCCCAGCGCCCCGCCAATGAGTTCCTCGGACTCCACGGCGCGTGCCTGCCTCCCCGACTCGGCCATGGCGGCCGCGGTGGCCACGGCCGTCCCCGACGGAGCGTCGGCTTTTCGGTCATGATGCAACTCGATCACCTCGGAGGCTTGGAAGAACCCGGCGGCGGCTTCGGCAAAACGCATCATCAGCACCGCTCCGATGGAGAAGTTGGGGACGATCAGGCAGTTGGAGGGACTGTCAGATGGCCACATCCGGCGGACCGCGGTGATCCGCTCGGCGGTGAGCCCGGAGGTTCCCACCACGGCGTGACAGCCCATCTGCAGGTACCGGGCCAGGTTGTCCATCACCACGTCGGGGTGGGTGAAGTCCACCACCACCTGGGCGGAAGCCAGGCACTCGATGTCTTCGCGCACCGGTATCCCGGCCACTTCTCCCCGGTGGAGGTCGAATCCCGCCACCAGTTCCAGGTCGGAAGCGGTGGCGAGCGCCTCGGCGATAACCGAGCCCATCCGGCCCAGCGCTCCGGCCACCCCCACCCGGATGGTCATTCCACGTAACCGATCAGGTCCGACTCGACGAAGGGGCCCACCGCCCCCAGGGTCCGGGGTCCCGAGAACATCTGACCAGCCACCTCCATCACCTGGTCCCGGTCCACCGACAGCAGACGCTGCAGTCGCTCATCCATCGAGAGGTGCTCCAATCCGCAGATCTCATCACGGCCCAGTCTGATCATCCGGCTCCGCGAGTCCTCCATGGCCAGGGCCAGCGATCCCCGCGCCGCTCCTCGGGCCTTCTCCAATTCGGCCTCGGTGATGCCGTCCTTCATCAGTTGGGAAAGCTGGTCTTCGATGATCTCCATGACCTGGCCGGTCTGTGCGGGGGTGGTGCCCACGTACACGCCCCACAAACCGTTGTCGGCATAGGAGTGGTTGAAACTGAAGATGGCGTAGGCCAACCCCCGCTCCTCGCGAACGCTGGTGAACAGCCGCGAGGACATCCCCACGCCCAGCACCATGTTCAGAACGCCCAACGCCCAGCGCCGGTCATCGGAACGACCCATCCCATCGCCGCCTAGCACCAGGTGGGCCTGCTCGGTCTCCCTCTCCACCAACCCCACCGAGGCGCCGCAGGTATTCGGGTGGTATTCGTGGCCGACCCCGTCTCCCGACCACTCGCCGAACAACTCCTCGGCGAGTTCCACGGCCTCGGTGTGCTCCACGGCCCCGGCCAGGGCCACCACGGTGGAACGGGGCCCGTAGCGCCGATCCCAGTAGCCATGCAGCGCATCGCGGGTCATCGCTCCGATCGACTCCCTGGTTCCCAGCACCGGTTTGCCCAGGGCGTGGCCGTTGTAATGCGCCCGGGTGAAGGCTTCGAAAGCCGAGTCCTGCGGGTCGTCCTCGTGCATGTTGATCTCTTCGAACACCACCTGGCGTTCCGAGTCGATCTCGTTCTGCCGGAAGGCGGGGCGCTGCAGCATCTCCGATAGAAGGCGCAGCCCCACCGGCAGGTCTTCATCCACCAGCCGAGCCCAGTAGCAGGTCTGTTCCTTGGAGGTGAAGGCATTGGACTCCGCCCCCATCCCGTCGAAGGTCTCTGAAATGTGTCGAGCGGAAAGGTCCTCGGTCCCCTTGAACAGCAGGTGCTCCAGGAAGTGGGACGCTCCGGCTTCGGTGGCCCACTCGTCGCGGGCGCCGGTGTCCACCCAGCACCCCACCGCCACCGAACGAAGCGTCGGCATCTGCTCGGTGATGACGCGAAGACCGTTGGGAAGAGTGGTTAGCTGAAAATGAGTCATGCCAACCGGAAAGTGTAGAGGAACGGATGAGGCATAATGAGGAGGTTATGCCCTCTCGTTCCGCGACCGTGCTCCGGCGTCTCCTCTCCCCCCAGGAGACCGAGATCGAAGAAGTGGTGAGCCGCTACCAGAAGGTGGCCCCCGCCATAACCCGCTTTGCCCGGACCCTGTCGGCCGATCCCGACCTCAACGTGCGGCTGGGCTCGTTTTCCCACACGGTCCCCGGAGAGGTGGTCTGCGACCCACGCCTCTTTCAAGCCGCGTACCAACGACGGGCGCCGGTCACACCCGAAGAGGTGGCGGTGGCATCCGCCTTTCACGAGGTGGTGCACCTGATATCCAGCCAATTCGACGAGGAGAGGCCCATCCCCGCCCACTGGGCGGTGCTGCTGGGCGAGGACTCCGCCCGGCCCCATCTGGACCCCGACCCGGTGGACCTGCTGGCGGCCGTGGAGAAGATCGGGGGGGAAGTGGCGGTGATGCTGTTCTTTGCCCTGGAGGACGCCCGCCAGGAACAACGGGGCCTGGCGAATTATCCCGGGGCCCGGTCGATACTGGATGATCTCTATCGGGCGGCGGCGCCCTCCGTGAAATCCGAACCTCCCATCTCCCAGTTCGCCACCGCCGCGTTTTTGGCGGTCACCAACTCCTACCCCGCCCACCAACCGCCCGACTTTCTGGAGGGCGATGTCCAAACGGCGGTGAACGAGGCCTCCGACGTGCTGTCGGAGATTGCGGCGCTGGAGGATCCCTGGGAAGTCGGGGAAGCCGCCCTGGTCCTGCTGCGGATCGCCATCGACCACCGCCTGCTGCCGCCCGGCACCCCCAGGGAGTCGGTGGCCTCCAAGGCGGTGGCCGACAAGGTGGCCCAGGCCCTGGACATGGTCCGCCTGCCCAGCCCCGCAGTGGCTGCGGCTGACTCCTACCGGCAGGCCATCGGCGCCCGACGCGGGACGGCTCAGCAGACGCGACTCGCTCGTGACACCGACCGCTCCACCACCGATCAACTGCTGCGGATCGGCGCGGCGCCGGTGATCCACCTGCCCAACGGGCAGAGCGGGCGGCTGGTGATCTCCCCGGCGCCCACTACCTTCTCCCGCTTCGCCCAAAAGGGACGGGAGGCTTACCGGGAGGCGGCCCACCAGTGGGGCGTCACCCCTCGACGGGTGTCCGGGGAGTTGTTCCACCTGTTCGCAGCCAACCAGCGGCGGGGTTTGCGGTCGGGATTCGACCAGGGCGACGTCTCCCCCTACTCGGCGCTGTTCATCGGCGCCGGTCTCTACCAGCGCCTCTACGAGCGGCGGCACTTTCCCACCCGCCGGCGCTATGCGGTGAGCCTGCTGGTGGACGGGTCGGCATCGATGCTGCAGTCACGCAGCAACAGCCGACTCCGCACCGGATGGGGCATGGCCGCCGCCCTGCTGGGCGCCTGGACCGTGGCCAGGCTGTGCCACGAACTGCAGATCGACTTCGAGGTGAGCATCTTCAACCGGTCGTTCGCGGCCCGGGAGCACGACACCGAGTGGACCTACACCCGGTCGCTCAGCCAGTCCACCGCCGGGCTGCGGGCCAGCCACGGAACTTCGGCCGATCGGCTCGCCACTACTGTAAACCACTATCTCATCAAACCTTTCGACACCCGCTGGTCCGACGCCGAGGGACTGCTGGCAGGAATGCTGTGGACCGCCTTCGCCCCCAGGGAGGCGCTGCGACTGGCCAGCAGAGACCCCCGCAGCACGCCGCCCGTCTCGATGTTCGACAAGGCCGCCAACGTGGACGAGCTGAACGTGATCCACGCCGCCGAGCGACTGGCCACCCAGGGAGCGGAGACCAGGCTCCTGATGGTCCTCGCTGATGGAATGACCCGGGGATCGGTCCGCAATCTTGCCAACGCGGTAGACGCCGTCGAACGGGGCGGCGCCACCGTGCTGGGAATCGGGATCGGCGACGACACCGTGGCGGCCGCCTACCCGCGCCATCAAGTGGTGCATCACCCCGAGGACCTGACCAGAGCCATGGTGGCCGGCACCAAGGACCTGTTGAGAAGGAGCCTGGTGGGGCTGAAGGCGCCGGCGGCATGAGCGGCCCCGCAGTCTTCTCCCACCCTTCCGGAGTGCCGGAGCGCCAGATCAGCCTGGCGCCTTTCGACGTGTCCACGGAGTTGCCCGACTACCGCCAGCGCATGGGGAAGATCCCCGAACCCGACCCCTACTACGTCGACCTGGGCATGCTCTATCGGTTTGCGGCGCTGGAAAAGGTGCACCGGATGCGGCCGCCGGGGTACGTCCCGTTGCACATCGCGGTTCGGGGTCATATGGGCACCGGAAAGGACCACGACATCGAGCAGTTCGCGGCCCGCCTGAGACTGCCCTACTACCGGATTCCCCTGACCGGCGAGGTCAGGGACCTGACACTGATCGGGTCCACCCGCCTCCACGGAGACGGCAAGGGCGGAACGGAGAGCCGATGGGAGGACGGCGACATCACCCGCGCCCTGCGGGGACCCGCCCTGATCAACCTGTCGGAATTGAATGCGGCCGGCGCCGAGACCCTGTTCGCCCTGCACGGCCTCCTGGACCGCTATGCCGCCTTGGACCTGCCCACCGGTGAGACAATCCGGCTGAGAGACGATGTGCGCATCTTCGGGACCATGAACCCCACCGACCTGCGGGACTACGCCGGGACCCAAACGCTCAACAAGGCCTTCGCCGACCGGTGGGTGATCTGGGAGAAGAGTTTCCCCACCGCCTCACAGGTGAGATCGATGCTGGAATTGCGATACCCGGCCATGGCCCCGCCTTTCGTGGAGGCCATCTCCCGCCTCACCGTGGACGTCAACGCCTCCTTCGAGGCGCCCGACGCCGACACCAGGGTGGAGACTCCCATCTCTCTGCGAGGAGCGCTGGACCGGCTTCCCACCGGCTTGCGCATGTTCTCGGGACACCCCGACCCCCTGCGCCGGGCATGGGAGGAATTGGTCCTGCCCAGGGTGGACCCCCACGACCGGGATCATTACGAGACGGTATGGCGGGCTGTGGTGAGGCAGGGCCCCGGCGGGCCGCCCTTCGGAGAACCCGCAGTACAAATGTGATAGAATGGTGGTGGTGCGAACCATCCTCTCCGATTTGGTAGCAGAGCAACAGTCACTCGATCAATATCTTCAGAAGATTCCGGTGCGCGACTGGAGCACTCCCACTGCCGTGGAAGGCTGGGATATACGGGACACGGTCAGCCACCTGGCCCACTTCGAGGAACTGGCCGCCCAGACCGTGCTCGGCGAGCCTCCTCCCGCCGCCTACTTCGACGCATTCGGGGACCTGGTCTGGGAAGGGATTCAACGGGGCCGGGACATCCGACCCCAGGATGTGATCGAGTGGTGGAGAAAGGGCCGCGCCACGCTGATCGAACCCCTCTCGGAAATGAGCGCCTCCCAGCGCACCCCCTGGTTCAACGGCACCGTGCCGGCAAAGAACGTGGCCGCCAACCGCCTCACCGAGACCTGGGCATACGGGCTGGATATCTACGAGGCCGTCGGTGAGGAGTACGAGGACACCACTCGCATCCGCCACATCTGCGAATTGGGCTGGGTCACACTGCCCTCTCAATACGAAGACCACGGAGAGCAATACCACCCCATCCGGGTGGAGGTGATCGGACCGCAGTACTACAAGTGGGTCTACGGAGATGAGGATTCTCCCCACTGCATCAAGGGAAGCGCCTCCGAATGGGCCCGGCTTGCGGTGCACCGCCTGGGACCCTCGGAGACCACCCTGGAGTGCTCCACCGAATACGCCGAGCAGGCGCTGGAGATGGTCTCCATCTACTGACCGGTCCGGTGAACCGGCCCGGCCCAGCGGCACCGGCGGCCCTGGTCGGGCGTCATTTGTCACCGGGGTCTCCTACCCTCACCCTTGACCATGGAAAAACCGGTCCTGCAGCAGTTCACCCCCGCCACCCGAGCCTGGTTCGAGGCCACTTTCGAATCGCCCACGCCTGCCCAGGCGCAAGGCTGGCCCGCCATCGCGTCCGGTGAGCACACCTTGATACAAGCGCCCACCGGGTCCGGGAAGACCCTGGCCGCCTTCCTCTGGACCATCGACCAACTCTGCCACCAGGCCCTTCCACCCACTGCGCAGCGCTGTCGCCTGCTGTACATCTCACCCCTCAAGGCCCTGGCCTACGACATCGAGCGGAACCTGCGGGCCCCGCTGGCCGGGATCCACCACACCGCGGTGCGACTGGGGATGGCGCCCCCGCCCACCCTGACCACCTTCATGCGCACCGGTGACACCCCCGCCTCCGACCGCCAGAAGATGGTGCGCAGACCTGCCGACATCCTGATCACCACCCCCGAGTCCCTCTACCTGATGCTCACCTCGGCAGCGCGCCAGCGCCTCACCTCGGTGCAGTGGGTGATCGTCGATGAAGTGCATGCGGTGGCGGGCAACAAGCGAGGCGCCCATCTGGCCATTTCACTTGAGCGCCTTGAGGAAATCACTGAGATGGCGCCGCAGCGGATCGGTCTCTCCGCCACCCAGCGTCCCCTGGAAACCATCGCCCGGTTCCTGGGAGGGGGAACGGTTGACCACCCGGAAGGGTCGTGGAAGCCCCGCTCGGTCACCATCATCGACGCCGCCCGACCCCGTTCGGTGGACCTGGAACTGGTGGTGCCCAGCCAGGACATGACGCGGCCCGAGGTGGACGCCGACAGCGACACCCAAACCCGGTCGATCTGGCCGTCCATTTACCAGCGACTGCTGGAGTTGGTGAACCAGCACAATTCCACCATCGTGTTCACCAACAGCCGGCGCCTGGCCGAGAGGGTGTGCGCGGAACTGAACAACCTGGCCGAGGCCGAGATCGCCCTGGCCCATCACGGGTCGGTGGCCCGCCATCGCCGCCTCGAGATCGAGGACGGGCTCAAGAGGGGTGAACTGCGGGCGGTGGTCGCCACCTCCTCGCTGGAATTGGGCATCGACATGGGAGCGGTGGACCTGGTGGTCCAGATCGAGTCTCCCCCCGGGGTGGCGTCGGGCCTGCAGCGGGTGGGAAGGTCCGGCCACCAGGTGGGGGGGACCAGCCGGGCCAAGCTGTTTCCCAAGTACCGCGGGGACCTGCTCACCTCCACGGTGGTGGCGCAGAGGATGCGGGCCGCAGAGGTGGAGAGCACGGTGATTCCCCGCAATCCCATCGATGTGGCCGCACAGCAGATCGTGGCGGCGGTGGTCACTTCCGCACGATCCGTCGACGAACTGTATGTGATGCTGCGGCGGGCGGCGCCGTTCGCCGATCTGCCTCGAGAAGTGTTCATCGGCACTTTGGACATGCTGGCGGGGCGCTACCCGTCGGACCTGTTCGCCGAACTGCGTCCCAGGGTGGTGTGGGACCGGGTGGAGGACACCGTCACCGCCCGGTCGGGCGCCAGGCTGCTGGCTGTCACCAATGCCGGGGTGATCCCCGACCGGGGTCTGTACCGGGTGCAACTCTCCGACGGCAGCAGGGTGGGAGAACTGGACGAGGAGATGGTCTACGAGTCCCGGCCCGGCGACGTCTTCCTGCTGGGCGCCTCCTCGTGGCGGATCAGCGAGATCACCCATGATCGCATCGAGGTGCTTCCGGCGCCGGGGGTGCCCGCCCAGATGCCGTTCTGGAGAGGTGACACCATCGGGCGCTCCGCGGAGACCGGGCTGGCAATCGGCCGTTTCCTGCGGGAGATGGCGGCCATGGCATCGCCCGACGCCACTCGGCGGTTGATGGACCAGGAGGGGTTGGATGAGTGGGCCGCCCAGAACCTGGTGGCCTACCTCGAAGAGCAGCGGTCTTCGGGAAGCGTGATCCCCGATGATCGCACCCTGGTGGTGGAGCGTTTCCGGGACGAGATCGGAGACTGGAGACTGGTGGTCCTGTCGCCGCTGGGAGCCAGGGTGCATGCCCCCTGGGCCATGGCGGTGATGGATCGCCTTCGCTCCCGCCGGGGAGTGGAGATCGACGCCGCCTGGTCGGATGACGGCATCATCTTCCGGTTTCCCGACGCCGATCGGCCTCCCTCCGCCGACGACATCCTGCTCAGCCCCGACGAGGTGTCGGATCTTCTGATGAAACACCTCTCGGGCACGGCCCTGTTTGCCTCCCGGTTCCGGGAAGCGGCCGCCAGGGCACTGCTGCTGCCGCGTCGCCGCCCGGGGCACCGGACGCCCCTGTGGTTGCAGCGGCGCCGCTCCGCCGACCTGTTGTCGGTGGCCCGCCGCTTCGACTCCTTCCCGATCATCCTGGAGACCTACCGGGAAGTTCTCCAGGACGATTTCGACCTGCCCTACCTGCGAACCCTGCTGGCCGACCTCCGTAACCGCAGGCTGCGGTTGGCGGAGGTGGACCTGGTGCACCCCTCCCCGTTTGCCTCCTCCTTGATGCAGGCCTTTTTGGCCGGATACCTGTATGAGACCGATGGCCCTGCCGCCGAACGAAAGGCGATGGCCATCACCCTGGATCGCCGCCTCCTCTCCCAGCTATTGGGGGAAGGGGAGATCGGGGAACTCATCTCCGCGGAAGTGGCGGCATCCGTGGAGTTGGAACTGCAGCACCTCACAGACGAAAAACAGGTCCGGGGACCGGACGGGGTCCACGATCTGCTGCGCAACCTGGGTCCCCTCACGTTCCGCGACCTGGAGTTGCGCTCCGCCGATCCCCAGTCCTTCCTGAGGGACCTGCAGGAGGCAAGGCGGGTGATCGAGGTGCGGGTGGCCGGACTCGGAGTCTGGGCGGCGGTGGAGGACGCCGGCCGCCTGCGGGATGCTCTGGGTTGCCAACTGCCACCGGGAGTCCCGGCCGTGTTCGCCGAACCGGTCGAAGATCCGCTGGGCGATGTGGTGGGGCGTTATGCCCGGACCCATGCCCCTTTCCCGGCGTCGCAGGCCGCCACCGCCCTGGGCCTGCCGACCTCAGTGGTGGAAGAGGTGCTGGCCCGTTTGGCCCGGGAAGCACGAGTGCTCAGAGGAGTATTCCGCACCGGAGGCCCCCGGGAGTGGGTGGACACCGAGGTGCTGCGACGCCTCAAGAGGCGTTCGCTGGCCACCCTTCGTCGCCAGGTGGAGCCGGTGGGCCCCAATGCGCTGGCCCGGATGCTGATCGCCTGGAACCTGATAGAGGAGCAACCCTCCCCCGGGGCGGGATCCCTTCTGGAGACCATCTCACAGATGCAGGGCTATCCCATCCCCGCGTCGATGTTGGAGAGCGATGTCCTGGCCGTCCGTCACCCCAAGCCGGCCCTACGCCTGGACCAACTCCTGGCCGAAGGCAGGGTGATCTGGGTGGGAAGGGGATCCCTGGGCAGTCGGGACGGGAAAGTCACGCTGTACCTGCGGGACCAGTTCCCGCAACTGGATCCGGGACCGCAGGAGGACTCCCCGGACCTTCCCCTGCATCGGGCCATCCGGGATCACCTGGAGCGCCGGGGTGCCTCCTTCTTCGCGGACATCTTCCGGGCCGCCGCAGCGCCGGACCTGTGGGAGGTGGTCGACGCGCTGTGGGACCTGGTGTGGGCCGGCCTGGTCACCAACGACAGCATCCATCCTCTCCGAGCCCACCTGCGGGCCCGTCGTTTCCGCCGACCACGGGGCAGGAAACTGACCTTTCCCCCCGACACGGCCGGCCGGTGGTCCCTGGTCTCCCATCACGAAGAGCCCAACCCCGTCTCCCCAACCGAGCAGTACGCCGCCTGGGGCGCCCAACTGCTGGACCGGTACGGCATAGTGACCCGGGCGGTGGTGGCCTCCGAAGGCATCCCGGGGGGCTTCACCGCCCTGTACCCGGTGTTGGCGCGCATGGAGGAGACCGGCAGAGCCCGGCGCGGCTACTTCGTGGAGGGACTGGGAGGAGCGCAGTTCGCCCTGCCCGGGGCGGTCGACCGTCTCCGGGAAGAAGCCGAGCCCCGGATGGTGATCCTGGCTGCCTGCGATCCGGCCAACCCCTACGGGGCGGCCATTTCCTGGCCGAGGCTCGAGGAGGCCCGCCTGGCCCGCGCCGCCGGGTGCCACGTGGCGCTTTGGAACGGCGAACTGGCCGCCTTCCTGAACCGCCGTCGCCTGACCGTCCTTGAAGCCGGTGAACGCCGTTTGGAGATCTTGGCCGAGGGACTTGCGAATCTCGCCGGTCGCACTCGCCGTTTCCGAATCGACCACATCAATGAAACGCCCGCCTCCGACCACCCGTTGGCCGGACCCCTGGGAGATCAGGGCTTCGTGATCAGTCCGCAGGGGCTGGCATTCCCACCCGATCCCCGCCGTTACCGGCCGTCCGCCTGGGAAGGCTCGGGGCAGGGGCGAGGTACCGGCCAGGCGTAAAACTCCCAGCAGGGGGGATTGGGCTCGGGCAGGTGGAGGGTCCGGCACATCGAGCCGAATTGGTAGCCCGCCCCGGTCAGATCGGCCAGGATGGTCTCCAGGGCGGACACCGTGCGGTGTCGATGGCCGCCACCGTCGTGGAGCAGCACCACCGATCCGGGCTGCACTCTCCCCGTCACGATGCGGGCAATGGTCTCCGCCGATATGTCGGTCCAGTCCGCCCCGCTGATGTCCCACATCGACACACCCAGGCGCAAATCGGTCGCCCACCCCCTCACCCTGGGGTTGATGGACCCGTAGGGAGGTCTCAGGCAAGTGGCCCGCAACCCAACGGTTTCCCCAAGGATGGCCTGCACCCTGTTGCTGTCTTCGATGAACTCTTGGCGACTGAGCTTGGTGAGGTCGTCGTGACGCCAGGTGTGGAGTTGGATGGAGTGTCCTTCGGCAGCGATCCGGCGGGTGACGTCGGGGAAGTTCGCCACCATCTGGCCCACCACGAAAAAGGTGGCCTTGGCATCGTATCGCGCCAGCAGATCAAGCACCTGGGGGGTGTAGACGGGATGGGGGCCATCGTCAAAGGTGAGGTAGACCACCGGCGCCGGGTCCCCAGCCAACTGAGCCTGCCCCGCCGGGGATTGCGGATGGGAATATAGCGGTTTACGAGCGGGTGGAGCCTGCCAGAGAGACCAGGTCATTCCCACACCCAGCCAAGCAATCAGAATTGCTTTGCCTATAGCAATTGGAATGCCCATGCCCGTCACGCAACCTCAATTGTAAGAGGGAAAAACCCTTTACTTCGGCTAAATAGAGAGCCCAAAAACCGGCGTCAGGGCAGGAAATCGGACTAAAGTAACCTGCGAAACCCGCGCAAGGAGCCGACCCTGGCAACCAACCACAGCAACCAGCCGGTGCAGCACAGTCTCCACTGGAAGCTCCTGTTTGCATACCAGCGCAAAGCGGACCTGATCTCGGAGAAGACCGGCGAGCTCGCCAAGTGGGCGGTGATACCCACGCTCGTCCTGGGGGTGGGCAACGTCATCTTGCGATACACCGGTCAGATCATCGGCGTTCGGCTGACCAACAACGGTCTGATCGAAGCACAGTGGTACCTGTATTCACTGATCTTCCTGTTCGGATTCGCATATGTGCTGAAGAACCAGATAAATGTGCGGGTTGACTTCTGGTTTGCCCACCAGCCCAAAAAGAAAAGAGCCTTGATTGACTTCATCGGACACCACGTCGGCCTTCTCCCCTTCGCCATCTTGGGCCTGTGGCTCTCGATCCCCCAGGTCGTGACGTCCTGGCAGTTGAATGAGCAATCGCCCGATCCAAGCGGTCTGCCCCGGGCGCCTATCAAGACCATGATCCCGGTGGCCTTTGCCCTTCTGCTGATGCAGACCGCGGCGGAGTTGGTAAAGCTGTGGGCGATCGTGCGGGATCACCCCGAGGACATCGAATACGGAGAGGTCGAGGCGCCGCTGCGGCTCGAGTAACCGCCGGCAGGGTTCGACCAAGCCGAGAACAACAAGGAAAGGAACCAACGAGATGCTAGGTGAATGGCTCGCCATCATAATGTTCGTCCTTTTCCTGGTGCTGCTCCTGGCGGGGTACCCCGTGGCCTTCTCCTTCGCGGGCACCGCCATCGTCTTCTTCGCCCTTGGCCTGCTGACCGGTGATCTTCGGCCGGCGGGAATCAACCTGCTGTTCAACAAGTGGTTTGCCGACACGGTCGCCAATTTCACGTTCCTGGCCATCCCGTTCTTCGTATTCATGGGGGCAGTGTTCGAAAAGTCGGGTCTGGCCCAGCGACTTCTCACCAGCATCGGAATGCTCATGGGCCCCTTGCGCGGCGGGATGGGCGTTGCGGTGATCTTTGTGGGGACTCTGCTGGCCGCCGCCACCGGAGTGGTGGCCGCCACCGTGATCGTGATGGGGATCCTCTCCCTCCCGGTCATGGTCAAGTACGGCTACGACCACAAGTTGGCCACCGGGGTGATCATCTCCTCCGGCACTCTTGCCCAGCTGATACCTCCCAGCCTGGTGTTGATCGTGCTGGCCCAATTCATCCCGGTCTCGGTGGGCGCCCTGTTTGCCGGTGCGCTCATTCCCGGGGTGATGCTGGCGTTTCTCTACGCCATCTACACCCTGGTGCTGGCCTTCTTCAAGCCCGGAGCAGCCCCCCCGATCCCCAAAGAGGAACGGACCCTGCAGGGAGTCGCCCTCCTCAAGGAGTCGGTGATCTCGATCGCTCCCCCCATCGTGCTGATCTTCGCAGTGCTGGGTTCCATCTTCTTCGGCATCGCCACGGCTTCGGAGGCCGGGGCCGTGGGAGCGTTGGGATCCGTGCTGCTGGCAGTCGGCTATCGCAGCTACTCCTGGAAGATGATCGTGGAGGCCTCCCGATCCACCGCCAACATCACCGGCTTGGTGCTGCAGATCCTGTTTGCCTCCACCTTCTTCGCCCTCATCTTCCAGCAGTTGGGCGGGCAGAACCTGGTGACCGGCTGGTTGGTGGGACTTCCGGGCGGAAAGTGGACCTTCGTCATCGTCGCCAACATCGTCGTCTTCCTGTTGGGAATCAACCTTGAATTCCTGGAGATCTCCTTCATCGTCATGCCCCTGTTCGTTCCGGCCGCCCTGGCGCTGGGACTGGGTGGGCCGGAACTGGTCTGGTTCGCGATAATGATGGCGATCAACCTCAACATGGCCTTCATCTCACCACCGGTGGGATTCTCCCTCTTCTACCTGCAATCCGTGGCCCCTCCGGAGGTGAAGACCGCCGACATCCACAAGGGCGCCCTTCCGTTCATGGCCCTGCAGGGACTGGGTCTGGTGTTGGTGGCAGCCTTCCCCGCCACCGTCACCTGGCTGGTGGAGGCCATGGGACTCTCCCAACTGGCCTGAACCTCATCAACACCGCCCCGCCATGCGTGGCGACGCCCTTCCAAGGGCTGCTGGTTCTTCACACCCAAAGCCGCTTTCGAACCGGGAAGGGACGGGCCGGCCACCGGGACACAAGATGCGAGCCGGCCAGCGCCAATCCCCCGGGTCGCTTCGGATGGACAGCGAGACCCCCTACAACACCTGACTCTGCACGACACCTGAAATTACCGGCCGCAAACTCGGACAAAGAGAAGGCTCCGGGCCGGGGCCCGGAGCCTTCTGCATGTACTTTGGGGTTCGTCAGAACCGCGACTCGAATTGCAGGTAGGTGCGTTCCGCGAGGTTGTGCCACTGGCGGATCCCGGAACGGTAGGCCTTCCAGTGATCAAGGACGTCGCTGAACAGAGTGTCTGCCGCGGCGAATTCGTCGAACAACTCGAACGAGGACTCCTCGGACGCCGCCATGACATCATCGGGGAACGGTTGCAGGATGATGTCCGACTGCAGCAGGTTCTGCAGCGCCGGGGGGTTCTTGGCGTCGTAATCAGCCATCATGTCCTGGTTGGCATGCACGGCCGCCGACTGGATCACCTGCTGGTACTCCTCGGGGAGAGCATTCCACTCATCAAGGTGGATCTGCACTTCGAGACTCGGGCCCGGCTCCCACCAACCTGGGAAGTAGTAGTACTGGGTGACCGACTGGAAGTCGAGCTTCTGGTCGTCGTAGGGGCCCACCCACTCGGTGGCGTCGATGGCCCCGGTCTGCAGGGCCTGGAAGATCTCGCCTCCCGGCAGCACCTGGACGGTGACTCCCAAGCGTTCCATCACCTGGCCGCCCAGTCCGGGAATCCTCATCTTGAGACCCTCGAGGTCGGACAACGACCTGATCTCGCGGTTGAACCAACCACCCATCTGCACTCCGGTGTTCCCGGCGGGGAACTGGATTACATTGAAACGCTCGGCGTATGCCTCCTGCATCAGTTCCAGTCCGCCGCCGCGGAACAGCCAACCGTTCTGCTGACGCTGGGTCAACCCGAAGGGCATAGCGGTCCCGAAGGCAGTGATCGGGTCCAGTCCCACGTAGTAGTAGGAGGCGGTATGTCCCATCTGCACACCCTTGGACTGGACCGACTGGAGAATCTCCAACCCGGGAACCAGTTCACCGGCGGCGCGGGCCACTATCGAGAACTTACCGCCGGTCATCGCAGTGACTCTGGCAGCAAAAGTCTGAGCGCCACCGAAGATGGTGTCCAAGGCGGTCGGCCAACTGGTGGCTATCTCCCACTCGAGAGTAGGGAGGGACTCGTCTTGAAGAGCCTCGTCTAGGTCTTCATCGCCAGTACCGCAGGCCGCCATCGCGGCTGCCCCCAACGCGCCCATAGCCGAGAGTTTCAGGAATTCTCTACGTTCCATGTGGTTCTCCTTGTTTTGCCTGTTGCTTACCCTTAGGTTTCGCGATGTGGCTGGCATTATAAGCCCGCTCCCCAGGCGACAACCAAACCCTCTGCCACCTTTTTCAGGCGCAAACCGGTTTTTTCACTTTGGCGAACGTTCTGCGTTAGCAAACGTAATACAAATGTTTTAGAAGGCGTACACCAGGCGCCAAAAACCCGGGTTTTCCTGGGGTTAGCCCAGCCCCAACTCCTCGGGGGTGATCAGGACTTCCCTGGCCTTGGAACCCTGCGAGGGTCCCACCACTCCTCGCCGCTCAAGGATGTCCATCAGGCGACCGGCCCGGGCAAAACCCACCCTCAGCTTTCTCTGCAGCATGGAGGTCGAGCCAAGCTGGGAGCGGACCACCAACTCGGTGGCCCGTTTGATCAGGTCCTGGTCCTCGTCATCCTCGGGCTCGGGTCGGGATGCGGGAGCGGTCAACGCCTTGTCAAGGGATTGCTCGAGAGCCTCGTCCGCGGTGGCCTGCCCGCTGACCCAGGAGACCACCCGAGCAATCTCGGACTCCTCCACCCAAGCGCCCTGCACCCGTTGCGGCCTCGGCTGGCGAGCGGTGACCACCAGCATGTCCCCCCGACCCACCAGTTTCTCGGCGCCCACCGAATCGATTATCACCCGACTGTCGGTCTGGGACGCCACACTGAACGCCAGGCGGGAAGGGACATTCGCCTTGATCACTCCGGTGATCACATTCACCGAGGGGCGTTGCGTAGCCAGCACCAGGTGGATCCCGACCGCCCGCGCCATCTGGGCGATCCGCACGATGGCGAACTCCACCTCCCGACCGGAGACCATCATCAGGTCGTTGAGTTCATCCACCACCACCACCAGATACGGGAAGCGATCGAACCTCTCCTCATCCATGACTCCCGCCTCCCATTTGGCGGCGTACCCGGCGATGTCGCGCACTCCGGCCTCCGCCAGCAGGTCGTAGCGCCGGTCCATCTCCTCCACCACCCACTTGAGTGCCTCCGCAGCCTTCTTGGGATCGGTGATGACCCGGGTGAGCAGATGGGGCACCCCCTGGTACTGGCCCAATTCCACCCGCTTGGGATCCACCAGGATCAGCTTGAGGTCCTCGGGGCGGGTCCTCATCAGAAGCGAGGTGATGAGTGAATTTATGCAGGAGGACTTGCCTGCCCCGGTGGCGCCGGCTATCAGGACATGGGGGAGTTCGCCCAGATTCAACAAGAACGGCCTCCCCCCGATGTCCATACCCAGTCCCACCACCAGGGGATCCCGGTCCACTCTCGCCTGGCGACTGGACAGGATGTCCCCCAACTTCACCAATTGCAGTTTGGCATTGGGCACCTCCACTCCAATGGCCGACCGACCGGGGATGGGAACCAGCAGACGCACGTCCGGAGTGGCCAGGGCGTAAGCGATGTCGTTGGACAACGCCGACAGTTTCTGAACTTTGACTCCGGGCGCCAGTTTGATCTCGAACCGGGTCACCGAGGGACCCGAAACCACCCCGGTGATCCGGGCGTCCACGCCGTGATCGGCCAATGCCTGACGCAACTTGCCGGCGGTGCTCTTCAGGTCGTCCTCATCGCCCCGCACCTTTCCCCCCCGGCTCAACAACTCCAGCGGGGGATGACGATAGGGCGCCGCGGCGAGGGCCGGGGCGCTTCCATCGGTCTTCTCCGGCGCCATCGGTTCAGGTTGGACCGCCGGTTGGTCTGCCGCCCGGCCGTTCCGGCTGGACTTCTCCATGACAGCGGGGGGAGGCTTCACCACCTCCAGCCGGGGTCGCCAGGCGCTGAGACTCTCCATCTCCACAGTGAGGTCTTCCCCTGGCCCGGCGGTCTCGAGCACGCTCACCACAGGGGCGGAGTCCTCTTGTTCCGATGTTCCGCTCGCCGATGGCAACTCCTCCTCAGAGTCCGGATCGGGAACCTGTATGACGGTTGCTATCGGCCACGGGCCGGTGTCCTTGGACCTGGCCCTCCGACGCCGTCCCGACGCCCTCAGGCGTCTTCGACCGCGCCTGGCGGGTCCCGCCACCGCGGCTTTACCGTGGGGGGCCCCGTTCTGGTACTCGTGGGCAGTCGCCCGACGACGGGACACCTCCCTCACCCATTTCAACAGGTCGCCCATGGCCAGCAGGAAGTCCTTGAGCGAAGTCCTTGTCACCATCAAGACACTGGTCATCACACCAAGGACCAGGACCGCGAAGGTGGCAGCGGTGCCCATGGCCCGCTGCATCGGGAAAGCGGTCAGGGCCCCCACTGCGCCGCCCGGTGCGGCGACTTCCTCTCCGCCGCTGGCGAGAGGCACCGCACCGGTCAACAGGTGAAACAGACCCAGAGTCGACACGAAGAACAACAGGACATTAAAGAACAACCGCCGTTTGCTCAGATCCGGCTTCCCCAGCACTAACACCAGGCCCATGCCCAGCAAGGCGAGCGGACCCAGGGGCGCCCATTGGCCCAACACATACCAGAGGGAGGTCTTGACACCTTCGCCCACCTGTCCCCCGGCGCCCACCAGGAACAGGGTGGAAAACAGCGCCAGCAACAGCAGCACTCCACCCCAGACTTCGGACGACATGTCGCCGATGCGGGACTGCAACGCCGTCCACGCCCGGGCGCGCAGGGGCAACTTGGGCGTGGAACGCTTTGCCGACCGTCTCGGTGCCGATTTACCTTTGGTCGACTTCTTGGTCTTCGAGGACTCCCGCCGCCGCCCGCTTGCCCTACGACGGGTGGGGGTCCGTGTTGCCACTTGTTAAGGGCATCATAGGATCAGGACCCCCGTCCTTCCAATGATTTGGGGAAAAGGGCCTTCCGAAGGCCGGCAATCTCAGCCGGAGGGGTCCTGAAACGGCAGGGAACCCTGCGGGTCGGGACGCCGGTACCGGGGAACACCGTTCCACACCAGGCCATCCATGAACACCCAGGACCGCCGATGGATGACACTGGGTCCAACAGCATGGAGAGCGGCCCGGTGCACCGGGCATGGGTACCCCTTGTTGTCATCGAAGTTGTAGGCGGGGTACCGGGGCGCCTCTCCGATCATGATGCGATCCCGGGTGACCTTGGCAAGTATGGAGGCGGCCGCGATCGACACCGATATCCGATCTCCTCCCACCAGGCGGCGGGTGCGGGGGTGTCCCACAAAGTCCCATCTGCCGTCCACCAGCACCGCATCGGCGGGCGCTCCCAGCCCGGCCAATGCGCGACGGGCCGCCAAGCGCTGGGCCTCGGACATCCCCAACAGGTCACATTCCTGGGCGCTGGCATGTCCCACCGCCCAGGCAACGCACCACCCGGCGATCCGGTCGAACAGCGCCTCCCGCTCCGCGGGGAGCAGGAGTTTGGAGTCCCGGATCTTGTACACCCGACGGTCCTGCGGCACCACCGCCGCTCCCACCGTGAGCGGACCGGCCCAGGCCCCCCTTCCAACCTCGTCCATGCCTACCACCATCTCAAGGCCGCCCTCCCACATCTCCCGCTCGTTCTTCAACCCGGGGGGACGGGCTACCAGAGATTTCCGCAACCGGGGTACGGTGGTCACCACCTAAACCAGAATAGGTCTTCGATCACGTCAACGGCGTCCTTGCCGCCACCCCACAGCCCTCCAATCGAGAGCACGGGCGAAGGGTGTGAAAAAACGGGGGCTCTGACACTACGCCCCTTCGTGGGGTTGGCCGTCCAGGACCGCCAGAGGGTGACGGGTCGGGTTGGGAACCCAGGATTGAACAGGTCCTCAACCGCAGGCGCGGCCGGTGTTTGACGGACGTTGGGATCCTGAAGGCAAGCGCTTGGGGCTCAGTTGAGTTGCGGGTCAACGGGCATCGACGCCAACAGGGCGATCTTTCCGCCCTGACGACCCAGGACCTCGGCCCACAGGCGGTCGGGAGATGGTGAGAATACATCAGTGGCGAAGCCCGGCACGATGATCCAGGACTCCTCTTCTATCTCGTCCTCCAACTGGCCGGGGCCCCATCCGGCATAGCCGGCGTACACCCTGACCCCACCCTGGGTCGCCTCGGCCTCCTCTTCGGCCAAGTTGACCATGCCCACCCCGGGAACGGGAGTGCCGCCATCGGAGGTGTCGTAACTCTGCCGCAGACCGATGGCGATGGACGGTTCCACCGGACCGCCGTAGAAGACCACCGCAGGTGCGACCAGTCTGTCCCCCCACTCCGGGAGATGATCGGCCACCGGCGACTCGGTGGGCCGGTTGGCCACCAAGCCCATCGCTCCCTGCTCGTCATGGTTCAGGAGCACCACCACAGTGCGGGCAAAGTTGGGGTCCACCAACCGGGGTGAGGCCACCAGGAGTTGACCTGCCAGATAACTCATCGCCCTAATGTTGGCGTGTAAGGCCCAACCACCAAAGCCGGATGCTGCGTCACCTTCCCAAAGTCATCCTTCATGAGCACCTGGATGGGAGCTTGCGCCCCCACACGGTCCACCAGTTGGCAGAGCAGGCCGGTCACCGGTTGCCGGTGAGCGACCCGGATCGCTTGGCTGAATGGTTCAATCAGTCCGGGAGTCACAGCCTGGAACGGTACCTGACGGCGTTCTCCCACACGGTGGCCGTGATGCAGACCCGCCGGTCGCTTCGCAGGGTGGCCGCCGAGGCGGTGGAAGACCTCTCCACCCACGGGGTGGTCTATGCCGAGATCCGGTTTGCTCCCCATCTTCACACCACAGGAGGCCTGAGTCTCCAACAGGTGGTGGAAGCGGTGGCCGACGGCCTCACCGAAGGGTCCCGCCTCACGGGCATGGGCTGGTCGCTGATCCTGTGCGCCCTCCGACACACCCCGACTTCGGTGGAGACGGCCCGATTGGCGATTGACGCCGCCTCTGCCGGGGTGGTGGGATTCGACCTGGCCGGTCCGGAGGCCGGGTACCCGGCCGTGGAACACCTGCCGGCCATCGAGGAGGCCCTCAACGGGGGGATCCGGGTGACCCTCCATGCGGGAGAGGCCGCCGGGCCCGCCAGCATCCAGGATGCTCTGGCATGCGGGGCGGAGAGGATCGGCCACGGTGTGGAGGTGATCGAAGACTGCGACGTCGCCCCCGATCGGATCCTTGAAACAGGACCGCTGGCCACCGAGGTGCTGGACCGGCAGATTCCGATGGAGATGTGCATCCAGTCCAATCTGGACACCAAGGGCTGGGCGCCAGGACACCACCCGGTTGGATTACTGCACAGAGCGGGGTTCGCAGTGACTCTCAACACCGACAACCGGCTGATGAGCAGCACCACCCCCACCCACGAGTACGAACTGGCCGTCCGCCAGCACAGTTTCAGCATCGACGACCTTGCCACCGTCACCCGGCGGGCCCTGGACGCAGCCTTCTGCGGGGAGCACTCCAAAGACGAGATTTGGGAACGGCGGATCGCCCCGGCGTACCGGGAGAACGGCGCCACCGTGCAAAGCTGGCGCTGAGGCAGATCACCGGAAGGAAGACCAGACCCGAACGGCGGGGGCCAGAGATAGCGGCGTCTCTCCCCGGGATGCTCTGGCCACGGCTTCCACCACCTGGTCCAAGCGGGTGGCGGTCTGCCACCATGACACCTCGCAGACTAACAGCCCCGGCCATCCGTCCACCGGTTCGGGAATCATAATCTCCTCCGCTTTCCCCTCCAGGATCGGAGCAGGGGACACCGGGAGCAATACCGGAAACCGCCGGCCGAAGGGAACCGAGGGAATCCGCACGCCCCGGAGTTGGCGAATGCGGCGAGCCAGGTAATCGGCGGCTCGTCCTGATCGCTCCGAAGCCTCCGGGAGCGACCGATCAGGTGGAAGAAGGGCCGGCGCCTCGACCTTGCGAACCCGCGGTGCGGAACCGTACGCCGAGCGACCGGCGTCCAGGGGGTCCGCCCACCACCACACTTCATCCCAGTCCCCCTGCGGTGGCAGCGATTCAAACGCTCCCAGCCGGTTGGGACAGGCTATGGCAACGGTCAACTTCTCCGGCGCAGGTTCGTCCCACACGGTCACGCCTGCCACCAGCGGCAACTGCCGCCAGGATCGGGGCGCCACAGTCGCCAGAAAGTTCTCCAACGCAGCGGAGGGGAGCCCGGAGGAGACCCACACCTGGGTTGGGCGAGACATCCGGCCGTGCTGCTCAGGCCGACTGGTAGAACGCCCCCCTCACCGGTTCCGTGGCGATCCACCGACCGCGGATCTCCACCTCCACGGTGTGGGACGGGTCCCGGGGGGCGGACAGGTACCCCATCCCGATCCCCACACCGAGCATGGGGCTGAAGTTCCCGCTGGTGACCGCTCCCACCGAATTCCCCGCCCGAAGGGCACAGCCCTCCCTGGGAATCCGTCGATCCGCCATCTTGAAGGAGACGCGAGTGCGGGCCAGGCCCCGCTCCCGGGACTGCTCCAGGGCATCTCGGCCCACAAAGTCATGATTGAATCTCACCGCCCACTGCATTCCCGCCTCCAGGGGAGTGATGTCTTCATTCAGATCGTGACCCCACAGCGGATATCCTGCCTCCAGCCTCAGCAGGTCCCGCGAACCCAACCCGCAGGGCGTGGCGCCGCCGACCGTGAGTTCACGAGCTATGGCCTCCGCGGTATTCGGGTCGGTGATCAGTTCCACGCCCCGTTCCCCCGTGTACCCGGTACCGGCCACCCACACTTCCCCACCCCGATGATGGGCCTTTATCACCCGAAAATGCCCCGGCGCCTCGCCCAGGATGGCCCTCACCCTCTCCACCGAATCAGGGCCTTGCACCGCCAGGCTGGCGGTGGGGGGACGCAGGTCAACCATGTCGGCGTCTGGGGCGACTGCACGGAACTCCTCCATCACCCGCAGATGGTTCACCCCATTGGGCATGACCACGACTCCCTCAGGGGTCGGTTTCCAGATGATCAGATCGTCCACCACCCCGCCGTCGTCATTCAGAATCAGGGTGTACTGGGCGCCTCCCGCCCCGATCCGCTCATGGTCGTTGCACAGCAAACGTGACAGGGCGGCCACGGAACCCTGCCCACTCCAGGCGAAACGGCCCAGATGAGAGACGTCGAACCATCCCGTGGACTCGCGGACCGCACGATGCTCCTTCAACACCGACGTGTAGAGCACCGGCATTTCCCAGCCCTCGAAATCGACGAAGCGGGCGCCTAGTTCCTGGTGGTATCGGTGCAAGGGTGATCTGGGCATGCTCTCCACTCTCAGCGCTTATGTCGGGTACGGCAGGCCGAGCCACCACTGCGGAATGGCTCAGATGGCTATGAGGCTCAGATTACCTCTGTCTGGCCGCCGGGAGACCGATAGCCCTCCTCGATGGGGGCGGTCTTGGCCAATTCCCGGACCTCTCCGGAGATCTCTTCCACCACCGGACCCAGGGTCACTCCCATGACGGCCTGCCCCTTCTTGAAGATGTCGATGATCTCCTGGGGGCTCTTGAGCGCGTAGATGGAAGCGCCATCGGAGATCAGGGTCACCCCCCCGTCGTCCCAGTTCCAAGAACTGCCCTGGCGCGACAACTCGGCGAACGCCTTCCTGATCCTCTTGACATCCATGCCGGCGTCGATCAGCCTCTTGACGACCTTGAGTTGGACCAGATCAGCGAAGGAATAGAGTCGCTGGGACCCCGACCCCCGGGCCCGCTGCAGGGAGGGCACCATGAAATCGGTTCGAGCCCAATAGTCCAACTGGCGGTAAGTGATGCCGACGATGGCGCATACCTGGGGGGCCCGGTAGCCCTTTTCTCTCTTGTTCACCGGGTTACTCCTTTGTTATTACATAACGGTAACTCCGCCCCGAAGAAACACATTACCGCGGCAGGCGCGAAAAATGCAACCATCTGCGGCGCTGCCGGCTTTTGAGGCGAGAAGGCTCCCCGCAGGAGGGCTATCCGGGGCCTTCGCCGGCGGAGAAGTCCTCGGGACTCACCTCTTCCAGGAAGCGACGGAATTCCTCGATCTGCTGCTCCGGTTCCTCGACCGACTTGATCATCACCCCCGCCTCGTCGAGCACCTCGGGGTCGGCGAACAGCCGAGCCTCGGTCCGCACCGCCAGGGCGATGGCATCGGAAGGACGACACGAGACCGTCACCTCTCCCCCGTTGGTGATGAGCACCAGTTCCGCGTAGAACACGTTGTCGCGTACCTCGGTTACCACGGCCCGATCCACCTCCGCTCCCAGGGACTCCACCGCAAGTCTCAACAGGTCATGGGTCAGAGGGCGGGGCGGGACCATGTCCTCCAGCGCCGCCACGATGGCGGTTGCCTCCACCGCTCCTATCCAGATGGGAAGGTACCGGTCCCCTTCCGCCTCCCGGAGCAGCACCACCGGGGCGGCAGAAGAGTAACCCACCTGAACGCCATCGATGGACATAGGGATACGGTCCGCCATGGTCTGCGATACTACTGCTGGCTGAACACCGAGCGGTCCAGAATGTGGGGATCGGTTTGAAGGGCCGCGGCCGCGGGGTCATGCACGGTCCAGATGGACGGGACGCCCCGGTACCGGCCTTCCCAATCCAGACCGTAGCCGATCAGGAAGTCGTCACCCACCTCGAAGCCGCGGTATTCGAGGGGGACGTCCACCAATCGACGGATCCGCCGGTCCAGCAGCGCCACCGTCGCCAACGATGCCGGAGACCGGCCGGCCAGGAGTTTGCGAATCGCCGTCAAGACGAAACCGGTGTCGACCAGGCCCATGACGATGATCACATCCCGTCCCCCGATGTCGGAGAACAGGTCCATGGCAATGCTGATGTTGGAACTCTCCCCGTAGCGATGGATCATGAGGAACTCGATCTCCATCTCCATGTCCATGTGCCTGACCAGGTCTGCCAGAAACACCACCGACCCGAACATGATCCCCACCACCACCGGAGTGCGACCCCGGTAGTCAGCGGTCAGGGTCCTACCCAACGCGGCGACCCGCTCGGCGATCTGCTCGGAGGTAAACAATTCCGAGGCGGCGCCCGGGCCGAAGAGTCGTCCAGCCTTGCTCATTCCAACTCCCATCTTATGACGTTGCATGTGATGCCCGGCGTGATTAGCCCCCGGCCACGCCGCGATTCCCATCCCCGCCGCCGGGTCTAGCATCTCAATTACATGCAGATGCAGACTTGCGTTCGCCGGGCGAAGCGGGCGGCCGGTTGATGGTGACATCGGCTGCCGGGGTTCCGTTCTCCGTCTTGATGCCCGCCTACAACGAGACCGCGGTGATCGAACTCACCCTCACCGAACTGCTGACCCACCTTCCGGAGAACGCCGAGGTGGTGGTGGCGGCCGCCGACCGGACGGGAGGAGGGCTGGTCAGAGGCGAGACCAGTCCCACCGGCCTGGTGGCCCTGGGAATAGCAGACCCCCGAGTAAGAGTCTGCGACGGCGGGGGCCTCACCGAAGCGGTGCGCAACGCCGCCCTGACCGCCCGACACGACCTGGTGGTGGTGATGGACGCTGACGGGCAGCATGATCCCGCCGTGGTGGCGGAGATGGTGTCCTCCCTGGCCGGCGGTTACGACGTGTGCGTGGG
This sequence comes from bacterium OM1 bin76, assembly GCA_002238785.1. GTDB lineage: Bacteria > Actinomycetota > Acidimicrobiia > Spongiisociales > ZC4RG35 > Bin76. Next base: position 44,471 of record MPNA01000012.1, on the reverse strand, counting down.
GGAACTGGCGCAGCAGGGCAAGGAGTGGTATCGAATGGCCCTGACCTGGACCGCAATCGCCCTCACCCGGCTGCGCATGCCTCGCAGGACCAGGGGGCTGCGTTTTCCTCAGTCCGGCTTCTTCGGGACCCGTCGGCTGATACTGGCCGACGCCCTGCGGGGACTGGCGCCCAACGGCTTCAAAGTGCTGATCGCACTATTGATGCACAGGCGCCTGCGAGTCACCGGGGTGCACACCGTGATCCGGGACCGGTTGGCCGGAGAATCGAAGCTCAACTGGCAAACCATCACCACCGACACGCGCCTGCTGCTCAGGAGGTGCGGACGCTAGGACCCTCAGCCGGCCCCCGAAGAGAAGAGCCGTAGCATCCAACCCAGCAGGTCCAGGACCCCCTCGGGAGTCTTTCCCACCCGAACCGCCTCCGGCGCCCTCTCCCCGGCGGTCTCGACCCCCTCGGTCTCCGCTTCGGTCACCACCTCGGTTTCCGCCGCCGCCACGGTGGTCGTGGTGGTGGTGGAAGGCCGGAACACCAGCACCTGTTCCCTGCTGATCCGCAACTCAGTGGCGACCAGTCCGGGAACCGAACCGACGGAGTGGAGCCCGTAATCCAGCAGCGCGGTGGTGGCTGCGAAGTGGTCCGCGGTTCTCATCACCACCGAAATGAGAGTGCGGTCATCCCGTTCCACCCCGGCGACCAGCACTCTCCCGGCATCTTGGGTGAACCCGGTCTTCACTCCGAATACTCCTTCATAGTCGGTCAACAGGCTGTTGGTGTTCTGATAGACCCGAGCGTCCCCGGTCGGAGCGTCTCGCAGCGCTATCTGCTTGGTGGCCACCGCCTCAGCCAACTCGGGGTGCTTGAGGAACTCCCGGGCGAGAGTCAACAGGTCCTGGGCCGTGGAGTACTGCTCGGGGTGATCGAGGCCGTGGGGATTGGCGTATGAGGTGTCGTCCAGACCCAGTTCCCCGGCGCGCTGGTTCATGAGACCCACGAACTCCTCCACAGTGCCCCCCACATGTTCGGCAACCGCCATTGCGGCGTCGTTTCCGGAACGGATCAGCAACGCCCTCACCAGGGTGCGCAGCAGGAACACTTCACCCTCCACCAGATTCACCCCCGCCCCTCCGATCTCGGCCGCGGTGCGGCTCACCTGCACCGGAGAGGAAAGGTCGCCCACCTCAACCGCCAGCAGTGCGGTCATCAGTTTTGTGGTGGAGGCCATTGGATGCCGGACATCGGCATTGTGCTCTGCCAGCACCACCTCATTGCGATCATCAAACAGCAGCCACGACTCGGCCTCGACGGCGGGAGGATCCGACGCCGACAGCACGGGCACGGGAGGTGGCTCGACCCACAGGGGGCTGGCGGAGGCCACTGCGCCCACCACCACCACCATCAGGGCCGCTAGGCACAGGGCGTTGAATCCGACGCGAATCGGCGATCTCAGCGGCGCAACTCCATTCGCAGAGATGCCAGCAGCAGGGCGCGATGGATGCTCACCAAGGAGTCGGCCAAGCCAACCAGCATCTCCTGGATATGCTCTCCTCCCTCACCCACCCACTGGACTCTCATCAGGGGCCCCGCCACCGACCGGAACAGGGCCACTTCCGAGTCGACAGCCAGCCGTATGGAACGCAGATGACGACCGCCCAGACCGCGATCCATCAGCAACTTGGCCTCGGCGGCAACCATTCCCGCTTCGGGAGGAAAGACCTGGTCGTCGCCCGGAAGGGAGGAGATCAACCGATTGGCAATGAGATCGTCAATCTGGTCGGCGGTGAGGCCGCTGCGTCTCATCATATCGGAGCGGGTTATCGGCTCACCTGACTCTTCCAGCAGGGAGGCTCCCAGACCCTGGGGATCCTGGGGATCATCGCCCCGCTCCCAGGCGGGGAGCTTGGACTTGATCACCTTGAGTGGAAGGAAGTGGTCCCGTTGCTGGCGGAGGATGTACTGCAAGCGGGCCAGGTCCATCCGGTCGAAGCGGCGGTATCCCCCGTCGGTGCGCCGGGGCAGAACCATGCCCTTGGACTCCAGAAAGCGGATCTTGGAGACTGTGATCTCGGGAAACTCTCGCTTGAGGGCCTTTACCGTCTCTCCGATCGAGAGGCTCTGATTCTCAGTCATTGCCCCGGACGACTACCAGGTGGAACCGCCCCACCATCAATCTGTCACCGGGATGCAAACGGGACGACTCCATCCGGGCGCCGTTTACATAGGTCCCGTTGGTGGAACCCTCATCCTCGACCGTGACCAGGTCCCCTTCCACCGTCAACCGGCAATGCCGGCGGGAAACCGTGATGTCATCCAGCAGGATCCTGCTCTTCAGGTGGCGACCCGCCTGGGTGATGCCCTCCTCCAAGGAGTACGTCCTGCCGGCCTGCGGACCTCTCTCCACTATCAACCCCCACCCGGCGAACCCCTCCAAGTGGCCCAGGGCGTCTTTCTGGAGAGTTGAGAAGAGATCCCCCGGCCTGAAGATCGCCGTGAGGTCGGCTCCACGGCTCTTTGGCGCCATCCCGGCGCCGGCCGGTGGCTCGCCAGACAGCATGGGTTCAGACACACTCTCATTGTAACTGTCCCCTAAAGCCTCGCGAAAGGATAAGGGTTTGAGAGGCGTGGCTCTAGGAAATGAGGTCCCGATACCCGGCGGCGTCCAAGAGCGTGGAGGGCAGCGGAGAGTCCAGGGAAAGGTCTACGATCCAACCCTCCCCGTAGGGATCCTGGTTGACCAATTCCGGCTGATCTTCCAACTCCTCGTTCACCGCCACCACAACTCCGTCGAATGGAGCGTAGATCTCCCCCACCGACTTGGTCGACTCCAATTCGGCGATTATCTCGCCTTCCGACACCTCATCTCCCTCACGGGGCAATTGGGCGTACACCACGTCGCCCAAAGCGTCTTGGGCATAGTCGGTGATGCCCAACCGGGCCTTTCCGTCACCGGTCTGGACCCACTCGTGTTCGGTGGTGTAGGAGAGGTGCTCGGGTATCTCTGTCTGCGTTTCTGCCATTGAACATACCTTAACAGGATCGGCGAAAGACCTGTGCCGTCACCAAACGGCGGCGGCCCTTCGCCACCGCCCTCATTCCGCGGTGGAATCCTGTCCGGACCTACCACCCAACTGCAGGCAGTCACGAACGTACATGAACCCCGACCACCAGTAGAACAGCAACCCTCCCACCGCCGAGGTCCAGCCCAATCCCGCCATCCAGGTTCGTACGCCGTCGGGTGCCCCAGCAGCGAAATAGAAGGCGGGAATGGCGATGAACAGCAAAGTGATGGCCACCTTGCCGCTGACCCGAACCACAATCGTCTTCCTGGTCCGGGCGGCCACCCAGGCCGAACAACCCGCCACCACCGCCGACCTGACCAGGATCAGAAGGCCCACCTCCAACGGCACCCAGGTCTTGATCATCCCACCCAGCACCGCCGAGGCCATCATCAGGGTGTCGCCGATCGGGTCGAGGACCGCACCCAACTGTGTCACCTGGTCGAGCCTGCGGGCCAGCCACCCGTCCAGCCAGTCGGTGGTCGCCATCAGGATCATCAGCCATGCCGCCCACACCGCCTGATCGGCAACCAGAAGCCACCACAACAGGGCCACCAGAAGTATCCGGGCCACAGAGACCAGGTTGGCGATGGTGATCACCTGGGGCCGATTCGCGGGGGGTGTGGTCACAGTTCCGCCAACTCGCAGAACAACTCGGCCAGGCGGGCCCGAGGACGCAGATTGATGACAGCCAACTCCGCTCCCGCCCCCAGGATGAGATCTGCCGAGCGTAGAGCCCGGGCGGGGTCCACGGACGGGCGCCGCACCCCCTCCCCGAGGTGCCTGGGAGGACCCCCCAACGCCCGAACGGCGGCGTCGAGGTACCACGCCGCCATTATCTCCAATCCTGACACCCACAGCAACCGCCGCTGGCGGCGAGTCTCCCGCTGCGCCTGCTCTCTCTGGCGACCGGTCGCCTTGCGGGCCGGCCGGACATGGTCGAGCATTCGCTCTCCGTGGGTCAGTATCTCATCCACCATCTCCAGCGCCTCCCCGGCCCCCAGGTGGTCCCGTTCGCCGAGGTTGGCGGCGGCCTCCAGCCACGCCGTGCGGAATCGGGCAGATGACTGCTGTCCCGTGAGCAGGAGCGCCATACCCGGCCGGCCGCTCGCCACTTCGGAGATCGCCACCGCTTCGGCGCGTTCCATCCCCCGCCGGATCAGCGCCTCCACCAGTTCCGCGGGGTCCACCTTGCCCAAATGGAAGGTCCTGCAGCGACTGGCCACCGTGCTGGGCAGGTCTTCGGCCGATGAGGCCACCAGCACGAACACGGTGGTGTCGGAAGTCTCCTCCAAGGTCTTGAGCAGCACGTTCGCCGCTGCTTCGGTCATTTCCCGGTCGATAATGAAGACCTTGCGGGCGGCTTCCACAGGGGTTCGGGCTGCCTTTGTCACCACCTGCCGAGCGTCACCCACCCCGATGCGTTGTCGTTCGGTGGGGTTGACCGCCACGATGTCCGGATGCACGCCCGAGCGGACTCTGCGGCAGGATGAGCACTCACCGAAGTGGTCGCCCCGGTCCGGGCAGACCAACTGCTCCGCGAAGCGGCGCGCCACCAGGCTCTTCCCCACCCCCTGGGGACCCACCAGCAGGTACGCCCCGGCCGGGGAGTCGGCGTCGGCAGCCAGCCTCTCCCGGACCGCCCGGTGTCCGATGATCTCGGTGGAGGACCGATCTGCGCTCAACAAGGACCCAGCCATCCTCGCTCCTCCAACACCGAGACCAGCACCGCGACGCTGTGCTGCGGAGACCTGCCCCCGTCCATCCGCAGGGTGCGCTCCCGGTCCGTGGTCCACACGCTCCGGTATCCCTTCCACACCTGCAGGTGAACGGACGCATCCTCGGATCCGATGCGGTCAGGCTGCTCCTGCCGGAGCAGCGCAGCGCCATGATCCGTCTCCAGCCACACCACCAGATCCGGCAGGGTCCCGCCCAGCGCCGGGGCGTTGACGGACCACACCCGGCTCACGCCCAGGCCCCGGGCGTAGCCCTGATAGGCCAGGGACGAATAGAAGCATCGATCCGACAGCACCCATTTGCCCTGGGAGAGAGCCGGACGGATCACCCGGGTCACCAGTTCGGACCGTTGGGCGGCGAACAGCAGCGCCTCCGTCCAGTCCGCCATGTCATCGCCGTGCAGCAGCAGGGACCGGATCTGCTCCCCCAGCGGGGTCCCTCCCGGTTCCCTCACTCTCACCACTTCCACCCCCCGCTCGTTCAGCCGATCGGTCAGCAGTCGGTTCAAGGTGGTCTTGCCTACCCCTTCAGTTCCCTCCACAGCCAGGTAACGGCCTGGGCTCATGACTTGTCAGAACGGCGATGCCGCAGCATCCCCAACACCTGGCTGGTGTCTCGCATCGCAGCCATGGCTTCGGGGTCAAACACCATCCGCAACTGGGACCGGGCCGCCCACAGGGTTGCCAGACCGGTCAGCAACACCGCCACCCCGCTTATGAACAGCACCGCCCGGATCCCGTTGCCCAGGATCCCGGGCAGCAGGCCCTCCAATGCCACCGCCCCGACGCCGGCCACCGCCAGGGAGACCAGCAGCGCCAGGCGACCCAGGGTGTAGAGCGCGCCGAAGGTCCGACCCCTGATTTCATCGGTGACCTCCGAATGCAGTTGCGTGAAACCGGCCACATAGGCCATTCCCGTGCCAACGCCGAGCAGCAACACCCAACCCACCGCCGCGAAGACCGAGCGGGAGAAACTGGTGAAAATGATCCCGCCCCCGGCCGCCCACAGACCCAGGGCGAAGATGGGTTCCCGGTGGATCAGCTTCTTTCCCAGACCGGCGAGCAGCACCATCCCGATCGCCACGCCCATGCCCAACGAGGTGAGCAACGCCCCGTAACCGCTCTCGGTGGAGTCCAGCACCTGCTGGGTGAAGGGTTGCCCCATCACGAACAACCCGCCTCCTCCCAACAGAGCCACCGCCATTCCCCACACCAGCCGACGGACCGGCCCTCGCCGACCCACCTGGGCCCATCCCTCCACCAGGTCCCGGACCGGAGCCGCCAGCGATCGCCTCTCCAGCTTCATGCGGCGCTGCTCGGGCAAGGGGGTCGCCTTTATCGGGATGCGGAGGGTGATGAATCCCGAGACCAGGAAGGTGGCCATGTCGAACAGGAAGGCGGTCAGGACCCAGGCGCCGAACTGCCCCATCTGGGGCAGCGCCTCACCGAACTCGGTGAGCAGTGCGAAGAGGGCAGAGCCGACGGGGGCCGTGCCGTACATCGAGACCAGATTGAGCCCGTTGGCGGCCGCAAGGTGCTTGGGGGCGATCAGAGTGGGAACCACCGCCTCCCGGGCAGGCTGGCGGAACAATCCGAGGATCTCCACCAGGACAATCACCAGGAACAACTGGGAGAGATTGGAGACGAACAGCAAGGTCCCCACCAACGCCGCTCGTCCGAAGTCGGAGACCACCATGGTGATCTTTCGATTCCAGCGGTCTGCAACCACCCCTCCCACCACTCCGGCCAGCATGCCGGGCAGAAACCGCGCCACGAGGGAGATGATTACCGCCACTGTGGAACCGTCCCCGCCACCCCCGATGCGGGCCGCCAATGCCAGGGTGGCGAAGATATTCACCCAATCCCCCAGGCTGGAGACGCTGTTTGCCCACCAAAGCTTGGCGAAGGGACCGCGGCGAATCAGATCCCGACCGCGGATTTCTTCCACAGAATTCACCTTCCCAACACTACTTGACAACACAAAAGGCCCGATTCAGTTAGGCATTTGGCACCGGTGGCCGGTAACTTGTTAGTCCGATGAGCAAGGCGCTGGTGGTAGTCGAATCCCCTACCAAGGCCCGCAGCATCTCCTCCTACCTGGGACCGGATGTGGTTGTGGAGTCTTCCATGGGGCATGTGCGGGATCTGCCGAAGAAGGAACTGGGCGTGGATGTCGAGAAGGACTTCCAACCCAAGTACGTCACATCGCCCGGAAAAGGCAACCAGGTCAAAAAGCTGCGGACCGCGCTGGCCACTGCCGAGTCTCTGTACCTGGCCACCGACCGCGACCGGGAAGGGGAAGCCATTGCCTGGCATCTCACCCAACTGCTGAAACCGAAGGTGCCCGTCAGGAGAATGGTCTTCCAAGAAATCACCCGCCAGGCCATCCGCCACGCCTTCGACAATCCTCGAGACCTGGACACCGCACTGGTGGAGTCCCAAGAAGCCCGGCGCATCCTTGACCGACTCTACGGATACGAGGTGTCGCCGGTGCTTTGGAGGAAGGTCAAGACCGGACTCTCGGCCGGCCGGGTCCAGAGCGTGGCGGTGCGGTTGGCCGTGGAGAGGGCCCGGGACAGGATCCGCTTCGTCAGGGCCGACTACTGGAATATCGTGGGCGCCTTTCACCCGGTCGACAATCCCGACCAGCGCTTCGAGGCGCCACTGGCCAAAGTGGCAGGACAGCGAGTGGCGACCGGCAAGGACTTCACTTCCCAGGGCGAGTTGAAAAACCCCAAGACCCGCAAGCTCGGCAAGGAGGAGGCCGAGGGCCTGGCATCGGACCTGGCCGGATCCCCCTTCACGGTGACGAACTTGAAAAAGCGACCCTACAAGCGGTCCCCCTCTGCCCCGTATCGCACCTCCACCCTCCAGCAGGATGCCTCTCGGCGCCTGGGAATGCCGCCGGCCCGGGCCATGCGAGCCGCCCAGCGACTGTACGAGAACGGGCACATCACCTATATGCGCACCGACTCGGTCTCCATCTCCTCGGATGCATTGGCCACCACTCGAAAGGTGATCCGGCAAACCTTCGGCGACGCCTACCTGCCTTCCAAGCCGAGGTTCTATCAGACAAAGGTCAAAGCCGCCCAGGAGGCGCATGAGGCCATCCGACCTGCAGGCACCACCTGGAAGACTCCCCAACAAGTGACGGCCGCTCTGGGGGAGGGAGATCCTTCCCGGCTATACCAGATGATCTGGAGGCAGGCTGTGGCATCCCAGATGAAGCCAGCCGTCGGCGAGACCGTCACGGCGACCCTGGAGGGCACTTCCTCAGCGGGTGTGGGAGTGGAGTTCCAGGCGCAGGGCAGGACGATCACCTTCGCGGGATTTCTCAGGGCCTTCGCAACCGGGTCCTCTGCAGGCAAGGGACCGGGAGAAGCCGGCCAAAAGGCCCTTCCGCCCCTATCTGAGGGGCAGAGGCTGAGCGCCGCCGCACTGACGGCCAAGGATCACCAGACCCGGCCTCCCGCCTGGTACACCGAGGCCTCCCTCATCAGGACCCTCGAAAAGCTGGGCGTCGGCCGACCCTCCACGTATGCGTCGATAATGAGCACCATCCAGGACCGAGGCTACGTGTGGACCCAGGGACGGGCCTTGATTCCCAGTTTCACCGCCTTCGCGGTGGTCAGCCTGCTGGAACAGAGCTTTCCCAAACTGGTTGATTACGAATTCACCGCCAAGATGGAGGGGGACCTGGACCGCATTGCCGACCGGCAGGAGCAGACCAAACCCTGGCTGCAGCGTTTCTATTTCGGGGAGGAGGGCCTCAAGTCCCTGGTCGACAACAGCTTGGAGAACGTCGACACCCGGCTCTCCCGCAGGATCCTGATCGGGGAAGACACCGAGGGAGAGGAGATAACCGCCCGGATCGGGAGATACGGCCCGTACCTTCTGTGGAAGGAGAAGACGGTCTCCATCCCCGACCGGCTGCCTCCCGACGAACTGGACGTGGAAAAGGCCTTGGAACTGCTGGCCGAGGCGGGATCCGCGCAGGACCGCAAGATTCTGGGCACCGATCCCCAAAGCGGCCTGGAGGTGCTGGCGCTGGTAGGCCGGTACGGTCCCTATTTGCAGTTGGGAGAGACCAAGGGGAGCAAGGGCAAGCCCAAGCGGGCCTCACTTCCCAAGGACACCGAGTTGGGAGGCGTGAGCCTGGATGACGCCCTGCGGTGGTTGAGCCTTCCTCGCCTGGTGGGGGCCGATCCCGAAAGCGGCGAGAAGATATACGCGCGCTACGGCCGCTACGGACCATATGTCTCCCGTGGAAAGACCAACCGCAACCTCCCCGAGATCGAGCAACTGTTCACCATCACCGTCGCCGAGGCACTGCAGATACTGGAGACCGCCCCGGCCCGCGGCAGGAGTCCGGCACTGCGGGTGCTGGGAGAAGACCCCCGCACCGGCAAGACGGTGGAACTGCGGGACGGCAAATACGGGCCATATGTGAGCGACGGAGTGATCAACGCCTCCTTGGGCCCGACCGACACCGTGGACGCCGTCACCGTCGAGCGGGCCAGCGACCTGTTGGAGACCCGCCGTCAGAAACGGGGCGCGCCACGAGGTCGAGGGCGCTCGGGACGGCGCAGATAGCGGACCACCTTGAAAACCTCACCGGGCACCGCATCCGCCGCAGCGATGTGCCTGCTGGGGGCCATCCTGTGGGCGGGGGCAACCTCGGGCGACTCGGGACCCTGGCCCCCGGCGCAGACGGTGGTCGTGGCCGGTGGCCTGCTGATACTGGCCACTGCCGCTTTGGTGGGAATGGTGGTGAAGGGGGCCCTTTGGGGACGCCGACTGGCCGCGGGGTTGGCGGTGGGAGAACTGGGGGTGGCGACGCTGGTTCCCATCTCCGCCTGGTGGTGGGCGGGCATCGCGGTGGCAGGCGCCACACTGGCCCTGGTGGGAGGACCATGGCTGGCCACCGCCGAACGTCATCGCGCCGCCCAACTGGGCCCTCCCCGGCAGGCAGTGTTCCTGCTGTGCGTGCTGGGCTCCCTACCGGTCGCCCTGGCCGCCGTCTCCGTCGAGGGTTTGGGGGGAGGCTGGATCCTGGCGGGGGTGTCCGCCGGCACCGCTTTGATTTACGCCAAGGCCTGGCCGGGCGCCCTGCTCGCCACTCGATTCGTGGTCCCCGCCACCGGGATGGCGGCGGTTTTCACGACCCCATGGCCGGGTTGGCCGGTGGCGGCCGCCGGAGGCCTTCTGGCTGCCTGGATCGCCTGGTCGACGCAGGCGCGCCTGGCGGTGCAACCCCTGGTAGACACCACCCCACCGGCGGCGCCCGGGCCCACTCCGCTTCGGATCAGGTCGGCGCAGCAGACCGCGGGGCGGCGCCCTTCCGAGAGTCAACCTGAGGGGAAGTCGGAGTGAGACGTCGACCCAACCCCTGGATCCTGATACCCGCAGTTATCGCCGGGCTGTTCGGGGGGGGCTTGGGATGGGTCGTCAACGACGTGGCATGCAGATCCGACGTGGGGACGGGATGTGCGACCAGATCGCTTCTGTGGGGTGGGCTGGGGTTCTTGTTGGGCTTGGTGGGGATGGCGGTGATCATGGTGCTGGTGTCACGCTCCATCGCCGAGTGGCGAGAGTACCAGGAGCGGAGGCCCGAAGACCCCCGCTCCTGATCGCTTGTCTGAAGAATTGATCGAGACTCAGCCGGAGATGAATCCCTTGTCGGCCAGCCACTGCGCGGCGATGTCCGCCGGATCGTCCTGATCGATCCCGGCCCGCCGGTTCATCTCGGTCAGTTCAGGAGTGTTGATCTCGGCGGAGACGCTGTCCAGCAGGTCCACAAAGTCGTCGCCGTAGGCCTCCACGATATCCATCCGGACCGCCGGGACGATGTTCTCGGCGGGATTGAGGCCCTGGTCATCCTCCAGCAGGACGAAACCCTTGGCCGCAATCACCCCATCGGTGGTGAAGAGCACCCCCACATCGACATCACCCCCATCCAACGCCGCCACTGTCAGCGGACCACCGACGTCCAGAGGCTTGAATTCAGCAAACGTCAATCCGTACACACTCTCCAGGCCGGGCAGGCAATTGAGACGCTCCGGGCACTCGGGCGGACCCCCGAACACCAGGTCTGCGGCGACCGGCGCCAGATCGCTGACCTTGGAAAGACCCAGCGAAGCAGCAGTGTCGCCGGTGACCACGAAGCCGTTCTTGTCCTGGGCGGGGGCGTAGGCGAGCAACGTCACTCCGTTGGCCTCGAAGGCGTCCTTGACGGCTTGCCAGGTGGACTGCTCGTCTGCGGTCGGGATGACTCCGAGGAAGTTGCCCAGGCTTCCGGTGTACTCGGGGACCAGGCCGATCTCACCGGATTCGAGGGCCGGTTTGACCACCTCCCGTGATCCCAGACCGAGGTTCTTCTCCACTGCATAGCCCTCCGCCTCCAACACCTGGGCGTAGATCTCGCCGAGAATCAGGCTCTCGCCGAAGTTGAAGGTGGCCACCACGATGGTGGGGCCGTCAGCGTCGTCACCCGACCCGCAGGCCGCGGCTCCGAGAGCCACGGCCAGGAGGGTCGCCCCAACGACGCCCTTGCGCAAAATCTGCCACATGAGTATCTATCTCCTGTTAATGGTTAATCAATGGCACACACCCGTGGGGTGCCCGCTCTCCAAGACATGATGCTACCGAGTCACACAGCCCAGCAGGCCGTCGACCGATCCGACCTATCGGCTTCCCTCGGCTGAGGCTTGGCTTGGGACCAGTCGACGCTGCCCGCGGGTGAAGAGCATCTCCGCTACCACCGCCACCGCAGCCACCAGCACCGCCCCCATCAACAACTCCCCCTGGTCCCGTTTGGCGAAGCCGTCCACTATGAACCGGCCCAGTCCACCGCCGGCGGCCAGGGCGGCCAGGGTGGCGGTGGCGATCACCTGGGAAATGGCGATTCTGATCCCTTCGGCGATCACCGGCAGAGCCAGGGGCAGTTCCACCTTCATCAGGACCGCTCTGCCGGTCATGCCCATCCCCCAGGCCGACTCCAGCACGGCGGGATCGACAGCGAGGACTGCGGCCACCGTGTTGGTGAACATGGGAGGCCCGCTCAGAGCGACCAGCGCCACCAGGGCGGGCCATGGCCCCAGTCCCAGCCACACCACCACTACGACCAGGATGCCGAAGGTGGGAACCGCCCGGCCGATGTTGACCACCGCAGCCGCGGCCACCACCCCCCGGCGCCGATGGGCGGCCCACAGCGCGGGAGGGATCACCAGGGCCGCCGCCGCCAGCACCGCCACTGCCGAGAGCAACAGGTGTTCGCCAAGCCGCAAGGGTATGCTGGCCGGTCCCCACCAGGTTTGCGGATCACCCAGAAACAGCCGAAGTTCCTCCACGAGGGGACGGTCCGTCACGCCGCCGCCCGCCTGGTCCAGGGAGTGAGCAACCGCTCAACCCACAGCAGTCCAACATCGATCACCACCGCCAGCAAGACCGAGCCCACCGTGCCGATGATGATCTGGGTCCAAAAGAAACTGCGCAGACCTGCCAGAATGAAGTACCCCAAGCCTCCCTGCCCCAGGATGGCAGTGATGGTGACCAGTCCCACGGTGGTGACCGAGGCGATCCGGATTCCCGCCATGATCACCGGCAAGGCAAGCGGGAATTCGGCCTTCCAGAAACGCCGTCGGGCGGTAAACCCCATCCCATCCGCCGCTTCCCTGACCCCCCGGGAGACTCCGTCCACTCCTGCCACGGTGTTGCGCACGATTATCAGCAGGGTGTAGCTGACGAGCCCGATTTCCGACGTCAGGGTCGACAGTCCCGTGAAGGGAACCAGGAAGGCGAACAACGCCAGGGACGGAACGGTGTAGAGGATGTTGGTGACAGAAGTTATCGGTCCATACCATCGACGGCGCCGCACCGCCACCACCGCCAGTCCGATGGCAATCACGGTTCCCACCACCACCGCCACCGCCGTCAGGAAGACATGCTCCCAGGTTCTCTCCACGATGGCGATCCAGTTGCGGCCCACCCACTCCCAATTGAAGATGTTCACCCTCCGGCCCGTGATCCCCGTTGACTCCCCAGGGCCTCGGAGACCATTCTGAAGTCGACCAGGCCGCAGTAGTAGCCATCCTCGGCCACCACCGCCATCTCCTGGCTGGATCCCACCATAGCATCCACCGTCTGGCGCAGCGAGGCGCGGCGGCTGACCACCGCGCCGAAGGGACGAGGTTCCAAGCCCTCCAGCGACGGAGACTCCGGCAGTTCCGAGACGGGGACCCAGCCTGCCATGACCCCGTCCGACAGCAGACCCACCCACTCGGTCCCCTCTCGCGCCGCCGCCTCCCGGGCAGCCTCGGGTGTGGTTGACACTTCCACCATCGGGCCCCACTTGAGCCGAAGCTCCGCCACTCTACGAAGCGCCAGGCGCTGGAGATTCCGCTCGGCGCCGATGAAGTCCTCCACGAACCGGTTGGCGGGACGGCTGAGTATCTCGGCGGGGCTCCCCTGTTGCTCCAGAACTCCTCCCACATTCAGGATGACGATCCGGTCGCCGAGTTTTATCGCCTCTTCGATGTCATGGGTGACGAAGACGATCGTCTTGCGAAGGCGCTTTTGCAGGTCCACAAGTTCGTCCTGCAACCGATGGCGGACGATGGGGTCCACCGCCCCGAACGGCTCATCCATCAACAGCACCGGCGGATCGGCGGCCAGGGCCCGGGCCACCCCCACCCGTTGCTGCTGTCCTCCCGAGAGGGCCCCCGGATATCGGTCCAGCATCGACTCGTCCAACCCCACCAGCCGAGCCAGTTCCCCGGTTCGATCCGAGATTCTCTGCGGTGACCAGCCCAGCAGTTCGGGTACGGTGGCGATGTTGCGCCGGACAGTCCAATGGGGAAAGAGTCCCACCTGCTGGATCACGTAACCGATCGACCGTCGCAACAGGTGCGGTTCCCCCTCCCCGACGGGTGTCCCGGCCACCTCTATGTCTCCGGAAGTGGGCTCCACCAGGCGGTTGATCATCTTGAGCACGGTGGTCTTCCCACATCCCGAAGGCCCCACCAGAACCACGATCTCCCCGCTGAGGATTTCAAGGGTGAGAGACTCCACCGCAGGCGCGGACGCAGCATCGTAGGTCTTGGAGACGTCTTGCAAGGAGATCATAGGCTGACCGGCGGCGCCTGCCTGATCGCTCATCAGGTGGAAGGGTCGGGGCGACGGTTCACCGAGCCCACCAAACGACCGGCTTCATCAACCACCGGCACCGGAGAGTCGCCGAACCAGTCCCCGTGAGCCGCCAGAGCGGAGACGGGATCGGACTGCTGCACGGAACGGGACCCTTCCATGACCTCTGCCACCGGAGTGCTGCTCCCCGCAGCCATCAGCGACGAGCGGCGCACCACGCCCACCAGAGCGCCGTTGTCGGCCACTGCCAGCACCCTGTGGGAATGAAGACGCAAGACGTCCCCGGCCTCATGGTAGGGACTCACGAAGCGGGGGGCTCCCATGACCTGGAAAATCCGGGAGGGGGCCGATCGGGCTATCACCACTCCGCCGGCAGCCTTCTGCCGCAGGCGAGCGCCCGGCCCGAACAGGACCCGCTGAAACCAGTTTCCCCCCGGCGCCCCGATCACCAGCAGGCAATCCTTGGGTAGCTGTGAAATGAGTTGACGAGCATTGTCGGCGCCGATCAACCGGTGTTCGAGGTCCGGGACCAGGGGGAACAGGCTCTCCACCACCGAAACCGCCCCTTCCCGCCTCCCGTTGCTTCGGTATGCGGAGGCCATGAAGGCCCGCACCCCGAGGGTCGCTCCCAGCCGCCGCGCCACCAGCGCCGCCGTCCGGGAATTGGGACCCCCGGCCACCGCGGCCACCACCGCTTTGATCCCCGAACGCTTGAAGTCGATGGGCACCGCCGCCCTCAGCAGGTCGGAGGGCGGAAGCTTTCTCGACACCAGCATGGTGGAGCGGCGCTGTACCGCCGCGTCCAGAAGATCGGCCGTCACCCGGGCGGGTTGCTGGGAACCCAGCAGGTCGGCCAGTTCATGACAGCCCCGTCCTCGGGTCCACAATACCGGAGTCTCCAGACCTGTACGAGGGAAGGACAACCCATTCCCATCCGCAGATGAAAAACCTGCCACACTATCCAGGTTAACGCACCCCCAAACCACTCGGAGCGGTGGACTAGCTGGAAAGAGGAAGCCAATGGAGTTCAGCGAAGCCCTCAAGAAAAGACGCATGGTCCGCAACTATCAGCCCCGTCCCGTCTGCGCCGGCGCGGTGGACCGCATAGTGACGGCAGGCCTCTCGGCGCCCTCGGCGGGATACTCCCAGGGCCAGTCTCTGATCGTGGTCACCGAGATTTCCACCCGCCAACGGATCGCGCAACTGGCGGACGAGCCGCGGTACGTGGCCGGCGGGTTTCAACCCTGGCTGTCGGTGGCGCCCGTTCACATAGTGGTGTGCGTCTCCGCCGCCGCCTATCGCCGCCGCTACCGGGAACGGGACAAGCAGACCGGTCATCGGCCAGGGATGCAGTGGCCGGTCCCCTACTGGTGGGTCGACGCCGGGGCCACCCTCATGGCCGTCCTGCTGGCGGCCGTGGATGAGGGCCTGGCGGCAGGTTTCCTCGGCGCCCACGCCCTTCCCGGTCTGTCCGAACTGCTGGACATACCCGACGAAGTGGCGCCGGTGGGAGTTGTGACGGTGGGCTACCCTGCCCCTGACCGGCGATTGGGGTCTCTGAGGCGGGGAAAGCGCCCTCCAGCGGAAGTGGCCCATTCCGAACGCTGGGGTCGCCCCCTATTGCATCATGGGTCCCCTGCCGACCCTGGGCCATAGACGCCCGACCTCAACTAGCCTGAACGGGATGCTTCGCCGTAGTGTCGCGGCCGGACTGGTCATGGTGTTGGCTTCCTGCATCTCGGTCGACACGCCAACCACCACCACCACGCAGTCGGTGGCGCCCACCGCCCCAGCCACCACGGCCACCACCGCGGCGGCCACCACCACCACTTCCCCACCCCCGCCCCTGGCCGACGCCACCTCCACCACCGTGGTCGAAGAGACCGTGCTTCAACCGATCCCCCCCTGCCTCACGGAGGAACCCTTCTTCGGGGAGACCGGGGAGATCGACAGTTACTCGCCGGCCGGATCAGATTCTGCGCTGCTGGCAACCATCGATTGGCGTGTCTGGGAGGAGTGCGAGCGTTTCTTGTTCTCGATGGCCAGCACGGAAGGGGCGCCCACTCTGGTCCCCCCCTCCGCCCTCCTGGTGATGTTCCGAGAGCACGGAGTGCTCCGTCTGCTGCTGGGACCGGAGGTCGAGACCTCGGCGATCTCCTACCAAATGGTGGACACCCCCCTGGTCCACCGGGTTTTCGTTCTGAAGTCCCCCGGGGGTGGCACATATGTTGACCTGCACCTCTCGGAACCGGCCCTGGCCAGAATCATCCCAAGCTCGGGTCCCGCCACCTTGACCGTGGACCTCCGCCCCGGCGGGTCCCCCTACTCCCGCTCGGCGGTGGTCACCTCCCGTGCAGTGCTGCTGCTGCCCGAGGGGGGGACTTTCCAGTATCCCTTCGCGGTGGCCGGGTATCTGCGTCCCGGATCGGAAGAGTGGTTGGCGACCATCACCGGGATCGATGGGGAGGCCACCGAGGCAGGCTTTCCCCTGAGGGGAACCGACGACTTGTGGTTGGGATTCACGGCTGTCTTCCCCGAAGGCCCCCGTGGTTGGACAACCCTGCAGGTGGAGGATGCCCAGACCAGGCTGTTCTTCGAAGAGTGATTCGGATCTCCCGCTCGTTGTTCGGCTACAGCAACCCGGGAACGTCTACAACCGTGAGGTATCCCTCATCCGGATTCACCTGCGGCACCAACTCATCCACGAAGGGGACCTCCCTCAAGCCGGCCTTCGTCTCGATCACCAGCCGATTCTGGACCTCCGCCCACACCACCTGTTTCACTAGGCCGACCGATTCTCCCCTCGGAGTCCTCACCTGGAGACCCTCCAACTGATCGGGCCAGTACTCGCCATCCCCCAAAGGCCGCCGCTGGCGCTCCTCGATGAAGAGGCGCCGCCCCCTCAATCTCTCAGCAGAGGTCCGGTCGGAGATCCCGTGGAATTTGACGAACAGCCTCTCGGGATTCCTGCGGATCCTCTCCACTCGTATCTCCCGTCCCTCGACCTGCAGCCGGGCCCCTGGTAAAAAGCGGGTGGGATCGTCGGTATCCGGCCATACATAGACCGTGCCGTCCAATCCGTGAGGAGGTCCGATCCGCCCCACCGGGACCTGGTCAGTCGAGGAATTCGATCTCAACGATCCAGTCATCGTCACATACGATCTGAGCGAGCGTGCGGATGGCATTGGCGGTTCGACCGCGGCGGCCGATCAGCCGACCCATGTCCTGCTTGGCGGCCCGCACCTCGGCCAGCACCTTCTTGGGCTGGTCCCTCACCATGTTCACACTTACCTGGGAAGGCTTCTCAACGATCTCTCGTACGAGATATCCGATGAGCCGTTCCACCCTTTCGGCGTCACGCATACTCAAACTCCCTTACGATGCGGAAACGCCGGCGGCGGCCTGTGAGGCGTCCTCCTGGGAGGTGCCTTCTCCGGCGGCGCCGGGGTCTGCCTGTGAGACTTCATCGGTAACGCGATGCGCCTTGCCCGCCGCAACCCGGTAACGGGTCCAGGCGCCCGAGATCTCCATGAGCTTGCGTACCCGATCGGACGGTTGAGCGCCTCGCGCCAACCATTCCACCGCCCGGTCGTTGGATATCTCCACCACCGATGGCTCGGCCAGCGGGTCGTAACGGCCGATCTGTTCTATGTACCGACCGTCGCGCGGTTTGCGACCGTCGGTTACCACCACTCGGTAGCTCGGCTTCTTCTTTTTTCCCATCCTCATCAGACGGATGCGTACCGCCATGTTTCTTTCACCTCTTACGTCGTCTTCGTCGGCTCCTGGTCGGCTGGAGAAGGCCTTCCATCCCCATTCCTGGAATGTTCGTCCCGCCGGACAGCATGTTCATCATTCTTTGTGTATCGGCGAACCTCTTCAGCAAACGGTTCACCGCCGCAACAGTGGTGCCCGACCCGTTGGCAATTCTACGGCGGCGGCTGCCTGTGATCAGCTTGGGATTGCGCCGCTCCTCGGGGGTCATCGAATGAATGATCCCCACGGTGCGACTCATCTCGTCGTCGCTCAATCCGGCAATGCCTGATCGGGCCCCACCGGGCATCATAGCAAGAACTTGATTCAAACCTCCCATCCTCCTCAAGTTGTGGAGTTGCTCCAGGAAGTCGTCGAGTCCCAGGCTCTGGTTGACGGCGCCGCGTACGAACTTGTCGGCATCGCCCGGGCCGGTGACAGACTCTGCCTTTTCGATGAGGGTCAACACATCCCCCATTCCCAGAATGCGCGAGGCCATGCGATCGGGATGGAACACGGCCAGCGCCGACAACTCCTCCCCTTCTCCCACCAGCTTGACCTTCTGGCCGGTGGCCTCACTCACCGAGATGGCCGCCCCGCCACGGGCGTCACCGTCCAGCTTGGACAGGACGATGCCGGTCACATCCACTCTTTCGGCAAACCCCCGAGCCACGTTCACGGCGTCCTGACCGGTCATGGCGTCCACCACCAGCAGCCTCTCCTGGGGGCGGGCGATCTCCGCCATTGCGGCCAGTTCATTCATCAGGCGTCTGTCTATCTGGAGTCTCCCGGCGGTGTCTATCACCACCGCGTCGTAGCCGCTGCTGCGGGCATGGCGCATGGCGGCGCGCACCACCCGTTTGGGGTTGGAGGAGCCCGTCTCCCGGTACACGTCCACCCCGGCGCGCTGTCCCAGGGTCACCAGTTGCTCGACTGCGGCGGGACGCTGGAGGTCGGCGGCCACCAGCAGGGGGCGCTTTCCGTACTTCTCCCGCAGGTGCAGGGCCACCTTGGCAGCGGTGGTGGTCTTACCCGAACCCTGAAGCCCCATCAGCATCAGGGTGAGGGGTGAGCCCTTCACAGTGAGAGGCACCGGTTCCTCACCCAGGGTCTTCACCAACTCGGAGTGAACTATCTTGATGACCTGCTGCCCGGGGGTGAGGCTGCGGGAGACCTCGGCGCCCCTGGCCCTCTTTCTGATCCGCTCCACCAGGCTGTTGACCACTCCCACATTGACATCGGCGTCCAGCAGAGCCAGGCGCACCTCCCGCAGCGCCGACCTCAGATCCGCCGGGGTGACGCGTCCCTTGCCCTTCAGACGTGTAAAAGTCCTGGAGAACCGTTCAGTCAGGATTTCGAACATCCAGTGCTCCTTGCGATAACCATCTCCCCACTATTTTGGCACAGACAGGGCCCGTCCCGCCACCCCACCGGTAATCTGGCCGTTTTACCCATAAGGAGCAACATGGAACCACAACTGCAGACCATCGGCATCCGCCGAAGCGGAGATGTGCTGACCGCGGTCATCGACAACCCGCGTTCCCGGCTCAACACCGTGGACGGCCAACTTCATGAGGACCTGACCGCCCTGTTCAGAATGCTGAAGCGGGAGGACCAGGCGAGGGTGGCGATTCTCACCGGAAGCGGCGACGCCTTCTCGGCGGGAGGGGACTTCGGGTGGTTTCCAACATTGAAGGACACTGCCAAGCTGGACCATCTCCGCCGCGACGCCAAGCAACTGATCTGGGACCTGGTGGACATCGAGATTCCCATCATCGCCGCCATCAACGGTCCCGCAGTGGGACTGGGCGCCTCCATTGCACTGCTGTGCGACGTGATCTTCATCGCCGAGGACGCCATCATCTCCGACCCCCACGTACGGGTGGGACTCGTTGCCGGGGACGGGGGAACGGCCATCTGGCCGCTTCTGGTGGGACCCGCCCGGGCCAAGGAGTACCTGATGACCGGGAATCCCCTCACCGCCGCCGAGGCGGAGCGAATCGGGCTGGTCAACCGGGTCTTTCCGGCCGACCGTCTCCTGCCCGAGGCCTTGAAGTTCGCCGAGCGGTTGGCCAAGGGTGCTCCCCTGGCCATCCGGTTCACCAAGATGGCAGTGAACAAGCTGATCAAGGATGCTCTCAACGTGGCCTTCGACTCTGCAGGGGGTTGGGAACTGGTCACCTTCCTATCCGACGACCACGACGAGGCCCTCAGGGCCATCGCCGAAAAGCGGCACCCCGAGTTCCGCGGCCGCTAACGATTCGGACCTTCCCTCACAACGGTAAATACCCCAGACTATGATACAATGATGTCATAGGCCCGACCAGGGGGTGGAGGTGTACGTCACACCGTGTCCCCTTCCGCGGTTTTCCCGCGGGCTTCAATCCTCCTTCAGATAGGCCCGCCCCGCTTGGGCAGCCGTGTCAAGGGAACCGCCCAGCATCGATTGCACCGAGAGGACGCGGCGGTAGTAGAGATGGAGACCGTATTCCCAGGTGAAACCGATGCCTCCGTGCACCTGGATGGCCGACTCGCAGACCTGGCGGGCGTAGGCGGGGACCGACCAGAGGGCAGCAGCCAGGAACCCGGGGTCCAGGGCATCTTCTGTCATCAGGAAGGCCAAGCGGGCCACTGCGGAGCGCATCAATTCCAAACGGGCCTTCATTTCCGCCAGGAGATGGGTAACCGCTTGGAAGCGGACCAGGGGCCGTCCGAACTGTTGGCGCTCCCGAGCGTGGGACACCGACATGGACAACACCTGATCGGCCCCTCCCACCAGGTCGGCCAGCAGCCCAGCCAGCCATCCCGCAGCCACTCCTCCGCCATTCATCCATCCCTCCAACACCACATCGGGTTCCACATCGGTGACCGTGAGAAGATGGACGCCCTGCCCCCGGTCCAAGGCGTCGGCCTGCTCCAGTCGCACCCCCGGATCCCCCAACGGGATCACAGCCGTCCACTGCGGGTGGACCAGTCCCACCAGTTGCGCCTGCGGGGACAACCTGACTCCCACACCCGAGACCGACAGTGTTCCGTCCGAACCCCAGGTTGCCGAAGCGTCGGCGACATAGCCCGCCCCGCCGGATGCTCGGCCTCCCACAACTGCTTCCGCGGCGGAACGCCCCGCCGCACCCAGTGCGGGCGCCAGGAGCAGGGCTTCGTCCAGGAGGGCCACCGGCAGCAGACGGCGGCCTGCCACGGCGCACATTTCGATCATCTCGGTCGTTTCCAGCCCCAGACCCCCCGCCTCTTCCGGCGCCACCAGACCGTTCCACCCCATCGCCAGCAACTCCTCCCGCACCCCCGACGGCACCGATCCGTTGTCACCGGCGCGGTCCAGGGCCTCTGAGAAGGGGAGCAACTCTTCCAATGCCTGGTCGAAAGCGACGGCCAGTTCGCTCATCGCAGCCCCAGCAGGCGGCCGGAGATCACGTTCTTTTGGATCTCCGAGGTGCCCGAATAGATGCTCACCGAGCGAGACTCCAATAGGTCATGGGTCCAGCCATCCTCGCGTAGGGTCACCTCCGGCCCCAGAATCTCCGCCGCCGTGGCGAACAGGTCCTGGTACACCTCGGCCAGGTACAACTTGTCGACCGAAGTGGATCCCGGCACCAGTGTCCCCGCCTGCTGCTGGGCAAGGGTGCGGTAGGCCTGGGCGGTGAGCATCTCCAGGGAAGCGTGAACCCGGCCGATCCCGGCCAGTGCGGCGCGGTCCACCCGGTCTTCCTCCAGCGCCCGGTCGGCCAGTTCCGCCAGTCTTCGCCGCAGCCGTATGGAACGCTCCAGCACGAAGATCCCCCGCTCGTACCCCATGGCCTTCATGGACACCCGCCATCCCTGGTTGAGTCCCCCCAGCACATTGGCGAGGGGCACCCGGACCTCATCGAAGAACACCTCGCTGAAGTGGGGCTCTCCCAGCATCTGGGGAAGGGGCCGGATGGTGATCCCGTCACTTTTCATGGGAGCCATCACCAGAGTCAGCCCCCGATGCTGACCGGGCTCACCGTCGGTCCTCACCAGCAGGGCGTTGTAGGTGGACAACTCGGCGCGGGAGGTCCAGACCTTTTGGCCGGTGATCACCAATTCATCGCCGTCCACCAGTGCCCTGGTCCGCACACCCGCCAGATCCGACCCGGCGTCCGGCTCCGAGAAACCCTGGCACCACAGTTCGGAGGCGTCCAGCATTCCGGGCAAGAAGCGCCGCATCTGCTCGGGTTCACCCATGTCCATCAGGGTGGGACCCCAGGTGTACAGGGCCAACCGGTTGATGATCTCCGCGGCGCCGCTTTGGGCCAGTTCCTCGGCCAGCACCGCTTCGGCGGCCAGCGACATTCCTCTCCCTCCGTACCGGACCGGCCATGACAGCCCCATGAAGCCGGCCTCACACAGTGATGCCTGCCAGCGGGTCAAGGCTTCGATGCGCTCGTTGTATTCCGAGGGTGGCGGGCCGGGATCGTTGGCCGCAATCCAAGATCGAATCTCCGTGCGGAGGTGGCGCTCCGCCGACCCCATGGCAAGCGTTTCGGGAAAGGCCTGCAGAATGATCCCTCAGCCGTGGGAGGCCTGCGGCGCCGCCTTGGACGGTGCGCCGTCCGGGGAGGGATGCAACCAGCACAGCACCCCGTGCTGGTCTCCGAGGCTGCTGCGGGAAGGGAAGGTCTCCCGGCACACATCCATCACCTCCGGGCACCTGGGGGCGAAGGAACACCCCGGCGGCAGGTTGATGGGGATGGGAGGCTGGCCGGTGACCGTCAGCAGGCGCTTCTTGCGAGAGTCCAAGCTGGGAAGGGTGGCCAGCAGGGCCTTGGCGTACGGATGGGCCGGTTCGTTGAATATCTGGCGGGTGCTTCCGGTCTCCACGATCCGGCCGGCGTACATCACCGCCACCCGGTCGCACAATCGGGCCACTATTCCCAGGTCGTGGGTGACAAATATCATCCCGAACTGGAACTTTTCCTGCAGTTCCGAGAGCAACCGCAGATACTGGGCTTGGACGGTGGCATCCAGGGAAGTGGTGGGCTCGTCCGCGATCAACAGCGAGGGACGGCAGGACAGGGCGATCGCCCCGGCCACCCTCTGGCGCATTCCCCCCGACATCTGGTGGGGGTACTGCTTGAGACGCTGCTCGGCCTGGGGGATGCCGACCGCAGTCAGGATCTCGACCACGCTGTCGGTCAACTCCCTGCCCCTCATGCCCTGGTGGATCCGGATTGCCTCCGCCACCTGGTTGCCTATGGTGTATGCCGGATTGAGGGAACTCAGCGGATCCTGAAGGATGAGGGAGATCTGACCTCCCCTCACCTGCCTCATCTCCCTCTCGGAGTAATCCAGCAACTCCTCGCCCTCCAGGAGCACGCTGCCCCCCATTATGCGTCCAGCCGGCGCCTCCACCAACCTCATCAGCGCCAGGCAACTGACGCTCTTGCCCGAACCCGACTCGCCGACCAGGCCCAGGGTCTCCCCGCGTTCCACCGAAAAACTCACCCCGTCAACCGCTTTGACCACGCCGCGGCGGGTGACGAACTGGACGCGAAGGTCTTTTACTTCCAGCAGCATCGCTAGATCTGCCGCAGTTTGGGGTCGAAGCGGTCACGCACCCAGTCGCCGAACAGGTTGGCCGACAGCACCACCGCGAAGATTGCTATGCCGGGGATGATCGAGACCCACCAGGCCCGGCCCAGCAGGTCGCGGCCGTCGGCCACCATGAGACCCCAGGCGGGAGTGGGCGGCGGGATCCCCACCCCCAGGAAACTGAGCGACGCCTCCAACAGGATGATCAGAGCCACCTGCAGGGTGGCCAGCACTCCGATGCTCGGCATCACGTTGGGCAGGATATGTCTCCACAGAATCCGACGGTTCGACACCCCTGCCACCCGGGCGAGGTCGACGAAGTCCAGTTCGCTGACCGCCAGCGCCTCCCCTCGGATCTGTCGTGCGTAATAGGGCCACAGCAGGAAGACGATCACCATCAGCACATTGGTGAGACTGGCGCCCAGCACCGAGACCAGCACGATGGCCATCAGCATCAGGGGAAAGGCCAGCGTGATGTCGGTCAGTCTCATCAGGATGGTCTCCGTCCATCCCCGGTAGAAGCCGGCGATCAGGCCCACGATGGTCCCCAGGACTCCGGCCAGACCGGTGGCCAGCACCGCCACCATCAGTGAGATCCTGGTTCCGAACAGGATGCGAGTGAAAATGTCACGGCCCAAGGTGTCGGTGCCCATCGGGAATTCGGAAGTGCCCCCCTCCTGCCACATGGGGGGGATGAGTTTGTTGGAGAGTTGCCCCACCTCAGGATCGTGGGGAGCGATGAACGGAGCCGCAATGGCAACCAGCAGCACCAGAGCCAGGACCACCGCCGAGATGAAGGGGAACCTGGTAACTCCGGAGGCGCCCCGCGTCTTGACCCTGGCCTTGCCCTCTTCCGGCAACGCGGCAACCGAGTCTGCGCTGCTCATTGCTCGTACCTGATCTTGGGGTTCACCCAGGCATAGGCCATGTCAGCCAGGAAATTGGCGATCACGTAGGCCACTCCGATCAGGATCACCGCCCCCTGGATGACCGGGAAGTCCCGCTGGATGACCGCCCTGATCAGAAGACTCCCCAGGCCCGGCCAGGCAAACACGTACTCGGTGACGATGGCTCCTCCCAACACGGCCGCGAAGATCACCGTCGAGTAGGTGATCACCGGCAAAGCAGCGTTCTTGAAAGCGTGTTTCCAGACCACCATCGACTCTCGCACCCCTTTTATGCGAGCCAGTTTCACGAACTCCCCGTACAGGGCTTCCAACATCGACGAACGGGTGAGTCGCATTATCCCCGCCGAGACGAACCACCCCAGGGTGAAGGTAGGCAACACTATCGAGAGGGCCTCCTCCCTACCTCCGGTGGGAAAGATCTGCCATTGCACGGCAAACAGGCGCAGCATGGCCAGGCCCACCAGGAACGATGGCGCCGCACCTCCCAGAATCGAGAAGATCCGGCCCGCATAATCCCCCCACCTCCCTCGATATTTGGCGGAGTACACCCCCATGGGCAGCGCGATCAGCAACGCCACCAGCATGGAAACGGATGCCAACTGCAGACTGGCCGGAATGCGAAGCCACAGCAATTCCTGGACCGTGCGACCTCGGAAGTAGAGGGACTGGCCGAAGTCGCCCTGCGGCAGACCTTGGAGGAACAGGCCGTACTGAACGATGAGCGGCCTGTCCAACCCGTAGGCGCGACGCAAGTCGTTGGCCATCTCCTCGGTCACCTGGATGGGGACCATGCGTTCCACCGGATCCCCGGTGAGCCTGACCAGGAAGAACACCACGGTTATCAAGACGAAGATGGAGATCACCGCCTGGCCCAGTCTCTTCAGAATGAATTGTCTCACCTGCGAATCGCCTTCCCGCAACTGTCCGTGAACGCCATGGCAACTCCCCCAAGATTAGAGAGACAGACCGGACCGGGCAGGGTAAACATCGTTGGTATCAGAATATGCACAGGGGATTGACCGCCGAACCGGTGCCTCCCCGCAGACGGAGCGGGGCCATCATCAGCACGAATTCCGCCCTTCCCTCTGCCAGACACGCCGATCGGAGCACCTCGGTGTCCGGCCAGTCCAGCAGTGCCAGGCCCATCCCCGCCAGGCCCAGCGAGTGGAGGGGAAGGTGAAGACCCGGGTGGGGAGACGGGAGTCTCTCGATGCAATCTCCTCCGTACACGGCGATTTCCCGCTCGTGCAGCCACCGGACAGCCGGTATGTTCAGGCCGGCCCGTTCGCCCGGCTCGGGAGGGTGGCTGCTTCCTTCGTGCACCATCCGGCCCGAGCGCACCAGGACCGCGTCTCCTCGCTCCGCCTCCACTCCCCAGTACTCCTCGGCTGCCTCCAACTCGGCGGGGCCGATCTCCGCTGCGGGGTCCAGATAGTCAACCCCGGCGGCTGACGCCACATCCAGCAACACCCCCCTGGTTATCACCCCTTCCGCCATCGCCTCTATCGATCCGAACCTCATCCCGAATCGGTCCACCTGCTCAGAGGCCCGGCGGCCGTTGTACATCTCCCCCTCGAAGTAGACATGCCCCACCGCGTCCAGGTGGGTGACCGAGAACCCGTGCGGGGCGATGCCCACAAAATCCATGGTGGAGTCGGCGTTATGTCCGGCGTACAGGAGTTGATGGACCACCGGCCTGGGATTGGAGGGCCCCGAGACGGTGTCCAGGTCCCTGCCTATGGAGAGCACCCTGCCGGAGCGGACCAGGGCCAGGGCCTCTTTCACCTTTGTCGAGGTTATGTAGTTGAGAGTGCCCCGTTCATCATCGTCCCCCCACCGGCCCTGGTTGGAGAGTTCCTCGAAGATCTCCCGATAGTTCATGCTCCGCCTTGTCGCTCCCAGGAGAGCCGAGGGCGTATTTCGGTGACGAACAGTTCCATCTGCTCCAGGATGTCCTCGGTCCGGGGACCGGGCGGAGTGGCGATTTGAAGATGGGTGGTGCCGGCTTGGGCGTATCTCTCTATCGAGTCGACGATCCGCTCCACCGAACCCCGGCACGGGTGATCGGGGTCGGACTGATCGGTCACCAGCAGGTTCACGCGGTTGGAGTAGACAAACCCCTCCGGACTCCGACCGTATCCCTCCAGCCTTTCGACTATGTCTTCTCGGATCCTCGTTATCCCCTCAGGGAGGACGAACGCCCCGTGCCACCCGGTCCCCACTCTGGCCGCCCGCCGCCGAGCCGGGAGGCTGTTGCCTCCCACCCAGATGGGGATGGTCCTCTGCACCGGTTTCGGATAGAAGCAGATGTCGGGCGGCAGACTGTAAAAACGCCCCTCGAAACCGGGATGGTCCTCCCGCCACAACAGGGTCATCACGTCCAGGTACTCGTCGGTCACCGCCCCCCGGTCCTCCCAGGAGGCGTTCACCGCGGCATACTCCTCGGGGATCCAGCCCACCCCCACCCCCAGGATGAGCCGTCCCCCGCACAGGACATCAAGAGTGGAGAGCATCTTGGCCGCCACCACCGGGTGACGCAAAGGCACCACCAGGGTGCCGAGCGCCAACCGGATCCGTTCGGTGAGCGCCGACAGAAACCCCAGCAGGGTCAGCGGTTCGTACACCGGGTCGCTGGGCTTCATGTCCTTGATCCCCGTCTCGCTCCAGGGGCGGGAACCGGTTATCGGAGCGGTGCCGCCGTAGGGGTGGGGGGAGGTGATGTTTCGAGCCAGCACGATGTGGTCCCCGATCCAGACATCGTCCAGGCCCGCCTCCTCCGCGGCGGCGGCTACCCGACGGAAGGTGCCCACATGGGCGGCTCCCCGAAAGTTGGGGATGCTGATTCCGAACTCCACGGGGCGATCAGTTCCCAACGGCAACCTGCTGCCAGGACCGGGTGCCCGATCCCGGATACAAATGGCAGGAAACCCCGTGACCCGGTTCCAGGTCGCCGTGCTCGGGGAAAAGTTCGGCGCATCGCTGCATGACGTAGGGGCAGCGGGGATGGAACGTGCACCCGCTGGGAGGGTCGATCGGGCTGGGCACTTCCCCTTCCAGGATGATCTCCTGGCTCTCCACGTCGGGATGGGCGGGGGGTACCGCCGAGAGCAACGCCTCGGTGTAGGGGTGCGCAGGAGTGGTGAACAGCGATTCGGCGCCGGCCAGTTCGATGATCTTCCCCAGGTACATCACCATCACCCGGTCGGAGAGGTGGGCCACACCGCTGAGGTCGTGGGAGATGAGCAGGTAAGCCAGGTCGAATTCCTTTTGCAGGTCCGCCAGAAGGTTCATGACCTGGGCCCGGATCGAGACGTCCAGGGCGGAGACCGGTTCGTCCAGGATGACCACTTTGGGACTCGGCGCCAGCGCCCGGGCGATGGCGATCCGCTGTCGCTGGCCACCGCTGAATTCGTGGGGATAGAGACCGGAATGCGCCTCGTAGTCAAGACCGACCTGGTTCATGACCTCGCCGACCCGGTCGACAGTCTCCTCCTTGCCCATCCCACCGGCGGCTCGGATGGGTTCGGCGATGATCTCCCGAACTCTCATGCGGGGCGACAGTGACGAGAAGGGATCTTGGAACACCACCTGGACGTTGCGGCGGTACGCCGCCAGGTCCTTCTGCTGCATGCTCACCTCGTCTCCCCGGAAGAGAATCCGGCCGGCGGTGGGTGTCTCCAGCAGCAACAGGAGTCGAGCCAGGGTAGTTTTCCCGCAACCCGACTCTCCCACTACCCCCAGGGTTTCCCCGGGCCACAACTGCAGGTCTATGCCGTTGACCGCCTTGACCACTCCCTTGCCGCCGAATCCCAGCGCACCGCTCAATGGGAAGTGCTTGTGCAGTCCTTCCGCTTCGAGCAGCGGCCGTCGTCCCTTGGCCTTCATCAGTTTGTACCCGGCCCCGGAAGGCGGTGATCTCCCAGTATCTCCCGCAACCTGCGTTTCCGGACCTTTCCTTGGGGGTCAATCGGCAGTTCCGAGACAAACTCTACTCGTTTAGGCGTCTTGAAACCGGCCACCCGCTGCCGGCAATGCTCGATCAACTCCGCCTCGCTGACCCGGCCACCCTCTGCCAGCACCACCGCCGCTGTCACCGCCTCGGTCCACTCCGGGTGCCAGATCCCGACCACCGCCACCTCGGCGACCGCCGGGTGACTCCTGACGACTTCCTCCACCTCGGCGGAGGAGACGTTCATCCCCCCCGTCTTGATCATGTCCTTGAGCCGGTCGTAGAAGAACAGGTTCCCCTCCGAGTCGATCCGGACCAGGTCTCCAGTGTGCAGCCACCCGCCGTGGAGCACCGCGGCGGTGGACTCGGGATTGCGGTAGTACCCCACCATCACCCCCGGTGAGCGGCACAGCAACTCCCCCACTTCGGTGTCGGCCCCATCGGAGTCCACCACCCGCACCTCCACATGGGGCGCAGCCTTCCCGATCCACCGGGGATCCTGTTCGGGAACCCCCGAAGGGTCCCCGAAGAACCCCAGTATCCCCAATTGGCTCAGTTCCGACTGACCCCAGTAGGTGGCCCACATCACCCCCGATGCCCGCTCTCGCAATGAAGAGACCACCTCAAACGGGATGGGGCCTCCGTAGACATGGGCCTGGCGGAGCGAGGACAGATCCCGGGTTGAAAAGTCAGGATGGCGGATCATGCGGTGATAGAAGGTGGGAGTCTGCGAGGTGTTGGTGACCCTCTCGGATTCGATGGCCTCCAGCACCGCCCCCGCCTCGGTGTGGGGGATCATCACCATGGTGGCTCCCACCGAAATCAGGTTGGTGACCGTCCCCGTGCCCGCCATCGTGTAGACCGGGGCGAGCAACAGGAAGACATCGGACTTTTCTACATAGCCCTCGTAGACCCACGATGGGGTTGTGGAGATCATCATCGCCCGGTGGGTCACCATGACTCCCTTCGGGAGGCTCTCGGTCCCGCTGGTGTACATCACCATCGCCAGGTCGGACTCCTCCACGAACGCCGACGGCATGCCATCGGGAACGCCTTCGGTCATCTCGGCCAGGCTTATCTGCCCGGGAAGCGGTGCCTGGGCCATCACCACCATCTGGGGATCAGCCGTGGCTTGCGCTACTCCCCTGGCGGCACGCTCTGACATCCCGGGCCCCGCTATCACCACCCGCGGCGTGGAATGATCGACCTGGCGGGCGACTTCCGCCGGCGTGTAGGAAGGATTGAGGGGAGAAAAGACGGCGCCCAGTTTGAGAATCCCGTAGTAGAGGCCCACATACTCGGCAGTGTTGCGGCTCATCACCGCCACCCGGTCTCCCCGTTCTACTCCCAGCCCGGCCAGACCATGGGCCACCCGGTTGGAATACCGATCCAGATCCCGGTAGGAGACCACCTGCCGACTCCCGCCGCCGGATCGAGCGATCACCGCCGGCTTGTCTCCCAGGCGGGCGGCTTGACGCCGCAGCATGTCCCCCAGAACCGCCCGGCGCAGCAGGTTCTCCCCCAGGGCGGACGTCCCTTCGGCCGAACCCGCGGAGGTCATTAGCCGGGTGGTTCTACTCCGATTCCAAGACGGCGCCCAGGGCGCGGAGGAAACGCGCTCCGGTGGCGCCATCCACCACCCGGTGATCGAAGGCGCCCGACATGTGGCAGGTGGGGCCGGCCACCACCTGACCGTCCACCACCATGGGCCGGTCTGCCACGGTGCCGAAATAGATGGTGGCCGCCGTGTTCAGGCTGATGATCGGGGTTCCGAAGTCCACACCTGCGGGACCCAGGTTGGATGTGGTGATGGTGGCGCCTCCGATGTCCTCGAAGGTCAGTCTCCGGCGGCGGGCGGCGTCGGCCAGGCGGCGTATCTCCGCAGACAATTCTTCCAGTCCCATCCGGTCGGCGCCCTGCACCACCGGAGCGGCCAGCCCGTGGGGGGTGTCGACTCCCACTGCCACGTTCACCTCGTCGTAGACGATCACGGCCTTTCCCGCCAACGCGGCATTGGCTTCCGGCACCTCGGTGCAGGCCTGCGCCACCGCCGCCACCATCAGATCGTTGAGGGAGACCTGCATTCCGTCTGCCTGAAGCGCCTTTCGCCGGGCGATCAGCGGGGCCGCCGACACCAGCAGGGTCTGCGAGAAGTGAGGGATCTCCGTCCAGTTACGGGCCATCGCGGCCGCCATCGCCCTGGGATAGCCTCGCAGGGGACGCCGCTGCTTCACCCTCGGCCCGGCAGGGGCCGAAGCCGCGGCGGCTGCCTCCACATCATCGGGGGTGACGATTCCCGCCCGTCCGGTGCCCTGCACACCAGCCAGGTCGACCCCCATGCTCTTGGCCAGCGCCCGGGCCTTGGGCATGGCTCGAATCCGCTCTTTTGCCCTCTTCTGGCTCTTCTCCGGCTTCGGGGCGGGGGCCCGCCCGGGGGGGGCCCGGGCGGGGGCGGGGGGGCCGGCGCGCGGGTGCCGGCCCGGCGGGCGCCGGCGCGGAAGCGGGTGCTCCGGCGTGCGATTCCCGAGCGAGGAGTTGGGCTATCTCCCCGGGGGTGGGCATGCTTCCCACCTCGGCCATCACCGCCACCACCTCGCCCACCCGGACCTCGGTGGAGACCGGCGCCACGATCCTGGCCAGAAGGCCGGGGCCCATCGCCTCCACCACGATGGCGCTCTTTTCGTTCTCCACCTCGTAGAGGGCATCACCCACCGCAACCTCGTCTCCCTCAGCCTTGTGCCAGGCGATGATGGTGCCCATCTCCATGGTTTCCCCCAGGGCGGGCAGTCTCATGATCTGCATCGGGTTAGTCAAGCCTCCTCACCGCCTCCATCACTGAGGCGGCAGTGGGTATCAGGTATCTCTGCAGGTAGCGACTCTGCGGCAGGGGCACATCGGGCGCGGCAACCCGGATGATCGGCGACTCCAGGTACTCGAGCGCCTCCTCGGCGATTATGGCCGCCATCTCCCCGCCGGCGCCACCGGTCTTGGGCGCCTCGTGGGCGATCACCACCCGTCCCGTCTTGGCCACCGACTCCAGGATGGTGTCGAGGTCTAGCGGGCGCAAGCCCCGAGGGTCCACCACTTCCACTTCTATCCCCTCCGCTGCCAGTTCCTCCGCCGCCCGGATCGACTCCCCCACCATCCGGGACCAGGCAATCACAGTGACGTCGCTCCCCTCCCGCTTCACGGCCGCCTTGCCCAGGGGCACCAGGTGGTCGCCGCCGGGGACCTCTCCCCGGTAGGCGTACAGGCCGGCGTGCTCGAAGAACAGCACCGGGTTGTCGTCTCGAATGGAGGACTTCAGAAGCCCCAGGGCGTCGGCGGGGTCCGATGGGATCACGATGTACGCTCCCGACGCGCTGAGAAACAGTGCCTCGGGGCTGACGTCATGTTCGGGACCGGCTCCCTTGGCGCCTTCGGGAAGCCTGATCACCAGGGGAACGGTGAAGACTCCCCCGTGCATGTACCGCCAGCGGGCGGCCTTGTGATAGATCTCATCCATGGCGATCCCGAAGTACCCGCTGGACTGGAGTTCGGCCACCGGCCGCAACCCGGTGATGGCGGCGCCCACCGCGGCGCCCACGATCATGGTCTCCGAGATCGGCGTGTCGATCACCCGTTCGGGGCCGAACCTTTCCAAAAGGCCCGCCGTGGCCCCGTAGATGCCGCCGTATACCGCGACGTCCTCGCCCCAGACGAACACCCGCTCGTCCCGCTCCATCTCCTCGTGGAGGGCCTGGCGGATGGCCTGGGAGAAAGTGAGCGTCCGGGTGTCGGTGGCCAGGCTCATACGTACAGACCCTCGTACACCCGCTGCGGTCCGGGCATCGGCGCCCTGGAGGCCTCCTCCACCGCCTCGTCAATCCTGCGTTGTATTCGGGTCTCCAGTTCTTCGAGTTGCTCCCCGGTGACGGCGCCCTCTTCCATCAGCCGCGCCGCCGCGGTGGTGATCGGATCAAGGGCCAGCAGTCGCTGCGTCTCCTCATCGGTGCGGTACACCTGCGGGTCCCCTTCGTAATGACCCCGGAATCGATGGCACATGGCCTCGATGAGGGTGGGTCCTCCTCCGGCCCGGGCCCGGTCGACCGCCTCACAGGTGGCCTGGTAGACCTCGGTCACATCCATGCCGTTGATGCGGACTCCGGGCATCCCGTATCCCGCCGCCCGGTCCACTATGCGACCTGCGGTGGACTCGGCCACCGGCACCGACACTGCGTAGCCGTTGTTCTCACAGATCCACACCACCGGCAGTTTCCAGGCCGCCGCGGCGTTCACCGACTCGTGGAATGCCCCCCGGTTGGCGGTGCCGTCGCCGAAGAAGCACACCACCACTTGATCGGTCCCCCGGTACCTGGCGCTGAATGCCGCTCCGGTGGCGATGCCAAAGCAACTCCCCAGCGTGCCTCCCTGGCCGAGGATCCCCAACTCGGGATCGGCAAAGTGGGGAATCCCGGCCCCCAGTCCGCCGGTAGCCCCGGCAGTGTTGGCCATCAGATCGCCGAACATGGCGGCCATGGACATTCCCTTGGCGATGGTGTACCCGAATCCCCGGTGGGCGTACATCAAGTAGTCGTCACGGCGGAGGGGCGCCACCCCGCCGGCGGGAATCGCCTCCTGCCCCCGACCGGAGTGATACCCGGCCAGCACCCTTCCCTCTTGCAGCAGTCGCAACGCCGTTTGGTCCCACAACTTCATGGTCACCATCGACTCGTAGAGTTCCAGGAGCTTTCCCGAATCCATCGCCGTCATACCCTGCTCGCCTTCGCGGTTGTCCAACCCATCACCTTACAGGGGAACCCTTGCCGGTTCCCACCCCACCGCCGGGGTCAGTACATCACGATCCCGCCGTTGACGTTGAGGTCCTCCCCGTTTATGAACACCGCCGCAGGGCTGAGCAGGAACAACACCGCCGAGGCGATCTCCTCGGGCAGGGCGGGCCTTCCCAACTGAGCATTGGCCGCCGCCGCATCCAGGTCCACGCCCTCCACCAGTTGAGAGGCCTCCTGGCCGAAATCGCTTCGCATTGGGGTGTCCACATGGCCGGGATTGATGGCGTTCACCGCGATGTGCGGCGCCAACGCCTTGGCCGAGGACCGGGTGAGGCTGATCACCGCCGCCTTCGAGGCGTTGTAAGGCGCCGAGTAGGGGCCGGGAACCTTGGCGGCGTTGGAGGCGATGTTGACGATCCGTCCCCCTCCGGCGGCTCGCATCAGCGGGGCGGCGTGTTTGGTCATCAGGTAGGTGCCGAACAGGTTCACCTTGAGTTCCACCTCCCAGTCCGCCCAGGTCATCTCCTCGAAAGCCCGTGCCCGGCCGATCGCCGCGCAGTGGGCCAGGCCCGACAGCACTCCTCCGCTTCCCTCCGAGACCTGTCGGTACCCCTCGGCCACTGACCCCTCATCGGAGATGTCGGCTACCACCGGCATGGCGGTCCCGGGTCCGTCCATGGTCTCAACGGCTTGTCGCAGACGGTCCTCCGCCAGGTCAAAGCACCACACCATTCCCCCCTCGGCCACCAGCATCTCCGCCGTGGCCCGCCCGATCCCCCGGCCCGCTCCCGTTACTACGAAATGTTTGCTTTCAAAATGACTCATCCCGATCAGATTACCCCCACTTGCCCCACCACCAACGCGGCAACCTGCGCCCCCCGCCCTGAGCCTCAACCGGCTACAACAGCCCGACCCAATCCCAAATCCACCAAAAAAAGCAAACAAAAACGCCAAAACAGCCAATCAGTTATACTTTCTCAACAGAAAAGCAAACAAAAACGCCAAAACAGCCAATCAGTTATACTTTCTCAACAGAAAAGCAAACAAAAACGCCAAAACACGGGAAAAGTTACACTTTTCTCCCCAAAAGTACATAACCCCACCATTTAGGACTGTATGACCTTCCTTGGCCCAGACCCCCTGCAGGAGCAAATCGAGCATATTCTCAGTCTCCTGAGGAAAGGCGAACCTCCAAGGGACATCGAGGTAACGCAGGTCGATGTGAAGGAGGAACCAGGCCGCCGCAAAAACGGCAAAGTGCTTGCAGGCGAAACCGAAAACGAGGAGGCGGCTCAATTCCTCGCTGGCGAGATGGCATGCATGGCCAACACGCCAGGGGGAGGCGCAGTAATACTCGGCATCGACGACACCGGTATCCGGATCGGGACCAGTCTCGAACCCGGATGGTTGCGGCATCGAATTTGGGAGGTGACAGGAAGGAAGCTCACAGTGACCGTTCGCGAGGCCGAACTAACTGGAACGCGGCTCTTAGTGCTGAGCACCCCTCAGTCACTTGAGCCAATCTCCTATCAGGGAAGGCTCCGATGGCGGGTAGGGGACAATTGTGTAGAGATCGATCCCACTAGCTGGCATACAGAGGTTCAGAGAAGGACGGGCTTCGACTGGTCGGCACAACCCTCTGGACATACCCTCGACGATATAGCACCTTTGGCAGTGGAGATGGCCCGCTTCTTCTTGGAGGACGACGGCAAGACCGACTTGGCCAATGCGACTCGAAACGACCTGCTACGGCGGTTAGGTCTAGTTGATGGAGGGGGGCGGCTCACCAACGCCGGATCATTGCTCTTCGTTGAGACGCCCAACGAAGGACTGGACTACATAAGACGACAGGTATCCGGAGGCGACAGCACTCATCGGGTACGGGGAGGCACCCGCCCCCTCGTCGTGCAGTTCTATGAGGTTGAAAAGGCGGGGGAAATCGCTAACCGACTGATCCACATTCCGCGAGGCTTCGTGCACAGGCAAATCCGCGCCATACCATCCAGAGCATTCCGAGAGGCCATTGTCAACGGAGTCACCCACCGCGACTGGTTCTCCCCGGATCGGACGTTCGTCGAACACGTCGGCGACCGCCTCTCTGTTACCTCTCCCGGAGGTTTCCTACCAGGTATAACACCAGAGAACATCATCACACACCCACCTCAGCCCCGCCATCGCAGTTTGGCCAAAGCCATGTCCAGAATGGGACTTGCCGAAGATGAAGGCATCGGTGTGGACCGGATGGTCATAGAAATGTTGGCTGTTGGACATCCCAGGCCAGGATTCGCGGAGATCAAAGGACCCTCTGTACGAATCATGCTGTTCGGTGGAGACCCGGATCCGGTCATGATCGACTTCCTTTCTTCTTTGAACCCAAGAGAACTATCGAGGGATGTCGACCTGCTACTTGTCTTGGACCACTTGATTTCCCATGGATGGCTGGACACCGGTGCAGCATCCTCGGCCACACAGCGCACCAGCCTGGAGTCAGAAGAAATCCTGGGCCGAATAGAGAATGTGAGGGTCGGAGGAGGAGAATTGATCGTCCCCGTGAGTGGCGCACCAACTGAGCCGTCGAAAGCGTACAGACTGGGTAAAGCGGCTCAGAGGAGGCTGGAGCACCGACTAGAAACGTTCAGGAATATCCATGGGCGGGAGTCACTCATCCTGAATTGGGCCAAGTCTCGCGGTCGGGTCTCAAGCACCGAAGTGTCGGATCTCACCGGAGTCAGTAAGCCTTATGCTGGCAAACTGCTCACCGAATTGGCGGATCGTGGTCTCCTAGTCGGAAGCCGTCCACACAAGATGGGCCGCGGATATCACTACTTGCCTGCGGCGGAGGAATCCACTTCCCAGCCCGATTAAGCAGCCTCATTTCGAACCGGGGGACACAGACCGCCAGGAGGATCGCCTGGGAAACGGCATTTCAAGCCACGTAGGCACTAGCCCCTAACGTCGCCTCTTCAGTTTTTTCAGCGGGAGGGTCTGGGCAGCCAACGGCCCACCTGCGCCTTGTAGGTTTGGTATTCATCGCCGAACTCCCGGGACAGGTGCCGCTCTTCGTAGAAGTGGATGAACACCGAAAAGAAGATGAACAGAAACAGCCCGTAGCCCACCAGGATGACCGATCCGAACAGGATGGCCCATCCGGCGATCAAGGTCAGCAACCCCACGTACATGGGGTTTCTGCTGTACCGGTACAAGCCGCGAATCACCAGCCTCTTCGGTGCGTCGATGGGCGAGGGTGTTCCTCTCCCGAACACCACGAAGTCCCAGACACAGCGCAAGTAGATGGCGGCGCCTATGGCCATCAAACACAAGGCTGCCACCAATACCGCTCCATCCGCTGCCTCCCGGCCCCGCACGAGCAGGGCCGGGACCAGGACTCCACCCGAACCGGGCGCAACCAGGGTGAATACCGCCGCTTTGATGTACAGATTCATGCCCCGCCGATCGTACTCGATGTCCGCTCTCGACTGCTCGAGTCGGCAAGAGTCAATCTTGTTCAGCCGTCACCAATCGGGCGGTGTCGCGAGCTATCAGTGACTCTTCGTCGGTGGGGATCACCCAGATGGAGATCGGGCTGTCGTCGGTGGAGATTCGCCTCTCTCCCCTCCCGTGGTTCCTTGAGGCATCCAGGACCAGACCCATGGTTTCCAGGCCACCCAGCGCCATCCGGCGCGCTCGGACGCTGTTCTCCCCGATGCCCCCCGAAAACACCACTCCGTCACATCTGCCCACCTGGGTCAGAAAGGCCCCCAAATACCGGCGGACCCGGTGGGCGAACACCTGCAACGCCAGGGCTGCGGAGGCCTGCCCCGCGTCCGCCGCTTCCGCCAGGCGTCGAAAGTCGGCCGATATCCCGCTCAAGCCCCGTAGACCCCCCTGCCGCTCCAGGCCCCGGCGGATCTCGGCAACCGACAGCCCGGCCTCCATCAGATGGAATACCACGGCCGGGTCGATGTCGCCGCTACGGGTGCCCATCACCAGACCCTCCAGGGGAGTCATTCCCATCGAAGTGTCCACCGCCCTCCCCCGGCGGACCGCACACGCCGAGGCGCCGTTCCCCAGGTGGAAGGAGACCAGGTTGGGTTCCGGCTTGTCCCAGAGCAGGGCCGCCCGCTCCACCAAGTATCTGTGGCTGATTCCGTGAAACCCATAGCGCCGTACTCCGTGTTCCCGCCACCACCGGGCGGGCACCGCGTATCGATAGGAGTGGGGCGGGAGGGTGCCGAAGAAGGCGGTGTCGAAGACCGCCACCCCGGTGCTGTGCGGCAAGAGTTCGGCGATCGCCTCGATTCCCGCCCGGTTCGCCGGATTGTGCAGGGGCGCCAGGGAGTCGAGGGCCCTGATGGTCTCGACAACCGACGAGTCGATCACCACCGACTCGTTGAATTGCTCGCCGCCGTGCACCACTCGATGACCAACCCCCACGATCTCCTCGGGGTCACCCACCAACCGGGGCGACCCCCACTCCGTCAGCGCTTCGACCACCTGCGCCACCCCACGGCGGTAGTCGGGAACCGGCATGACGATCTCTTTGCGGAACCGCCCGGTCTCAAGGACATGGCGGGCCTCCGCGGTTCCGAGGCCCTCGATCATTCCTGCGGCCAGTGGCTCTCCCATCTGCACGCCGTACAGCTTGTACTTGATGGAGGAACTGCCGCAGTTGACTACCAGGATGCGCATCGGCCCCAACCCTACGGCGTCCCGGCCCGGCTCTCTACCTGAGGAGCGGCTCCCGGGGAAGCCCCAACATCCGCTCGGCTATCACGTTGAGAAGGATCTGCGAAGTCCCCCCTCCGATGGTGAGGGCCGGTGAGAACAGAAAGCCCCAATTCCACACGTCGGTCTCCTCCCCGAATGGCCCCCGGTCGGTCCGCATCCCGTCGGGTCCGGCCAGGTCCTTGGCCAGGTTCATGATTCGCTGCCCCGCCCGGTCGGCCATCAGTTTCTTCACCTCGGCGATGGCGCCCGGTTGCCTCCCGGCCACCAGATCGGTGAGAATCCGCAGGCCGATCAGGTGAATGATCCTGTCCTCGGTGTAGAGCCGGGCCAGTTCCTGGCGGTGGGCCTTCTTGCTGACTCCCCCGGCGCGGGCCCGGCTGACCAGATCGTGGACGCTGGGTCCCATGCCCCAGATCGCCCCTCCTCCCGACAGGGCCACCCGCTCATTGGCCAGGGTGAACTTGGCCGCTGTCCAGCCGCCGTGCAGTTCTCCCACCACGTTCTCGGCCGGGATGCGCAGATCCGTGAAGAACACCTCATTGAAATGCCGGTTGCCGGTCATCTCGATTATCGGTCGTATCTCGATCCCGGGCCGGTCCATCGGGCAGATGAACCAGGTTATCCCCCGGTGCTTCGCAGCGTCGGGGTCGGTGCGGGCCAGCAACATCCCGTATTCGGAGTGCTCCGCCCCGCTGGTCCAGATCTTCTGGCCGTTGACCACCCATTCGTCTCCATCCCTTTCGGCACGGGTTTGCAGCGAAGCCAGGTCGGAACCGGAGTTGGGCTCGGAGAACAACTGGCACCACTGCTCTTGGCCGGTGAGGATGGGCCACAGGTGGCGCTCCTGCTGGGCGGCGTTACCGAAGTTGAGGAGAGTCGGCGCCGCCCAACCCAGGGCAATTGCATTGTCCGGGCGGTCCACTCCCGCCGCGGCCAGTTCCTCGTCGATGATCAGTTCTTCGAGGACATCGGCGCCCTTGCCGTACGGCACCGGGAAGCGGGGCTTCACATAACCCGCCCGGGCCAGTTGCTCGGCGCTGGGGTCAGGGTGCTCGGAGAGCCAGTCCCGGACCCGCAGACGCCGGGGATCATCGGCGGCGGCCAGTGCAAAGTCCACCCTTGCCTCTCCTTTCTGCTGACGTGCTCTACAAGTTCAGTGACGGTCGGACGGCCCTGTTGGGCTCGCCTCGGACTTGTCGGATGATTGTAGGTGAGGGCCGGGAAGAAACAAGACAGTTGGCGGTCCGGGCGGTCTGCGGCCTTTGCGGCAGGGCACAATTGGCGGGTAGCGGCGGGACAACAGCCCGGCGGGGCCCACAAGGAGGCATCTGATCGACCCTCAAGACATCACCCGACTGCTTGAGCAGGCCAGATCGGCCACGCTGGGAACCGTTGACGGACAGGGCCGACCCCACCTGGTTCCGATCGTGTTCGCCTACACCGATGGCTGCCTCTACACGGCCGTCGATCACAAACCCAAGACCACCCACCGCCTCAAGCGGCTTCGCAACATCGAGATCAACCCCGGCGTGGCGGTGCTGGTGGACCACTACGACGACGACTGGACCCGCCTGTGGTGGATAAGGATCGACGGAACCGCCCGCGTGATCGATTCGGGTCCCCGGTTTCGGGAAGGGATCGCTCTTCTCACCCGCAAATACCAGCCCTATGTCCGCCGGCCTCCGCAGGGACCGGTCATCGCGGTCCGTGTCGAGTCGATCCGGGCCTGGTCGGCCGCATGAACACACAGATGGTTGCGGGTTGATCGAAGACGGGGCCTAGGGGCCCGGGACCGCTCGGTGGAGCCGGTAAGGCATCGTCGAGTCCCGGTCCGAAGACGATGGGACCGAGGTGTGAACATCTCGGTGGGGTACGTGGCGGGTATGTTCCGTTATTTCAGGAATACATTCCCGGAGGGTCGGTGAAGGGCCGGGTGATCGGCAAAGGAGCAGGGTCACTTCGGGGAATGGTGGCTCTCACGTTGATCCGGAATCCGATGGAGAGGCGCTCGGATAGCCAGTCGGCGTCATCGAGGGTCACCCTGATGCACCCATGGGAAGCAGGGTAGGCAGGAACGCTGGTCGAGCCATGGATGGCGAACCCTCCCTTGAAATACCAGGGCCGATACAGGGCGCCGAGAGGTGCGTAACGCCATCCGGGTATGTGTGCCTGGACGCGAAAACTACCCCGAGGGGTGAAAGCCGTGGCCCACCCGTACCCGGGGATAGAACTGATGTATCTTGCTCCGTTCCCACTGGATATGGGCAGGGTGGCCACCACCTCTCCCTCATCGACGAGGTGCAACACCTGCCTGCCGAGATCGACCTCAATCCGATTGGGATCATCCGGCAAATCCGGGACCTGAGGTTCCCAGGCTGACAGGACCTCCATGTCACCGGACATCCAGGTGGGACTGCGATCCAGATCAGCAGCTTTGTGAAAGGCCATGATGGCATGACCCAACTGCTCCCTGTGGAACCCGTCCACCGGTCCCCGGTAAAAGCCCTTGTCGGCCAGAAGACTCTGGATCCGGACCAGATTGAGGTCAACCCGATAGTCGTCCGGAGCACCATAAAACTGGTCATCAAGCGCCAAAGCGGGCGACGACGCCATGCCCAATGCCAGTGACGCCACCAACGCCAAGGCCGCTTTTCTCCAGGTCCGATTGAACATTCTCAAGCAGTATAAGTAAAAAGGTGTGAAAATCGCGGGGTGTTTTTCGGAACCCGAACAAGCTTCCGATGACGGCCCGGTTTTCCTATCGGGGTTGGCAGGCGCCGACCCCTGATTTCTCGCGGGTGAGAGCCAGTCGTCACCCCCCTACCCTCATGCCAGGGGTCAGAGCAGGCGGTTCCGCCACGTTACCGCGAAATCCCTCCCTTGCGGGCCCTCCCCCACCTCCACCGATCCGTCGGTCAACAAGCTCCACCCAGCCCGGGGTGGGGCTTGTCCGGTAAGAATGTCTGATCCCTCAATGCGGTCCGGACGACGTCGGAACGGACCGTCTCGGTGTTTGGCTCCTGCCATTGTGCATCACCGGTGTGACAAAAGTCAATCCTCGAACCCTCCCGTTTTTCCCGATCTCAAGACGGGCGACGGTCAGGTCACTCGGGAAGACCCTTGGCCATCATCGGCCTGCAGAAAGAAACCTCCGGTGGTGACGCCAGAAGTCCGGCCATCTCCTCCACCGCTGCCGCCGCCCACTCAGCATGGGCCGCCAGCGCCTCCCGGTTGGCATACACCTCATAGGCCCAGAAGGCGTCGGGATCACGGAAGTCGACCTGCCAGGAGAACACCAGCGTCCCCGGCTCGTCCTGCACCCGCTGAAAGTGCTCTGTCAGGCGAGCTTGGAGTTCCTCTCGCTTTCCTTCGGCGGCTACCAGTTTGGCGACCACTGCTATACGGCTCATACAAGACTGGATCCTAGCCGAAAAGGGCGTGTCCGGCCTGTGACCGGCCTCCGCTGGAAGCTGTCCTAGCCTGCCATACCTCGGGTCGCAGTAATGAGCCTCTCGGTTTGGCCCATCCATCGTTCCAGTTCTGCGTAGGTGGGATCCAACTCGTAGTGGTGATAGTGGCATGCGCGGCTGAGGGACGCCCACGCTGACCGGACGTCCGAGACCAGCGGAGGATCGGACAGCACCTCGTGAAGGCATGCCAGTTGAGTCGACCAACTGGCTCCTTCCATACCCGGATGGGTGAATCTCCATAGGTCGGCAAGTGCCTCCTCCAAAGCTTGGCGGGTAAGGAAGGCTGCCGCCCTCGGCCAAACACCGCTTAGGCCTTCCCGTGCAGTGATGAGTTCACGGGCGCGGTCAAGTAGGTCGTGGCTCATAGGGAACGAAGCCGCGCCGCCAATGCTTGGCAATCGGAGATGAGTTGCTGAAGGCTGCCTCCATACCCCCGGTGAGTCCCCGCACTGGCATCCCAGAAGGCGTCGTTGAAGTTGCCCCCCCATTTGAGCCTGATCCGATGTGACACATCCCCTCCCTTGCTCACATCGTCGAACAGCGCCAAGGCCGCCTTCTGAGTTAATCGCTTGGCCGCCTCCAAGGCTTGTTCAACCTCGGTATGTGATTCACCCCGACCTAGCCGACGCCTGCGGACAACCTCCACGCAGGCGGCTTCCAAACCCTCGCGGCAGAAGCCGGGAATGACCCGCTTGGCAATCTGATGTTGCAAGTGCCTGTCTTGGTTCACCGCCCAGGCATCCCTGAAATACTGCGTGACGGGATCGTGGCTGTCCGAAACCTCCACTATGGATCCGCGACGGCGAGTCACCTTCTTGCAGGTGTGCTCGATTCTCATGCGGCGAAGCGATTCGGGCAGGCGATCGTCATGGGTGAACACCACCAGTTGCCGGTTCCTCGCTATGGCGGCGAATACCCTCGCCAATCCGTCCACCCGGGCGGGATCCATGGCTTGCACAGGGTCATCTATCACCAGGAAGCGGAAGGGGCTGTCGTCCAGCATGGCCCGGGGAAAGAACAGTGACAAGGCGAGACAGCTCAACTCTCCCTGGCTGGCAACCGCCAGGGCGGAGGCCTCGGCACCGTCGACATCCACAGTGAGTTCCACCCTGCGCCTGGTACCGGAACCGGTGAGTTCCACGGAGCGGAGATCCACGTTGCTTTGCATCCGCAGACGTCTCCACAGTCTGAGAGCTTCCGCTTCTACGGGCTCCCAGCGAGCATTACGAAGGGATTCGGTCACCTGTTTGAGGGCGTCCTCGGCATCCTTGACCCGTTTCACTTGATCCCTTGAATCAACCGCCAGCCTGGCCTTGGCCACCCACGCCATCAAGGTGGGGGATATTTCCTTCCACCTCTCCTCCCGCTCCGAATACAAAGCAGCTGCCCGGCCGGATGCCTGGGCCGCCTGCTTCGCCAACTCCTCGTGGACCGTCACCAGATGTTCGGGAATCTCGGCAGGGTCGGCAGGGTCGGCAGGCAGAGCGGCCCATCGTGCCCAGACCTCACGGAGGGCGGAGGTGTCCATACCTGTGGGCATGGGAATGGAAGGAACAGTCACCAACTGCATGGCTTCGTGCATCGCTGCCTGGAATCGTCTCTTCGCCCGTTGGTAACGGCCTGCCGCCTTTTGCAATCGGTCGATTTGTCCCACGGTGGCGATGTGCCAATCCGAGTCAAGCGTCCCCACTCCGCAGACGGGACATGACTCATCGCCATGCCGGCGGTGATGGTCCAATGCCCGGATGAGCAACTGGGCCAACCGTTGGGCCTGCTCAACCTCGGTGCCGGCCAGGCCGGACAGTTCCCGGTAGGAGGCTTCGACTTCTCCTGCTACTCGAAACACCTGTTCCCGGTCGGGGGCCTCCAGAGCAGCCAGGTCTCGGAGAGAACTCTGCTCAGGACTCGGCTCAATTCCCAGTCCGGCGAGGGCATCAAGATCCCAGGCTCTCTTCTTCACAGCCGACATAGCCGTTTCGGCTCGCTGGTCTTCGATCACCTCGAGCGCCGCCAGTAAGTCTCGGCGCTCCTCCTTGACCTGCTTGTCAAACCTCTGCCGCCTCAGCCGAACTGCAGAAAGTGGTTTCCGGGCGTTTACCAGCGGATCAAGGCCCAGGACCGCGCTGAGAGTGTCGAAAAGAGCTGAGGGTCCTGCGCCGATCATTCCGAGTTCGTTATACGAGAGCAAGGGCCGGTAAAGATCAAGAGGAACTTCCCATCCGATGCCTTCGAGATCCGTGAGCCGCTCTCCATGGTGTTGGGCGGTCCGCCGTACTCCTGCCAAGTCAGATCCTTCGGGCCACTTGGCCTTTGCGGTGGTCAGGCCCCTTTTTCCCTCCACCTGGAAGCGGGCATTGATCCGGGTTGCGTTTGAGTGGTGAAGGTTCTTCCACCCCTCTTTCCAAGGTCCTCTCTTGTCGGACCAGCGAAGGGTGTTGCCGGTCAGCAGGACCTCCAGGGCCTCGGCAAAACTGGACTTGCCGGAGCCGTTTCGTCCGATCACCACCGTCAGTCCGGGTCCGGGCGGTATCTCAAGAGTGGCCTCCGGTCCGATCCCGCGAAATCCCGAGACCGTGACATCCTGCAGATACACGCTCGGAGCATGCTCGGTGACATCCACATCCCGCTCCGTGGGGATCGAGGGACTCTCGCCCCTCAGCGTCGCTTCTACACTGTCCTCACCTTGCAGCGCGGCCAAAACCAGTTCGGATGTGTGGACGCCGGCACCCAGTTTCTCCAATTCTGCCAGAACCTCTTCGTAAAGCACTCGACCCATCCTGGTAGCTGCCAATCAAGACAATAGGACGCAAGTGTGACAACCCTCCAGCAGTCGGCGTGGAGGGTCCTTAGCCTCAATCCACCGATTTGACCGTCCGGGGGTGGGGTTACGCGGGCTTTTCGGTTGTTCGGGAGCGTGAGGGATGGTTTTGTGCCGGGTGTGTGAGGGTTTGATGGGTGTTTGCTTGGTTTGGGGGAGTGTCAGACCGTGCAAGGGGTGTGTGGGGACGCGCTGAATTCTGGGGGAGGGTCGTCTTTGTGTTGGTCTTGGCGGATGTCTGGTGGGGGGTCAGCAGAGTTGGGGCAGGGAGCGGATGTTTTGGAGGGTGGTCCGGTAGGCGGGTGCCCATGGCCAGTTGGTGGGTAGCCGCAGTATCAGTTGTCCTGCGTGGTTGACGATTCTTCCGGGGAGGCGAAAGAGGCGGTTGCGGACGGTGTTGCCGTTGGTGAGCCGTTCGCTGGGTGCGCCGCTGTGGTGGTTGATCCACCGGTACAGGTTGTGGGCGATCACCGCGGCG
Source organism: bacterium OM1 bin76 (assembly GCA_002238785.1). Taxonomy (GTDB): domain Bacteria; phylum Actinomycetota; class Acidimicrobiia; order Spongiisociales; family ZC4RG35; genus Bin76. Next base: position 89 of record MPNA01000012.1, on the reverse strand, counting down.
GCCATCCAGGCGGCGTTGGCGAAGAACCGCCCTGATGGGCAGTGAGCCAGTCCGGTGTGATGTTTCAAATCGCGGATGCCCAGTTCCAC
>MPNA01000047.1 GCA_002238785.1 bacterium OM1 bin76 | reverse complement strand
CGAATGTACGACTTGGACGTGGCACGCGCCAAAACTGACATCAGCGCCATCGAGCCGTTGGTCAGGGTATCCGCCTGAAGCGACCATAACCATGGTGGAACGGGTATCACCGATTCGAAAGCCGGCAGGGTGCGACTGTTGGACCGCAGTAAAATCGATCTCGAATCGGATCCGGGTAGGACTTTCGGCGGACGGTGTGTCACTCACCAGGTCATCGGCTGTCTCGACCGATCGGAAGCAGACGCGGGAGATCTTCTCCGAAAAGCGGGCTCCAGCTGTGGCAATCCCGCTTGACCTCCACCTGACCGGTCAGATTCCCGAGTACCACCCGATCGTGGACACCATCCTGAACTGGTCAAAAGAGATCCTCGCGTGGCATCACAACCGCCGTTCCAACGGGCCACTTGAAGGGATCAACAACCTGATCCACTCAAACTTATAGGTGCCCCTAGGCCGGGGCGGTTCACTCCAACCTAACCTGGCCTGTTTGTGCCTTTGGTTTGATTTGTCGGCCTGCTTATCGGCCTGGGGGGGTGCTCTCCCGACAGGGCGGCTGTGACCTGATAGGAGCTTTGCTCTAGCCACTTGATGCTTCTATGTTCTCCAAATCAAGGTTTTGGCGGGGAACCGAGTTTTGAGCTTGTGGGGGTGTTACGGCGTTTTCGAGCGGAAACGGGGGCTGGTTGGGGTTGGGGGGAGTTTTGGAGGAGTCGGTACAGTTGTCGGGCGATGTACCGTTTCAGGCAGCGGCGGGCTTCCCGGCGGAACTGTCGAGGCAAAGTCGTGATCGACTCGGCTATGGCGTCTCGTACCGCGTGGGCGCTGTGACCGGCAAGAGCAGGTCCGTTCTTGATCCGCTTCTGTTTTGGGTGACCCGGCATTGGTGGGAGGTGTAACAGCATCGTGTGACGGGTGCTGCGTTCAACAGGCGTTCCAATGGCGGAACTGTGCAGTCCGAGGATCAGGTCACCTTCCCAATGTCCCGCTTCTTGGCGGTCGTCGGCCTTGGCTGGGCGTTGGCTGATCATGATCTGGGGGTTGACGAACTTCTTTGAGCCTGTATAAATGTCTGTGTGAGGTGAGCTCCTATGATTTCCAAATCGGGTTTTGGAGGGGGGTGAGGTCCTATCGATTGGGGCTGGTTTTGGTGGTTGTGGCGGCGGTGTCTGCACCCATCGGTTGAAGCTCGACGACCTAGCGTTGACCTGCGTTTGGCCGCGAGCCACGGTGTGGTTGACACGCGTCAACTGGGTGAATGGCCGACTGCTTCATCCACAAGCGGGGCCAGATCTTTCCATGCTGTGAGAATGGTCTCCACTATGTAGTTGCGGTATTCCTTGAGGTTGTCACCCTCCCAGTACCTGCCTCTCGGAGGATCCAGGTTCCGATAGGCCGGCCACCACGAGCTGGATCGTGGAAAGGCGGGACGAGCCTCCTTGGTGAAGGGCGACCTGTACTTTTCCACATTCGTCCTGACTCCACAGACCAGCCACCCACGGGGAGGGAAAAGCGCCGACTTGCGAAACCATTCCAGTCTCACATCCGGGTCGTCTTTACCCGTCGGCCAACCCTCTCGACGCAGGCCCAGACCTGGCCAGTTTCTTCCAACTCGAAACGACATTACGCCGTATTCAGCGATCCCTCCGACTCTCAGTGCCGCGTCGAGATCGCCTTCGAGACTGCGGTAGAATCGATGCACGAACTTCGACACTTCGTCTTCTAGAGCAGCCCACTCGCGGATCCGCTCTTCATGCTCCAAAAAGAACCTGACCCGTTCGTCTTCGATCCGATTCACCTGAACTGCTCCTTGAGCGTCCGCAGGTAATTCCTTACGACATCAACGCCACTGGCAACCTCGGCGGCAGACCGTGACTCGTTCAGAGCCTCCTCCAACATCGCCCGGACCTTGGGCCACGACAGGGTCTTGAAAGCATATTGGGCGAACCGTGTGGTCGCCGTATGTGGCTTCCGGCCGTCGGGGGTCAGGAACAAGAAAAGAGGCGCCTTCTCGTTCTTGAAGTTCTCGTACAAATCGTCGCACTGGCTGGGCTGCTCTGACGCGTCGACCTTGTTCTCGATGACGAGCGTGAAGTTCCCGCCCCACACAACGAGGTCGGCCTCTCTGTCATTCCGCCACTCGGAAAACGCCACCTTCCTCACTGCCAGAGGGACGGACACCGGTTCCCCGGTGCAGTGTTCTACCAAACGCTCCACGAGCCCACTACCCAAGCCGTGCCTAGCCGTAGGTGTCAACAGCCACTTCAACATGCGAGAATGGGTGTTTTCGTGGCGGGCGAGACCCACGATCTCAAGGAAGTCCGATGGCCCGGTCAACCACAGCCCATCCGAAATCAAACGGTCATGATGGCAGCGCATCTCCGTCATGGCCTCACGCCACTCGGCAAGAAGCCTCCCCATCCAACGCACAGCGATCTCGTCCCACTCGCGCTCCATCGCACACATGCGCGCCTTCCACGAGAGGACACGATCAACCGAACATGTGCCTACAGAAGGTATGCCCGAAACGATAGCGACCTCCTAAATTACCTAGACGGTGCTGATCCCATAGGTGGTATCGCACAGTGTCCCTGATATGGGATGTGATATCCGCTTGAGGTGTCGGGGAGATGAGCACCACACTGTCGAATGGCCGAAATCGCGGTCCTCTATTCATGTGGCCTGTGCTTGACGCACCTGCGCAATCTACCGGGGCGGATTACTGATCGTCATCATTGCTGGTGTTAGATGCTGAGTCCGTGGTCTGTTTGGTGGGACGGGGTGGTGGCCGGTGGGGCACAGGTCGGACTGGGGGTTCTTGTTGGGTGTTGCCTCTTGGGGTGGCGAGGGTGCGTTCGAGGGAGGTGAACAGTTCGATGATGTCGGGGGTCTCTAGTATGCGGTTGCGGGGGGTGCTGGTTGGTCGGAGCACCAGTATTCCTGCTTGCAGGAGTTGGGTGATCGCCGTTCTGGTAGCGACTGGGGATCGTCCGCCCAGTTGGGTTGCGTGTTCGAGAGTTAGCAGCGGAGCGCCGGGTAGGGCATGGACGAGCCGATCCAATGCTGATCCTTTGCGGTAGCGTCCCAGTTTCTGGTTCCACTCGGTTGTCAGTTGGTTGATTCGGTGGTTGTACTCGAGAGCGTCGTGGCATGCTCTCTGGGTAGCGGCTGTGAATGTTTCCAGCCAGGGTTGGATGGCTTGGGATCTTCGAACGCTGTCGGCCGGTCCTTCGTGCCGATAGTCTGTGAGAGCCGTGATGTAGGAGTCGGACCATGTGGAGAGAACGAGACTGATGGGTGGCACGAACCGGGGCGCCACCCGGCGTTTTTGGAGCACTATGTGGATTAATGCCCTTCCTGTTCGGCCGTTGCCGTCCCCGAAGGGATGAATGGTTTCGAATTGGGCGTGTGCTATGGCCGCTTGGGTGAGTGGGCTGTGATGGTCGGTGTTGACATATGCCATGAGGTCGGTCATCAACTCGGACACCCGGTCGGGTGGAGGAGGGACGTAGGAGGCGTTACAGGGGTTGAAACTGCTGCCTCCGATCCAGATTTGTTCCTCCCGCAACACTCCTCCCAGTTCGGGATTGGGGGAGCGGTCCATCAGGAGGTTGTGGACTTCCAGTATGTCGTCTTGGGTGAGTGGCCGGTTCTGGGTTCCCAGGTCTGTTGCTCGTTGCATGGCGTTGATGTTCCCAAGCACTTCTCCGGCTACGGTGTCGTTGACCGCCCACCCTCTTGCGTTTTGTTCCTCGGCTGCCAGCAACCGCCGCGGCCCCACCCTTAGTCCCTCGATGGCCGACGAACCCACCGACTCGGCTCTCAGCAGGAACCGGCCCAACCCGCCCAAACTGGAACGTCGAGGATCGGAACGGTTCAGTTCCCTTATAGCTTCTTCTGCTTCGCTGATCGACGCGGCTAACGACCCGGGAATGGACGGATCCCACCCCGCCAGGGGATCCGCTGAATAGGGGTGGTACCAGCCGCCCATCCGATCAGCCCGGGTAGGACCCTCGAACCGAGGCGTCCACCATACCCGCAGATACTCCGCCACAGCAACTACCCCCCACATCCAGCTAGCGAAAGGCAAACCAAAAACCTCACCACACTAAACCTCATAACGACAGGATATCACACAACCTGTCGCTAGAACCCCTCCCATCTCGAAGATGACCAACCAACAAGTAGCAGCAAAAACGCAGGAACCGTCCCTCGGGGAATGGTGGCGCTATCCCGACCGGCCGGAGGACGACGAAGGCTCCTCGCATGCCACCCGCTATCCCGACACGACTATGGGGCAGAATGTGGGGCAGATCATCTGAAAACCTATATCTAGCTGCGATGTCTTAGCCTGAATCCACCGGTTTTGGCTGGTGGGGTGGGTTTGTGGGTGTTTGGGCGGGGTTTGCGGGGTTTGGCGGGGTTCTGTCTGGGTTTGTTCCGGTTTTGTGGGGCGGGTCGGGCCGGTCAGCGGTTTTTGGGGTTCGCTGGGACGTGCGGAACCGGTTCGGGCGAGTGTTTTCGGTTGATCGGGGTGCGTGACGTGGAGTGTCAGCAGAGTTGGGGCAGGGAGCGGATGTTTTGGAGGGCGGTCCGGTAGGCGGTGGCCCATGGCCAGTTGGTGGGTAGCCGCACTATCAGTTGTCCTGCGTGGTTGACGATTCTCCCGGGTAGTTTGAACAGTCGGTTGCGGACGGTGTTACCGTTGGTGAGCCGTTCGCTGGGTGCGCCGCTGTGGTGGTTGATCCACCGGTACAGGTTGTGAGCGATCACCGCGGCGGCCATCCAGGCGGCGTTGGCGAAGAACCGCCCTGATGGGCAGTGAACCAGTCCGGTGTGATGTTTCAAATCGCGGATGCCCAGTTCCACGCGGGCATGTTTGCGGTACGTCCGGTCGGCCTCTGTCACAGCAAGGTCGCGGTTGTTGGTGGCGAACGTGTGATGTCGCCAATCTTTCCACAGCGGCTGCTGCTCGGCATCGGCCAGGCGGGTGCGTCTGATTATCAGACGCACCGTGTGTTCTGTTTTGTCGATCTTGATGACGATGGTGGTCTCGGCCACCTGCGCCACCCCGTCGGGGGTGTAGCCGATATCAACCCAATCGGCGTCGTCCAGGTGTCCTATCGCCTGTTTGACGTTGGGATATCGTGGAATAGCGATGAACCACTCCACTCCCATATCTTCCAGCTTGCGTACTGTTTTATGGGACCAAAAGCCTTTGTCGGCCCGTATGGTGATCGGACCGGTCACCCCGGCCCGTCTCACCCGGTTGACCGTCTCGACCATAAAACGGGTGTTTCCCTTCTGCGAGGAGCCCTTGCGCAGACGATGATGAACGAACGTCTCCGGTGTCCGCCCGGGCGGCCACCAGCGGATGGTATCCCAACACTTGGGTGTGACCATAGCAAGCGCCTTCCTTGCTCTTGCCCGACACCTCACAGATGGCGGAGTCCACATCAATGACCAGCGGCCGGTCGCCGGGACCGGCGCCCGGTAGGGACCACACCCGTTTCAACAGCACTCCCAGGGCCTTGTGCAACTGGCAGACATTACCCCACGTGAACGAACGCAGAAACTCTCCCAACGTGGACGGGGCCCTCCCCCGAAACGGCAGCCCCCTCCGGGTTGCCCCGGACCGCAGCCGATCAGCATGATCGATATGAGTGCCGCCGGTCAGCATCGACACCACCAAAGACAACACCTTTTCGACCCGGACGGGCACCGCCCGGTCGGCCGTCCATGCGTACCGTGTCATCCACCAACCGTTCCAAACCCAAACGGGACACCAAACTTGCCGCTACCAGCAGACCGGCGTCGGCCACTAACGACCCCTCATCGAACCTCACATCCAACCGGTCAATATCAGGTATCCTGTTCACAAGAAGTGCCTCCTCTGTCTGGGTCCTAGCGGTCTTAGGTAACAGCTATTCTCCCAGGTCAGAGAGGCACTTCACCGCATTTCACCCCCACACACCCCCCAACCACCGGTGGATCCAGGCTTAGGGACTCATAGTCCGTTGGTTGCAGGTTCGAGTCCTGCCGGGCCCACACTGTTTCACTCGGTTCCCTGATGGTAGACCACCAACCTGGGTGCGCTTGAAGCCAGCTTCGAACGCAGCGGTCAAACATCGGTTAGGCTTCCGGTAGCGTTTGCCAAGTACGCAAATAGAAGGCGCCGAGAGAGCGCCGCGCTTCGTCCGGTGGGCGAATCCAAAGACCACGAGGGCGACGAAGAGGTACATTTGACCACGACAGACATTGATGTTCTTGAGATACGAAAGGCGGCACGCCGGCATCGGCGGCAGCGCCAGTTGTCCTACATCATCTACCTGGTCATGGGGATGCTGCTCTTTCTGCTGTTCTGGCAGGTTTTGGCGGCGCCCTTCTCGCCGCTCTTCTCTCTAATACCGACGCCGATCGAGGCTGTTACCCACTTTAAGGAGCACCTGTTCTTCAGCGAGCCGATGAAGGATCGTTTCATTCACGCCTGTCCGGACCTGTCTGAAGGGTTGGAGTTCAAGAGGGGTAGGTTGTCCGCCCTTCCTGAACACTGCTTCGGGTACATTCTCCATCTGTTGCACACCATCCGCAACATCCTGATCGCAGTGGCGCTGGGGACTGTCATCGGCTTGGGAGTTGGACTGAGCACTCTGCTGTTGCCGTGGATTGCCGATGTGGTCACACCGGTAGCAGGGTTTTTTGGGACCACGCCCATCTTTATCGTGGCCCCGTTCTTCGTAATCTGGTTCGGGATCGAGTACCCCCTGTTGACCACCATCGGGGTGGTTGCCTTCTACACCACCCTTCTCATGTATTTCTTCACCCGCCGGGCGGCCGAGAACATGCCGGTGGGGTTCATTGAATCAGCCCTCACCCTGGGAGGAGACCGCCGCACCATCTTTCGATGGGTCTACCTGCGGGGAACGATTCCGGAGATCGCGGGCGGCTTTCGAATCGCCTTGGGAGGAGCCTGGGGTTTGGGGACGCTGGTGGAGGTGCTGGGACCACAGATGGGGGGAGGGTTCCTGATCCGCATGTGGAGCTACGTGATGGGCCACGCGGGGGGACCGACCGCGGTGGTCTCCCTGATCCTCTTCTTCGGCGTGCTGGCTGCGGTGGTCGACGGGATACTGGTAGTGGTAATTCGTTCCTTCACCAGGTGGTCCGAATCCGGACACCAACTGGGTTTGTAGGCAAGGAGAACTATGTCAACTGTCGTGAGTCTTGAGAATGCGGTGGCTGTCTTCAAGATCCCGGCCCATCAGATTATGACCGAGGAAAAGGCGACGACGGTTTGAATCACTCAGCCATCGTCCGAGGCCTCTTCTGGATTGGATGGCTGATCTGGGCTGTCCTGACTCCGTGGTTGCTGCTTCGGCTGCCTGAAAGCCTTCCTCTGGTTACCTGGACACATGTTGAGGGTGTTATCAGCGTCACGTGGTCCTTGGTCTTTTCGGGATTCGTGTTGTTCTGGGCCTGGCCGGTTGCGTTTCGCACGGCCCAGGTCAGGGACGTTCTGTTCAAGGCGGGACGGGGAATAGCGGCGGGGCCGGCGTTGCTGTGGGCTGGCATGCGCCGTAGCCCGCTCTTCTTCGTCTCCTGGGCGGTATTGGTGTTGGCATGGCAGGTGGCGTCTTATGTTGTGCCTCCGGGAACTCTCGAGCATCCCCTGGTTCCCGGATGGGACTACGTTATCGGTGACACCTTGCTGGGAATGTCCAGGTACTGGACCGTCCGCATGTTGGACTTCGGGTTCGCGATCTTCAATCTCGAGGGACTGGCGCCCCTACCCATCGCCGGCGGGGAGGCGACCTGGCCGGCGGTGTTGCTCGCATTCGCTTATCACTCCGGTGCGACCCTTACCAGGCTGTTGAGTGGCATGGTGGTGGGCATGACGCTCGGTCTCCTGACCGGTCTGGCCCTCCCCTTCTGGCCGGCGGTGCGCAAGACTGCCTGGGCGCCCATGAACTTTTTGAGGATGATCCCCCTCCTGGTGGCGGCTCCCTGGTTGCAGATTGTCTTGGGCTCCACCCTTTTTGGCATCACGGTCTATGTCGCCTTCGGCGTGTGGACCATCCTGGTGGTGGCGACCATGAATGCCGTGGCCAACGTGCCCGACCGCTATATCGAAAGCTCCCGTACGCTGGGTGCCTCCCGGCTGCACACCTATTACAGAGTGATAGTGCCGGGGTCGATTCCAGAATTGCGCACCGCCTTGCTGCTAGCGATCGGAGGGAGTTGGTCACTGGTGATCGTCGCCGAGTTCCTGGGATTCTCGGAAGGGCTGGGGTACCTGGCCGACAGCGCGGTGCAGGAGACCAACACCGCCCGGTTGCTGATAGTGGCGATTGTGGTGGCTCTCTATTCTCTCACGACGTTCTTCTTGCTCAACGAGGGATTCAAGAAGGTGATAAGCTGGATGCCACAACGAACCACCAGCAAGACGGACATCAGAAAGGTGGCCGGGGCGGCAGGAGGGGCCTGATCACCGAGCGGGGGTGACCTCAACCGGGATATGGATACGTCGAGGGAGGCTGTTGGCGGTTCGACGGAGGTTGTGGACGTCCTTGTGAATGCTGAGGTAACCGAACCTCGGACCCTCATTAATCTGGTGGACCTGAATGCCGCATTCGACAACAGTCTGCGCCGCCCGCGGGGCGCGGTTTCGGGAATCCAGACATCCCCAGGCCTGGTGGCCTACGACTGGATCACCGACAGCGGCACACGGGGGACAGGTACGACCCTGAACTGGAATCCCTGTTCACTCGGGCTACGGCTGGTCTTCTGGTTGATCGTGAGTTGGTCCAAGAGTTCATGATGAGGGTGGAGGGGCGAGGGCCTGATGAGATGGCTTGGGTCCTCGTTCAAAGACCCAGACGGGGTGGACACGATGCTTCTCCAGTTGCAGGTCTATACGGGCGACCAGCAAAGAACAAGATGGATGCGGGAAGATGTCGAGGGACTTTGGTTCGGGGACGACGAAGAGATCACCGTCACGTCCTCAGAGATCCGTTAGTCAACGACGAGATCAGGGAGACCCAGACTCGGAGGACCATCATGACCATCGTGGTTGCGCTCGCCATCCTCATGTTCTTTTTCAGGATCGGTTGAAACAGGACGGCTAACCGAGCCTCAGTGCCTCTGGGTTGACGACATTCTGGGGGTGTCCCCGCAGGAAGGCGATCACGCTGTCGACGGCGCCTTTGTTCAGACGATCGATCCCTTCCGGGGTCTGATCAGCTACGTGTGGTGTTAATACCACCTGTTCGCACGAGAGGATGGGATCGTTGGCGGGAAGGGGTTCGATGTCGTAGACGTCCAGGGCGGCACCGCCCAGATGCCCGGCGTTCAGGGTCCGTACCAGGGCATTCTTCTCGACAAGGGCACCCCTCCCTCCGTTCACCAGCAGCGCTCCGGGTTTCATCAGTCCGAGTTCGCGTTCGCCCAACATCCCGCGAGTCTCCTCGGACAGTGCAACATGGAGGCTCACCACGTCGGCTGTGGCTAGGAGGTCGTCAAGTTCGATGTAGCGGACTCCCAGTTGTTGGGCCCGTTTGTCCGACGGACGGAACGTCCACGCCACCACCTCCATCCCCAGTGCGTTGGCCAGTCTTGCCATCTCGGAGCCTATGTTGCCGGTGCCGATGACGCCTAGGGTTTTGCCCTGTAGATAGACGTTATTCCAACGCGTCCAGCGACCGGATTTCAACTCGATGGTCTGGGATGCGGCCCTCTTCGCAACCGCGAACATGAGCCCGAAGAGGTGTTCTGCAACAACGCTGGCCGTCCTTCCGGCCTGGTTGCTCACCACCACTCCCATCTCCGACGCCGCTTGCAGGTCGATGTTGTCGGTTCCGATGGCACACACCGAGATGTGACGCAGTTTCGGCAGCGAACCAAGCGCCTCTGCCGGCCAGGTGACCGCCCCGCGGGAGTTGAGGATCACATCCGCAGCCTCGCACCGCTCCAGTTTCTGTTGATCCGTGGGGAGGTCCGTGTACACGATCACCTCTCCGTATGGTTGCAGGCGCTCAAGGTGGGGAGAGCCCTGGATCTGTTTCGGCTCGTCTCCGGGTACGACTATGGTGCAGCGTTCTTTGGTGTCCATTCCAGCACTCCTTCTTCTGTTCCACGGCATCGGATCACTCAGTCAGGGCTATTGACCAGGTGGGTGGCGGCGTTATCGAAATGCTGGAATATTAAAGCTCGGATCTCATCGGGTAGCGGGTTGCCGGTGTCGTCGGCAACTTCGGCTGTGGCGAGTGCGGCAGTCATGTGCGCCATCCAGGCTTCCCGCTCTGCCCAGCCGATCGTGAAGGGCATGTGACGCATCCGCAAACGAGGGTGGCCGCGGAGTTCGCTGTAAAGGGAAGGGCCGCCCCAGTACTGTGCCAGGAACCCAGCCAATCGCCTCCTCGAGGGGCGCAGGTCCTTCGGATACATTGGCCGTAGAATCGGGTCGCCCTGCACGGCATCGTAGAAGCGGTTGACCAGGTCATCGAAGAATCGTTGACCGCCCACCATCTCATACACCGTTGGGGGCGCTTCCATGGCTTCCCGCAGCGTTCCGCGCAGAGTCACTCCTGCTGTCGGACGCTGCTCACCATCCTTGCCGCCAGAGTCGCTCACAACCCATAAGCCTATAGATCCACTGTCTTTGATCAGTTTCTAACCGGTGGCACGGTGGACCTCCGGGGTTCTCGGAGCACCTTGCGACCGGGGGCACGACGGGCCTTGCCGGTTTCCATGTCATGACGGCTGTCTTTTGTAGTCTGACCGGGACATACGATGAGAGACATGTCCAGTTCGCACCACCGATTCACCGCCCCGAAGCTTGCCGAACTGGGAGTTCAGATCGGCTCGTCGCTGGTCTCCGACGCTCTCGACGCTGCCGGGCTTCGGCAGCAGACTTTGGCTCCTGGTTATGTGCCTCTGATAGCCGATCAGGTGCTGGTGGGCTACGCCTTTCCTGTGAGGGTGGAGGCGACCGATGAGATCCCCGACGTGCCTTACGTGGGATTGCTCCGGGCCCTGGACGCTATCGGGCCGGGAGAGGTCTGGGTGGGGGCTTCGGGCGGATTCCGTCATGCTTCCCTGTGGGGCGAGTTGCTGTCGACCGCGTGTATGGCCGCCGGAGCCGCCGGTGCGGTAGTCGACGGCTACGCCCGGGACCGCAACGCCATCCGCAGGCTGGGGTTCCCGGTGATGTGCCGCGGGGCTGATCCCCGGGACATCAATGGCAGGGGAGAGGTGGTGGAGCACCGGGTCGCCGTCGAGGTGGACGGGGTCACCATCGCTGCGGGTGACTTGGTGGTGGGGGACGATGACGGGGTGGTGATCGTGCCCGAATCCTTCGTAGACGAGGTGGTGAGTGCTGCTGTGGAGAAGAGCCGCCGCGAGGGCCAATTCCGGCAGGCGGTCAGCCGCGGTGTACCGCCCAGCGAGGCGTTCAAAACCTTCGGCGTCCTCTGAGGGCCTGGGCCGCAACACATCGGATCGGCCCGCCAATCTGCAAGGCATCCTTCGGCAGGTGGACGCTCACCGATCTTGGCCCCGGACCGCTGCAGTCGCCGGAGAATCACCCTGCACCTGATGGGAGTTGAGATGCGCCGGCGGTGCGAGCGGCGTGAGGCGCCACTCACGCTGGAAGGCGCCGCGTTCATCTGTTGTTACGAGTGCACGTTCTGTACCAAATGCGCTGCTGAAATGAGCATCCTCTGTCCGAACTGCGGGGGAGAGTTGGTACATCCGCCTCGTCAGCGGGCCGGCTGGCGACAGGGACGACGCCACAGGCAGACAGTGTCTAATCGGCCCGAGCGTTCCGGCGGATCTCGCTGAGGGTGGCGTGGGGGAGGATCGCCTCGGGGTCAACCCGAAGATCCAGGACGGCGGGGACTCCCGCGGCAAGGGCCTTCTCGAATGCGGGGGAGAAGTCCTGGGTGCGTTCTATGGTGGCGCCGAAGCCACCGAAGGCACGGGCGTAGGCGGCGAAGTCGGGGTTGATGATGTCCGTGCCGCTGGGCCGATCGGGATAGGTGCGCTCCTGGTGCATTCTGATGGTGGCGAACATGCCGTTGTTGATCACCAAAACGATGATCGGAGCGTTGTATTGCGCTGCAGTGGCCAGTTCCTGGGCGGTCATGAGAAAGTCTCCGTCGCCGGAGAAGGCCACCACGGGTGACTCGGGTCTGCACAACTTGGCAGCCACGGCAGCCGGTACGGCGTAACCCATAGCTCCGCTCTGGGATCCCAGTTGAGTCCCGTATCGGCTGAACTGGTAGTAGCGCTGGGGCCACAGGGAGAAGTTGCCGGCGCCGTTGGTGAGGATGGAGTCCGGGGGGAGGCGGTCGTCGAGGTACTTCATGACTTGGCCCAAGTCCAACGCGCCGGGTGCCGAGGGAGGTACCAGTGTGGCTTCGTAGTCACCGCGCGCCGCAGTTGACCAGTCCTGCCATGGCCCCGAGTCAAATGTCTCCATCTGGGAAAGAGCGAACACGGCCTCCGGCGCGCCGGAGCGGATGCCCAGGGTGGGTTGGTAGACTCTTCCCAGTTCGCTCTGGTCAGGATGGATATGAATCAGGGTCTGTTGGGGCTTCGGAGGTGTCAGCAAGGTGTACCCACGGGTGGCGGTGTCGCTGAGGCGGGTTCCGATGGCGATGATCAGGTCGGCGTCGACGATCCGGTTGGCAAGGCTGGCGGCCAGGCCCACTCCGGTCCAGCCCACATAGCAAGATGACCGGTTGTCGAGGTAGTCCTGCCGCCTGAAGGACACCGCCACCGGGAGACTGTTCCGTGCGGCCCAAGAGGTAAGCACCCCAGCCGAGGCGGCGTCCCAGGCGCCACCGCCCACGATTACCAGCGGCCGGTTCGACCTGGCCAGGAGGGACTCCAATTCCGCCAGTTCCCCAAGGCTTGGCGTCGGCCGATCGGGTGGGGGCGCCGTCGGAGCGTCGGGCGCCGAGGTCCTTGCCGCCAGCACATCTTCAGGCAGTGACACCACCACCGGACCGCAGCGCCCCTGACGTGCTACTCGGACGGCCCGGGCGGTGACCTCGCTGATCCTCTCGGGCCGGTCGACTTCCACCGACCATTTGGCCAGGGGAGCAAAGACACCCTCGACATCAATCTCCTGGAAGGCGCCCCGACCCCGGTGTGAGGTCGGCACCTGGCCGACGAACAGCAGCAGGGGAGTGCTGCTCTCGGTGGCGTCGTGCACCCCCACCGAAGCGTGGGTTGCCCCCGGACCCCGGGTCACGAAGGCCACCCCCACGTCGTTGCGGAGGCGGGCGTGCGCCTCGGCCATGGTCGCCGCTCCCGATTCGTGGCGGCACACCACGGTGCGAATCGCCGGTTCGTCATGCAGGGCGTCCAACACGGCCAGGAAACTCTCACCGGGTACGGTGAAGACGGTATCCACCCCGTGGCGGCGGAGTTGATCCACCAGCACCCGGCCACCGTGGCGGAGGTTCGGATGCGGATCTGTCACTGCAGCGACTCCTCGCGGAACACCCGCGCCGTTTGGCGGGCAGGTCGGGCGGCGTCGGCCGGATCAAGGTAGCGGATGGTTCGGCGGCCCGCCCATTTGGCAGGCAGGAGCATCACTCGGACGAAGGCTGCTTCCTGAGCAGCCGACGCCTCCGCGTACACCGGCTCGGGGCCGCTTTCGAACCACGGATCATCGGCCCGGTGGGTGGTGGTAAGCCCGCCGGTGGTGACGGTCAATTCTCCGAACAGCAGGCGACGGATGCCCGGGCCGGGATGCACATGCCGGTGGGCCACCCCACCGCGGGGAAAGTCCACCCGGTCGCAACGCATCAGCCACTCATGCGATCCGTCCAGCGTGACGACGCTCGAAAGAGCAGCCCCCTCCGCGATCACTCCCTCGTCAACCCCATGTTCGACCGGTGTCACTTCCCACCGCAAGGCCGGGCCGGTAACGGAACAGGCGCCGAAGTGCGCCACATCCGCCTCAAAGTCGTACGTCATGCGGTTGCCGGCGCCGACGTCCACACCCGCGGGATGCTCGAAGAGGGCGAGCAGAACTTTCACTGTCAGTTCAGGTTGGTCGGCTAATGGAAGTACTGGCCGCCGTCGATCACCATCGTCTGCCCGGTCACGAAGTCCGCGCCGGGGCTGCACAGGAACACCGCCGCAGCCACGATGTCCTCCGGTGTCTGGTCCCGCTTGATGGTCCGCGCAGCAACCGAGATGCTGCTGAGAAACTCGAAGTCCACCCCGGCGGGGTTTTCTCGCACGCCGTCGGATATGGTGAACCCTGGCGCGATGCAGTTCACCAGGATGCCGTCTCCTCCCAACTCCTTGGCCAGCGCTTTGGTCATAGCCACCACGGCGCCCTTGCTTGAAACATAGTGCAACAGATGCGGGACACCGCGGTAAACGGTGCCCGAAGAGATATTCAGGATGCGCCCTCCTCCGCGGGCGCGCATGTGCGGCACCACGGCCCGGCATGCCAGAGCCAAGCCGATCACGTTGACCTCCATCACTCTCTGCCATTCCTCAACTGGTATCTGCTCAAAGGGTCTCATCGGCAACGAGGTGTAGATCCCGGCGTTGTTGACCAAGATGTCGACCTGCCCGCAGGCGTCCAGCACCGTGTTCACCATGGCGTGCAGATCATCGGGATTCGACACGTCCACGGTCACCCCGACGCCCTCTGGATACGTGGCTGCCGCCTCCTGCGCCCCGGCGAGGTCGGCAATCACTATTCGCGCCCCCGCATCGGCAAGCCCGTCTGCGATGGCGCGGCCAATGCCCTTGGCGCCCCCGGTCACGATGGCGGTCTGACCGGTCAGTGAGAAGTAGTCGCGACTCTTTGTCATTGGCTGCCCTCCTTGCTCCTCTTTGTCCTGTTCATCGGATGGGCGAAAACGCGGTCGGAGTCAGGATTCGGTTCTGCTGGGTGTGGATCAGCGGGGTGAGCTTCGGCAGGAAGGCCTGCCAGCGTTGGTCGGCGGCCAACCTCGCCCGGCGCTGTTCCCTCTCGGCATAGTTCTCATAGCCCCACATCGCCGAGATCGTTGACAAACCACCCACATCCACGGTGAACCAGCCGAGCAGGTTTCCCAGGATCTCCTCTTGGATAATGATCCCCTCCGTCTCGTACAACCGCACCACCTCTTTGAGCTTCCCGGTGTAGATGTGATAGTCCCGTTGCTCGACAATCATCGCTTTCCTCAATGGTTTCGGCGCTCATCCTCTGATCCCGGAGTGCCTCTGATTCCTGTTCCCACGTCACAGGTTACGGGTACTCGGGATAGTCTGCAGCTACTGGGGTCGATGGTAGTCGGAGGAAAGGATCGAGACGGAACGCTCAGCAGTTCTGACCTGCAGGAAGCGGATCCCCCCTGATTACCTCTGCGATCACCCGTCCTTCCAGACGGCACGGGGAAGCCGCTTCCCTTTGTCTACAAATGGCAGAGTGTCCACGACCGCCGGGTGTGGAATCCCGTCCCGGTCATGCAAGTGGACCGTCTTGCCAAGCCAATCATCGCCCTTCAAAGGCCGATCGAAGCGCACATAGCCGATTCCGGTGTCCAGGGTGGGCGACCAGGTTCCAATCGTCATGTGCCCCACCGGGCGGTTCTGGTAGTAGACCTGCATTCCCGCCTGCGGGGTAGCGGTGGCACAAAGCAAGCCGAACAGGAGTTGGCTGCGGTCGGTTACCTCCAAGGCGGACCGTCCGATGAAGTCCGTCTTGTCGAGTTTGACGAATTGCCCAAGACCCGCACCGAAGGGCGTGAGGTCGGGCTCGATATCGCTGCCGTTGTCGAGGATCCCCGACTCGATGCGCCGGATGCCCATCGACGACCCCGCGCTGAATTCCATTCCGAAGGGCTCACCACAGGCAAGCAACCCATCCCACAGAGCGTCATGGTCGGTGGGTTCTGGGCCGCTGTTGCAGTAGATCTCGATTCCCGTCTCCCCGGTCCAACCGGTGCGCGAGACCCACAGCGTCTGGCCGCAGACTTCGAAGAACCCGGCGTGGAAGTACTTGAAATCGGCAGACAGACCCCCTCCGATCGCCGCGTCCAGCACGGCGAGCGACTTTGGTCCCTGGATCTGAAGCACCCGTGAGTTCGGATCAGACACTTTTGCATCGAGCCCCAGGGCATTGGCCTGCAGCCAGGTGAGGAACTCGCCGTTGGCTTTCACATACCAGTAGCGATCCTGACCCAGGCGCATGAGGACGCCGTCCATCAGAACAGTGCCATCTGCATTGCAGGCGACTCCGTACCGGGCCCGGCCTGTGGGAAGTGAATCGACCCTGCAGGTGAGAACCCTCTCCAGGAGTCTGCCGGCGTCAGGGCCAATAATCTCAAGGGGCTGTTCCGGAACATCGTATAGCATCACGTCCTGGCGTAGCTTCCAGTACTTCGGAATAGGGTCCTCGTCCGAAGTCATCTTCAGGGGATACAGGCGTCCGCAGTACATGCCGTAAACCGTCTGATCGGTCATATACCGGTGGGCAAAGGGCGAATGGCCAAGTCGGAACGAAGCCAGCCGAACCGTGCCGAACGACTCGATGTAGAAGTGTCTGTCCCCTGTCATCAATACCTCTGTTGGATGGAAAGGCGGCGGGCCTATGGTAGCAGGGCAACCTCTTGGTCAGCTTGAATCACCATGGCCGGAGAGCCTCGAACTGGGCTTCGGAGACAACTCGACATCATTGAACGTCTCTCCGACAGGTGGCAGAGGCGCTGTCGCGGTAGAATCGCTCGCCGTGGACCTGAAAAGATAGGGATTTATGACGAATAGTTGACAGCTGTTGGGCTGTCGTTCTTCGGTACTGTTCTGCAGCCTGTGAGACCGCCCGACTCTCCCGGAGGAGAGGCAGGTCTTACACCCACATCTTCTATAGCGCGACTGCATCGGGGTTTCCCACCCGATCCGGGTGTTCTTCCGAACGCCCGGGCGCTTATGTTTATGGCTGAGTTGCAGTCCCTGCACATCACCATTCCACAGTTCCCGCACTCGTAGACCCTTGCCTTCAAGGGCATCTTCTGGCGGTGCCCGCATTGCGAGCAGTCAGTAGTGGTGTACGCAAG
>MPNA01000046.1 GCA_002238785.1 bacterium OM1 bin76 | reverse complement strand
ACCCTCTGGCTAACGGTGGCCGGTTCGGGTTCGGCTCGTCAAGCCGAGAACGCAAGCGAAACAGAGATACAGGACACTAAGCCTGGATCCACCGGTGGAGGCTCGGGGGGATAGACGCGGAAAGTGCCTCTGATCTGGGACAATAACCGTTTGAAGCAAGTGGTTTGGCCCGGAGTCTGGAGGCACTTCCTGTGAGTGGAGTATTGCAGAATATCGACCGGTATGAGGTGATTTTCGATGATGAGGGGCTGGTAGCCGACGCCGGGTTGTTAGCGGCCGGGACGTTGATGAGTCGTCTGGGTTTGGAAGATTTGGTGGATTCGGTGGTGTCCTTGGAGGGTCGGGTGGGTGGTGATGACGATCATCGAAAATCCCCAGAGTCGCATCGAAATTCCCCACCCTGGGGTTGGTGGTTTTAGGCTAGCGGGTCTCCTTTCGGTCGTTGTTTTCTGGCTTGTGCTTGGTAGCTTCTGAGGCGGCCCAGGCTCTTGGGTTGAAGCTCACTCCTATGTGAAGGTTGTCAGTTTCCCTTGGAGCGCCACACCGTTGGGCGTAAGCAGGGGGGGTCCCCTTCCATTGCGGTCATGGTATCCAACCTGGGGCGTTATGGATCCGACCCCCTCGGTCAAAGGGTCGGCCCGAGGGGGGATGGGAGCATATATCGTGGGCGGGATGAAAGCCCTCCGGTTATAGATAAGCACCTCCCTCCACCGGAATCTCGACTTCTCTACTACGCTGTGTTGGGCGGGATTGTGCTGATAGTGGGCTTTAACTGGCCGATATTGGACAGGGGTGTGGACCTGATCCCACCATTTTGGTTGGTTGCTTTCCGTCTGTTGGGGGGAGCGTTGGTCGGGCTCGGAATGAACGCCGCCGCCGGTCAGCGGGCTTCCTTTCCCCGGCGGGATTGGAGGATCGTCCCGATATTGGGATGCAGCCTCGCCGCTGTCGCCGGTCTGACTTTCTACGCTCTTCAAATCCTGCCTCCCGGCCGGTCTTCCATCCTGATTTGGACAAGCACCCTGTGGTCGGTTCCGTTGGCGGTCGCCTTTTTGGGAGAGCGGATGTCTCGGATGCAGGTGGGGGGCCTGGTGATCGGGATGGTGGGGGTGGGGTTGGTTTTCGAGCCTTGGGAACTGAGTCTCTCCGAGCCGAGGGTGATCTGGGGCTATGTGATGCTGCTGGGCGCCTCGCTGTTCATTGCCGGGGCCTCCGTGTATATTCGGGGCCACTCCTGGGGAGCGAATCCTTTAGCTTCCACCCCCTGGCAGATGCTGGCCGGGGCGGTTCCCGTCTTGGCCCTGGCGTTGGCCGTGGACGGGGCGCCCGGCGTCCAATGGACCTGGGAGTCGGGGGGTATCGTGGCTTATCAGATCACGCTGGGCGGCCCGCTGGCGCTTTGGGGACGGCTGACGGCCTTTCGACACATCCCGGCGATCTCGGTCAACCTGACCTTGATGGCCACCCCGGTGGTGGGACTGTTGGCCTCGTGGTGGTTGGTCGATGAGGTGCTCACGCTGACCGTGGTCGGGGGGCTGGCCCTGATCATTGCCGGGGCGGCGGCCAACATACTGGGAGACAAAGACGTCCGGCCTCTGCGTTTCGGTCTGGCATGATCCGGGGTCCGGCATGAGCCCGAATTTCCGAAGAGAGCAACTGGTACTGCTGATAACCCTCAGTTGTTTTGGCAGCACTCACCTGTCTGTGTTGCCGCCTGCTCTGCCCGAGTTGGCCGAGGCGCTGGGGGTTTCCATCGCCGCGATTGGCTGGGCCCAGGGTTCGGCGGTGATACCTGGGATCATTTGTTCGGCTCTGATCGGCTTTCTGGCCGACCGGTTCGGAGCAAAACGGGTAGTGCTGACCTGCGTGGCCATCTTCACCGTGTTCGGGGCGGCGGGGTTCTTTGCGACTTCCTTTTGGGTGCTGCTCGGGCTCCGGATGTTGCAGGGAGTGGGAACCTCGGGGGTGTTGGGGTTGTCGATCTCTTTGATCGGCGAACTCGTCGAGGATGAGAGGGACCGTACCCGGGCCCTGGGACTCAACCTTGCCTTTATCTACATCTTCCAGATGGTGGTCCCGGTCGCCTCCGGGGTCCTGGCCGAAGGGGGAGTGTTCCGTCCCTTTCTGCTCTATTCGGCGGGGGTGCCGATCGCCATCTGGGCGTTGCGGTTGGAGGTTGGACGGCCCAAGGGAACCGCTTCTTCTCCTTTCCGGCACGCCCGGGAGGCTCGCGATGAAATGCGCCGTCGCCGGACCATGGTGGATACGCTGGGGTTGATTGCCGTAAGCATCCTGTCTATGGTGGTGCTTCACGGGATCGCGTTCACAGCCATTCCATTGCTTCTGGACGAGGTGTTCGGAACGAATAGCGCGGTGCGGGGGGTGGTGATCTCAGCCTTCCAGGTGGGTGCCATAGTTACCACCCTGGCCGTGGTGCGGATGTTCTCGTCACGGATATCCGGTCGGGTGATGAGCGTCGGAATATGGTTGATGTCAATCGGTTTGGCCCTGGTGTTTGTGGCAGGGTCTCCCATGCTGGTGGCTGTGGGCCTGGCCATCAGCGGCGCAGGGTTTGGGTTGGTGTACACGCTGGCGCAACGGGACGCCATTGCCTCCGTCTCCCTGGCCTACCGGGGACTGGTATTCCTCTCCCTGGTAACCGGGGTGAGGATCGCTCAAATGGTTGGACCCCCGGCTTCATCGCTGGTCACCGACGTGATAGGTCCCCGTTCGTCATTCCTGATCGCCGCGGTAGTGATTGCCCTGGCCGCCGTCACCTGGCGCCCGCTCCGTCGTTGGGTTGGCAGGTTGGTCTATTCCTAACTCTGCGAGGGGTCGGCCGTGGGGTCGCCATGATCTTCAGAGGGGCAACGGCTAGGGATGGGTGGAGGGCGGTTGGGGTCCGGATTGCCTATCTTTAGCGGGATGAAAGCTCGCCGGTGACATTAAGCCCAGCCTCGTCATCGGCTCCTCGGCTCTTCTATTACTTTCTGCTGGGCTCGGTGGTGCTGTCATTGGGCTTCAACTGGCCCATCCTGGACAAGGCGGTGGAGGTGGTCCCCCCGTTGTGGCTGATGACCTTCCGTCTGTGGGGAGGAGCGCTGGTGGGATTCGCCATGAATGTCCTGGTCGGCAAGCGCCCGAGCCTTCCCCGCCAGGATTGGAAGATCGTCGCGGTCCTCGGGGTCTTCCGACTGGCCGCAATCTTTTTCTTCGTCTTCTACGCCCTCCAGATCCTCCCGCCCGGACGATCGGGCATTCTGGTCTGGAGCAGCACGCTGTGGGCAGTTCCCATCGCCGTGATCTTTCTGGGCGAGCGGATGTCGAAGCTACAGGTGAACGGACTCTTGGTGGGAGTGGTGGGGCTGGGAATGGTCTTGGAACCCTGGACGATTGCCGTGAGCGAACCCAGGATCATCCTCGGCTACCTGATGTTGCTGGGCGCTGCCCTGTCGGGAGCATGGACAACCGTCTACATAAGGGCACACCGCTGGGGCGGCACCGCTTTGGCATCCACTCCCTGGCAGATGCTGTGCGGCGGGGTTCCGGCACTTGCCGCAGCCCTGGCCATCGACGGTTTCCCGGACATTCGGTGGACGTGGGGAACCGGATTCCTGGTGGGCTACCAGATGACCCTGGCCGGCCCGTTGGCAGTATGGGCGCACCTCGAGGCCCTGCGCCACATTCCGGCGATCTCGGTCAATCTGACCCTGATGGCCACTCCGGTGGTGGCGTTGCTTGCTTCGTGGTGGCTGGTTGACGAACAACTCGGCTTGCCCATCGTGTTGGGCTTGGCCCTGATCACCGCAGGAGTAGCCTCCAATGTCCTCGGTGACCGGACCATGAGGCCGATACGGTCGGGTTTGACGTGAACCCCGGGTCGTCATAGTGAACAACTGGCTTCGTTGATAGTGATTACCCCAGCAGTAATCCATTGAAGTCGGCAGGCCATATCGCCAAGCCTCTCCCTTGGCTTTGGGAAGGGTCCCCCAGAATGCAGGTGATTGCAGCATGGCGCCGGGATCTGTCAACTGCTATGGAAACCGCGGAAAGAGGCAGGCGGTTTGACCAATCACACCCCCAGACTCCTACCCCCGGAACGAGGGTGGACTTGCCTATCGTTGGCGGGATGAAGGCTCGCCGGTGACATTTAGCCCAGCCTCGTTATCGGCTTCACGGCTCTTCTATTTCTTGCTGCTGGGCTCGGTGGTGCTGAGTTTGGGTTTTAACTGGCCCATTATCTCCATAGGGCTGGAATTCATCCCTCCCCTGTGGCTTACCACGTTTCGTTTCTGGGGAGGAGCGTTGGTGGGTTTTGCGATGAACGCCATGGCCGGTCAACGGGCCGCATTTCCCCGCCAGGACTGGAAGATTGTTCCGATCATCGGGATACTTCGACTGGGCGCCATCTATGTGCTGGTTTTCTATGCTCTGCAGATCCTTCCTCCCGGAAGGTCGGGAATCCTGGTGTGGACGGGCACCCTGTGGACCGTCCCTATCGCCATGATCTTCTTGAAGGAGCGGATGACCAGGATGCAGATAGCCGGACTGTCGGTGGGGATGCTGGGACTGCTGCTGGTTGTGGATCCCCGCACTCTGATGGTGGCCGAACCCAGGATCGTTTGGGACTACGTTATGTTGATGGGCGCGGCCCTGTCGGTGGCTTGGACCTCCGTTTACATCCGGGCCCACAAGTGGGGCGCCACTGCACTGGCGTCCACTCCCTGGCAACTGCTGGCCGGTGGGATTCCCGCTCTGGTGGCAGCTTTGGTTGTGGAAGGGATCCCCGACATCCGGTGGACCTGGGGGGTGGTATTGATTGTGGTGTACCAGACAACCCTGGCCAGCCCACTGGCGGTGTGGGGGCAGTTGGAAGCCTTTCGCCGCCTACCAGCAATCTCGGTCAACCTGACCTTGATGGCCACTCCCGTGGTGGGACTGCTGTCATCGTGGTGGTTGGTGGATGAGCAGCTCACATTGGGGGTGGTTTCGGGGTTGGCTCTTCTCACCGCCGGAGTTGCGGCCAACATTGTGGGTGACAGGAATATGCGGCCAGTTCGCTCGGGTCTGGCATGAACCTGAGGACTCGCAGGGAACAATCCGCCCTACTGGTGAGCAACTGTCTTTCGCTGATGGTGATTGCCCCAGCAGAAATGCCATGAAGTCGGCAGGCTCTATCTTGACGCCTCTGCATTGCTTGGATCAGGACCCACCCAAGTGCAGGTGTTTGGAGCATGGCGCCGGGATCTGCCAACTGCTATGGAGACCCCTGCCGCCTACAGCGAGAGCGAGAATTGACTTGCCTATCGTGGTTGGGATGAGAGCCTGCCTTTGACCGCTCGTCTGTCTGGACAGCCGGGGTCACAGGTCTACAGCTATTTCGTGCTGGGGATGGCGGTGCTGTCATTGGGCGTCAACTGGCCCATTGTGAGTATTGGGCTGGAGACCATTTCCCCCCTGTGGATGATGACCCTCCGCCTGTGGGGAGGGGCGATGGTGGGGTTCGCAATGAACGCCCTGGCAGGCCAGCGCCCTTTCGTTCCCCGCCAGGACCGCAGGATCGTCCCCATACTGGGCGTCTTCCGTCTCCTGGGCATCTTCCTCCTGGTGTTCTTCGCCCTGCAGGTGCTGCCCCCCGGGCGGTCCGGCATCCTGGTGTGGACCGGCGCGCTGTGGGCGGTCCCCATGGCCGTGATCTTCCTGGGTGAGCGGATGTCGAGAATGCAGATAGCGGGACTGGCGGCGGGGATGGTCGGGTTGGCGGTGGTCCTGGAGCCGTGGGGGTTCAGCCTGAGCGAGCCCAGAGTTCTGTGGGCTTATCTGATGCTGTTGGGAGCCTCCCTATCGGCGGCATGGACCTCCGTTTACATGAGAGCCCACCGATGGGGTTCCAATTCGCTGGCATCGACTCCCTGGCAGATGGTGGCCGGTGGGATTCCGGCATTGACTGCCGCTCTGGTGTTTGACGGTATCCCCGATGTCGCATGGACTTCCGGGACGGTGTTTATAGTCCTCTTTCAGATGACCCTGGCCGGTCCGGTGGTGGTGTGGGGCCAGATGGAGGCGTTCCGGAACCTGCCAGCGATCTCGGTGAACCTGACCCTGATGGCCGTTCCGGTGGTGGGACTGTTGTCGTCGTGGTGGTTGGTGGACGAGCAACTCACACTGGGAGTGGTTTCGGGGTTGGCTCTTATCACGGCAGGGGTTGCAGCCAGCATTGTGGGTGACAGGAACCTGCGTCCAGTTCGCTCCGGTCTGACATGAACCGCAGGACTCGCAAAGAACAATTCGCTCTCTTGGTGTCGGTGAGTTGCCTGACGACCACCACCCTCCCGGCTCTGTCCCCGGCTCTGCCCGAGTTGGCCGAGGCGTTGGGAGTCTCGATAACAGTGGTGGGATGGGTTCAGGGAGCGGTTTCCTTTCCCGGGATCCTGACCGCGGTGCTGGTGGGTTACCTCGCTGATCGCTTTGGGGGCAGGCGAGTGGTGGTGGTTTGCGTGGCGGCTTTTACGGTGTTCGGCGCGGCCGGTTTTCTTGCCGATTCTTTTCCGATGCTGATCGTGTTGCGGCTGCTCCAGGGCCTGGGAACCCCCGGGCTCATGGGGCTTTCCATAGCGCTGATAGGGGAACTGTTCGAGGACGAGAAGGACCGGATGCGCTTTCTGGGAATGAATCTTGCCTTCGTCTTCATGGTGCAGATGATCATGCCGGCTCTGTCCGGATTCATTGCAACCGGCGGGGCCTTCCGTACCTTTCTCATCTACCTTGCCGGGATTCCCATCGGATTGTGGGCGCTGCGGTTGAAGGTGGGGAGGCCCAAAGGAGTGGCTTCCTCTCCTTTACGCCATGTCCGCGCCGCCCGAGAAGACATGCATCGGAAGCGAACCGGCGTTGATCTTCTGGGGCTGATGGCCGTCACCGGCTTGGGGGTAATTGTGAATGCAGGCGCTTCCATGACGGCGGTCCCCCTGTTTCTGGATGACGCCTTCGGAACCGGCAGCGCCGGACGGGGTCTGGTGGTTTCCGCCTTCCAGGCCGGGGCCATCGTCACGGCTCTCGGTGTCTTGCGGTTCATCAAAGGACGGATATCGAGTCGAGTGATGACAGCGGGCCTGTGGCTGATGTGCATCGGTCTGCTGGTGGTTTACCTGGCGAGGTTTCCCGCCATGGTGTCCTTGGGCTTGGCCCTGGCCGGAGCGGGGTTCGGACTGGTGGTGACCCTGGCGCAGCGGGATGCGATCGCCTCGGCCTCCATCACTTATCGGGGGCTCGTGGTGCTCACCTGGGTGGCGGGGGTACGGGTCTCCCAAGTCATCGGACCGCCCATGGCTTCCCTGATGACCGGATTGATCGGTCCTCGCTCTGCATTTCTGATGATTGCAGCCATTGCCGCTTTAGCCGCCGTCTCGTGGCGGCCCGTGCGGGGGTGGCTGAAGCGGATGGTGTACGGGTAGAGAAGGTTTCTGCTAGCGGAGGTAAGGCCCATTGGAAACGGTAAGGTGAGCGTATGACATTACTTCCACAAATAGGTTCGGCTCCGGCCGTAGAAGACGGGGGGGCGCCGGTCCTGGTTGTTCCCATGGGCGCCGACCGCCAGCCGGGCCCGGGCGCAGAGCATGTACTGGATCAACTGGGCTCGTGGGTTGATGAGCATTTGGAGGCCGTTGGTTTTTCCGGAAAACCGGGCGACCAGGCAGTGATACCCACCGCAGGGAAGCTCCCCCATGACTGGGTGGTGCTGGTGGGGGTGGGCGATGAGCCAGACCACGAGACGGTGCGGCGCGCCTCGGCACGAGGTCTGCGGGCCGCTCCCCGAACCGAACGCCTGGTCACCACCCTCCATCAACTCCACACGCCGGGGGCGCTGGCCGCCACGGTTGAGGGGGCGATGCTGGCCGGTTACCGGTATGAGGCCTACCGGAGCAAGCCCTCTGAGGACCCCCTGCCGGAGGTGCTCTTAGCTGCGCCTCTCCCTTCGGATTGGGCAGAGCAGGTGGAACGGTCCAAAGTGGTGGCTGACGCAGTGGCTGACGCCCGTGACTTCATCAACCAGCCCTCTGGGGACAAACGCCCGCCCGATCTTGCCGAGCGATTCTCGGCAATGGCGGTCGAAGCGGGTATGACTGCCGAGATCTGGGATGAGGATCGGCTGGAGGAAGAACGTATGGGGGGAATCCTCTCGGTGGGACAGGGATCTCACCGTCCTCCCCGTCTGGTCAGACTGGTGGGGCCGGGGGAAGGACCGAAGTTGACCCTGGTGGGCAAGGGCATCACCTTCGACTCGGGCGGGTTGTCACTGAAGCCTCCCAAGAGTATGGAAACGATGAAGACCGACATGTCGGGGGCGGCCACGGTGGCGGCTGCCGGGGTGGCCATCACCAGGCTGGGCTTGAATGTGAAGCTGGAAGTGCTGGCAGCATTGGCCGAGAACATGCCCGGAGGCGGCGCCACCCGTCCCGGGGATGTGTTCACCGCTCGCAACGGGAAGACGATAGAGGTGATGAACACCGACGCCGAGGGCCGTCTGGTGCTGGCGGACGCTCTGAGTCTGGCGGCCGAGGGGTCCCCCGACCTAATAGTCAATCTTGCCACCCTAACCGGAGCCTGCGTGGTGGCGCTGGGCCTCGACTACGCCGGACTGTTCGGTTCAGACGATGCCCGCGCCAAGTTGGAAGAAGCTGCCGCGGAGGCTGGGGAGAAGGTCTGGCCCCTTCCCCTCCCTAAGGAATACCGCAAGCAGATCGACTCGCCGGTGGCCGACATGAAGAACATCGGAGGGCGGTGGGGTGGCGCAATCACCGCTGCGTTGCTGCTGGCAGAGTTCACCGGGGATTGCAAGTGGGCGCATCTGGACATTGCCGGGCCCGCCCGGTCCGGAAAGACCGCTCACTACCTGTCGGAGGGCGCCACCGGATTCGGAGTGCGGACCCTGGTGCAACTGGCTGCCCAGATGGCTGGCGACTGACTCTGGTTACCTGAGTCGCGATTTTTTAAGCAAGATCGCGATATAACACCATAGTTATAGGGATTGCAGAATGACAGCATCCGCCTAGATTTCTGATCACCACCGAAAGAGGAGGGTAAATGGAGGTTGGGGCGAGGCGGCTGGCAACCGCAATCATGGCAGGAGGACTGTCAGCCATGGTGGTCAGTGGATGCGGGAGCTCGGACTCTCCCACCGAGCAAAAGTGGACATCCACCGTCCCCACCTCCATCCCTACGACCCGTGACACCGCCGGAGACGAGACTCTCTTTGAGGAGGAGGCGGTGTCCGGCAGTGTTGCCACTACCACGGTGGCCAATACCGTCACCACCGCTGCGGTCGGCACAACAGTGGCTTCCGATCCGGTCTCGCCATCCACCACCGCGGGCCCGCCGGCAGTCTCAACTGAGTCGGAACTTCCGACGGCAGACGGGAAACCCCTTGAGGAGCCCAACGCGGAAGCTTCAGTAACCACGACCCAGGAGACCGAGGAGAGGGTGATAACACATACGGATGCCGTCGTGGCGAATGACTACTGGGACGATCTCGGTCTCCCTGATCCTGCAGCGCCGCCGGTGGAAGACCCTGAGCGAATCCTTTACGCCGAAGAACAGATACAGAAGGTCTACTTCAGGTGGTATGACGGTATCTATCGAAAAGATCCCGAGA
Organism: bacterium OM1 bin76; assembly: GCA_002238785.1. Classification (GTDB taxonomy): domain Bacteria; phylum Actinomycetota; class Acidimicrobiia; order Spongiisociales; family ZC4RG35; genus Bin76. Next base: position 8,596 of record MPNA01000046.1, on the reverse strand, counting down.
CCCTTGAGGGAGCGGTAACCGACCGAAGCTCTTATGAGAGAGGAGTAGCGGTGATGGAGCGGATGGAATTCACTGCGCCGCCGACCCTGGAGGGGGTGGAGGTGAGGGTGTTGGAACTGTACGTCGACCATCCCGACTGTCTGGTGGCAGCCTACGAAATGGACATCAGTTCTTTCCGGCAGAGTGACCTGATCGAACGGATAACGATCCTGTGGCCTCATTCCCAATATGGATGGCGTCGACACTTCTCATTCGGGTGGCCCACCATCTATGGAGATTGGTGGGCCAACTGCTTTATTAAAGACAGGCTCCAGTTTCCGTGAAGATGGCTCGAGGGTTGGGGTGGGTGGCGATCGCCTTGCTGGTAGGGATGTCAGTCCCGGTTCCCGGCCTGGCCGACGCCCAACCGTATTCAGAGGCGGTCTGCACGGTGAGTTTTGAAGAACCGGACGAAGGAGAGGGATTGGAACCCGTCACCGCATGCATTCACACCGAGACCGGGAACTCCACTACAGGGGGATCAGGCACTTCGCATTTGCAGATCGCTGCCAAGGGGTGCTTCTATTTTGGGAGCCGACCAACCGTCTGGGTTGATCTTGGCTACACCGGGGAAGGTGAGATCGCATACGGATGGTCACCCAATGGGAAACCGGGTGAGCACCTCGCGGTCGGCACTGCTCGACCTTGTTCTTGGACAAGGGTGGAGAACGAGGAGATCGAGGGCTACATGTGGAGCAGGATCGGCTCCTACCACCATCAATCTCCCCGAGTGTCCTTCGATCCGCCTATTCCGAGGGGCATGGTCGGGATCGAGACGTTTGCGGCATTGGACGTCCCTTCTCCCTGGACCTACTCCTCCAGGTCTCCCTATACCGGAAGGTCGCTCCGGGCGGAAGTCAGGGTTCGTGAGGTGACAATCGCCTGGGATGATGGCCCCCAACAAAGGTTCCGCGGCTCAGATCTGTCAGGTTTCACCGGCTATCCGAATGGTGTAGGGCGCCACATGTACCAGGTCAAGAGTTGCGCGCAATCAAAGCCACGGTGTCGGGAGGAGATAGGCGCCTATCAGATCAAGACTTCCTTCGTATGGTCGGGCTGGTATCAAGTGGCAACACGGCGAAGGAATCTGGACATCCCGAACACCACGTCCACCGCCGACTACCCGGTATCGGAGATGATTCCACTGGTTGTGGGCTGAACGCAGAGTTGTTGCCACCTCGCGAAATAGAAGGTGGGGCGCCGCTGCAGTCTCTCAACTGATCCGGGAGCAGTTAGTGGGGCAGCCTTCCAGCCTTGCGCCTTCCGCAAAACCAACCGCCTGTGGCAACCATCAGAGCAAGGACTGCCAGGAAAGACACAGTGAAGCCCGGCACCAACGGGAATCGGCCGGAAACGCATTGCTGGCATCTATTCGCCTCTCTGCCAGGGAGACGACTCCTGGCACTAACAATTCTATGACTCGACATGTTCAAATGAGGAGGGTGTTTCTACCGAAGCCGCATTCACCGGTAGCCCAAGATGGGATGAGGGCGGTGCGGACCTTTCAGCCTTCAGAACCGGGATCGATTCTGCCCCCCGGCCGGTATCGGTTTCCCTTTCAGGAGCCTGCAGAGTCGGACGGAACCTCTTCGGTGGAGGTGGACGGATCACGGACCTGGGAACCGCTTCTGAGGCGCTTGCGGCGACGCATCCACCAGAGTATGGCCATGACGATGGCGATGAACGGCGAGAAGGGGATTAGTGCCCCGATCACCACCGCCAGGCCACCCAGAACCGAAACCAGCGCGTCCATGCTGGAGTTGAGAGCGTCACCGAACCCGGCCGGTGTTCCATCGTCCCGCGGACCGGTCAGCACATCCACCGAGACGTGGGCAGAGGCAGAAGTGTCTTCCAAAACGGCGCCTTCGGCGTCAACCGGGGTGGCCGTGACCTCGATCGCCACATTGATGCCGCGAATGGCGACCCTGCCGGCCATTCGCCCGTTCTCGACGGCCTCGGTGAGAGTGGCGGTGAGGAACTGCCCGGGTTCTATCCGCTGGAAATCTCCATAGTCAGGTACGAAGGGGTTCTCGCCCAGACGGAGGCTGTGGGATCCGATCCTGATGTCGGTGAGAGAGGTGTCGCCCAGGTTGCCTATCTCCACGCAGAAGTTCACCTTGTCATCGTCGGATGCCAGGGCGATGCTCTGCGATCCCAGGCAGGGGTCGTCATCGTCGGCAGAGGCCCAAGCCGAGACCAGCATGCGGGTTTCGGGAAGCACCTCTTGGGCGGTCAGTGAGACTCCTGTGGCATCGGCGACCGGCTCCAGTGGGGTCCCATCGGCGTCTATCGGCGTTGCCGCCGATCGGATCTCTATGTCCAGACCCCTGGTGGCCACCCGTCCGTTGAAGCGTCCTTTGGCAACCTGCTCGGTGAGGGTGGCCGTCAGGAATTGCCTGGGTTCTATCCTCTCGAAACTGCCGTGCTCCAGCACCAGCGGGTTGGCGTCCATATCAAGGGCCGGCGACTGGATTTGTACGTCGGTGATGGGCACGTCGCCGGGGTTGCCCACGAACACACAAAGGTTCACGATCCCGTCGTCGGGATCGACTGTTATGCTCCTGGTGCCGAGGCAGGGGTCGTCGTCACCGGTCGAGACCCAGGCATGCACCAGGATTCCGGTAACGGGGATCACCTGCTGGGCAGTGACTATCACCCGGGCTGTGTCAGAGATGACTCCCGGGGAACCCTCCACTCCCTCCGGTGAAGCGGTGGATTCGATACGTATCTGTAGGCCACGGGTGGCTATTCGATCGGCAAGGCGACCCTTCACCACCTCTTCGGTGAGGGTGGCGGTTAGGAACTGCCCGGGCTCGATAATCTCGAAGCTGCCTCGTTCGATCGCGAAGGGGTTGTCGTCCAGGGGCAGGACATCAGAGGAGAGTTCCACATCGGTGAGCGCGACCTCTCCCACGTTGGCCACTTCAACACAGAAGTTGACGATGTCGTCCCGTCCCACCGTCAGGTCCTTGGCGCCCAGGCAGGGATCTTCGCCGCCGCTGGATGCCCAGGCTGTGACCACCATCCCGGTGTTGGGAAGGATGACGGGGCGTTCGGGCAACTGGCTGATTGCCAGGGTGATGGTGGCCAGGGCAACCTGGTCCTGCAACGTCCGTACCTGCCCCCGCAGCCTCTCCAGGTCGGTTTCCCTTATCAGCAGTTCTCGTTCGTAGAACGCCAGGTTTTCCAGGTTGGTGGCGGTCTCCAAGAAACTGCGCAGCCGGCTCACACTGGCTTCCGCGGTGATGATCTGGCTCTGCAGGTCGACGATGCGTTCGGTCACATCGTCCGCGCTGATCTGCTGGTCAACCAGTTCGCCCACCTGGGAGAGCCTTGACAGCGCCACGGAGAAGTCCTCCGGCAGCACCTTGAAGACGATTTCCGAGTAGGGCGACGGCCTGGCGCGCGTCTGTTGCCCGAACACGAACCCCCCCAGGCCTTGAACGATGGATATGGCCTGGTTGGTGGCTGCCGCAACATCCGGCGCTTCCACGGAAACCCAGGCCCGGTAGATGACATCACGCCCGAAAGCGGCGGGGGAGTTGGCGGTCGACAGTTCAACGACCGTTCCTCCCGAAGAGGTGTCACTGACGGGACTGACGTCCCCTTCCGCCGCTTCCTCGTCGGGCGCTTCCTCTTCCATGGCCTCACCTGAATCCATTTCGGCTTCCGACGCGGCTTCTGCTGCCATAGAGGCCGCCTCGGCTGCTTCCGTGGCTGCATCCACAGACTCTGCCAGGGCCATTTGGGCTTCATCCAACGCCACCATGGCCTCTTCCTCGACCATCTCCTCTTCCTCGACCATCACCCCGGCTGCGGCCGCTGCCGTCGCCGCTTCAGCTTCAGCCGCCGCTGCCGCCTCGTCCGCTGCCGTGGCCGCTTCAGCTTTAGCTGCTGCTGCCGCCTCGTCTGCTGAATCATCGCCGCCGCAGGCGCCTACCACAAGCAACAAGACCAGCAACACCGTCAGACGGGGCCACGGCTTGCTTCGGCTCCCGAGTCGATGGGTCGGGCTGTACCCCTTACCTGACATGTTCCTCACCTTACCCCGTCGGGGGAATCAGGGAGGGGTTACTTCCGGTTTTCCACCTGAGCCGGGTTCATTACTCTTCAGCCAGAATCCCCTCTGGGCCGTGTTCCAGCAGAGCCAGGAACTGGTCTTCATTGAGAACCGGGGTGCCCAGGCGCTGCGCTTTGGTGACTTTGGATACGCCGGGGGAAGCGCCCACCACCAGCGCCGAGGTCTTGCCGGAGACCGAGGAGACGAACCGCCCACCTCTAGCGACGATAGCCTGCTGTATGGATTCTCGGTTCATGGAATCCAGTCCGCCGGTCACCACCAGGGAGAGTCCGGCAAGAGTTGGTAGGACCTTCTCCTCCGGCTCCGGGTCGGCCAGGCTCACGCCACCCTCGCCCATTTTGGCTATCAGATCCTGGTTGTCGGGGTCGGCCATCCATTCTCTCATCGATCGGGCGATCGTTTCACCGATGCCGTCGATGGCGGCGAGGTCTTCTTCGGTGGCGGCTGCGATTTGATCCATTGATCGGTAACGGGCGGTGATCAGCCGGGCGCCGCCTGGACCGACATGCCGGATCCCCAGGGCCACCAGCAGTCTCCACAGGGGACGGTGGCGGGCAGCTTCGATACCTCCCAACAGATTGCTGATCGACTTCTCCCGCCATCCCTCCCGGTCCTCGAAGTGTTCCCGCCCCAGGGAGAAGATGTCGGCCGGGCCGGTGATCGTGCCGTCCCGAAGCAACATGTCGACGGTTTTGTATCCGAGTCCGTCGATGTCCATCCCGCCTCTTGACGAGAAGTGGAAAAGCCACTCCCGGAGTCGGCTCGGGCAGGTCAGACCCCTGGTGCAGCGGGCCACCGCCTCACCTTCGGGTCGTAAGATGGGACCTTTGCAGAACGGGCAGTCGCTTGGCATCTCCCACGGCGACGACCGCTCCTGGTCGGCAGCAAGGACTGGTCCCACCACCTCGGGAATCACATCCCCCGCCCGACGGACCACCACGCGATCACCCACTCTGACATCCTTTTGGCGCACCTGCTCCTCGTTGTGCAGGGTGGCCATGCTGACGTTGGCCCCGCCCACGAACACCGGTTCCAGCACCGCGAACGGGGTGGCCGCCCCGGTCCGTCCGATGTTGATCCTGATGTCCCGAAGTGTGGTGACTCGCTCCTCGGGGGGAAACTTGTAGGCAACCGCCCAGCGAGGCGCCCGGGCGGTGGCCCCCAATTCGTCCTGGTCGGCGAGGCTGTCCACCTTGATCACCACCCCGTCGGTCTGGTAGGGGAGGCGATGGTGCTCGTCCAGCATTCTCTTCACGTACTCTTTGACTTCGGCCAGGCTCGGCGCCGAACTGGACCGCGGGTTGACCCGCAACCCCAGGGATTGGAGATAGTCCAAGACTTCGGTGTGCCTTTGCAGCGACGGGCCACCCTCCAGAACTCCCGCCTGATAGACCCAGATTTCCAACGCCCGGGAGGCGGTCACCGTGGGATCCTTCTGGCGGACCGACCCGGCGGCGGCGTTACGGGCGTTGGCGAAGGTTGGTAGTTCCGCCTCACGGCGGCGGCGGTTGAGTTCATCGAAGCCGTCCAGCGTCAGATACACCTCGCCCCGAACCTCCAGCAGTGATGGAGCGTCTCCCAGTAGCCGCAAGGGCACCGACGGCAAGGTGCGCAGGTTGGCGGTGATGTCTTCACCAACCTCTCCGCTCCCGCGGGTGGCCGCCACGTTCAGGATCCCATCACGGTAGGTGAGCACCACTGCCAGCCCGTCTATCTTGGGCTCGCAGATGTACCCCTCCGCAGGGCGTCCCAGCATCCGCACCACCTTCTGCTCCCAGGCGTCCAGTTCGGCGTCGGAGACGGCATTGTCCAAAGAAAAGAGTGGGCGCAGGTGCTGCACCGGCGAGAACAACTCCGAAACCGGGGCGCCGACCCGTTGAGTGGGCGAGTCCAAGGTCACCAACTCGGGATGCTCCTCTTCAAGGGTGACCAATTCTCGCCACAACCGGTCGTAGCTGGCGTCATCTATCAGAGGGTTGTCCAGCACGTAGTAATGATGGTCATGCCGGCGGATCTGCGCCCGCAACTCTTCAATGCGTGATGCGGTGTCGCTCATCTCACCAGCCGGGTGATGGTCCCTCCGCCCAACACCTCGTCGTCCCGGTAGAAGACCGCCGCCTGGCCGGGCGCCGCGCCGCGCTCGGGATCGGTGAACGTGACGGTCCAGCGGTCCGATTCGGCCTTATAGGAGCCCAACTTCGCTCCTACCGGCTCGCCATGGGCCCGGATCTGCACCTCGCAGTGGCTGCCGGCCGGCGGGGCGCCGCTCACCCAGGAGACCCCTTCCACCTCGATGGATTCCGTTGCCAGTTCTCGGGCTGATCCGATGACCACCGTGGAAGTGTGGGGATCCAATTCCACAACATATCGCGGCTCCCCAACCGACACTCCCAACCCGCGGCGCTGGCCGACAGTGAAGTTGGCCACCCCCCGGTGCTCTCCCAGCACGTTACGGGAGGTGTCCACGATCGGGCCTGGTCGCAGAGTGTCCGGCGCAGCGTGGGTGACGAAACTCCGGTAGTCACCCCGCACGAAGCAGATCTCGTAGCTGTCCCGCTTGTTGGCGTTGCGCAGTCCCAGCTCGGCAGCTATCTGCCGGGTGCGTGTCTTGGTGATTTCTCCCACCGGAAACTTGGTGCGGGACAGTTCATCCTGCCCCAGCATGTGCAGTACATAGGACTGGTCTTTGTCCTGGTCGACTCCTCTCCGCAGCTTCCAACGGCCCTCTTCCCGGGTCACCCGGGCGTAGTGTCCGGTGACCAGCAGATCGCAGTCCAGCCGGGCCGCCTCCTCGAGGAGGATCGAGAATTTGATGGAGCGGTTGCATTCTACGCACGGATTGGGAGTGCGCCCGCGGCGGTAGTCGTTGACGAAGGGATCCACTACCGCCTCGGCGAAGTCGTCGGTGTAATCGAAGACGTAATAGGGGATGTCGAGCCGGGCCGCCACCCGGCGGGCGTCCTCGGAGTCGGAGACGGTGCAGCACCCGTGGGTGGGCGCCTCGCCGTCGGGACCCTGCCACAGCTTCAGAGTCACCCCGGTGACCTCGTGGCCTTCCCGCTCCATCAGCGCGGCGGCCACCGAGGAGTCGACCCCGCCGCTCATGGCGGCCAGCACCCTCACAGCAAACCCTCCAGGGCCTGCAGCACCAGATCCGCAGCACGGTCGCCGTCAGGGGGACGAGTGGTCCATCCGAACGAGAACCGAACGCTGGAACGGGCCTCGGCGTCGGAGATTCCCATGGCGGAAAGGACATGGGACACCTTTGCCGCACCGGATTGGCATGAAGAGCCGGCCGAAGCAGCCAAGCCCAACCGGTCGAGACGGACAAGGAGGGTCTGGTTGGCCACGCCCGGAAAGCGAAGGTGGGAGTGGTGAACGGTGCGGGCGGAGTGCGAGGTAATAGCCAGTCCGGGCACTCTGTTGGAAAGCTCCATCTCGAATCTGCGGCGGGCTTCTCTCACGTCCCGGTTGAAACGAGCCCGGTCCGAAGCCGCCAGTTCCATGGCCATCGCCAGACCCACCGCTCCCAGCACATGGTGAGTACCGGAACGCCGGCCCAACTCCTGCCCACCCCCGTGCGAGACCGGTTCCAGGTTGACTCCCTCCCGCACATAGAGAACGCCCACACCCGTCGGTCCACCGAACTTGTGTCCTGCCAGGGTCAATAGGTGCACGCCCATTTCATCCACCCTGAGTTCATCGGAGACGAACGCCTGCACCGCATCGGTGTGGATGAGGGTCGATCCTGGCTGGTCCCTAACCGCGTCGGCAATCTTCTTTATCGCCTGGGTGGCTCCTGTCTCGTTGTTCGCAGCCATGACGGAAACCACTGCGGTACTTGGATTCACGGCATCCGCCACGTCGGAGGGATCTACCAAACCGTCGGAATCCACCCCCATCACCTCTACCGGACAACCCCACTCCTCCAAGAAGTGAGCCGCATTCAGCACCGCTTCATGCTCGGCAGCGGAGGTGACAACTCCTCCTCGTCTACCTCCCGCAAGCGCCGCTCCCTTGATTGCCAGATTGTCCGACTCGGTGCCCCCGCTGGTGAAAACCACCTCCAAAGGACGGCATCCCAACACATCCGCCACACGCTCCCGAGCCTCTTCCAGCTTGTTCTTGGCGGCACGAGCCGAGGCGTGAAATCCGGTGGGATTTCCCCATCCGCGATCGACCAAAGCAGACATCGCCTCCCAAACCTGGGGGCGAATCGGAGTGGTGGCGGCATGATCGAGATAAAGCATGGAGTCTCTACGGCAAAATTACTGGGGTTGCCCCCTTATTCTCGCAGAGTTGTGGAGTTTGGTTAGGGACTTATATACGTGGGTTGACGGGTTTGTCAGCCGAAGGTGATACTGTTCTGCGATGTCCGTTTGCGGATGGCCGCCCGGAGGCGGTGTCCGTGTTACGACGGAGGTTTGTTGGGCGCATCGCGTCGGGAGTGGTCCCGCCCGACCCCGGGCCGAAGGC
>MPNA01000045.1 GCA_002238785.1 bacterium OM1 bin76 | reverse complement strand
GTCGACGCCGTGCCCGGGGTCCGATACTGCTGATGAACACCCAAGCGGCAACCTCGGAATGAATCTACACCTCGGCAACAGTCCCGTCAGTCGAACATCGACACGCAGACGACCGGCAAGGTTAAAGCCGAGGTCTGGCAAGCCAGCAAAACATGGACTCGGCAACCCCCGCTAGAGTTTGTCTCTCTTTCATATACATCTAATGTCCACTCGGAGGTACAAGCACCATTTGCGGATGCGCCTACCGAGGCACTCAAGCAGCAACGAGGCGTTCCCAGGGCAGATGTGACCTGATAGGAGCTTGACCGAAGGTTTCCGCAGAACCGGGGAAGTTACTTGCTCGGTCGAACCTCTCACCGATGCTTACCCGGTCGAAGTGATGGCGATCACTTGATGACACTTAACCCCCGATCTGCCTCTGACCCGGGCCCGGGGAACTGCTGAGCAAATCCCAATTTCTCTCATCGGTGACCAGCCAGCGTGCCCAACCGAGGAACAGCCACGCGGGAGCGCCGCAGCCTTCGATTGGAGAATGTGACGGATACTCTGGGAATATCTGTTCTGATCTCCTTGGGTGTTTGACTGTCGGAGTGGTGTTTGGCCAGTGTGGTTCAAGGTTTGTCTATTGTCTCAATGGATGGGTTCTGGTGGGTCGTTTGATGGGATGTGGTGTGGGTTCTATTCGCAGGCTTTGCCGTCTTGGTCTCGGTCGAGTTGGTAGGGATCGACGCCGATCTCTTTGACCCGCACGGGCCGTTGTGCGGCGGTGAGGTCTCCGCAGTTCAAGGCGTCGCCGGGTTGGTTGGGGAGGCACGGGTCGTAGGCAGGGTGGCAGTCGTTTGTCTGTGATGCGGTTGCGGCAGAGGCGGTTGTTGTGGTGGTGGGTTGGGTGGTTCCGGTTGTAGCTCTGGGTGGAGATTCGATGTTGATGTTGTCGGGACAGTCGTCCAGGCCAGCCCGGAGAGCGGCCCGTTCGGCGGTGTCGACGGACAGGTCGTATCGGTGTTTGACCGTTATGGTGCTGGCTACCCAGAAGCAGCGGCCTGCTGTGGTGATGGTGGTACCGGCACAGGTTCCGCTTTGCACCCTGGACCATTCTGCTGGGTCGCTGCTTCCTTTGGAGCGGTTCACGCAGTCCCGGGATGCCACAAGGTTCAACGCGTCGTTGCCGAACGCTTGGCGGGTTGGCCGGTCCCAGGCGTACCCGCCGGACTCGTGGGCTTCTTTCGCTGCGACAATGTGATCAACGTCACAGGTTTCAGGTTCAAAAGCCAGGCCGGTATAGGGATCGACACCGGGCGTGTCGCACAGGTAGCGCCGGTCGTGCTCGTAATCCGCCCGGTCGTAGCCGGCTGGGTCTTCCACCGCGGTAGACAACCCAGCGAGGAGATCGAACAGGGCATCGACCCCGGTGGTGCCTGTGTCGGTTGCCGTGGTTGAGCTGGTGGTGGAGGTGGTAAGAGAGGCGGCTGCTTGTTCCACGGTGACATCTTCGGGGAGAAGCTTTTCACAAGCGACACCATTGTCGTTGGTGTCGATGAGGGCTATGTCACCGTAGTGGGGCGCATAGGTGTCGTACCAGGCTTGGGCGTCTTCCCAGGTGTCGAAATCGGCGCAACTAACTGCGTCGCCCGGATTGGGTGGCGGCGCCGGCACAGTTGTGCTGGTGGTAGCAGATGCTGTGATGGGGTCGCCGTTCTGGGTTTCGTCGCAAAGCGCCACAGATATTCCAGTCTGGATCAGCCGCTCGAAATAGTCGATGCCCTCTTGGCTGTCGGTGACGTATTCCATCCCGAGCATCATCACCTCACCGGAGAAGAACCCCAACTCCTCCAAAACCTCCAAGGCGTCGTCATCCAAGGCTTCGATCGTGGTAAGCCACTCGTTGTACGGACCACCAATCGCGAACCCCATCTGGGCGAACTCCGGGTCGTCTTTGAACTCCTGCAACTGTTCATAAAGACGAATGACCTCCAACGACTTGGGTGACAGGTCCACTGGAACACACGCCATCATCGTCTCCGGATCCAAACCCCTGGTCATGGCATCGGCCGCCATGAATGTCACCCTCGCATATTCGAACTGGCGGCCTTCCCAACTGAAATAGCGAACAGTCCCATCCTCCGACAGCACCAGATACTCAGAGCGAATATCCCAAGGCTGAAGATCGAACCGGCGTTCACCGGGGTTTTCGGCGGGGCGTTCCTCCACCTCGAACAACACCGTTTCTTCACCTTCAGGGGAAATCGCCACAACCGACATGACACCCTGCCTGTAAACCAGTAACTCAGTCATAGTGAACCCACTCCAATCGGACTCCCAACTGGCCAACACTGTCCCATCGGTCACCCCGGCAGTGGTGGGCACAGCAGTGGTGGTCGTATCGGTAGCAACTGTGGTCGTAGGTGAAGAATCGTTCGTCGTTATCACCGCTATCCCAACTATGATGGCCACAACAACAAGAACACTGCCAAGACATCCCCGGCCCAGGCAGCCTCCGCCACTCTTCTTCGAGAGGGAGGGTTCTGCCATACTATTTGGTCTCTTCCGGTGGGTGAGCTTTCGTAATCTTACGTCCAGGGTTGCAACGATCGGCCAGCAGCCCGTTCCATAAGTGATGGTCCCTGGTTTCCTAAACCAACAAGACACTCTTCACAGCTCCCGGAGATTTGTTTTCTCTGGCCAGTCACATGGTCTTCCCGGCAAGTAGCATGACTAAGACCTGACGGTTCTTCTGCCCCTAAAGGGCCGTGCTGGTCACCCTTCCGTTCCAGCCGGGCGGCCAGCACCCGCCCTGCGCACCATCAGTTCTCTAGAGAGAGTCCCCTCGGATCATCGCTCCTGAGGGAGAGATGCCAGCCAACTCCGGCAGGTCCTGACACCCCAACCGGGTCGGAGCCAGCCATCTAGAATGGCAACCGGCAACCGACTCTACCAAGAGGTGCTCAGGAGGGTATGAACACCTCCTATATCGGCGGATCGGTGTTTTGTTGGGACGAGACAGGACAGCTGTTGTCTCTTGATGGTGTGTTCGTGTCTGTGGGGGTGGGTCATGGGGCGTGTGGTGTACGGTCCGAAAGCAGTGCGTCTGTTAGGCATGCCTCGACGAACTAACCCGCATGCGCCATTCAAAATGGAGGCGCTGCCGCGGAGCAAACTAAACGCGAACTCGGGCTTGTATAGAGGACCTGACATCCTGTCGAAGCCTGTCCCTGACTTCCTGATGTATATCGATCAAGATGCCCGGTTGGATCTCTAGTGTCGCGGCGACGCCAAACAACACCGGACTCCAGATGCGACCGATGGAGCCCCCTTCCTTGAGAGCGGCGCGGCTATTTGGAGTCCGAAGAGCCGGTTGTGGTTGCACTTCTGGGTGGGGCTTCGATGTTCATAAATTGTCAGGGCAGTCGGCAAGGCTGGTTCGGGGAGCGGCCCGTTTCGGCGGTGAGCGGGCTAGCCGCCTATGGATTTGGAACACGGTCTGGAATGTCTCCCCGCATCGGAGCTTTGACGGGAAGCCTCTCTGAGAGGATCGGGTCAGTTTTGGATGACACTTGCAGCCCGCTCACCTATCGAAGGGGACGATGTGCTGGCTACTGTTAGAGAGGTGGAAGGTCGCCTTAGCATACGATGCCCCCGGCGCTTTTTCTTAATGGCCGTTGGCACTGTTTTTCTCTTGGCAGGCATCGCTGCTCCATTGGGTGCGGACACCTCGCAGGGTTCTGAGAACTTTTCAGATGTGCCGGCCGGGCATTGGGCGGATGAGGCTATCGGGTGGGCGGTGGCTAATGACATAACCGAGGGAGTGGAGCCTGGCCGGTTTGACCTGAACGGTACGGTACCGCGAGCCCGGTTGGTTGATTTCCTGTATCGGTTTCATAACTTGGCCAAGGGAGTACCGAACCCTGCGGCCACCGATACCGACATCGCCCACCGCGATGCTCTATTTGACGCGTCTTCCGAGGCTTGGGATGTTTGGCGAGGCATCCGTGAGGCGCAGGTCGCTTACCAGATGCCGGAGCTAGATGAGGCAGCACTGGACGATGCCGTGGCTGCCTATAATAATGACGCTTTCCCGGCCTACCAGGCGGCCGAGGATGCTCTCCACGTTGCCGCTGCGGGTGTTGCCACCGGTGACACCGCCGCTTTGACGGCGGCTCTATCTGCCGCTCAGGATCGCACTCTTGGCCTGACGGCGGCTCACGATGCTCTAACCGTTGTTCAGGCCCTTCTAAAAGCGGATCGTGAGACCATCGAAGAAAACCTGGATGCCGACAGAGCGGCATTCGAGGCACTGAATGCCGCTCGGGACCTCGCCCGTTCAAATTGGCACGCTCGTCTTACCGCTGCGGATCTCGAAGCTCTTTCCGCCCGCGACAACGCCCGGGAGGCGGCTACTGCCGGGGAGTGGGAATCCTCAGGGGAAGCTCTTGATGAATGGAACGATGCTCTCTCTGCTTACCGGGATGACCAGAACGAGGCCGTTTCCGAGGTCGAGGACGCTACCAGCGCATATCATGATGCGGTACTGGCCTCGGCTATCGCCCAGGCTCGCGGTAGTGACGCTGCCGCCAATGCCGCAGACGTTCTCGAAGCTCTCCGCACCGCCGAAACGCAGACAGCTAGAGCGCTGGTAGCGATAGCGGGGAGTAGGGATGTGGAAGGAGACGGAGCGTTAGACGCTGTCCGCTCCGCTCTGACAGCCCGATCTGCACTCGGTACCGCCGCCGCGGCTTACGGCACCGCCAGTGCCACCTTTGAAAACGCGAACGACGATTGGTGGGAGGCTTACGATGCCCGAGAGTGGGGAGGGAGCTTCGCTGATGTCAGCCCGTGGCATTGGGCAGATGAAGCTATCAGATGGGCGGTGGCAACCAAGATGACCTCTGGGGTGGGAGAGGGCCGGTTTGATCCAAGCGGCACTGTAACCCGGGCGCAGATCGTGACCTTCCTCTACCGCCTCCACAACTTCCTAACCGACCAACTCCCATCCGACTTACCGCCGGGCTCTGACACCTTTACGGATGTGCCAGCCGGGCATTGGGCAGACGATGCGGTGGGGTGGGCGGTGGCAACCAAGATGACCTCTGGGGTGGGAGAGGGCCGGTTTGATCCAAACGGGACTGTAACCCGGGCGCAGATCGTGACCTTCCTCTACCGTCTCCACAACCTATTAGCCCCCTGATCCTCAAACGCGAACAGGCTCACTGGAGTACCTCTATCCTCATTAGGGACGCTGTCTGGCCCTGTCCGCATCAAACATCTGGCCGATCACACCGGCACCGAATATGTGGATGCCGAACGCCTACGACGCTGGCTCGGTGCCGGAGAACCCCATCCCGAACTCGCCGAATTCGTAACCGCCGCCCCTCATTCGGTTGCTACCTCATACCCAAAATCACCGTGTAACGACACGATCTCAACCAATGCGTGAACTACTACAACACAGACCGAGCACACACCCGAAGATGGAACCTGGAAGGCACCCCCCAACAAGTCCTCGGGAAACCTAAAATGTGGCCCAAACCATCAACAGGAACCGTTGCCACCACCCCGCGATAGGACAGTCCTAAATTGAAAGTGGAGCCGTGTGTATTGGCAGGGAGGTTGGGGTGGTGTGGGTGATTGGACGCGTAGCTGGCTTGGGTCGCGGTTGAGCGGCCCGCGACGCGGCACAGATGGTTGCGTACCTTCGGGCTGTACGTTTCCTGCCCCGGGTTGGATGTAGTCGTGTTTTCTTCGTTAGTGGTTGAACTCTTCCACTTGCCACCAGTGTTCGGGGCAGAATGCATTTACCCCCGGACCCATGATCCCTGCATCTGCCATCAACTCCTCCTCGGTGAGAACCGGGTCTATCACAATATCGGCCAACACCAGGGTCCATGGGATACCAGCATCTAGAAGGTCACACGCCCCTGTGGCGAGTTGAACGGCTTGGTCAAGGGTTGCCCCCAATATGGCAGTCTGCTCAGCGATGGTCACGGCGAACGCGGCGAGGATGCAGTCTAGGTCGGCTCGGCACATGGCTTCGGCTTGAGCATCGCTAATGGGTGCTGTCGTGGTGGTGGGTTTGGGTCGGGTCGTTGTAGTGGTAGTGGTGGATGTGGTGACACGGGGCCTGGGGACGTTACGCTCGGGGTTCTGATAGCCGAATGATGTTGCAGCTCGGTTGATCTCCGCTTCCAGGGTACCGACCGTTGCTAGAACAACCGCCAATGCCTCCGTACGGGCCTCACCCGTGTCAGCCGACCTCAACCCCGCAAGGATTCCGCCGGTGTGTATGCGGATGCGGTCTAACTGGGAACGTATCGCGTCATGCACATCCGACCGCGTTAAGTCTGCTGGTGGGACGATCTGTTCAAAAGCGATCCAAATGCCCTCCGCCGTTTCTGTCTCTTTCACGAGGGCGGCATCTGTTACCGACAGACCCACCTCACGGTTGTCCCAGCCTTGGTTTACCTCTTGCAATCGGGCAGCCAGGTTCCGAACATCCTCCTCGACTACCAGCAACTGATTGATGTAGTCATTCTTGATTTCGGTGATGCGTGTGGCGATGGGTATTGCAACGGTGGTGGTCGCCCGTTGAGTGGATGTCGTAGCGACTCTCGTTGCAACGGCGGTGGTGGTAGGCCCGGCAGTGGTTGGGGGTCGGTCGTCGCCAGTGTCCCCACTGAAACCTGTGCAGGCGGCAACGGCTCATACGATCAACACGAGCCACGACCCTAGACGAAAAGCACCCAATCTGCGACACTCCTTTGTCTGGTCAGTCGGTGTCGCCACCGAGAAGGGGTTCCATCGATTTCATCCTGTCGTCAACCCTATTCTCGATTGCTGACAATCGCTTCGTCATCTGATCGAACCCTTGACGCGCTCACCAGGATAGGATCGATTCAAGTGTGCCCCAACTTTTGTGGAGTCGGGTTATTTGAATTGACGGTGTGAGCGACCCAGAGAAGGGGGGTCTTCATGCCGTATAGATATCCGCCGGAGTTTCGTCGCAGGGTGTTGGATCTGCTTGCAGCTGGTAGGTCGGTGGCTTCTTTGTCGGAGGATCTTGGTGTGTCAGACCAGACCATCCATGACTGATGACATCAGGACCTGGATTGACAGCGGTGTCGAACCCGGCTCTACTTCAGCAGAACAAGCTGTATTGCGGGCTGTATAGGCGATCACCGAAAGTCCTCCATCATCGCCTCCGGATCCAATCCCCTGGTCATGGCATCGGCCGCCATGAACGTCACCCCCGCATATTCGAACTGGCGGCCTTCCCAACTGAAATAGCGAACAGTCCCATCCTCCGACAGCACCAGATACTCAGTCATAGTGAAGCGGTACGCGGCGCCATAGTCGAGTCGATCACGACTCTGCCCCAACAGGTCCGCCGGTCGTTGACCTGGGACCAAGGCGCCGAAATGGCCCAACACGCCCAACTCCGAAAAAGCACCGGCCTGGACATCTACTTCTGTTACCCCCACGCGCCGTGGCAGCGTGGAACCAACGAGAACACCACGGTTTCTTACGCGAATACTTCCCCAAAGGAACTGATCTCAGCAGACACTCCAGAAACGACCTGGACGCCGTAGCCACAACTCTCAACAGCCGACCCGCTCCCCCGTAGGCGGTCTGTCCCTGTCCATCGTGAACCGGACCCGCCTGCGGTTCGGTTGTTTCACGCCCTGCGCATGCCCGAGTGATGGCTGCTACTGGTCTGTCCCGGACGACTCTGTGGCGTCTCAGCCAGTGCGGGCAATTCCCGAACCCTGTCCGCTTTGGGCGGGAGCATCTCCCGGGCTGTCGGATGGCTTCGAAGAGACATCGAATGTATGGGATCCACACCAGACCAGGTGCCCTCAACAAAATGGCCGAAGCCCTTCAAACAACGGCTCCACCCCGGGGAGTGCAAGGGGGAAACCCGCTCGGCGGCTGTTTCGGCTCACAAGGGAGCAGAAGCCAAGTGCCACAACGGCAGGAGCCGCAGCACCAGCAAAAAGGCGGATAGCTTTCAGCCCGTCCCATGCGGCGGGTCTGAAGGCACCCCTCCAGGTTGGGAGAAGCCTGATGTCGTGAGTGGCATTTGCTATTGTGGCCTGGCATGGATCGCGAGCGAGACACGGCCAAAACAGAAACCATTGACCTCTCAGGAGAGGACAACTGGGTGCTACATGCCGACAACGGTAACGTGCTACCCCGGTTTTGCGACGGTTCCTTCAGGCTGATTTATATCGATCCGCCGTTCAACAGCGGGAAGGTCCAGCGCCGGAAGAAACTTTCAACCGTTCGTAACGATGATGGGGACCGGGTGGGCTTCGGTGGTCGCCGATACCGCACAGTTTCCCTCGGTTCCACCTCGTACTCAGATGTATTCGATGATTACCTTGCTTACATAGCATCACGGCTTGAGCAGGCCCACCGTCTCCTGACCCCCGACGGCACTCTGTATTTCCACATTGACCAGCGGGAGGCCCACTATTGCAAGGTTCTACTCGATCAGATCTTCGGCCGGGACTGTTTTATCAACGAGATCATCTGGGCTTACGACTACGGCGGACGTTCGCGTAGACGGTGGCCTGCCAAACATGACACCATCCTCGTTTACGCCAAAGACGCTAAAAGCTACTTCTTCGATCAGGAGGCCATAGAGCGAATCCCCTACATGGCCCCCGGCCTCGTATCGAAGGAGAAAGCGGCCCGTGGCAAACTCCCGACCGATGTCTGGTGGCACACTATCGTGCCTACCAACGGAAAGGAGAGGACGGGCTACGCCACGCAAAAACCCGAGGGTATCCTGCGCCGGATCCTGAGTGCCTCGTCACAGGAAAACGATTGGGTCTTAGATTTCTTCGCCGGATCAGGAACTACCGGTGCTGTGGCTCAGAAGATGAATCGGCGCTTCGTGATGATCGACAACAACGACGAGGCCATTACGGTTATGGCCCGCCGCCTGGGTTCCCATGGGATACGCTACGTAGACGGGGCATTGAACCTTCTCAATGTTGAACAGACCCAATCTGGTCAGCTAGGTTTTTTCTGATGACTACTCAATATCACAGAATCGAGGACCCTGAAGTACGGGAGTTGGCAGCCTATGCGGAGATGATCCGCTCCGACTACCCGGCAGACGAGTCAGATCCTTGGAGAGACAGCCCCTTCGGCTGGATCAAGACGCGACCATCAAGGCAAGTCGGGGCCATCGCCGAGAAACTTGTCGCCGCTTGGTGCGCGGCTAAGGGGTTTGATGTCGTGAGAACCGGCGATTCGGAAGCAGACCGTGTTATTGAGGGCTACAGGTTCGAGATCAAGTTCTCGACTCTTTGGAAGTCTGGTGTCTATAAGTTCCAACAGATCCGGGACCAAGATTACGACTACCTATTCGCTTTGGGAGTATCGCCATACAACGCACACGCCTGGGTTCTTCCCAAGTCGATCCTGCTCCAAAAAGTGATCGGCCACATGGGCCAACACACAGGCTCCAGCGCCAGGGATACGGCGTGGCTCAGCTTCACCATTGGCAATGAGCACGAGTGGATGAGGCCATACGGAGGAAACCTGGCAACAGTACGCAATATTCTCTCCAGGCTGGGGACGAATCCCCACATCTAGAAGGTGGCTCGCCTGCCTAGAGTGGACTTGGGATTCCTAATGGTGAGACTGTGAGGCTAGTCGAACAGTTTCTGCTTCACCGAATGCCATAACCGTGGCCATCTTTGTTGTGACCGCAGCATCTTCTTGACCTCTTGATCGACTTCGTCTAGATCCTCATGCAGAAACCCTTGGACACCTGGTTCTCCTGTTGATGTGTGGTGGAGTTGCCGGAGAACATCAAGTAGGGATGACTGGAACAGTAATTGTGGGTCGCGTAGGTTCATACCGATAAACCTGATCAGTGTTTCGTAGTCCATAGCCCGGTTGTCGCGGTCATTGAACCAGGCGTTAATGACGGCTTTTACGCGCTGGCGGCGTCGGCTCTCTGTGTACCAGTTGACAGTTATGGGTGTAAAAAACCCGATTCCGTAAGCAGTGAGGATGGTCAGCACATCGTCCATTTGGGGGTTCTCTCTTTCTGCTCCTCGTCTTGGGCGACCCGGGAGTCATGTTGGCGACGGGTGGAGCGCACCGCAGCGAACTGACGGGCCGGGGATCCAGATCACTGAGAGTCCCGGCCCGATAAGCCTTGACGAGGATCCGATTCTCGAGCAGTGCCAACTCTAGACTCTCAGCGGAGCAGTCGTATCCCTCGACACCCTGGGGGATGGAGGTCGGGTCCACTCATCGAACTGGAACCGTTGATACGCCTCGTGGACCAGCAGAGCAACCAAACCAGGCGAATTGGACTCAAGTTCAGCCCCTCCATCCTCGCCGATCAGCACGAACGTATCCGTCCCGCCGACATCGAGAAAGGGTATTGGACCGTTTGGCCTCTGACCTTGCAGCCTGGCCCTCAAAGTGAACGACGACGGAAGAGTGGGAACCGGGCGACCATTGTCGAGTAGGGATCAAGGTCACCTGACAGGGAATAGCACACTGGGGGCTCTTCGGATTTCAGCGGGGAGTGATGGTGGCGAGGAGTTTCCAGTTGGGTTTCCCGGCGTATAGGAGTGCTCGGATTCTGTAGTTGGCGAAGCTTGCGGAACCCGAACGCTGCCCGTTTGATCCTCTTGATGAGATTGGTCAAGCCCTCGGTGGGTCCATTGGTCACGGCCGAGTGGTGCCAATTTGTGATCTGGGTGGCCCAACGAGCGATGGTCCGACCGAGACGGTTCACGTCCGGCGGGAGTGACCGGTCTTGAAGATCCCCCGGCAGCCGGTGGGTGAACTCCGAGGCCAGGTTCGGGTCTTTCGATTTGGTAAATGTCCCGAATGCTCTCCTTGGGGCCTCAGGCGTCCCGTACCTCTCCGTAGGGGTCACCAGCCCGAAGCAGCCCTTGGATGCGTTTCTCGCCGCGTACGTCGAGACGTTCAGACGCCATGATCAACAGGCGCCTGATCCGATAAAGCGGATCACTCCTCCGTCCTCGGTGCACCGAGTGTCTCGTTCTGGACCCTCCGGCGCACCAGATCAACACAGCGGTTGGCCAGCCGAACCACATGGAACGGGTCGGCCACCTGAAATGGGCGTGGGGCAACACCCGGTCGTAGGCGACCCGGTAAGGGCCTGACATGCCCCGACACCGCCCGCCGAACCGCCTGACCCTGATGAGGCTTCGAGGGGGGCGACGCCAGCTTAGGTGAGCGAAGGCTGCTAGGGGCCTAGGTGGGACCATGCGATGTACATCTGAGCGGCGATGATCGGGCCGACACCGGGCTGGTTCAACAGTTGAGGGGTTACCGTTTTGACCAGTTCGGTGATGGTTGTTTCCAGGTCGACTGCTTCGGTGGTGAGACCCTGTATTCGCCGGGCTGCGGAACGCATGGCCCGTTTGGTGGGGTGTCGTCCGTGGAAGGCACCGGGAGTTACGGAGCAGGTGTCACCAGTAACCTTTCTGCCCGGGGTGAATGGGTGGCGGAGTTCAACAAATCCAATCCAACCAGCGGCGACGGCGCCAAGACCGACACACTGGACGCTCCCCGGGCCGCCCGCCAAGTGTTGGGCCGCTCCGGGCTCTCCACACCACGGATTGAGCGTTGGGCAGGTGAGCCCGGCCCACCGCCTGGGCGGCGATGTCCCCAATCACCCGGGCAATCTCCCAATCACCAGCGGGGAATGCGAGTCTGGTTACGTTTCCAGGTAGCGAGCCCAGTCTTCCATGATCGGTCGTCGTGCTTTGAGGAGATCGCTTCTGGCGTAGGCGCCTTCTACGCCTCCCACGGTGTGTGCTAATGCTGCCTCGGCTATTTCGCGAGTTACTCCCGAGTCTCTGCACCAGTCACGGAAGGATGATCGCATCCCGTGTGGAACGGCGTCTATCCCGTTTTCGCGGACCAGTTTGGAGATAGTTGAGTCAGACAGGGGCCTTCCTGTGGGTGATGGGAACACCAGCCCCGTTGCGCCTGTGAGGGCGGCAGCGTTGTTGATGATTCTCCTTGCCGCCCTGCTGAGGGGCACCCGATGCGGGCGACCGGTTTTGGTGCGTTCACCGGGAATCTCCCATGTGTCCTCGGTGAGGTCGATCTCGTCCCAGGTGGCGTTTCGGACTTCGCCGCTTCTGGTTGCTGTCAAGGTCAGGAGCTTGAATGCGGCGATGGTCGCCCAATGGGCGTTGGACGCTTCGATGGTTCTGATAGCGGAGCCTACTTCCCTGTGTTTCAGGGCTCGCATGTGGTTGCGTCGGGTGCTGTTCTTGCCCAGCCCGGCGAGAACGGCCGAGGTGGGATCCGACTCCAGGTAACCCTCCGCCATGGCCCATTTCATGATGGCGCCGATGCGTTGCCGGACTCTTCGGGCTGTTTCGGGTTTTTGGTGCCAGATGGGTGAGAGGCATTTCATGATGTCTTTGCTGGTGACCAGGTTGACCTGTTTGCGTCCGATGTGGGGAAACACATGAGTCTTGAGGCTCGATTCCCAGATTCTTCGGCTCCGGCTTCCCGGTCGCCATTTGCCGGAGTGAAGGTCGATCACCTTGGCGGCTGCTTGTTGGAAGGTCGGTGTTCGGCCCGATCGCGGGTTGCGTCCTTCTTCAAGGGATTGGCGGTTCCTGAGGGCTCGTCTTCGGGCTTCGGCAAGTGTTACGGCCGGGTAGCTGCCCAGGCCCAGGTTGGTTTCCCGCCCGTTGAGACGGATTCGCTGGCTCCAGGTCTTCGATAAACGACTCGGGATGTTGGTGGGTTGGACCAGTAGACTCAGCCCATGGCCGCCTCTGCCGTCTCCGTATCGTCCTGGTTGCCGGATCGTCTTGACGAAAGGGGCCGACAGGGTTTGTGGTCTTTTCAAGGGTTGTGTTTCCATTTGTTTCCTCTTGGCCTATCCGGGCGCTTATCAGTTTCTATCAGTG
Organism: bacterium OM1 bin76; assembly: GCA_002238785.1. Classification (GTDB taxonomy): domain Bacteria; phylum Actinomycetota; class Acidimicrobiia; order Spongiisociales; family ZC4RG35; genus Bin76. The sequence goes on along the minus strand of MPNA01000045.1, from coordinate 5,349 downwards.
TAGGGGTGGGATCTGGGGTCGTCGGTGGAAATCTGTGTGAGGGCTGATCTGTGGTGTGACCTGGGATGATGGCATCTCATGGGTTTTCCTCGGAATTCTAGGGGATGGGACTTTGGTTACCCGCACCTCCACCATGGCCTATGGTCCACTTATCAAAAATAAGTGGGCCAGTTAGGCCATTTTTCTTGCCTTTTCGCCCTGTTTTCGGGCATTTCCGTCGCCTGTTGGCGTGCCGTGAGAGGTTTTGGGTGTGTTGGGCGGCTCGGATGGCTGGTTTGGGCCTTTTCGGACGCGCTAAAGCCGACAGTAAGGGTTTACTGTCGGCGCTTGGGGTGCGTCAGAGGTTCTAGCCGGGCGGTGCCCTCGGGGTGAGACTGTCCGCGGTGATGTTGCGGCGGGTCGGCTGGTGACTTTTGGGTCGGGCCGGAGCGGCAGGTGTGTCGGTTCGGGTTCTTTCGATCTTGAGGGTTTGTTTGACGTTGTGAGCGACGGCTAGTGCCAGCACGCCGATGGTGTGAGCGGCCAGGCCGAAAGAGCGGCACCATCCGGCTTTGAGGCCGCCTTTGTCCTTGAGCATGGAAATGGTTTTCTCGCTGGGGTTGCGACGCCCGTAGCTTCGTTTCCAAGCGGGAGTGCCGAACGGAATGTCCTGGTACGAGTCGAGCAGGTCCACTGGGACGCTGACCATGCCATGGCAGCATTGTTCGCCTTCGATGGGTAGGTGTGGAGCGGCTTCGGCGGGAATGGTGTCTGGGTTGCGGGTCGGGGCGTTGGTGGTGACCCTCCCGGCGCATTGGGGACAGCCGAACTGGCCACCGCCGTCGACGAGTTTGCGGTTTCGTGTCCACCGCCACAACCCACGGTTCGCATACCACTTGGTCACGTCTTCGGGTTCGGCGTCATCGGATGGGATCTGCCTGCTTTCGGGCATCCACGGCGGCAGCAGCGTTCCCGTGGAGTTGAGAAGTCGCTGACCGTTTGTTCCGACCTTGATGAAGTAGGGGTTGTTGATCTCCGTGATGGTGTAATCCATGGTCACGTTGATGCCCATTTGGTGGAGGGGCCGGACGAACGAGCTTCGTTTGTTGGTGTAGGCACGATCAGCAACAACGTCGCTGATGCCTGGCGCGATCTCATGTGATTGGAGGGCGAGTTCCAGGCCGATGGGTCCGGGATTGGTCGCCCCGGGAGCGACGTGGACAGCGAGGATGTATCCCGGTGGGGATGATTTGATAGCGACCTGTTCGGGGTTGCCTGACCACATTGCCCCGGCGACGGCTACGGCGATGTGCGCATCATATCCGAGGAACAGAGAGGCGGGTTCTTTGTTGGTGGCGCTTTTGTAGCCGGGTCGGGCTTCGATGTCGTAGCTGCGGATGTACCTTCCGTCGGGACCGACCGTGCCGACTTTGCCTTCGGAGTAATCGATGGGTTTGATGTTGGGTTCTGGAAGGTCCGGCGTTTCGAGGGCTTCGAGGCGGTGTTCGGCGAGCAGGTCTTTTTCCAGTCGATATTCTCGGGTACGCGCCCATGTCGGGTCGGCGGTGCTGTCGATAGCAACCGCGGCGATGGTTTTCAAGTACCGGTTCGGGACGCTGGCGGCGATCACTTTGCGTAGCAGCCAGGTGAAGTTGCGCGGGGTGTCATCTTCTGCGACCCAGCCCTGGCGAAGGGCTTGTTCGAATCGTTTGCTTTGTTTGCGTACCACCACATAGCTGAGCGGTTCCCACTCCTGGGTGTCGCACAGTCCCAGCGAGAACGCTACTTGCGAATCGAGCCCGTTCGCGACAGAGCACAGGTCTGTCCGGCGGGCAGAGTCGCCTTTGTAGGCAGCGAGGAAGTACAACAGGAGGAGAGCTTTGATGCTCAGCTTGGATTGTTGCCCTGGTTGGGTCCGAAGACGCTGTTCAAGGTCGACCACGACGCCGCTTCTATCGATAATGTCGAGGAATTTGCGGGCCACGTTTGGGAGTGTGATTATGGGGTCTTCTGGGAAGCTGGGATGGTCCTTGGGCAGGCACCGGTCTTGGTTCAGGCGGTAGGCATCGGCTACGCACAGCCGGCCTTTTCTGGCGGCCCGTTCCCGGCGGCGGCGTTCACCCCGGGCGCTCATGCTCGGAGTCCCTCTATCACCGCGGTGTTGTTGTCGAGACCAGCCGCGGCGTCTATCAGCAATTTGTCGACGGTGTTGGCCGACAACGGCCCGGCGATACGTCGGAGCGCCGGTAGTGGTGTCCCTGCCAGCAAGTGGGCTTGGAGCCAGGTGGTACGGGAACGCCGTAGCGACAGGCCCTCGCCGTCGCCGGTGTCAAGCTCGCTGCTGATCCAGTAAACAATGTTCCGTCCCGCAGTCCTGATGAGCCGATCAGCGGGGCAGTGTTCCAACGCTTCGCGGGTCAGGTCGGTGTATGCCCGGCGGATAGGCACCATGCGAGCCTTCGCCCCTCGCGTGGTGACGACGAGGCGACCGTTGGCGATTTCTTCGAAATCATCGATCGTCGCGGCGGTGATTTCTGTGCCGTTCAGTCCCCCTCCGAAAGCACCGGCCACTACCCACAGGCGAGCAGCACGGTTGGAACGACCCGCCAGGCGGGCGGTTTGCACAAACCATGTTTCTTCCACTTGGGTGTAGGGCACGGCGACTGTCTGGCGACCCACCTGCCGCGGTGTCGGCCATCCCGCCGGATAGGCGGCCCGTCCCACCGCTCGCAAGGCACCGCGTGCGTTTTCTCGCCAACCCGCCGACCGGTCAGAGTTGACCGACATCACCCAATGCTCGACATTGCGGGGATCCAACACCGTGGCAACATCGACAGTGCCCCACGTTTGATGCGCCCACACCGCCAACATCGCGGATGTTCGCAGCATCCTCCGCGCCACAAACGGGTTGCGCGGTGCCGCTTTGGCAACCCACTCCGTAACCGTGTCCCGTACCTGTTCGAGCGCACGAAGGTCAGAATCGGACCATTCTTGAGGATGCCACCGTTCCAACACCCTCATCACGTCCGGGGGCAACACGGGAAGTCTCTTCACGACAACAGTCCTTCCCGGAGGGTTGCCCACAGCCGGTTCTTTCCAACCGCCCGTGTGTTTCCGCCGCGTCCCCGGGAGAGGCAACCGTGAACACCGCTGCTTCGACGCGATACTGTTGCGTTGGCGACGGTCGGGACTGTGCGCAGTGCCGGCATCCGCACACACAGCCGCGTTGGCGGTGTAAACGGCGGGTGTCCCGGTTCGGGTCTCACAGAGAAGAAACTGCGCATACCCAAGAGCTCACCATGACTTCGAGCCCAAACCTAAAACAGTTTGACATGTTTTTTGTCGTAGGACCTGATCAGCGTCCAAATAATGTCCATAAAGATTTAATTTAGGGGAGGGGTGTGACGCCTTTCGGGTCGCTTTTACTACGATTTATGCGATGCGCGTGTCCCGGAAACACCCAGCCACATACATCGCGGACCATGGCGTATTCCCCGAAGGGCCGTACCGGAAAGGCACACCATCGGAAGTGTTCCTAGCCGCCGGACTCGCTCTGCGACTCAAAAAAGAAATCGAGAAAGATTCCATACGATATGTAGCAAAAATGGCCAAGCTCAGCCCCCAAACACTTGTCAACATCCTCCACGGAAAATCATGGCCGGACCTGCTAACCATCGCCCGGCTCGAAGAATCGCTCGGACGCAGACTATGGGGAAGCGAACACCGAAAACGACCCGAGTGGCTTCCCGGCGACCTCTACATACCACCAGGCCTAGATAAGGCATCGCGGAGAAAACTCATGGACCTTCTCGAACCCCACCTCGCACCTTGGAATAAAGGCACCTACGTCCGCATCCTGAGACCAACAGAACACAACCCCGACGAATAGCCGCCGCCACAAGACCCGGCCACAGGATCCAACCCGCCCCCGCCTGTCGGGAACGCATCGAAAAAAGCAACACTGTGGCAGAGGACTGCATCGCATCCGACAAGCCGGACACCCACAGCTCGGGCGAGGTACCGTGCCTTCGCCTCATAGAGAACTTACTTCGGAGTTCCTACGCGTGAACTTCCTCAGCCCCAAGCCGCCGAAGAGGCGACCACCACGCCCCAGTTCGCGGCCCTTTGAGGCCACGCGTAACGCGTAACGCGGTTTGTGCCTCCGCGAGCGACCACAAAACCCTACACGAGGCAAAAGGGGTGTAACGGGTGAAACTTCCGTTACACACCAAGTTCGAACCCGGTTCTGTTACACCGCCAATCTAGGCTTCCCAGACCACACGTTGGCGCTGCAACCTTCGACTGTCAGCTAGCTTTTAGCGGAACCCCATTGCGCAAATAATGGTCGGTTCGGCCTGTGCCGTGGTTGGCGGGGCGATGCAGAGCATGCCGTTTTGCCAGAGATTCACCACAAGCGCGGCCAGGTCTTCTGGGGAGCGTTCGTTCACCGCTTTGGACAGTGTTTGTGTGGCAGATTCGCGAAGTGGGCGTTCGTTCATAGCGTCGTGGGCTGTCTGAATATCAGCGAGGGTGAACAGGAGATTGTCCTCAAATGTGTCCATGTGGGCATCCAGTTTTTGCCACACTCTGCCTCGGACACCCTGCAATGCGCCGGTGGCTTGGCCTGGTGGGGTACGAAGCGGTCCTTTGAAGGCTGCTGCTATGAGTTCATAGTGATCCTTGAGCCGTGGCACCGGTGGGGTGGACGGCTGGCACGCGGCACGGGTTAGCGCTTCTTGGGCTGTGACGCGCTTCTGTTCACCGTCTGGGCTGACGAACGCGAAAGCGTCGGATCCAGTGACTGTCTGGGAATGGACGAGTACCCCCTCGCGGTGGCTTCCGGCGGAAGTTGCTTGGGTTGAGCAAACGACGTTGGGGAGGTCGCCCCTCGTGTGGTAACGATGAAGCACCCGCCGGATACTTCTGCGAGGTCATCGAACTGCAAACTGCCTACCCGCCGAAGCGAGGAGCGGCTTCTGACTTCCCCCAGGGCACCGAAGAAACTCCTACGTAAAACGTTACTTCCCGGGGGTTCCCATCCTAGAACCGAGTTGTAAACTAGATTGGTAACTGATTACAATCTGCATTACAAATAAGAAAGGGAAGCTGAAAGGCGGAGGAGGTGCCTATGCCGAAACGTTGGATCCAGGTGAGTGAGGATGTGTTCTCCGAACTGCAGAGACATGCCGAGCCGCTGGTAGATGATGCCGACTCTGTGCTACGCCGGCTCTTGGGCTACGACTCTGAGGGGGGCAATTCCAGTACAGGCAAGTCTGTTGAACCGAATCAGGATGCGGCGGGTCTTTCCCTTCAGGAACACCAGCCCGCCCAAGAGAGGCCGAGACGACCCCGTTCGAAGGCGAAAAACAA
>MPNA01000044.1 GCA_002238785.1 bacterium OM1 bin76 | reverse complement strand
GCCTTCGGCCCGGGGTCGGGCGGGACCACTCCCGACGCGATGCGCCCAACAAACCTCCGTCGTAACACGGACACCGCCTCCGGGCGGCCATCCGCAAACGGACATCGCAGAACAGTATCACCTTCGGTTGACAAACCCGTCAACCCAGGTATATAAGTCCCTTATTTTACCTACCAGAAGTGATCGGAGCGTTTGGCATAGAAACTCCCACCGGGGAAGCCCCATGAGTGACGCGGTGGTCTGGTTTCGCAGGGACCTTCGTTTGACGGCTAACGCGGCCTGGGACTCCGCCTGCTCTCGACACCGGCGCGTCACTGCCCTGTTCGTAATCGATCCCGGCCTCTGGGAAAGGGTCACCCCCGCCCGCCGCAATCTCCTGGTCGCCCACTTGCTCGGTTTGGATGACGCCCTCGGACACCTTGGGGGGCGACTGCGGATCGAGTGGGGTGATCCGGTGGAAGTAGTGCCGCGAGTTGCTGAACGGCGGCCCGTTTACGCCAACGCCGATGTCACCGACTATGCCCGCAGGCGTGATCGGGCGGTCGGGAAGCGGGTTCGTGTTCATTGGTATCACGAGTCTTTGGTCCACCCTCCGGGCTCGGTCCTGACACAGGCCGGGACGGCGTACACCGTATTCACCCCGTTTTACCGAGCCTGGTTGGGTCGGCCAATAGATGAGCAACCCACCCCCGGGGCGGCTGAAGTTGCAACTGACCGGGGGGTTGGAATACCACCGTCGGACCCCGCTCCCCTGCCGGTTGGGGAACAGGCTGCGTTGAACCGGCTCGAGCATTTCGTCTCCTGTTTGGATCGGTATCCCGTGGGGCGCCATCGTCCCGACCGGGACACAACCTCGCGGCTGTCGGTGGATCTCAAGTGGGGCGCCATCAGTCCTCACACCATCGTGAACCGCTTGGGAGGGTTGGGCAACACCGATGGACCGGATTCTGAGGATGTTGAGGATGGAGTTTCGGAAGGACGCCGGGCGTTCCTTCGGCAGTTGGCCTGGCGGGACTTCCATGCACACCTGATGGCCGCCCATCCCGGTCTTACGCATCGTCCCCTCAAAGCGGTCTACGACCGGATCGAGTGGATCGACGACCCCGGGGGTTTGCGGGCGTGGAAAGCCGGTCGGACGGGATACCCGTTGGTCGACGCCGGCATGCGCCAACTTCGAGCAGAAGGGTGGATACACAACCGGGTCCGCATGGTCGCCGCGTCGTTTCTGGTCAAAGACCTGCTGATTGATTGGCGACAGGGAGAACGATGGTTCCGACGGATGCTGTGGGACGGGGACACCTCCCAGAATGTGGGAAACTGGCAGTGGGTGGCCGGTTGCGGAGCGGATGCCGCACCGTACTTTCGCATCTTCAACCCTGTCACCCAATCTCGCAAATTCGATCCCCACGGCGCCTACATCCGCAGATGGGTTCCGCCATTGCGGAGCATGGCCGCTCCCGGTGTCCATGCTCCCTGGAAGGTCGACCCCGCCACAAGAGATTCGGCCGGGGTGGTCCTGGACGAGACGTATCCGTCCCCGATTGTCGACCATGCCCGGGCGCGGGCCAAGGCGCTGGCGGCTTACAAGAAGGCTCTATCAACGTAGAAGTGCGCCAGCCCAGACCCGGTGGTGTCCCCAGAATTGGGACTATTCGGCCTGTGGGGCCTACAATGGCTTTTCGGGCGGGAGGGTCCTTTAGCAATCATACGACAAACCCCGAAAGTTCGTACAGCCTCATGGCCAACATCAAATCCCAGGAAAAGCGGAATCGCCAGAACGAGCGTCGCCGTTTGGCGAACAAGAGCATCCGTTCGGAGATGAAGACTCGGATCAAGTCCGCACTGGAGGCGGCGGAATCCGGCGATCCCGACACCGATCTCAAGCTTCGCTTGGCGCAAAGGCGCATCGACTCGGCTTGTTCCAAGGGCGTCATCCACGCCAACAAAGCGGCCCGGCTCAAGTCTCGACTGTTCCGCGAGGTCGCTTCGGCCCTATAGGCGAGGCAGCTTAGTCCGGAATCGGACCTATCTTCTAGATCTCCTGGCCGCCGTGGCAAAGCCCTGGTAGGCCGTACTCAATTCGGAGACGGTTCTCTCCAAGACAGGTTGGTGAAGGGGCGTTGGGAAGAGCTTCAGAGTCCGGTCAGCCCGGACAACCAGTGAGAGGGCTTTTTGCGCTGTTTGGACCTGCTCTGGCCTGCTCACCGAACTGAACGGCTTCCTTTGGCTCCAGATCCTGTTGAGGCGGCGTTGGCTGGAACGAACCCGGCCGTTGGCCTTCGACCGCAGCTTGCTCTCTGACTTCTGATCGATTGGACCGGGGGCTGACTCCAGCATCCGGGAAAAGGAACCCGCTTCTTCCATCTCCCGAAAATGCTCCCTGTCACGGGCCTGGGACGCCATTAGGCGGAGCCTCAGGTCGGATTCCAAAGTGGCCAACAGAATGTAGGGACGGCCGTCCGAGGAACGGGCATTGGCTAGATAGTCTCCCAGTCGCCGCAGTGCCCCACCCGAGTTTCCGGCCAGAATCTCATCCAGAATGCGAAACACCGGCTGGTCCGGGCGGTTACGAAACCGTTCCACAATCATCTCGGCATTTATGGGACGGTTCTCTCCCTGCAGTTGTTCCAAGGCCCGTCTCAAAGCAGCGCGGTCGGTGCCAAATCGTTGCACCAGGGCGGCCCGGGCCTTGTAACCCATTCGTATACCTTTTTCCTTGAGTTGTCCAATCAACCAGCCGTGAATCTGGTTCTCCCAGAGCGGACGAACCGATTCCACCTTGCCAATCTCTCTCACCTTCTTCCCCAAAGGGGCAGGGAGGGAACGCTGGGCTACGATGGCCACCGCTGCCGCCGATGGATCGATAGCAGGAAGGAGCTTGACCAGTGCCTGGGTCTCGGCAGCCAGCAGGAAGTTCGCATCCACCAGGAGTAGTCCCTGCTTTTGCCCAAAGAGGCTGTTCGACTGGAGCAGGGGCACGATGCCGATCAACTCCGACCTAAAGACACTGTGCTGGTCGGGTCCCCCCGGCGGCGTCGCTCCCGCACCCCGCGATGACGGCACATCAATCCTGACAATCTGATCAGCATCCACTCCAACACGACGCAAATGCCGCCGCGCAGCGCCCAATGCCTCCTCCCGTTCTCCCGGACCCCCACGATCCGGAATCACCAACGCCAGCACCTCACTCACATTCCCCACGCTAGTAACCCACAACCACTGGACCCGGCCAAGCTGCCATGAGCAACAGTTCAAGATGAATCGACATTGCAACCACTAATTCGCGATAACCAGTTGCTAAGTCGCGAAATTCGAGCGGTGGCGGGGTCTCCGTTGGGCCCGTCCCCCGCCACCTCCTGTCCGTTGTTGTTCGCGAAACTCCCGCGTCCCGGTAGGGGGCGTGGTTTTGTTTGGTTGGGTTGTTCCGGTCGGGGTTGAGCTCTTGGTTTCCTGGCCGGTGGGATGTTTGGTAGCTGGTTTTCAGTTTGTACCAACGACCGGGGGTTAGTCAACCACCAGAAGGGGAAATGTTTCCCAACCTCGCCGCGGCTGTTACGCGCTTTTCAAGCCGGTGGGGGTCTGCTTCTGGCGCGTCGCCCGCTGGGCAATCCCTAGGAGATGGCGTCATCACCCATTGGCGCCGTCCCCGATGGGCAGGTTCACAACCACGTCGCCATGCTGATCGGTGCGCACCACCCGAGCCCCACCCTCCACCAATACCTCCTCGACCCACCGGACGGGATGTCCATAGTCATTGGGACCCACACTGATAATCGCAAGCCGCCCGGCGTTTTCCTTCAACCAACTGGGATCCGAAGTGGCGGCGCCCTGGTGGGGTACTTTGAGCACATCCGGGCGGACGGCGCCCAGTTCGGCCTGAGCCACCTCTTGGATGTCGGCGGCCAGCAGGAAGGTGGTGCCCGCCACATCGAGCATGAGGACGATTGACTGGTCGTTGATGTGTTTATAGCGACGCAGGGGCCCCAACACCTCCACTCCCAACTCGGCAATCCGCAGACCCTGCCCCGGAACAGGTCGGTACACCGAAATGCCCTCCTCGGCGATCCGCTCCCTGAGCATCCGATGAGCAGGTGTCTCATGGGGATGAGAAGCATCCCACACCGCTCCCACCGGCAGGGCACCCACCACCCCCTCCAAGCCCCGTACATGATCGGCGTGGGGATGGGTAATCACCACCAGATGGACCTCCCGCACCCGGTACTTCTGCAGTTTCTCCACAAGCCTCGCCGGATCGGGACCTCCATCTATCAACACGGTCACACCGGTTCCCAACACCAGAGTGGAATCTCCCTGGCCCACGTCCAGGAACACCACCGCCGGAGCCCTCACCGATTCCGAGCCAACGAAGGGAACAAGACCGGGAAACATCGAAAGGACCACAAGCCAACCCCCTCCAACGGCCAACATCGGCAGACCTACCACCGGCCATCGCCGGGCGGCACATCCCACCATCAGGGCCGCCCCGGCCCCGAACCACCCCAACTGGGGCAACGGCGAGAGGAATCCTGCCACAGCCAGGACACCCTCGGCGGTCCAGGCGGCCAGCCACACCAACGGTTGCCAACCGGTCAAGGTTCCAATGCCACCCAAACTCGTGGAAACGGCCACCAAGGGTCCAGCAGCCAGATTGGCCACCGGAGACAGAAGCGGGACCGACCCGAAGACCCACAACAGTATCGGAGCTACAGTCACCTGGGCGGCAATGGCTGTTAGCAGTGTCTGCCAGATCCAACGCGGTCGGCGCCTCACCGGAATCCGCATCCCAACCATCACCCCCAACGTGGCCGCCACCGACAGGGCGAATCCCACGCTGAGAGCCAACTCTCCGGATACCAGCAACGCCACGGTGACCGCCCCACCCAACGCCGCCCAACTGCTCAAAGGAAAACCCATTCCCTGGGCGCCCAGCACCAGGGCAGCCAGCAGGCCGGCCCGAACCACCGAGGGTTCCCATCGGGTGACGACCATGAACACCCCCAAGGCGACAAATCCCACCAGAGCGCGAATCATTGGGCGGCCGGCCAGCGGCCACATCAGAATCCACAACGCACCGAGAAAGAGAGCCACATTCCCTCCAGAAACTGCCACGAAGTGACTGAGCCCGGCCCGCCGAAGGTGCGCCGTGTAGGTGGGCGAAAGCCCAGAGGTGTCCCCAACCAGGAAACCCGCAACAAGCGCCCGTCCGTCCCCAGGCCCTGAACGAAGATTCTCTATCACGCGCCTTCTCAAGGCGTTGCCGGTCCCCACCAGCCAACCTCGGGCACCGTGCACAGGGACCACAGGCCCGCTCCACATGCGAGCCGCATAGACGGAGGTACTCCAACGCCCGCCGGGCTTCGCCAAGTGCCCCGATGCCTCGAAGACCTCGCCCGCCGCCAGTTCACCGGCGTCAGGCGTCTCCATTTTTATTACCGGACCCAACCACTCGATCCAATCCTGATCACCGCTCGCTCGATAGGCAAGGGGTCGGGCAAGCAACCAAAAGCTGTCAGCATCCTTGCGGGGATCGGTGCGGGCCACCGCCCGGATGGCGACATCTCCCTCGACCACCGGCGCAGAAAGCACCGCGGTATCCCTATGCGCAGACCCCCACCCTGCCAGTGCACCGGCCACCAATGCAGCCGCCATCACTATGATCATCCCGCCCCGCTTGACGATGACCACTACTGCGCCCAGCACCAGCACGGTTCCGAATCCCCACCAGTCTCTCCCAATCAGGGCCCCGCACCAAACGAGGGCCGCCACCACCGGAAAACGAGCCTCGCTCCACCCGGGCACAGCCGAACGCCAGCCCGGTTCTACCCCAGATTCCGCCCGGTCCGCCTCCATCAGGGAACTGCGACGTAGTCCCTGAGCCCTGCCAGCTTCTTTTCGCCAATTCCGGAGACATCCAGCAGGTCTTCGACCACATTGAACAGCCCGTTGGCGTCCCGGTAGTCAACGATCCTCCGGGCCAATACCGGTCCCAGACCGGGTACCCTCTCCAACTCCTGCGAGGTGGCCTGGTTGATGTTCACCCGATCATCTGTTGCCGGACCAATCTGGTCTCCTCCGTCCCCGGTCGCCGACCCGGCGCGAGGTCCGGGCACCATCACCTGGCCCCCGTCCACCACCGGCGCCGCCAGGTTGATATCTCCCAGCCGGGCATCCGATAGGGCGCCCCCTGCCGCCATGATCACATCTCCCACCCGTGCATCGGCATGCACCCACACCAACCCCGGCTTCAGCACCCTTCCGGATACATGCACCACCATCCGCTCCTCTCCAGAAGCACCCCCCTTGTCTAGCTCGGTCGGCTCCAGCGAGACCACCCCCTCCTCAGCCGAACTCACCTTGGGTGGCCGCGGCCTCCACAGTCCGAAGAAGACCCCTGCCCCCATCGCGGTGATCAAAAGAAGGGCGGCGAGCACCCAGTATGTCCTCTCCATGTCCAACTATGGGAACACTCCCACCCTGAATACCAGTGGAGAGCGGGGGTTTCTTGCGAATGTGAGAAAAGTCAGCGAACTGAAACGTTGGGGTGCTGACGACCCTCTCGCCGTGACGTGGTCGTGTGTCATTCGCAAGTCACCGACCCAAGCCATAGCCGGCCTAGAGTTATTAGAGGCCGCGCGGGTAGGGAAATCAACCAGTTGAGGTGTTGTCTCCGTTTTCATACGGAGTTGTAATCACAACCCCCAACCGGTGGAGGACTCTAAATTGGTGCCAGTGGTATTCACCATCGAGGCCCTTCGGTTATGGCGAGCGCCGACACTTGGCCAGACTGCCACAGCCTCGGTGTGACGACGACTCAGGATCCCTGGCGCCGGCCCAGCCACCAGGCCGTTCCCAGCAGCGGCTACTTGACCACCACGTTGACGATTCGGGGAGCACGGACTATCACCCGGGTGACCTTCCCCCCCTCCAGCCAGCGTTGCATCCGGTGAGAACGCAGGGCATGCTGCTCCGCGGTAGCTTCGTCGATGTCCGCTGGCACCTCGACCCGGTCCCGTACCTTGCCGTTGACTTGCAGAACCATCACAACGGTCTCCTCCCGGGCGGTCTCCTCGTCCCACACGGGCCACTCCTGGGTGGCCAGGATTCCCCCGTACCCCAAGCGTTCCCACAGTTCGTGGGCGACATGGGGCGCCAAGGGACCCAACATCAACAGCAGTAACCGGTACACCTCCCGGAAGGTCGCAGTTTGCCCACCCCCTCTCAGGTAGGCGATCACCTCATTGATCAGCGCCATCAGGGTGGAGACGACCGTGTTGAAATGGAAGCGGTCGATGTCGGACGTGACCTTGCGCAGAGCCCGGTGCGTCACCCCCAGGATGGCCTTGTCCTGCCGATTCTCCTCCCGGTCGGCAAGCGATCCGACCTCGCCCATACCCAGACGCCAGACCCGATCCAGAAAGCGGGCCGTTCCCTCCACTCCCCCGTCAATCCACACCGCGTCGTCGGTGGGGGGCCCGATGAACAACTCGTAAAGACGGATCGCATCAGCGCCGTACCGCTCGTAATAGGGCTCGGGAGTAACGACGTTGCCTTTTGACTTCGACATCTTGGCGCCGTCCTTGACCAGCATTCCCTGGGTGAATAGGCGGGTGAAGGGTTCCTCGGCGGGGCTGTAGCCCATGTCGTAGAGGACCTTGGTGATGAAGCGAGCGTAAAGAAGATGCAGGACCGCGTGCTCCACTCCCCCGATGTACTGGTCCACGGCCATCCAGTAATTGACTTTGTCATCGTCGAAAATCCGCTCCGAGTTGTGAGAGTCGCAATAGCGCAGGAAATACCACGATGAATCCACAAAGGTGTCCATGGTGTCGGTCTCCCGCCTGCCCGGGGCACCGCACCGGGGACAGTCGACCTCCACCCAATCGGTGGCGAGGGCAAGGGGGGATTGGCCCTTGGGCCGATAGTCCTCCACGTCGGGGTGGATCACCGGCAGGTCCTCCTCCGGCACCGGCACCAGGCCGCACGAATCGCAGTTGACCATGGGAATGGGGCATCCCCAGTAGCGCTGCCGGGAAACCAACCAGTCGTGGAGTCGGTATTTGACGGCCCGGCGGCCGATGCCCCGCTTCTCCAGCCAACCGATGATCCTCCTTTTGGCGGCGGGCGTCGGCAGGCCGTCCAGGAACTCCGAGTTGATGGATACCCCCTCACCCGTATAGGCCTCCCCTTCGAACCCGGCGGGAGGCTCCACAGTGCGGATGATCTCCAGACCTCGCTGGGTGGCGAAGTCCCAGTCCCGCTGATCTTCCCCGGGCACGCCCATGATCGCCCCGGTCCCGTATCCCATCAGGACGTAGTCAGCTATATAAAGAGGCGCCCGTTTGCCGTTGACCGGGTTGACACAGTGCCGACCGATGAAGATACCCGACTTCTCACCGGTCGACATCCTCTCCAACTCGCTGGCTGCGGACACCCGCTCCACATAGGCCCGGATACTCTCTTCATAGTCGGTACCGGCCACCAACTTCTCCACCAGCGGGTGCTCTGGCGCCAGCACCGCAAAGGTCATCCCGTAGATGGTGTCCGGCCGGGTGGTATAGACCTCGAACTCCCCCTCCCCGTCGGCCACCTGGATCTTGAAGTCGCACCCCTCCGAGCGCCCGATCCAGTTCTCCTGCATGGTCTTGACCCGCTCCGGCCAGTCCAGACCCTCCAAGTCTTCGAGGAGCCGATCAGCGTACTCCGTGATGCGGAAATGCCATTGCGAAAGGTCACGGCGGGTCACCGGGGAGTTGCATCGTTCACAGGCACCATTCACTACCTGCTCGTTTGCCAGCACGGTTTGATCCTGCTCGCACCAGTTCACAGCGGAGCGAGACTTGTAAGCCAATCCTTGCTCGTACAGTTTGAGGAACAGCCACTGGTCCCACTTGTAGTACTCGGGAGTGTGACAGGCCAGTTCCCGACTCCAGTCGTAGACAGCCCCCAGCCTTCGAAGTTGCGACTTCATCCTGACGATCTGACGCTCGGTGAACTCGCGGGGATGGATGCCGGTTGCGATGGCAGCATTCTCGGCGGGAAGCCCAAAGGAGTCCCATCCCATTGGAGACAGCACGTTGTAGCCCTGCATCCTGCGGTAGCGGGTGAGAAGATCCACATAGGTGTAGTTGCGAAGGTGCCCCATGTGCAGGTCTCCCGACGGGTAGGGGTACATCTGCAGGTTGTAGTACTTGGGTCGCTGGGTGTCTTCGGTGGTGTAGAAGACCTTCTCCCGCTCCCACAGGTCCTGCCACTTTGCCTCGACTGCGGCGACATCGTATTCCATAGGGGCAAAAGGTTACCGTTCACCGAATCCGGTGGAAGCATCACCCCAAGCCAACGGCAGGGGTATTAGGAAACACGGCCCGCTCGGTAGGCTAGATTGCGGTGCCGGATCACCAGCGGAAGGTCGGACCCCATGAAAAAGCGGCTCAAATACTGGGGATGGGGGTACGAGGGAGAGGGGTTGTCTCCCCGTGACCGGGATGCCTTGCTCTCCACCCTTTCCGGGGAATTCGGCATCAGGGGCGCCGGAAACGGAAGGATTCCCGCCATCGAGGAGATCATCCTTCCCGTTGCCCGATTGCAGCCGCCCGCCGGTATCGCCTCTATATGTACCCAGGAACCCTACGAGCGGGTTCTGCATAGCTTTGGGCAGTCGCAACCGGACTCAATCCGGGTTTTCCAGGCGGACTTTGCCCACGCCCCTGACGTCGTGGCCTATCCGAGAGACGAATCCGACATTGCGGCCATACTGGAATGGGCGGGTGATGCGGGAGCGGCACTGATTCCATTCGGCGGTGGGTCGTCCGTGGTTGGAGGTGTGACCCCCGATATTGGGGACGAGTACACCGCAACCATCGTCCTGGACATGACCCGGATGAACCGAGTGTTGGAGGTCGACCGGGTTTCCCGAGCGGCGCTGATACAGGGCGGCGCCCGCGGGCCGGAACTGGAGGCCGGATTGAAGCCGCACGGAATGACGCTGCGGCACTTTCCCCAGTCTTTCCGGTTGGCTACTTTGGGCGGATGGATCGCCACTCGGTCCGGCGGTCATTTCGCAACTCTGTACACCCACATTGACGATCTGGTGGAAAGCGTATCCATGGTTACCCCAGCGGGGAGGATGGAGTCGCGGCGCCTGCCGGGTTCGGGGGCCGGTCCCAGCCCGGACCGCCTCATGATCGGCTCTGAGGGAGCCCTGGGGATAATCACCCAGGCCTGGGTGCGCCTGCAAGGCAGGGTCAGGTTCAAAGCCACCGCGGGTTTCCGGTTCCCTGACTTCATTCAAGCCGCCGGGGCCGTGCGAGCGATTTCCCAGGCAGGGCTCTTCCCAGCCAACGTGCGAATAGTGGACGGGGTTGAATTACAGGCCAACGGGGCTGGAGACGGTTCGTTCACCCTGCTGGTGGTCTCCTTCGAGTCGGCCGACCACCCAGTGGGCCCTTGGATGGACCGGGCCGAGGAGTGCGCCCTGGATCACGGGGGATCTCCCGACGTGGACTGGCGAGCCAACCCCGACGCCCATTTACGGGGAGCGGTTGGCGCCTGGCGTGACGCCTTCATCAAGATGCCCTACAACCGGGAGATCCTCACGCCTCTCGGCATCATCTCCGACACCTTTGAATCGGCCATCACATGGGACCGGTTCGAGACCTTCTACCACAACGTCAGGGAGACCACCATTCGCGCCATCCGGGAGGTGACCGGCAACGAGGGAGCCGTATCCTGCCGATTCAGTCACTCTTACCCAGATGGCCCAGCCCCTTACTTTGCCTTCCATTGCGCCACGGATCCCAACTCCATGCTCAAGCAATGGTGGGAGGTGAAACGGGCCGTATCCGACGCGGTGATCGACCACGGCGGGACGATCACTCATCACCACGCAGTCGGACGCGATCACCAACCTTGGTACTCGAAGCAGCGGCCCGGGCTGTTCGGTGATGTCCTGGCCCGGGCAAAGCAGCATCTGGACCCGAAAGGGATTCTCAACCCGGGGGTCCTCGTTCACGATGAGCCCGGCCAAAACCAACCCGACACCACCCCAGAGCAGGCTTCCAGGGTGACGGTCAAGTGACTCTCAGTTCCGCCCTTCGTTCCCGGCAGGCCACCGGTCAACCCATCAGGGTGGGAATCGTGGGCGCCGGGCAGATGGGTGAGGGACTGGCGATCACCATGGAACGGATGGAAGGGATGGAAGCCTGCGTGATCGTGGACACGGGAAGCGGTCGCTCGGCGGCCATCTACCGCTCCGCCGGGTTGGAGGAACGGGACATCATCCGAACCGATGACCTGGACCGCGCATCGGAGGCCATCGCAGGTGGCAAGCGGGTCTACACCACCAATGCCGCCCTGGCCAGCGCACCGCCCATCGACGTGACCGTGGAGGCCACCGGGGTGTCGGAAATGGGCGCACGGGTGGCTCTCCAGGCGATCGAGGCCGGAAAACACATGATGCAGATGAATGTGGAGGCGGACGCCACCGTCGGAGCACTCCTTCGCCAACGGGCCAGGGAAGCCGGGGTGGTCTACTCGCTGTCGGGAGGCGACGAGCCGGGCGCCATCTCCGAGTTGTACGAATTCGCCACCTGTCTGGGATACGACGTGGTCAGCGTGGGAAAGGGGAAGAACAATCCGTTGATTCCCACCGCCAACCCCCACACGGTCGCCGACACCGCTCACCGCCAGAAGATGAACCCCAAGATGCTCTCCTCGTTTGTAGACGGCAGCAAGACCATGATGGAGATGACCACCATCTCCAACGCTCTCGGTTACCTGCCCGACAAGCGGGGGATGCACGGTCCGGAAGTGACTCACGACACCCTCGCCTCCACCTACATACCGCGCGACGACGGCGGAATCTTCTCGGGCCGCAACCGGGTGGACTACGGACGGGGGGTGGCGCCCGGGGTATTCGTGGTGTTCACCACCGACCATCCCAAACTGGCACGCGACCTGGTATACCTCAAAGTGGGAGCCGGGCCCTATTGGGCTCTGTTCCGGCCCTATCATCTCACCAGCCTGGAGACCCCGGTCTCCATAGCCAAGGCGGTCATCCACGGGGAGACCACCCTGGCCACCGACCGATCGCCGTCGGCGGAGACGGTGACCATCGCCAAGAAACGGCTTCGAAGCGGCGAGAAGATCGACGGGATCGGCGGGTTCTGTGTCTACGGAGTGATCGAAACAGCTGATGTGGCCCGGCGCGAGCACCTGTTGCCACTCGGCTTGGCGAGCGGCGCCCGCATCGTCAACGACCTGGAAGCCGGCACTCCGCTCACCTACGCGGATGTGGCCCTGGACGAGTCGTTTACCATCACCTTTCTAAGGCGGGAACAGGACGCCCTGTTTTTCGGAAAGAACCCTAATGGTTCTCCCTCCTGAAGGGAATCCGTAAGGCAAGTCAACAAACCTAGATCGAGAGAAGGATATGGACATCACAAGAGTCGGGGTGGTCGGAGGTGGGCTGATGGGCTCGGGCATCGCCGAGGTTTGCGCACGGGCCGGAAGTACGGTCACCGTGGTGGAAGCCGACATGGCCCGCGCCGAGGCCGCCTATCAGCGCATCGTCAGCTCCACCGGGAAGGCGGTGGCGAGAGGGAAGATGACGGCTGAGAACCAGGAGAGCACCCTCGCCAATGTGACGGTGAGCGACGATTTGGAGAGTCTCTCGGCAAGCCAATTGGTGATAGAGGCGGTGGCGGAGGTCATCTCCCTCAAGCTGAGCATCTTCGAACGCCTGGACCAGTTGGTCGAGGACCCCAATACGATCCTGGCTTCCAACACGTCCTCGATCCCCATCGCCCGGTTGGGCGCTGCCACTACCCGTCCGGAGAACGTGGTGGGAATCCATTTCTTCAATCCCGCCCCGGTCATGAAACTGGTGGAGGTCATCCCAGCGATTACCACGTCGGAGGACACGCTCAAGATCGTCAACGACTTCGTCTCCGTCAATCTCGGCAAGAGCGTGGTGCTGTGCCGCGACCAGGCGGGCTTCGTAGTCAACGGCTTGGTGGTCCCGTTTCTGATGTCGGCGATCCGGATGCTCGAGGCGGGCGTCGCCACCCGCGAGGACATCGACAGCGCCGTCAAATTGGGATTGAACCATCCGATGGGACCCTTCCAGTTGGCCGACTTCATAGGCCTTGACACCATCTATGAGATCGGCAAAGTCCTCTACGACGAGTTCCGGGATCCCGCATCCGCTCCCCCGCCTCTCCTTGCCCGCCTGGTGGAAGCAGGATGGACGGGCCGCAAAAGCGGACGAGGTTTCTACAGCTACCTCTGAAAGCATCCTCACGAGCCCCTGGGAAAGGCATGAACAGCCCCGGGCAAAGAACCAGATTCATCACAGGATGTTTGAACCGGGTTGCCCTTCTACTGCCGGTGGTGGGACCGAGAGCGGCAGACTTCGTTCGACAACGACATCCGGATCATCCGGTTTGGTAGCGTAGGTACCCGCGACCAAAACCGCAGATGGGCACCTACGCTCCGGTAACGAATTGCCTTCGCTTTCTGGACCATGATCACGGTCCTGATCTGGCTCTACCTCATGGGACCCTCGCTCGCCGCCAGCGACTATACGGCAGCAGGCGTCATTGTGCCGTTGATGATGGCAGGATGCTCGTTGTGGGGAATCACCACGAGAGCATCGGGGGTAGGGGTGTCTCCTTGGGTCGAGCCTGCCAATACATATCTGTCTTTTGCTCCAAATCCACTAGCGTGGTGGCTTCATGGACAAAAGATGGCACCCGATCAAATCTCTGGACCCGGAAGTTACACACAACCTGAGAGGTGACCTTGCGGCGTTGAACCGCCTCCACCATTCATGGAGGGATTTTGCAGCTTCCCTAGATCAAGCCTATAAGAGTTCTCTAAGGAAGCGAACGCTGCGACGACATGCTATCGAAACCGGCATAATCGAACGTCTATATGAAGTCGATTGGGGGGTTACCCAAACGCTCGTAGCAGATGGACTGACCAAAGCGGTCATCGCGCGTGAGGGAGGGAAACTATCAGAAGCGGTACTGGACATGATCGAGGCCCAACTGGAGGGGCTGAACATGGTAACAGAATATGTTCGGCAAGACTTTCCCCTCACCACCTCCTTCATAAAGGAGCTACACGCCCTGATCACTCGAGCTCAGACCTTCTACGATGCCACCGATGCCCTAGGGAGACCTCTGCGGGCCAGGCTTACTCACGGAAAATACAAGACCCTGGCAAACAATGTCCGCCTAGACGACGGCACCTTGTTGGAGTTCGCTCCACCGGAGCAAATAAATGGGGAGATGGAAAGACTGGTCGAGTGGTACAACGGAATGGGCGACGTTCATCCCATCGTGTCGGCGGCATGGCTGCACCATAGGTTCGTCCAGATCCATCCCTTCCAAGACGGCAATGGTCGGGTGGCAAGGGCTTTGACCCAGCTGTCACTTGAGAGGCACCGCTATCCGCCCTTAGTGGTGGACCGCAGCAATCGAGGTGACTATCTGGAGAAACTGGACAGAGCCAACGACGGGGACTTAACTCCTCTGGGAAGACTCTTCGCAAAGTTGGCAATGCGATCAATCCGTCGCGAATTGGAGGAACCGATTCCCGGGCCTATTCCGCAAACCGCCCGAGAGGTAGCTCGAGCCTTCCACCAACGTTTGGAGAGGAAGCGCCATCAAGAGGCAGAACAGAAGGAAGTGGCAGCCCAACTACGGGCACAGCAACTATACGGACGTATAGTCGCATGGTTAGAAGATGAAGAGGAGCATTTGAGGAACACCTTCGACCAGCAGATGCTTACCGCATGGACAGCAGGAGCAACTCCAGACGACCCGAGTTCAACGTGGTGGCGCCATCAGATCATAGAGACAGCCAAACAGGCAGAACACTATGCCGATCTGTCCAAGCCCTGGTGGAGGATGCTGAAAGTCAAGGTAGACGGGCACCAGTTACGCTTCGTCATATCGATCCACCATGTGGGAAGCCGTCGGACTGGTGTAATGGCGATTACCTCGTTCGGCGACATCAGAATTCCAGACGAAGAAGCGTCCTCCCATGAGAACTCCTTTGTTGAGACTTCGCGGGACGCGTTCACTTTCACATACGATGAGAATGTTGAAGATCGCTCCGAAGAGCTGTACGAGTGGCTTAATGCATCCTGGTCGATTGCCCTCTGGAAACTGATGGATCAAACTGTTGGCCGGTAGGTCACCAGTATGAGCCGAGCGAAATACGGTCTCACGCTGTCGAACCGCAGCGTCCTGCTGGGAATGTCGACTATCGAAGAGATGACCAGTCTGGCCCGGCAGGCCGACCAGGCCCAGGTGTGGGACTCGGTGTGGCTGGGCGACTCGATCTTTGCCAAACCCAGGCTCGATGTCTTCGTGGCGCTCGGGGCATTGGCCTCTGTCACCGAGCGGGTGAAACTGGGAGTCGGCTGCATGGCCAGCACGCCGCTGCGCGATGCGTTGCTGATGGCCTACCAGTGGCTCAGCTTTGACTTCGTGAGCGGAGGGCGTTCCATCTTCGTGGCCTGTCAGGGCCAAAGAGAAGCGGGTGGAGGAATGTTCGAAGAGGAATTCGCGGCTTTCGGGATCGACCCGTCCACAAGAAGCCGCCGGATGGAGGAAGCCATCGAGATACTGCGCTTGGTGTCACAGACCGAAAACGCCTCTTATGAGGGAGAATACAACCGCTTTGAGGATGTAACGGTGCTGCCCCGACCAGTCCAGCAGCCGGTTCCCATCTGGATCACCGGCCACGCCAACCCCGCCTACCCCAAGTTGGCCAAGCGGATTCTGCGACGGATCGCCCGGCTGGGTGATGGGTGGATGACCACCGCCAACACGCCCCAAAGCTTGGCCGCCAATCTGGCGACCATCAAACGGTACCGCCACGAGGAGGGCCACCCGAGGGGGAATGACTTCGAGGCTTCCCTTTACTACAACATCCATGTCACCGAGGATCCTCATCGGGGTATGGAGGAAGTGGCCGCCTACATGCGTGACTATTACTACACCGACTACGACCGAGGGTTCCTCGACAGGTGGGTGGCGATCGGCAATCCCGACGAGTGCATAGAACGAATCAGCGAGTTCGCCGATGCCGGGGCCACGACCATCACTCTCCGGCTCGCCGGCTATGACGAAGCCCACCAATTCCAAAGAGTCACGAACGAGGTGCTCCCGGCCCTGGTGGGATAGGGACCCATCCATGATCCAACGCTTCGACCACGCGGTTATCGGGATTCCCGATCTTGATGAAGGAATGGCCGCTTTCCGGCAATTGGGGTTGGAGGTCACGGCAGGGGGACGTCACCCGTCACTGGGCACGCGCAACGCCATCGTGCGATTCGGCCTCGACTACCTGGAGTTGCTGTCGGTGGAGTACCCGGATAAGGCACGAGAGCGTGGACCGTTCGGCGCCGATTTGCTCCATTTCCTGGACAACTCTTCGGGATTGGTCGGATACGTACTGGCCGGCGCCGCTCTCCAGGATCAAGCCGATGGGTTCCAGACGCTGGGGATTGGAGCGGACGGACCGTTCGAAATGGATCGGATCCGGCCGGATGGAAGGCGGCTGGAGTGGCGACTGGTGGTACCTGGCGGTTCACCGTGGCGCAGATCCTGGCCCTACCTGATCGACTGGGTCACACCCGAGTCGGATCTGCTCTCCTGGGATCCGCCCGGCGAACATGCCTGCGCAGCGACCGGGGTAGCCGGAGTCGATCTGGTTGTGGATGACTTGAAGGCGACCCGTCAGATATACCAAACAGCCCTGGGTCTGCAGGCGGAGACCCCCGACGCACCGTCAAAAGACAGGAACGTCAATAGTCTCAGCTACCGGTTGGGGTCATTCCGCCTGCGTTTGCTGGAGCCCACCGCGGCGGGTCCGGTCGCTGACGAACTGGAAGAGCTGGGAATGGGCCCCTACCGGCTCCTCCTCGCCACCTCCGATCTCATTACCACCGCCGCGGTGCTCTCAGCCAACGGCATCCTCTACTCGCAGACACCAGAAGGCTTAGATCTGGATCCGAGTGCCGCGGCAGGCGCCCGGATACGGTTCGTTCCTCGCTAGATCAACCAGTTACCGGTTGACCCCCCTTGTACACCGCGGTGATCTGTTGGGTGTTGCGTATGTCTTCCAGCGGGTCACCATCCAGCACAACCAGGTCGGCCAGTTTGCGTTTCTCCACCGAGCCAAGGTCGTCGCCCTCGCCCAAGAGATCGGCCGCGCGGCTGGTGGCGGCCACGATGGCATCCATGGGTGAGAACCCGCAGCCTTCCACCAAGAGACGAAGTTCTTCGTGCATGCTGTGCCCGGGCACCACGAACGGGTTGGTGAGGTCGGTTCCGGCCGTCACATTGACCCCGCTCTCTTGTGCCCTTCCGATGAAGGCCATCTGGTTGCGCAGTTCAACCGGCGCAGCCTCCCAGTCGGTGTCGCTGTAATCGAAGGGATAGGCATACTGGGTCCATTGCTCTTGGACCGCACCCGGCATCTCGTCCAGTCCTGCGGGGTTGACCGCCTCGGGGGTGTTGCCCAGCAGAATGGCCTGGGAAAGGGTAAGAGTAGGCGTTATGTAGGTGCCCTTCTCAGCCATGAGCGAGATCAGGTCGTCGGCTAGGCCCGAATGGGGATCCACGAACCGCCACGGCTGCCAACCCACCAGCGGGTCAAGTATCCGGCCGGTCAGCCCATTGAGTTCATCCATCCGATCCTCCGATACCAACTCCCGGCCGATCCTCACATGCTCCAAGGCGTCCACCCCAACCTGCACTGCTTCCTTGACCGTGACCATGTGTCCCACGTGGGCGGCAACCCGCACTCCCCGACGATGAGCTTCGGAAACCACGGCACGCAGCACCGGAAGGGTGGCCCACACATATACCTTGAGAAAGTCCATGCCGGCGTCGATCAGTTTCGAGGCTTCCCGACGGGCCGAATCCTCGTCGTCAATGATCGCCAGCCACCGCCACGGCGCAGGGGGATCGGCGGGTCCGTCCAGGATTGTTCCGGCGCCGAAGAAACGTGGCCAGTTCGCCTTGCCTTCCTTGAAGGTGCGAAACACCTCATCAGGGTCAAAGTTGCCTGTGTCCCGGACGGTGGTCACTCCATGAGACAGCAAAGTGGTCATGAACAGGTCGGCAAGACCGGTGGGATCCTCCACCTGCAGGAACGAATTGTCGGCAAGCACCCCCACATGAACGTGGCAGTCGATCAGCCCCGGCATCACTGTGGAGCCGGTTATGTCCACAACCTCGGTGCCGTCGGCCAGATCCATCTCTCCCCTACGGAACACCGCGTCGATTCGATCCCCGTCTATCAATACCACCGCATCATCAATCGGGTCCCTTCCCGTGCCGTCAATCACCCTTCCTCCTACGAGCGCCTTAGGCATTTCGCTGCTCCTTCCTGTCAAAGATCGATCTACATAATCTAGTCACGCGCCGGCCTCCTGCCTGCGGAGCAATCAACACGCTGCAACCCTTTGCCGAACCTATTGTCGTGGATCAGTTCTGAGCAGCGATCATCCGATAGATGTGGGCCCTCATCATTTCTTCATCGCCTCCAACTCCTCAGAGGTCTTCCCTTCAAAGAGGTTGGCGTGCCTGCCCTCGCCGTGCTTCATCATGGCCTCGTGGAGTTCAGAGGCGGTCTCTGCGTTGGTGGTCCAGTCACAACCTTCACATACCAGCTTCACTTCTTGCTCCTTACCTGCAGATCGCAAAGGGACTTATAAGGAAAGGTTGACAGCGTTGCTGTCAACCTTCGATACTGTTCTGCGATGTCCGTCTGCGCCGTGTTGCCCTGAGACAGCGCGGGTCTTACGTCGGAGGTTTGTACGGCGCATCGCGTCGGGAAGAGCCCCGCCCGACCCCGGGCCGAAAGCCCGGGCGCCTATGTTCCTAGCGGCATTCACATCTCTGTCCAGTTCCAGTCCGCACAGACGGCAGGTGAACACTCGGACCGAGAGGGCCATCGCCTGGCGATGGCCGCACACGGAACAGGTAGTGGTTGTGTGCCGAGGGTCCACTCTCACATGTCGGATACCAGCCTTCGCAGCTTTGTATTCCAGCACCTGGTTGAAAGAAGACCATCGTTGGTCTGACATTTGCTTAGAGAACATCTTCGATTTCAACATTCCGGCCACGTTCAAACGCTCTACTGCTATCCCGTCGTAAGTGGAAACCAGTCGGTGCGCTAGACGGAAGTCGGCTTGTACGGCTCGTTCTTTCTCTCTGCGGTGCGCTTTCGCCAACGCCCGGGCCTTCTTCCGCCTGCTCTCAGAGCCTTTTTTGGCTCTGCTCAGTTTCCTCTGCGCTCGTTTGATCCGGGTACGGTCGGGTTTGCGAGCCGGAACGGTCGTACCGTCGGACAGCACCAGACGGTGCCTCAAACCCACATCCACCCCCACCGGGCGGACAGGTGTTACGTCGGGCATGTCCACCTCGGGGTGTTTCACCACCGCATGTACCTCGACCCGCAGAGGCGTGCGAACCACTCGCAGTTCCACCAGTTCGGCTCCGCATCCCAACGCCGCGGCAAGGCGGCCCCCCTTGTCCCGGAACCTCAAACGGGGAAGCCCCTTCACCGCGAGGCGCCACCACACACCGCTTTGGTTGCTCGGAGTGTTCG